>NZ_DASQNP010000204.1:0-31150 GCF_035644915.1 Streptomyces sp.
GGGCTGGTACCGGCTGTGCTGGACCGTCCGCCGCCGGGAGCCGATGGTGCCGGGGGTGGCGTACGGGGTGCTGGTCGGGCAGGACGTGCCCGCGATGCTGCGCGGGATGCGCGGCTGCCTGTCGCCGCTGGCCTACCACGATCCGGCCCGGGTCCGGGCGCTGGCCGACGCCCCCGGCGGCTGGCGGTACGCGACGCCGGTCCTGGCCGTGCACGCCCACCGCCTCACCGACCGCGCCGACTGGCCGCCGCCGCTCGGCTGCCCGCTGCGGAGGGGAGGGGAGGACTGGTGATGTCCCACCGCCGGCGCCGCGGGCGCCTGGAGTCGTGCACCTGGACGGCCGTTCTGGTCGCCGCCTCGGCCGTGGCCATGGTCCTGCTCCTCCACGCCACCCAGTGGGGTTGAATCCCGGTCCGTGATCGCCTCCCGCGGCACCCTGTGGCTCACCGGCTTCCTGGCCTGCCTGGTCCGCCAGGCAGGCCGAAGGTCTATGTGATCACCGACCGGCACCCGGGTTATGAGTTCCGAGCCTTCCTCTTCTTCGTGGAATGCATAGAAATAAGCCGGTGAGCGGGTCCGGTACTCCTCGCCGGTCCGGCCACCGGCTCAGGTGCTACCCGTCTCTTGTGTCCTCTGAGCTAGATTTTCAGCGAGGCAAGTTCATCCGCTTTCTGCGGCGGCGTTCATTCCATGCGGCCAGTGTGAAGAGCGCCGTGAATGCAGTGAATGTAATCAGAAGACCGGTGCCTGGGGGGTCGAGGAAAAGCCAGAACACGAATGTCCAGGCTGATCCCGCCAGTACCCCCATGCCAAGCGGGTAGCGAGCGGAGAGTCGCCGCATGCTTTCGCGGCGTGACGGGTTGCTCATCTGCGATTCCAACGAGAGTGGGTACGGTAGCCGCCGCGCCACCCGCGCCGCTGGTAAATTCCGCGCACACGGCTGTAGCGGCATCCGCCTCGGCGTTTCCAATAGTGCCCGGAGCGGTCGGCTGCGTGCCCCGCCGCGCCGTTTGGCACCGAGCCAGGTGTAGCAGGTGATGACCGTGCCTGTCGCTGTCCAGGGCGACGGGCGTGCCGGTATTGCCGGCCAGTGACGTCTTCCTCAGCGAAGGAAGCAACGTCACGTCGGCGCCGACACGTTGTGCCCACGAAGGAGACGCCTCGGCCAGGTCCGCCTCCTGTCCTCCCGTCTTCTCCGGCGCGGCCAGACGGTCTCACGCCCCGCAGAGTTCGACGGGGACGTGGAGGCGCCCCGTTCCACCCGCAGGACCTCTCTCCGGTGGGCAGCGAGGAAGGCCGAAAGCCCTCAGTCGTCCTGCTCTCCGGGACGTCCGGGACGGTTCCGGGTGTTCCTGCTGTCGTACAGGCGCCTGGCGCTCGCCGCCGTACCGAGGAACAGCACCCACGCGACGATCGCGGCCTTGACGGTCGGTGAGTCCGCCCACCCCAGAGCGGTCGCCGCCAGCGATACGGCCACGCCCAGGACACACCAGGCCACTGCCAGGAAGCCGAGCCGAACGTAGAAACCGAACATAGATCATCCTGTGGTGTGCGACTGGTCGAAGGACCATCCATGGAGTGCGGGTGCGCGGCGCCCATCCCGCTGAGGTTCCCTTGCCCGCGCCCCCGCCTGCCGGCACCGCCCCGGTCAGATCCACCCCGGCGTGACGCAGCCGCGGCGCGGCCGGGCGGAGACAGGACCGGAGCGGTTTTCTGCCCCTGCGGGCTTCACGTCGTCACCGACGCTCTGACCTCCCTGCCGCCACTGCGGCATCTGTGCCCCGTACCCGGCGCGACCTCATGCCGAGGCGCTCCGGTCGTTCCGTTCGGTGGACGCGTCGCGCGAAGCACGGGCGAAGTACCAGGAAACAGCGAACATCACCGCCGATGCGGCGAAAAGGAAGGCGGCTGATTCGCGGCTGATGAAGACGGTGAACGCGACACCGGTGATAAAGGCGATCAAGGCTAGAACGGGAAATACGCGAGCATTCTTCTGCAACTCAGTCATTCATGCCGTCCAGGCTATTGGGAGGATTCTGCGTCACTGGTACCTGCGGTGCTGTGAGCACCGGGAACGAATGCGTGGGAAGGGACACCGGGGCCGGGCCCGGAAAGAATATCCCAGGCCCGGCCGCGCTCGGCGATACCCTGACGTACGGCTGGGTATTCGCCCAGCACTTCAGAGCATCAGTTCCAGAGGTTCACCACCGCCACCACGACCGCTTCCGGTGAGAGCGTGGCGCCGTCTTGCGGTGGCGTCCAGTGCCCGGGTACCGCTTCGTGGACCAACGGTAGAGCCCCTTCTTGAGGAAGTGACGTCCCACAGAGCCGAAGGCGGCACCACCTTCGAGATGCTCCGCGACGGCACCTTCTGCGAATCCCGCACCCCCGAAGCAGCCGTCGCATGACCTGCGCGTTCAGGAACAAGGCAGAAACGGCGGGGTTGGCTAAGGGCATAAGGGGCCCCACACCGACCTCTTCGCATCGCGTGTCCGGTTCGTGCTCTTGCTGAGCACTGCGCGCGAAGGTGTCGAAGTGTCACAGCGCGCGCCGTGAAGGACCCTACGCGCCGGTCCGGGTCTCCCAGCGCCATGTACCGCCCCGGCAGGACAGGACGACGCCGCCGTCCCGTACATGCAGGACGTCGTCGTCCTCGTCCCACGTCATGCGCAGAACCTCGTCGTGCGGGTCCCCGCGAAGCACCCTCTTCCACAGCGGGTCGGAGGGCGCTCCCGGAGTGTGCAGCGCGATGGACCGTACGTCGTCGAGCGTCAACGTCACCGGCCCCAGAGGCCGGTACGGCTCCGTCTCCGACTCGGCGTACGCGGCGGCGAAGGCCAGCTCCACGCGCAGGGTCTCGCCCGTGGGCAGCACGGACAGCCGAAAGCCCTCGGACTCGACGTCGATCTCACCGACGCCGGGAACTCGCCACCCCGAGATCTCCCGCCCGGCCGGGCCGGGCTCGTCGTCGAGGACCGGTGTGCAGCCATGCCACATGGGGGCAACCTTTCACTTCACAGCACTCGGGGAGCGCGGGGTGGGAGGGGCCTGCCCGCCCTGCCCCACGCTCCCCGAGTCTCATGTCAGCTCATGTCAGGCCACGACAGAGCGTCACGGGGAACGCCAGGCGCGGTATCGGATGGCGCGATTTTCGTCGCCTCCTGGTGGGGGCGCGGAGCCGGCTCGGCGAACCGATCGTCCTCATCTCGCCCGGCCCCGCCCGCCCATACCCGCCGGGTGAGTCTCACAAGGAGAATCAGTCTTCCGGGATCTCACCCGCGCCCTGGATGGTCCAGTCCTGGTCGACATGAATGACACCGTGTTCGGCGAGAGGAGCGAAGAGGTCCCCGTAGGCCAGCACCGCTGCGGCGGCTTCGGCCGGATCTCCGCTCAACTGCCGGGGCGCCTCCGGAGCGCCGGCCAGCCGCTGCCTGACGTATTCGAGCCACGCCTCCTGGTCGGTCACCTCGAACGTCCAGGTACCCGACACGGTGAAGCCGTCCTCGCCGGGTTCGGCGCCGAAGATGTCCCCGAGGTCCTCCTCCTCGTCCGCCTCGAGGTCTTCCTCGTCCTCCTCGATCTCGGCGAACGGGCTGTCCCACTGTGTCTCCTCGCGGACGCTTCGGCCGTACGCCGCGGCAGCCTTCCTGAGCTCCAGGAACGCTTCGACACCCGCGTTTCCCGCGGCGTCGGGCGTGGACATCAACTCGGCATGGCGGCGCAGCGCGTTGATGAGGTTTTCGAGGGAGTCCTGGATGTTCATGGTTTCTCTGTCCGTTCCGCCGGATTCTGCGCGTCCGGGCATAGCGACATGTTCGTTCCATCGATCGTTCGGCCCCGTCTCGCGTCCGGTGGTGACGTGAAGTCAGGAGCCTCCCTCACGGCGTACATGATGCCGACGGGGCTTTGACGTGGTGCTCCGGTACCGCGGTGAGAGGGTCGTTCACATGCCGAGGAGACCATCCCGCCACGGCGGAGGCCTCGCCCGGATGCCGCAGTCGCTGGAGCCGGCGGAGGAGACCGGCGGCGAGTCCGTCCCGTCTCCGGCGACCGCAGGACTTCTCGTCGACGACGGCGGCGCACGGGTGCTGACCAAGCACCCGCTCGACGCCCGGGCGGCCAGGCGGCTCATGCGTCGGGCGGCCGATCACCGTTTTGATCCGCGTGGTGACCGGATGAATTACTTTCTTTCCCCTCGACGCATCCGTCGAACGTCGCGCTTGAAGGCGCGGTAACCGTCCCGGAGGTTGATGTACTCAAGCAGTGCGCCTACGCCTTGAGCGACGCCACGCAGGACGCGCAGTGCGAGATTCACCAGGTCGTCCACGATGCCTCTTTTGTGGTGGTAACGGCTGTGCCGACAGGACTGTCGACGCAGCCATCAGGCTAGACGCAGCTTCTGAAGCCTCGGTATCCGGTGCACCTTCGGCAAACTCCTTGCCGACCGAGGTCGGTCAGCGATCTGCTGTATTCGCGGAGGTGTCGGTAGTTCCGCATGTGCTTACGGCCGCACCTATAGGTGGAGTAACCTCTCCATGTCATAGCTGTGCAACTTCTTGCGGCGCTCAAGTTCCGCGAGCAGGTTCTGTACATACGCCGGGGATTCCTCACCCACCGGCTGATCGTCCAGTCTCTGGAGGCAGGGGTAGAACCCTGGCGAGGTGGCGATGGCGCCGCCGGCTGCGGCGCAGACGACAGCGTCCGGCCCGACGGTGAAGGTCGAGCACACAGATGCGGAGCCGGAACTGGTGACGGCAAGGGACCATCTACAAGCAGGGTTTTCATGAGGCTAAGAATTCTCCGGATTTTCCGGTGTGCCGTACTGGCCGTCGTTGTCTCGGTCGCCGGGACGGGCTGTGGGAGTGGCGACGAGAAGATCAGCGCCGGGCAGGTGATCGGCGTTTGGGAGGGGGACGGTGGCGGTCGGGTCGAGTTTGGGAAGGACGGACGGTTCGAGATGTCCGGCATCCCCCGCTACGCCATCGACTTCTTTCCTGAGGCTCCCCCGGGGAAGGGAAAGCTCTCCGGACAGGGGAGGTGGGAACTCGGCAGTCCCGGCGAGGGAAGAAAAAGAGACTCCGATGTCTTCCTCTATATCGAAGAGGGCGGTTCCTTCTCGAACGGTCCCGATGTGGGATGGCTGCGGGTCGAACGGGGGGATGAGAACCCGGTGATGTACTTCCACGTCGACCCGGACAAGGAGTACGGCTACGAGATACGGCGCGTGGACTCCGAGCCATCGCGTGGCTGAGCCGGCCTGGGACCGTTTCCCGGGGCCGGCGGCAGGTGTCCCGGGTTCCCCGCCTGGAGTGCGGCTGCCCGCCGATGTCAGTGGCCGCTCCTAAGGTGACGCCATCCGAAGATCACCGACGGCCACGGGGGCTGCCATGGCGGACACGTTCGTCACCGTTGCGGAGGACGCGCTCCATCCGGCGATCACGCACGCGGCGACACGTCGTGTGCTGACCGAGGAGGGGCTGCCCCGCGAGCACGATCTGGTGGAGTTCGGGCCACTGGCCGAGGCACGGATGGTGGCCGTGCCGCACTTGGTCGCCGCGGAGGCGGACCCGGCCGATCTCGACCCGTACATCGCGGAGCTGGTGGTCATCGGCCGTCTCAGGGTGGGGGAGGAGACGACACAGGAGATCGTCCTCGACGGCGCCACCGGGCGGGTCTTCAGCCTGTACCTGTGGGACAAGAGCCCGCGTGGTGCCGAGCTGTTCCCGCTCGCGCCCTCGCTCGCGACGCTGCTGGATCTCCTCGCGGCGGCGGACGACTTCGCGGCCCGGCGCGGTCCCTTCCGGCACCTGGCCGGCCGTACCGGTCCCGAGGCGGTGGCCGAGGCGTCCGGACTGCTGCTGTCGGTCTTCGCCGGCGCGGACTGGGGGAGCGGGGGATGGGGCCCCGCCGGCGACCCGGCCGGCTGGGGGCATCCGGTGCCGGTCTTCTGGCGGATCGCCGCGCTGATACGGCCCCTCGCCCTGATCGCCGGGCCCGGCGACGGCCTGCGGCTCGACCTGCCCCGCCGGGTGCTGGAGGAGCAGTTCGGCGCTCAGGAGATCGTCCGCGTCGCCCCGGAGGAGCTGCCCGGGGCGCTGGTGCACGAGCCCACCCGGCGCTTCCTGAGCGAGGTGGGACTGCCGCGCGACGGCCTCATGTTCGGGCTCGACGGCGGGGAGGAGCTGCTGAGGCCCCTGCCCGAAGTGGACGCGCGGTACAGGAGCATGCCGGAGACGCGGCACCTGTTCCACGATTCGGAGAGCGCCGGCCACCTGCCCGCCGACGCCGACCACCTGCTGCTGCTCGGCGGCCTGGTCCACGACTTCGACGTGCTGCTCGACGGCCGCACCGGGAAGGTCCTCTACAGCGAGCTCGGTGGCGGCGGCACCACCCCGTTGAACGCCGATGTCTCCACCCTGGCCTTCACGGTGTGGCTGCACGGCCGCGAGCGTGCTCTGAACGAGGAGCACGACTTCACCCAGGACTTCTACTACGAACTCGCCGAGACCATGATCGGCGTCCTCGCCCCGCTCGATCCGGTCGCCTGCCGGCCGGCGGAGGGGCCCGACGACTTCCGCTACTGGCCGGAGGTCTTCCACGACGAGGCGGGCGGCGTCCTCTGACGGTCGCGCGACTCCCTGACCGAGCGGCAGGCCACCGGGCCCGGGGGCCGTCACCGGGCCCGGAGGGGGGAGGGGCGCGCCGTCAGAAGTCGGCCTGTACCTCCTCGTCCACCCGGCCCACGGACTCCAGGTCGTACATCTCCGTGTACCGCTTCCGGATGTACTCGATGTCGGCGTCGCGGGCCCTCGCCGTCTCCCGCGGGTAGAGCAGGATCAGCTCGTAGGAGCGCTCGCTGTTGATGGAGCCGGTCTTGTCGCGCCACTGGCCGTGGCCCTCCTGGAGGGTGAGCCCGGCCGGGAAGCGCGGGGTGATGTACGTGTCCAGGAAGTCCATGAACTGCTCCTCGGTGATCGGCGGGGCGCCGTTGTGGCGGCCGGTGCCGAAGAAGAGCTGCGTTCTCATGTACGGCTCGGTGTGCGAGGAGCCGGGTCTGGCGGCGTGCTGCTGCTGGAGCAGCGGTGTGCAGGCGGCGGACGTGCCGACCACACCGAGGAGGGCGGCGAGGACGGTGGCGAGGTGGAGTCCGCGGGACGTTCGTGGCGTCATGGTGGCTTCCTGAGGTGTCGTGATGGGTGTGCGTCACCGGCCGTGGTGCGGGAGTTCCCGTCCGAGCAGTCCGGTGAGGTGCCGGGTGGTGTCCTTGAGCCCGCGGGGCACGCCACGGCCGCGTTCGACGGCGCCGAGCGCGTGCCCCAGGGAGTTGAGGGCCCGTACCGAGCCCAGGTCCGGGACGGCCTCGGCCAGCCCGGACAGCCAGGTGTCCGTCTCCCGCCACGCGCCGGCGCGCGCGAGGACGCGGCCGAGTTCGGTGGCGAAGAGGGAGCGGTAGGCGGGGCCGGCGTCCGACGCCGTCGCCTCGTGCAGCAGGGACGCCGCCCCGTCCGGGTCGCCCAGGTCGGCGAGGACGAGCCCGTGGTGGCCGTCGAGTTCCGCGCGGTCGAACCACCAGGTCCAGGAGGGGTCCTGGGGGGAGGGGCCGTCCGCGGACAGCTCCCGGGCGATGGACAGGGACCGCAGCGCGTCCGCCCTCCTGCGGAGCTGGGCGTGGGCGCGTGCCTCGCGCACGTGGAAGAGGGCGGCCACCCGGGGCGGCAGGTCCTTCCTGGCGAGGACGGACGACGAGATGCGCAGGGAGGCGCCGGGGCGTCCGAGGTGGGCCTCCTGCATGCTCAGCACGGACAGGACCAGCAGTTCGAGGGAACGGTCCTCCTCCGGGAGCCTCCGGGCCAGGCCGAGCGCGCGCCGGTTGAGGCGGTGCGACAGCCGGTGGTGCTCGGCGTCGAACAGGATCCACGCGGCGACCTCGAACAGCTCCGCGAGCGCCGCGGTCTCCCGGCCGGACGACGGGCGGAGGAGCCCCGTGGCCGCCGCGGCGGCCTCGACCGCTGTGACCGCCCGGATCGCCGCGGGGGCCGCCCGGCGTGCCCCGGACGTCCGGTCGAGGGCGAGCAGTTCCGCCGTCAGGGCGCGGATGTCCGGCGAGGATGGCGCCGGGGACGGTGTCCCGGCTCGTTCCGTGCGTGTGGCCATGCTGTGTGGGGCCCTACTCGTCCTGTGGGGTGGTCCGTGGGGAGGGGAGGCGGGCGAAGGCCCTCGCCACCTCGGTCAGCCAGGCCACTTCGTCCGCGTAGTCGCCGTGGTCGCCGCCGCGTTCGGCGGGCGGGGGCGGGGCGGACGCGGGGGGCGGGGGCGCCGTGGAGTCCTCCGCCCGCGCGCTGAGGGCGGCCCGGAGGAAACGGGCCTCGTCGGCGGGGGAGTGCCGTGCCCGGCCCGGCGGGTGACCGTGCTGCGCCGCGGCGTGGGTCAGGTGCGGCCGCAGGGCGTGGTAGCCGTCGAGTATCTCGATGACGCGCCGGTAGAGCCGGTACTCGAGGTCGGACGGCGGGAGCCGGTCCAGCCACCTCTTCGGCGGCGGTTCGAGCGCGATCATCGGCACCGCCTCGTACAGGGCCCACCAGAGGGGACGCAGCCGCAGGTAGGACCGGTAGTCGGCCACCCAGGAGGAGACGGCCGGGCCCCAGGACGGAACGGTCCAGCCGAACACCTGGAGGAGCGACCCCACGTCGCCGGCCAGCCAGTACACGGGTTCCCAGGCGCTCATGTCGAAGCCGAGCTGGGTGCCGATCGTCTGGGTGTACCGGGTGGCGCAGTAGAGCAGGATGAACGAGGCGCCCGCGGTGACCGTCCACATGCCCACGCGCAGCCAGGTGCGGTGGGCGATGCGCGCGTAGCGGAAGGACAGCCGCACCGCGCCCACCTGCCCCACCGCGCAGATGGTGATGTAGAAGAGCAGGTACGCCGCGTAGTCGAGGTCGTGCATGTTGCTCAGCAGGGTGCCCTCCGCGGAGGGGGTCCTCCGGTAGGGCTCCACCAGGAAGAACAGGGCGACGAGGGCCACCAGCGTCACGGAGAACGCCCGGATGCGCCGCTTCGCCCGGATCCTGGCCTCCTCGGGCGGGTGGGACCAGTGGACCAGTACGACCTGCTGGGCCGCCGTCAGCACGACCACCGCGGCCTGCGTCATGATCGTGGTGAGGTTCGGGTAGCTGAAGAAGCCGGAGACGTGGCCCCGGAGCCAGTTGAGGTCGATGAGGAAGCTGAGCCCGGAGCACAGGAAGTACACCGCGAGCGCCCACAGCGCCGGGTCGGTCCGGCGCTGGAGGAGTTCCGGGAGCTTGTAGCAGAACGCGGCGAGCCCGGCCAGGGCGCAGATGTGGGCCAGAACGTCGTAGATCATCCGCGGCCGATGACGCTTTCCACGCGGGCCATGACGGTGGCGATCTCGGGGGGCAGGGCGGGGGGAGGCTCGATGGCCCCCCGGCGGGCGCGCGCCAGGATGAGCGACGCCATCATCTCGGCCTCCTGCTCGTCCCGGTCGGCGTAGGCGGACCGCTGGAGGGCCCTGCGGACGAGGTTCGGGGCGAGGTCGGGGAAGAGGTGGGTCGGGGTGGCCGGTCCGGGGATCCCTCCGAAGTCGTGACCGCAGATGATGTGGGACAGCTCGTGCGCGATGATGTGTTCCTGGTGGGACCTGCTGGTGTCCGCCCGGTAGACGATGACGTCGGTGTCGGCTAAGGCGATCCACAGCCCGTGGAGTAACGGCTCCCCCAGCTCCATGGGGGTGAGGCGGATGGGGCGCCCGCGCCGGCGGCTGACCTGGTCGCAGATGGCCGTGATGTCGGAGCCGGAGGTGATGCCGGCCTCGGTGATGAGTCTTTCGCAGGCGCGCTGCATCCTTCGGAACCGGGTACGGCGACGGGGCATTCGCAGAGGGATTGCTGCCACCACAATGTCCTTTCCGGCTTCACGCTGGCGATGCCGTCGGCGTCCTGGGGGCGTGGCGTCACCTGGCGGTCCGATCACGACGCCCCCCGGCGATCGTCACCAACTGCCGGGCCGTGCGCAAGCATTCACCGGGATTCGGCAGGTTTGTCGACATGTCGGCTCAGGGTGTCTTCGGCCGGTGACTCCGGTGCGGCCGTGGTGCTCGTGGGGCCCCTCCCGGAAGGTCCCCCGCGGGGACGGCCCTGCCGCCTCCTCCGTCCGCCCGGCGACTCCGGCGGCGCGGGCGGCCTCCCCGCCGCCGCGGGAACCGCGACCCGCGGGAATCACCACCGCGGACAGGCGGCCGGGCTCGCCGGCCGGACTCCTCCCCGGCGCACCCGGTGAACCGGTCATGCCCGCACCCCTCCCTGGCCGCCCCGTACCCACGCCGGCGAACCGTCATGCGGCCCGCTGTACAGGCCGGTTGACGTGCCGGAGTGTCCGGTCGGTGTGACGCACAGTCTATGGCCGGTACCGGAGCGGGTGCCACGGCGGCTTACGGCGGCTCACGGCTTACGGCGGCTCACGGGCCCGCGCCCGCCGCCGGCAACGGTTGCCGGCGGCGGGCGCGGGTCGGGCGGTTCAGACGGGAGCGGTGTTCACGACGCGTGCCGGCCGGCCGGACGGGCGGGCCGGGCGGTGAGCAGTTCGACGATCCCGGCGAGGTCCTCGTCACCGTGCCCGTCCGCGACGCGCCGGTCCATCAGGGCCTTCAGGGGGACGATCAGGTCGGGGCGGACGCCCTGTTCCTCGCCGGCCCGCAGGAAGTTGTCGAAGGCGGCCGCCTGCATGGCCAGCGGGGAGCCGACGTCGCCCCCGTAGACGCCGGAGTCCACCCGCTCGGCCAGGCGCGGCAGTTCGGCGTCCACCATGGTCTTCAGCCAGGAGGCGAGCATCGGCGCGAGGTCCCGCGCCCCGACCCCCGCGGAGCGGACCAGGGCGGTGGCGTGCAGGACGCCGGCGAACATCCCGTACATGCCGGTGAGCAGGGCCAGGTCGTGCAGCGGCGCCAGGCCGGGGTCGGCGCCGAGGTGCTCGGCGGTGCCCAGCACCCGGAGCGTCCGCCGGTGCTCCTCGAAGGCGCCGGGCGATCCGCTGTAGAGGACCAGGGCGTGGGGGGTGCCGATGAGCGGGGGGACCGCCATGATCCCGCCGTCGAGGTACTCCGCGCCGTGTCCGGTCACCAGGGCGGCGGTCTCCCGCGCCTGCCGCGGGGTGCCGTTGGTGAGGTTGACCACGGTCCGGCCGGCCAGGGAGCCGCCCACCGGGCCGAGGAGGCGGTGCACGGCGGCGTAGTCCAGGACGCACACCACCACCAGCGGGCTCGCCGCCACCGCGCCGGCGACCGTGGCGGCGCGTACGGCGCCCCGCTCCACCAGCGCACCGGCCTTCTCCGGCGTGCGGTTCCACACGGTCACCGGGTGCCCGGCGGCCAGGAACGCCCCGGCCAGCGCGCTGCCCATGCTCCCCAGGCCGATCACCGTCACCGGCGGGCGGTCGCCGCCCGCGCTCGTCTCGCTCATCACACACTCCCTGCCGGGTGGTCCGTCCGGACCTGTCGGTTCTGTCGAATCCGTCGGATCGCGGCGCCGCGCACCGTCGATCCTTCTTCCTGGCCGGCGGAGGGGCAAGTACCTACTATTAAGTCGGGTACTCACCAGAAGGTAAGCAATGGATTCCACCAGGGAAGAGAGCGGGACGTGGGCGGGAAGCGCGTGACCTTCATCTGCGGACTGGACGCCGCCGTGGCGGTCGTCGGAGGCAAGTGGAAACCGCTGATCCTGTGGGAGCTCCACGACGGGGTGCGCCGGTTCGGCGAGCTGAGGCGGGCGCTGCCGGGCATCAGCGAGAAGATGCTGATCCAGCAACTGCGGGAGCTGGAGGCGGACGGCATCGTCCACCGGGAGGTCTACCGGGAGGTGCCGCCGAAGGTGGAGTACTCCCTGACCGAGACGGGGGCCTCGCTCAACAAGGCGCTGCTGCCGCTCGGCGACTGGGGCGAGGAGAACATGGAGCGCATCAGGGCCGTCCGCGAGGCCTGAGGCACCCGGCCCCGCGGGCGGGCCCGCCATCCGGCCGCGGGCCCGCCCGCGGCGGGCACGGTCACCGCCCGCCGGTCTTCTCCAGCGAGGCCGGGACCGCACGGGCGGTCACCTGGAAGCGGTTCCAGGCGTTGATGGCGACGATCTGGGCGATCAGGTGGGCGAGTTCGGTCTCGTCGAAGTGCTCCGCGGCCCGCTCGTAGACCTCGTCCGGGACGGATTCCTCGGCCAGCAGCGTGATCGCCTCGGTGAGCGCGAGCGCCGCCCGCTCCTTGTCCGTGTAGAGGCCGGGGCTCTCCTCCCAGGCGGCGACCAGGTCCAGGCGGAGCTGGGACTCGCCCTGCCGCCGGGCTTCCGTGAGGTGCATGTCCAGGCAGTAGGCGCACTTGTTGAGCTGCGAGGCGCGGATCTTCACCAGCTCGGCGATCACCGGGTCGAGGCCCTTCGCCGCGGCGGCCTGGAAGGCGGTCATGCCCTCGTAGACCTCGGGGGCGACCTTGAAGGGGTTCATGCGCGGGCCGTGTTCGTGAGTGGTCGTCATACCGGCGACTGTAAGGGGAGACGCCCCGGGAGTACGGCCCGTTTCCGGGCGGGAAGCGGAGTCCCGGGCCGCTTCGGGCAGGGAGCCGCGCCCGCCGCCCCGCTCCCGGCGCCGGGCGCCCGGACCGCCTCACGGGCACGTTCCCGCAGCCCGTCCACGACCTCCGGTCCGGCTGGTACGGGGGCCGGCGCCGCTGGACGAACTGCCGCACGGCGCCCCCGGGCGGGCGGCGGCACAGGCGCACGGGCTCCGGCGGCCCGGTTCACCGGGCCGCCGGAACCCCGTGCGCCTCAGGCGCCCAGCACCGCGCGGAGCTGGTCCAGGCCCCAGTCCAAGTCCTCCTTGGAGATCACCAGCGGCGGGGCGATGCGGATGGTCGAGCCGTGGGTGTCCTTCACCAGGACGCCCCGCTCCATCAGCCGCTCGGAGATCCGCCGGCCCGTGCCCCGGGACGGGACGACGTCCACGCCTGCCCACAGTCCGCGTCCGCGCACGGCCTCCACCGCGCCGCCCACCAGCGGGGCCAGCTCGCGGTGGAGGTGTTCGCCCAGCTCCGCGGCCCGCTGCTGGAACTCGCCGGTCCGCAGCATCGCGATGACCTCCAGCGCCACCGCGCAGGCCAGCGGGTTGCCGCCGAACGTCGAACCGTGCTCGCCGGGCCGGAAGACGCCCAGGACCTCGCGGGAGGAGACCACCGCCGAGACGGGCACGATGCCGCCGCCGAGCGCCTTGCCCAGCACGTAGACGTCCGGCACGACCCCCTCGTGCTCGCACGCGAAGGTCTTCCCGGTGCGGCCCAGGCCCGACTGGATCTCGTCCGCGACGAACAGCACGTTCCGCTCGCGGGTGAGCTCGCGCACGCCCGCCAGGTAGCCCGGCGGCGGCACCAGCACGCCCGCCTCGCCCTGGATCGGCTCCAGCAGCACGGCGACGGTGTTGTCGTCGACCGCCGCCCGCAGCACGTCCAGGTCGCCGTAGGGGACGACCTCGAAGCCCGGCGTGTAGGGCGCGTAGTCGGCGCGCGCCTCCGGGTCCGTGGAGAAGCTGACGATGGTGGTGGTGCGGCCGTGGAAGTTGTTCTCCGCGACGATGATCTTCGCCTGGCCGTCCGGCACGCCCTTGACCCGGTACCCCCACTTGCGGGCGGTCTTGACCGCGGTCTCCACGGCCTCCGCGCCGGTGTTCATCGGCAGCACCGTCTCCATGCCGCACAGGTCGGCCAGCTCGGCGCAGAAGTCCGCGAAGCGGTCGTGGTAGAAGGCGCGGGAGGTGAGCGTGAGCCGGTCGAGCTGGTCCCGGGCCGCCCGGAGCAGCCGGGGGTGGCCGTGGCCGAAGTTGAGCGCCGAGTAGCCGGCGAGCATGTCGAGGTAGCGCCTGCCCTCGACGTCGGTCATCCACGCCCCTTCCGCCGCGGTGACGACGACCGGCAGGGGGTGGTAGTTGTGCGCGCTGTGCGCGTCGGCGGCGGCGATCGACGCCGCGGACGGTCCGGCGGGCGGTTCTGCTGTGACGGCCATGGCAACGCTCCGGGTCGGGGTCGGGTGGGCGGGGGCGGACGGCGCGGGTCCAGGGGGGCGGCGGGTCGGTCGGGCGGACGGGTGGACGGGTGGACGTACCGGCGATCCTGCGGCGGTCACCGCGTGCGGCGCCTGTCTCTATCGTTGTACGCCCGCTTCGCGAAGAAACCCTTCGGCGCCGCCTGCTGTGATGACGGAGGGCACCGCCCACCGGCCGGCCGCCCTCCGATACACGGGTGAGCGCGTCCCGGGCGCTCTGCGAGAATGGGCGCCATGGCCACTGACCGTCCCCGTGTTCTCTCAGGCATCCAGCCCACCGCGGGCTCCTTTCACCTCGGCAACTACCTCGGTGCCGTCCGGCAGTGGGTGGAGATGCAGGAGACCCACGACGCGTTCTACGCGGTCGTCGATCTGCACGCCATCACGGTCCCCCAGGACCCGAAGGAGCTGCGCGACGCCACCCGGCTGGCCGCCGCCCAGCTCCTGGCGGCCGGGCTGGACCCCGAGCGCTGCACGCTGTTCGTCCAGAGCCACGTGCCCGAGCACGCGCAGCTCGCCTGGGTGATGAACTGCCTCACGGGCTTCGGCGAGGCGTCGCGGATGACCCAGTTCAAGGACAAGAGCGCGCGGCAGGGGGCCGAGGGGACGACGGTCGGCCTGTTCACCTACCCGATCCTCCAGGTCGCCGACATCCTGCTGTACCAGGCGGACCGGGTGCCGGTCGGGGAGGACCAGCGCCAGCACATCGAGCTGACCCGCGACATCGCCGAGCGCTTCAACAGCCGCTACGGCCACACCTTCACCGTGCCCTCGGCCCACATCCTGAAGGAGACGGCGAAGATCTACGACCTCCAGGACCCGTCGGTGAAGATGAGCAAGTCGGCGGCGTCCCACAAGGGCGTGATCAGCCTGCTCGACGAGCCGAAGGTCTCCGCCAAGAAGATCAAGAGCGCGGTGACCGACACCGGGACCGAGATCCGCTACGACGAGAAGGAGAAGCCGGGCATCAGCAACCTGCTGGTGATCTACTCCACCCTCACCGGCACCGGCATCCCGGAACTGGAGCAGCAGTACGCGGGCAAGGGCTACGGTGCCCTCAAGACGGATCTCGCCGAGATCGTCGCCGCCTGGGTGGCGCCGTTCCGGGAGCGCACCCAGGAATACCTGGAGGACCCGGAGACGCTGGACTCGGTGCTCGCCAAGGGAGCGGAGAAGGCGCGCGCGATCGCCGCGGAGACGCTCGCCACGGCGTACGAGAAGGTCGGTTTCGTGCCCGCCAAGCACTGACCGGGCACCGATCACGCGGGGGAGAACGGCACACGGGAACGACGAGAACGGCCAAGGCGAACAAGCCCGGGAAGACCAGGAAGACGAGGAAGAGGAAGGAGAAGCACGTGGGGACCGTCACGCTCGGCGTATCGATCGCGGTCCCGGAGCCCTACGGCAGCCTGCTCCAGAAGCGGCGTGCGGACTTCGGCGACCCCGCGGCCCATGGCATCCCCACGCACGTGACCCTCCTGCCGCCGACCGAGGTGGACGCCTCCCGCCGCCCGGAGATCGAGGAGCACCTCGCCGGGGTGGCCGCCACCGGCCGGTCCTTCCCGATGCGGCTGTCCGGCACCGGCACCTTCCGTCCGCTGTCACCGGTCGTCTTCGTCCAGGTCGTCGAGGGCGGCTCGGCCTGCGGCCGGCTCCAGGAGCGGGTCCGCGCGGCGGACGGGCCGCTCGCCCGCGACCTGCCGTTCCCGTACCACCCGCACGTCACGGTCGCCCACGGCATCGCCGAGGAGGCGATGGACCGGGCGTACGCCGAGCTGGCCGACTTCGAGGCCTCCTGGACGGCCACGGGGTTCGCGCTGTACGAGCAGGGCAAGGACTGCGTGTGGCGCCTGCAGCGCGAGTTCGCCTTCGGCGCCCAGCCCCTGTCGCTGCCGCACCAGCCGACCTTCTCCCGCCCTCCGGCCCCCTCGATCTGACGCGCTCCGGCGCGCCGGCCGGGGGCCGGTCCGGGAGGCCGGGACCCGCTCAGCCCTCCTTCCCGGGGCCCGAGGAGTTCCCCGGACCGCCGGGGGCCGCCGGGCCCTGCACCCCGCGTCCCGGGCGCGGCAGGCCCGGCAGCGGCCGGCGGCGGTGCACCCCGTACGCCCCCGCGCCGAGCGCGGCGAGGACCGCCGCGGCGACCGCCAGGGCCGTGACGGCGCCGCCCGGGGACCGCTGGCTGCCGGCCGCCGTGTGACCGGAGGGCTGCGCGCCCGTGCCGGCCGTCCGCCCGGCGGTCCCGGCGTCGGGGTTCTTGCCCTCCCCGGTCCGCACCCTCTCCGGCGGCACCAGCTCGCCGACGGGCTCGACCTTGTCCGCGGCCGCGAAGCCCCAGTCGAAGAGTTCGGCGGTCTCCTCGTAGACGCGCAGCAGGCCGCCCTCCTCGGGGTGCATGGCGGTCACCAGCAGCACGCGGTCGCCGCGCTGGGCGATCCCGGTGAAGGTGTGGCCGGCCTTGGAGGTGTAGCCGTTCTTGATCCCGGCGATGCCCTCGTAGGGCTCCAGGCCCAGGTCACCGGTCAGCAGCCGGTTGGTGTTCTGGATCTCGAACGTCTCCCGCTTCTTCCTGCCGTCCTTCCCCTTCTTCACCTCGCCGGGGAACTGCGTCCGCACGGTCGCCGCGTACTCGCGGAAGGCCGGCTTCTGCATTCCGGAGCGGGCGATCAGGGTCAGGTCGTACGCGGAGGAGACCTGCCCCTCGGCGTCGTAGCCGTCCGGGCTGACGACCTGGGTGTCGGTCGCGCCCAGCTCCCTGGCGTGCTCGTTCATCTCCCGCACGGTCTTGTCCGTGCCGCCGTTCATGGCGGCCAGCACGTGCACCGCGTCGTTGCCCGAGCGGAGGAAGACGCCCAGCCACAGGTCGCGGACGGTGTACGTGAGGTCCTCCTTGACGCCGACCAGGCTGCTGCCCGGGCCGACCTCCGCCAGCTCCTCCCGGCTGACCCGGTGGACCGTGTCCTCGTCGAACTTCGGCAGCAGCGTGTCGGCGAACAGCATCTTGAGCGTGCTGGCCGGGGCGAGCGGCCAGTGGGCGTTCTTGGCCGCCAGCACGTCGCCGGTCTCGGCGTCGGCGACGATCCACGCCCGCGAGGTGATCGAGTCCGGGAGTTCGGGTGCGCCGGCCCCCGGCAGCGGCTGTATCTGGACCCCGGGCAGGCCGAGGCGTGCACCGCCCACGGTGGACATGTGTGCGGGCGGACTCGGCTCGTCGGGCTCGTCCGCCGCGGCGCGTGCGGCCGCGGCCGGGGCGCCGGCGAGCAGGCACGGGAGGAGCAGGACGGTGGCGGCGGCCGTGAGGCCGCGGGCGCTGCGCACACGGCGCGCGCGAGCGATGACGGAACGGGTCTTCGACACGCTGTGAACGTACCGGTCCGGAGCAGGGAAGGTTCCGCCGAGGGGACCATCACGGTGTCTCCGGCCGCCCCTGCCGGTGATTCCGTTGGTCCGATAGACATACTTGGGGGTGTGAAGCTCTCCCGTCCCGTCTCGTGGTTCCTGCTCGCCTTCGGAGTGTGGAGTTGGTTCGTGTGGACCAACTTCCTCGGGAACCTGTGGAAGGACAGCAGTGGACTGGCGTTCGACGACGCGGGCGACCCGACCGCGTACTTCTGGGTCCACCTGGTGCTGGCCGTCACCTCGCTCGTACTGGGAACGGCGATCGGCGCCATCGGCCTCCGCGGCCTGCGGGCGCTGCGCGGGCGGAAGGCGGACGGCCAGCCCGGCTAGCGGCCGGCGGCGGGTGAGGAATCGGGCGGGGAAACGGGCGGGAGAGTGGAACCGGGGATGGTCGTGGTCTACGCAGTCGTCGCGCTGCTGGTGGTCTGTGTACTGGTGGCGGCGCACTGGTACCTGTGGCGGCGGCTGGTCCGCGACGTGGCGGCGCGCGGCACCCGGTACAGACGGGTGGGCACGGTGCTGATCGTCGTGCTGCCGCTCACCACCGTCGCCTCGCAGGTCGTCCACCGCGCGGGGCTGCCCTTCGCCCTGGAGCGGGTCCTCGCCTGGCCGGGCTACCTCTGGCTCGCCCTGCTGCTCTACCTGCTGCTGGCCCTGCTGGTGGGCGAGGCCGTACGGCCGCTGCTGCGCCGGTTCCTGGAGCGCCGGGACGCCGCGGACGCACCCGGCGCCTCCCGGGAGACGCCCGGGGAGACCGCCACGGCCGCCCCCGCGGAGCCCGCCCCCGCCGAGCCCTCCGGCGACGGCAGGGCCGCCACCGCGCGCCCCGCGCCCACCGCGGTCGCGGTCCGCGACGGAGACCGGGACGGCAGCGGCCCGGGCTCCGGCGACGCGCCGCCCCCGGCGGCCGGGCCCTCGCGCCGGCTGTTCGTGGCCCGCACCGTGGCCGCCGCCGCGGGGGTGGCCGCGGCCGGCACCGTCGGATACGGCACGTACGGCGTGCTGAGGGGCCCGAGGATCAAGCGCGTCACCGTGCCGCTGGCCAAGCTGCCCCGGGCCGCCCACGGCTACCGCATCGCCGTGGTCAGCGACATCCACCTCGGCCCGATCCTGGGCCGCTCCCACACCCGGCGGATCGTGGACGCCATCAACCGGACGGACGCCGACCTGGTCGCCATCGTCGGCGACCTGGTGGACGGCAGCGTCGCCGACCTCGGCCCGGCCGCCGAGCCGCTGTCCGAACTGCGCTCGCGCGACGGCTCGTACTTCGTCACCGGCAACCACGAGTACTTCGGCGACGCCGGCGAGTGGGTGGACCACGTCCGCGAACTGGGCGTGGAGCCGCTGGAGAACGCCCGCCGCGAACTGCGCCACTTCGACCTGGCCGGGGTCAACGACCTCGCGGGCGAGGAGGAGGGCCAGGGGCCGGACTTCCAGCGGGCGCTCGGCGACCGCGACACCTCCCGCGCGGTGGTGCTCCTGGCCCACCAGCCGGTCCAGATCCACGAGGCCGTGGACCACGGCGTCGACCTCCAGCTCTCCGGGCACACCCACGGCGGCCAGATGTGGCCCGCCACCTACCTCGCCCAGGCCGCCAACCCCACCCTCGCGGGCCTGGAGCGCTACGGCGACACCCAGCTCTACGTCACGCGGGGCGCGGGCGCCTGGGGCCCGCCCGTACGGGTGGGCGCGGAGTCCGACATCACCGTGGTGGAACTGGCCTCCCGGCAGGCCTGACCGGCCTCCGCCCGGTTATCCGACTGTTACCGGTGTGCACCTTCTGCGTGTGCGCCCCCTCCTGATTTTCTGTGGCCCGGGTGCGGCCCGGCGGCCGCACCGCAGGCCCGGCACGAGAGGGGGCGACCGCATGAGCAGGTTCAGGAGCAGGAGAGCCGTCTGGCTCGGAACGGTGATGCTGGGGGTGACCGTCACGGCCGCCGTCGGGGGGTGGAGCCTGACCCGGCCCGGCCCCGAGCAGCGGACCATCACCGTGGGCACCACGGACGAGGTCGCCTCGCTCGACCCGGCCGGGGCGTACGACGCCGGCTCCTGGCGCCTGTTCGGCAACGTCTACCAGTCGCTGCTGACCTTCACCTCCGGCACCGCCGAGCCGGTGCCGGACGCGGCGGAGCAGTGCCGCTTCACGGACGGCGGGCTCAGACGGTACCGCTGCACCCTGCGCGAGGGCCTGACGTTCAGCGACGGCAGCCCGCTGACCGCGGATGACGTCAAGCACACCTTCGACCGCATCCTGCGGATCGGCCACCCGCGGGGACCGGCGCCGCTGTTCGGCACCCTCCGGGAGGTGCGCGTGGACGGCCAGGCGGTGGAGTTCCGGCTGAAGACCCCCGACGCCACCTTCCCGTACAAGATCGCGAGCGCTGCGGGATCGCTCGTGGACAGCGAGCTGTACCCGGCCGGCGAGCTGCTCAAGGGCAGCCGGGCGGTCGGCTCCGGCCCGTACGCGCTCCAGGGCTACGAGCCCGGGCGCGAGGCGCGGCTGGTGCCCAACGAGCGGTACACCGGCCTGCTGGAGGAGCGCCCCACCCACCCCGTGCGGGTGCGGTACTACACCGAGCCCGCGGCGCTGTCCGCGGCATGGCGGAACCGGGAGGTCGAGGTCAGCGCCGGTGAGCTGCCGCCCGCCGAGACGGCCGGGATCAGCCCGAGCGACGAGGGCATCAGGATCCACGAGCACCCCGGGCTCGACATCCGCTCGCTGGTGTTCAACCTCCGCCCCTCCTCGCCGACGGCCCGGCCCGCGGTCCGGCAGGCCGTGGCCTCGCTGGTGAACCGCACGGCCATCGCCCGCCACGTCCACCGGCGCACGGTGGAGCCGCTGTACTCGCTGATCCCGCGGGGCGTCAACGGCCACGGCACGCCCTTCCACGACCGCTACGGCGACCCCGACGCCGGACGCGCGCGGGAGCTGCTGCGGCGGGCGGGCGTCGAGACGCCGGTGCGCTTCGAGATCGCCTACTCCAGGGGCACGGCGGCGGCCGAGGAGGCCGAGGCGCTGCGCGGCCAGTTGGAGGCCTCGGGCCTGTTCGAGGTCACCACCCGGCACCACGAGTGGGAGGACTTCCGCACGGGCCTGGCCGAGGGCTCCTTCGACGCCTGCCTGATGAGCTGGTTCCCGGACTTCCCCGACCCCGCGACGTACACCGACCCGCTGGTGGGCACGGACGGCGCGTACCACACCGGGTACGGCGACCCCGCGGTCGAGGAGCTGGTCCGTGCCACCCGGCGCGGCTACGACCGGACCGCGGAGATCCAGCGGTTCCAGGAGATCCAGCGGCGCGTGGCGGCCGACGTGCCGGTGCTCCCGCTGTGGCAGGGGAAGGAGTACGCGGTGAGCACGGACGACATCGCCGGCGTGCAGTACCTGTCGGACAACAGCGGCGTGTGGCGGCTGTGGGAGCTGAGCCGGATCTGAGGGCCCGCGCGCGGCGTACGACGCCACGGCGACACGACTGCGCGACACGACCACGACACGGCGGGGCGCCGCCCCTCCCGCACCACCGTGCGGAGGGGGCGGCGCCCCGCCGTGTCGCGCGGTCCGGACGGGCGCCGCCGTCACACGGCGCCCGGACCCCGGGCCTCAGTAGCGCCGCGTGATCAGCGCGCGCTTGACCTCCTGGATGGCCTTGGTGATCTCGATGCCGCGCGGGCAGGCCTCCGTGCAGTTGAAGGTGGTGCGGCAGCGCCACACGCCCTCGCGGTCGTTGAGGACCTCCAGCCGCTGCTCACCGCCCTCGTCCCGGGAGTCGAAGATGAAGCGGTGGGCGTTGACGATCGCCGCCGGGCCGAAGTACTGGCCGTCGTTCCAGAACACCGGGCACGAGGTCGTGCACGCGGCGCACAGGATGCACTTGGTGGTGTCGTCGAAGCGCTCGCGGTCCTCGGGGGACTGCAGGCGCTCGCGGGTCGGCTCGTTGCCCTTGGTGATCAGGAAGGGCATCACGTCCCGGTACGCCTGGAAGAACGGCTCCATGTCGACCACCAGGTCCTTCAGGACGGTGAGGCCCTTGATGGCCTCGATGGTGATCGGCTTCTCCGGGTTGATGTCCTTGATCAGGGTCTTGCACGCCAGCCGGTTGCGGCCGTTGATGCGCATCGCGTCGGAGCCGCAGATGCCGTGCGCGCAGGAGCGCCGGAAGGTCAGCGTGCCGTCCAGCTCCCACTTGATCTTGTGGAGGGCGTCGAGGACGCGCTCCTTGGGGTCGATCTCGATCCGGAAGTCCTCCCAGCGGGCCTCGTCGGAGACCTCCGGGTTGAAGCGCCGGATGCGGAAGGTGGCGGTGATGTAGGGGCTGTCCGTGGCCGTGGCACCGGCCTCGGCCTTGTCCATGACGGGAGTGGCCATCAGTACTTACGCTCCATCGGCTGGTAGCGGGTCTGCACGACCGGCTTGTAGTCCAGCCGGATCGACTCGGTGCCGTCGTCGCCGACCTCGCGGTACGCCATGGTGTGGCGCATGAAGTTGACGTCGTCGCGGTTCGGGTAGTCCTCGCGGTAGTGGCCGCCGCGCGACTCCTTGCGGGCCAGCGCGGAGACGGCCGTCACCTCGGCCAGGTCGAGCAGGTTGCCCAGCTCGATGGCCTCCAGCAGGTCGGTGTTGAACCGCTTGCCCTTGTCCTGCACCGACACGTTCTTGTAGCGCTTGCGCAGGGCGCCGATCTCCTCGACGGCCTCCTTCAGCGTCTGCTCCGTGCGGAAGACCATGACGTTCTTGTCCATGGTCTCCTGGAGCGCCTTGCGGATCTCGGAGACCCGCTCGGTGCCCTCCGAGGACCGCAGCGACTCCACGAGCTCCACGACGTAGCCCGCCGGGTCCTCCGGCAGGTCGACGTGGTCGTGGGTCGCGGCGTACTCGGCGGCGGCGATGCCCGCCCGGCGGCCGAAGACGTTGATGTCCAGCAGCGAGTTGGTGCCCAGCCGGTTCGCGCCGTGCACCGACACGCAGGCGACCTCGCCGGCCGCGTACAGGCCCGGCACGACGGTGGTGTTGTCGGCCAGCACCTCGGCGTTGACGTTGGTCGGGATGCCGCCCATCGCGTAGTGCGCGGTCGGCTGGATCGGGATCGGGTCGGTGTACGGCTCGATGCCCAGGTAGGTGCGCGCGAACTCGGTGATGTCCGGCAGCTTGGCGTCGAGCTGCTCCGGCGGCAGGTGGGTCAGGTCCAGGTAGACGTGGTCGCCCTCGGGGCCGCAGCCGCGGCCCTCGCGGATCTCGGTGTAGATCGCGCGGGAGACGACGTCGCGCGAGGCCAGGTCCTTCATGACGGGCGCGTACTTCTCCATGAAGCGCTCGCCGTCCTTGTTGCGCAGGATGCCGCCCTCGCCGCGGGCGCCCTCGGTCAGCAGGATGCCCATGCGCCAGATGCCGGTCGGGTGGAACTGGAAGAACTCCATGTCCTCCAGCGGCAGGCCCCGGCGGAACGCGGCGGCCTGGCCGTCACCGGTCAGGGTGTGCGCGTTGGAGGTGACCTTGTAGAACTTGCCGTTGCCGCCCGAGGCGAAGATGACGGCCTTCGCCTGGAAGACGTGGATGTCGCCGGTGGCCAGCTCGTAGGCGACCACGCCCGCGGTCTTGCGGACCCCGTCCACCTCGTTGAGCAGCAGGTCCAGGACGTAGAACTCGTTGAAGAACTCCACGCCCTCCTTGACGCAGTTCTGGTACAGCGTCTGGAGGATCATGTGGCCGGTGCGGTCCGCCGCGTAGCAGGACCGGCGCACCGGGGCCTCACCGTGGTTGCGGCTGTGGCCGCCGAAGCGGCGCTGGTCGATCCTGCCGTCCGGGGTCCGGTTGAACGGCAGGCCCATCTTCTCCAGGTCGAGGACGGCGTCGATGGCCTCCTTCGCCAGGATCTCGGCGGCGTCCTGGTCGACCAGGTAGTCACCGCCCTTGACCGTGTCGAAGGTGTGCCACTCCCAGTTGTCCTCCTCCACGTTCGCCAGGGCGGCGGCCATGCCGCCCTGGGCGGCACCGGTGTGGGAGCGGGTGGGGTACAGCTTGGTCAGCACGGCGGTGCGGCTGCGCTTGGTGGCCTCGATGGCCGCGCGCATCCCGGCGCCGCCGGCGCCGACGATGACGGTGTCGTACTTGTGGATCTTCATCAGGTTGGCCTCAGCCCCGGCTCTAGCGGATGTTCGGGTCGAAGGTGAAGATCACCAGCGTGCCCAGCAGAACGGTGAACACCGTGGCGGTGTACAGCAGCATCTTCAGCCAGAAGCGGGTGCTGTCCCGCTCGGCGTAGTCGTTGATGACCGTCCGCAGACCGTTGGCGCCGTGCAGCATCGCCAGCCACAGCATCAACAGGTCCCAGGTCATCCAGAACGGCGAGGCCCAGCGGCCGGCCACGAAGGCGAAGTTGATCTTGCTGACGCCGCCGTCGAGGACGAGCTGGATCAGCAGGTGGCCGATGACCAGGGCGACCAGCACGATGCCGGACAGCCGCATGAAGATCCAGGCGTGCAGTTCGAAGTTGCCGCGCGTGGCCTTGGGAGTCCTGCCCGTGCGCGCACGGGGCGGCTCGATGACCGGTGCGGGGTTGTCTACGTCAAAGGCCATGGGTCAGCTCCCGAACAACTCGCTCACGGCGTGCCCGAGGACCGGGTACAGCGCCCCGATCATCAGCACGATCCAGATGCCCATCACGATCCACAGCATCTGCCGCTGGTAGCGGGTGCCCTTCGACCAGAAGTCGACGGCGATGACCCGCAGACCGTTGAGCGCGTGGAACAGGACGGCGGCCACGAGGCCGTACTCCAGCAACGCGACGATCGGCGTCTTGTAGACCGCCACGGTTTCGTCGTACGCCTCGGGGGAGACGCGGACCAGGGATGTGTCCAGGACGTGCACGAACAGGAAGAAGAAGATGAGGACGCCGGTGACTCGGTGAGCCACCCAGGACCACATGCCTTCCCGGCCGCGGTACAGCGTTCCAGCCGGCACGGAAAACCCTCCGGGAGCGGTGTACAGGGCCGGCCGGCTTGATGTCGGTCTGGCCCGGCCGGGTACGGTCCACCGGCCACCTGCCATGGTATCGACGCTCCGTCGGCTCGGTTCCCCCGGGGGCCCGGATGTGATCGATCAGGCACGGAAAGGTCAGGAACCGCACCCTTGGCGGGCCGGTCCCGGCTCCTCGCCGGCCCGCTCCCCGCCCTCCTGACCGGGAAGCTGTCCGGGAACCCGCCCGGGGGTCTGCCCGGGCACCTGCCCGGGGGTCTCCCCGGGTACCTGCCCGGGGATCTGTCCGGGAGCCGTCCCGGCGAGTCCCTCCCGGACCAGCCGCAGGAGCCGGCCGCGCGCGATGCGGCGCAGTTCCTCGGCGGCCACCGCGCGCTCCCGCTCGGCCTCGTTGCCCAGCCGGGTGCGGATGGCGGCGAGGACGTGGTCGAACGCCTCCTCCTCGCGGACGCCGTCGACGCACAGCACGAAGGCGTACCCGAAGCGGCTTTCGTACGCGGCGTGCGCGGCGCGCAGCGCGGTGTGCGCGGCGAGCCTGCCGGGCCCGGAGACGGCCAGGGAGCGCCCGCCGTACAGCAGGTCCCCGTACGTCGGGCCGACGGAGGACTCCCGGGTCAGCGCCTCGGACAGGTCCTCGTCGGTGAGGTCGTAGCCGGCCTCGTCGGCTGCGGCGAGCAGCGCCTCCAGGTCCGGGTAGGGACGGTGGGCGACGATGCTCTCCGCCCAGCGCCGACTGCCGCAGCAGGTGAGCAGGGCGGCCCGGAGATCGGCGGGCGGGGCGGTGTTGAGGCGGTGGAGCGGCGTTGCCTCGCTTCGCTGAGGGGGCAGGCGCATGGGCTCCTCGGGCGCGGGGGGACGTCTGGGACGTCGCGGGACGGAGGCGGGCTGACGAGGACGCGGGGCCGGCGGCCGGTGGCGGCCGGGGCTGTCGGTGACGGCTGGTGTCCGGGGTGATGGTGTGACGGGAGATGACGCAAAGGTAACGATACGGGGGAGACGGTGCCCTGTGCACGAGGGGTTTTCACCCGGACGAGACGGATAGGAGGCGCATGGTTGACGGATGAGGGCCGGAAAGGGGCAATACGGTCGCTCCATGGGACGCATCCCCCGAAAGAAGTCCGTGGCCATCGCGGCCGTGGCCGGTGCGGCGGCCACGGCCGCGGCGGTCACCCTCGTCGTGCTGCCCGGCGGAGCGCCGGAGCGCGAGGCCCCCGCGGGCGGCGCCCGGAGCGCCGCCCGCGTCCCCGCCGTCACGCTCCCCGCCGCTCCCGACACCATCCCCGCCGTACGCCAGTGGGTGCCGGAACCCGGCCTCGGCTGGCAGCCCGGCCCCGGCACCCGCGTCGTGGCCGACCCCGGCGGCGCGCTCGCCGACGAGGCCCGGCTGCTCGCCCGTGAACTGGACGCCGGCCGCTCCGCCGGCCCCGCCGGACCCGGCGACGTCGAACTGGTCCTCGACCCCGACGCCCCCGGCGGGGAGATCCGGGGCCGCGAGGGCTACGTGCTGACCGCCCGCACCGGCAGGGTCACCATCACCGGCCGCACCGACACCGGGGTCTTCCACGGCACCCGCACCCTCCTCCAGGCCCTCCGCGACGGTGGCCGGATGCCCCGGGGCACCGTCCGGGACTGGCCCGACCGCCCGCAGCGCGGCCTGATGATCGACATCGCGCGCAAGCACTTCGACGCGGACTGGATCGAGGACCGCATCCGCGAGATGGCCGACCTCAAGCTCAACCAGCTCCAGCTCCACCTCTCCGACGACCAGGCGTTCCGCGTCGAGAGCACCTCCCACCCGGAGATCGTCTCCGACCCGTACCTGACCAAGGAGGAACTGCGCCGGATCGTCGAGCTGGCCAACTCCCGGCACATCGCCGTCATCCCCGAGATCGACTCGCCCGGCCACCTCGGTGCGGTGCTCGACGCCCACCCGGAACTGCAACTGCGCGACGCCGACGGCGACCCGGTGCCCGGCGCCGTCGACATCTCCGACCCGCGCGCGGCACGGCTCGTGGACGACCTGCTGCGCGAGTACGCCCCCATCTTCCGCGACCAGCCCGGCCCCGGCCCGTACTGGCACCTGGGCGGCGACGAGTACCGGGCGCTGATGGCGTCCGACCCCGAGGCCGCCCACCCGGACCTGGCCGCGGCGGCCCGCCGCGAGCACGGGCCCCGGGCCGGCATCCGGGACCTGGCGGCGGCCTGGCTCAACGACCGCGCCGCGACCGTGCGGAGGCAGGGGTTCGTCCCGCAGGTGTGGAACGACGGACAGCACCGCGGCGGGACCGTCCGCCCGAGCAGGCCCCGGCAGGTGGCCTACTGGACGGGCCGGGAGATCGGCGCCCGGCCGCCCCACGAGTACCTGCGCGAGGGCTGGGAGGTGATCAACCTCAACGACGAGTACCTCTACTACGTGCTCGGCGAGCCCAACCGGTTCACCTACCCGACCGGCCGCCGCATCTACGAGGAGTGGACCCCGGCCGTCCTGCGCGGCACCACGCCCGTGCCCGCGGGGTCCGCCGGTCCGGACCGCGTGGTGGGCGGGCGGTTCGCCGTCTGGTGCGACCTGGCCGGGGCGCAGACGGCCGAGCAGGTCGCCCGGGGCATCCGCATGCCGCTGCGGGCCGTGGCCCAGAAGCTGTGGAACCCCGCGCGGCCCGCCCTGGACTGGCCCGCGTTCCGGCGCCTGGCCGACCGGGTGACGTGACGGGGGAGCGCGGGGCTCGGGCGGGGCCGGGCACCACGCTCCTTCAGGACGCCCAGGACGCCCAGGACGCCCAGGACGCCCTGGACGCGCTCAGGACACGATGTCCTTGGTGCGGAAGCGGCGGAAGGCCAGGGCGAACAGCACCAGCGCGTACGCCACCGACACCGCCGAGCCGCGCAGCATCCCGCCCCATTCCGGCTCGCCCTGCACCACGTCCACCCAGGCGAACTGCCAGTGGGCGGGCAGCAGCTCGCGCCAGTCGCCCAGGGCGGTGACCGCGTCCAGGATGTTGCCGACGATCGTCAGCCCGATCGCGCCGCCGACCGCGCCCAGCGGCGCGTCGGTGACCGTGGACAGCCAGAACGCCAGTGCGGCCGTGACGAGCTGGCCGGTGAAGACGTACGCCACCGCGACCGCCAGCCGGCCCACCGCCTCGCCCGCGGGCAGGGCCCCGCCGGTGGGCAGCTCCAGCGGCCCCCAGCCGTACGCCACCGAGCCCGCCGCCAGCGCCACCAGCGGCAGCAGCGCCATCGCCGCCGCGCTGAACACCAGCGCCACCACCAGCTTGCTCAGCAGCAGCCGGGAGCGCGGCACCGGGGCGGCCAGCAGGTAGCGCAGCGAGGCCCAGCTCGCCTCGGAGGCCACCGTGTCGCCGCAGAACAGCGCCACCGGCACCACCAGCAGGAAGCCCGCCGAGACGAACAGCGCCATGGCGGCGAAGTTCGGGCCGGAGGCCGTGGCGGTGTCCATCAGGTTGATCCGCCGCCCGCCCGGCTCGGGCTCGCCGCCGATCGCGAAGGCCGCGATCAGCACGAAGGGCAGCGCGGCCAGCACCAGCCCGGTCACCAGGGTGCGGCGCCGCCGCAACTGCCGCACCGCCTCCACGCGCAGCGGCAGGGTGCGGCGCGGGTGGTAGCCGGGCGCGGCGCCCGAGCCCGGAGGCGCGGAGGGCGTAGTGGAAGGGGTGGCGGTCATCGCGATCCTCCGATCAGGGTGAGGAAGGCGTCCTCCAGGCGGCGGTGCGGCCCGGCGCTGACCACCGGCACCTCCAGCCGCAGGAGCTCGGTCAGCAACTGCGCCGTGGTGGCACCGTCGAGCCGCACCAGCAGCCCCTCCTCGGTGCGCACGGCCGAACCGACGCCGGGCAGGGCGGCCACCTTCTCCGGCAGCGCCTCCGGCACCGGACCCCGCACCCCGACGAGCAGGGTGTCCCCGGAGCCGGTGATCTCCTCCACCGGGCCCGCCTGCACCAGCCGCCCGCGGTCCATGACCACCAGGTGCGTGCACGTCTGCTCGACCTCGGCCAGCAGGTGGCTGGAGACGATCACGGTACGGCCGCCGGCCGCGTAGCGGACCATCACCTCCCGCATCTCGCGGATCTGCGGCGGGTCCAGACCGTTGGTCGGCTCGTCCAGGATCAGCAGGTCCGGCAGCCCCAGCATGGCCTGGGCGATCGCCAGCCGCTGCCGCATGCCCTGCGAGTAGGTGCGCACCGCGCGCTCCAGGGCGTCGCCGAGCCCGGCGATCTCCAGCGCCTCGTCCAGGTGCGCGTCCTCCTCCGGGCGTCCGGTGGCCCGCCAGTACAGCTCCAGGTTGGCCCGGCCGGACAGGTGCGGCAGGAACCCGGCGCCCTCGACGAACGCGCCGACCCGGGAGAGCACGGGCGCGCCCGGACGGACGCGGTGGCCGAAGATCCGTACCTCGCCGCTGTCGGGGGTGATCAGGCCCATCAGCATGCGCAGCGTGGTGGTCTTGCCCGCGCCGTTGGGGCCCAGCAGCCCGAGGACCTGCCCGCGCTCGACGCGGAAGGACAGGTCGCGCACGGCGTAGCGGTCCTGCGAGCCCGCGTACCGCTTGGACAGGCCGGTGATCTCCAGCGGCACGTCCGCCCGCCCGGGGTCCGCCTCCGGCGCGGGACCGGTGCCGGTGGCCCGCACGGTCCCGCGGCGGCGCCCGGTCAGCAGCAGCGCCGCGGCGACGGCCGCGCCGGTCAGCGGCATGCCCCACACCCACCACGGCAGCGGGTCGGCGGCGACCGCCAGCCCCGGCGCGGTCGGCACGCTCACCCCGGCACCGGCCAGGGAGACGGTGTAGGCGGCCGGCTCCACCGGCGAGGCGTGGGCGAGGTCGGTGGCGGACAGCACCAGCCGCATGCGGTGCCCGGCCTCGAAGCGGTGGTCGATCGCCGGCAGCCGCACCTCCACCGTGCGGCCCTCCCCGGCACCGGTGACCCGCACCGGCGTCACCAGTCGGCCGGGCAGGGTCTGCCGCCGCCCGTCGGGGCCGACGTCGTAGAGCTTGGCGAACAGCACCGCCTCGCCGCCGTCGGAGGCGACGTTCACCCGCACCGTGGGTGCGCCGGTGACCCGCAGCGCCTCCCCCAGCGGCGCCGAGTCGAAGCGGGCGTGCTGGCCGGGGTGGTCCGCCGGCAGGCCCGCGCCCAGGTCCGACAGCCCGCCGAGGTCGCCGAGGGCGCCGAGCGCGCCGAGGCCGGGGACGGCGGAGACGGCGGGCGGGGTGCCGCCCGCCGGGTTGGCGAAGGTCTGCTCGCGCCCGGTGAGCGCGACGGTCCGGACGCCGCCGCGCAGGCCGGGGTAGCTGTCGGCGGTGGCGGCGCGCAGCCGCACGTCGCCCTCGGCGGAGTCCAGCCCGCCGGTGCGGGTGACCCGGAAGGCGGGCCCGGTGTCCGCACCGGCGTCGCCCTTGAGGTGGCGGTCGAACCAGGCGCGCGTACGGGCCTCCAGCCGCGCCGTCTCCTCCCCGGAGCCGCCGGGCCCGACGTCGTGGCCGCCCGCGATCCAGTCCACCGCCACGGGCGCGCCGTTGGCGCGGATCGCCCTGGCCATGGCATCGGCGTGGTCGAGCGGGAAGAGCGAGTCGGACCGGCCCTGGACGATCAGGGCCGGCACGTCGATCCGCCCGGCGACCGCCACCGGGCTGCGCTCCCGCAGCAGGTCCCGCGCGGCGTCGTCCGGCTTCCCGGAGACGGCCACCCGCCGGTACATCGCGCACAGCTCCGCGGCGAACCGGCCGCAGCCGACCCGCTGGGGCCCCGCTCCCGCGGCGGGGGCGCCGGCGTTGGAGACCGTGGAGCCGGTGGTGAAGAAGAGGCCGGACCACAGCTCCTTGAAGACGCCGTTCGGGAAGAGGGCCTCGGACAGGTCCCAGTAGGTGAGGGCGGGGGCGATGGCGTCGACCCGCTCGTCGTACCCGGCGGCCAGCAGCGAGACCGCACCCCCGTAGGAGGTGCCCGCCACCCCCACCCGGGGGTCGCCGTCCCCGTCGAGCCGGACCTCCGGCCGCTGTGCCAGCCAGTCGACGAGGCGGCTGACGTCGGCGACCTCGCGCTCCGGGTCATTGAGCCCGATCCGGCCGGTGGAAGCGCCGAAACCACGGGCCGACCAGGTCAGTACGGCATATCCGGAACGGGCCAGCTCCTCGGCCTGGGCGCGCAGGTCCGCCTTGCTGCCGCCGAAGCCGTGGCCCAGCAGCACCGCGGGACGGCGTGCGGCGGGGTCGCCGGCGGTGAAGTAGGAGGTGTCGATCCGGACCGTGCCCCCGCCGTCGCCCCCGTCCCGCCCGGGGGCGGACTCGGGCAGGGTGAACGTCCGTTCCGTGTGGCGCACGGCCGGCCCGTCGTCCGGACCGGCCGCCCACACGCCGGCTCCGGTGAGGACGGCGACGGCGGCGGTCGCCGCGAGCAGCCGGCCGCGGAACCTGGGCAGTCGGAGAACCATGACCCGACCCTACGGGGTGCCCCGCCGGCCGGCGGCGTCCCCGGGAGGGATCCGCCGCCCCTACCCGAGGAGGAGACGGCACGCGGCCCGCGTACTGCCCCGGCAGTACGCGGGCCGCGTGCCGTCTCCTCCTCCGGTAGGGGCGGCGGATCCCTCCCGGGGACGCCGCCGGCCGGCGGGGGCACCCCGTAGGGTCGGGTCATGGTTCTCCGACTGCCCAGGTTCCGCGGCCGGCTGCTCGCGGCGACCG
>NZ_DASQNP010000205.1:0-29968 GCF_035644915.1 Streptomyces sp.
GCCGGGGGCACCGCGGCGCGGGCCAGGGCGCCGTGCGCCTCGGCCGCGGCGAGCCGCACGCGCAGCTCGGCGAGTCTGCGGCGCAGGCGGCAGACGGCGTACAGGGCCGTGCCGCTCACAGCCGTGGCGAAGCCGGCGGCCAGCAGCAGGACGAGGGATATGGCGCTCACTGACGTACTCCCGATTGGAACTCCGATCCCTGAATTCCTACCGCAGCCCGCCGGGAATCTCCTGTCGGCGGCGGTGCGGCGGGCCGCCGGAAGGGCCTCCGCAGGGGGTCAGGAGGGGGAGCGGCACGGCTGTGAGCAGGAGGAACGCCGTGCCACCAGGACATGGATCACATCCTGGGGGCGCTTCGGTCTCACCGGGGTCTCACCGGCTCTCCGACGGTGAGTCAGGTCACACCGGGGCGCGGACCGGCGCGGCGCACGGCCGGGCGCACGCCCCCGCGCCGGTTCAGCTCAGCCGCTCGATGACCATGGCCATGCCCTGGCCGCCGCCGACGCACATCGTCTCCAGACCGAACTGCTTGTCGTGCCACTGGAGCGAGTTGATCAGCGTGGTGGTGATCCGGGCGCCGGTCATGCCGAAGGGGTGACCGACGGCGATCGCGCCGCCGTTGACGTTGAGCTTGTCCAGGTCGATGCCCAGGTCGCGGTAGGAGGGGATCACCTGGGCGGCGAACGCCTCGTTGATCTCCACCAGGTCGATGTCGTCGATGGTCATGCCGGCCAGCTTCAGGGCCCGCTTCGACGCCTCGACCGGGCCGTAGCCCATGATCTCGGGCGACAGCGCGGAGACGCCGGTGGAGACGATCCGGGCCAGCGGGGTGATGCCCAGCTCCCGGGCCTTGGTGTCGGACATGATCACCAGGGCGGCGGCGCCGTCGTTGAGCGGGCAGCAGTTGCCCGCGGTGACCAGGCCGTCGGGGCGGAAGACGGGCTTGAGCGCCTGCACGCCCTCCATGGTCACGCCCGGGCGCGGGCCGTCGTCCTTGGAGACCACCGTGCCGTCCGGCAGGGTGACCGGGGTGATCTCGCGCTGCCAGAAGCCGTCGGCGATGGCCTTCTCGGCGAGGTTCTGCGAGCGCACGCCGAACTCGTCCATCTCCCGGCGGGTGACGCCCTTGAGCCGGGCGAGGTTCTCGGCGGTCTGCCCCATGGCGATGTAGATGTCGGGCAGCTCCCCGTCCTCGCGCGGGTCGTGCCAGCCCTCGCCGCCCTTCTCGGCGCGGGCGGCGGTGCGGGCCTCGGCGTCGGCGAAGATCGGGTTGTGGGTGTCGGGCAGGCCGTCGGAGGTGCCCTTGACCGAGCGGGACACCGTCTCGACCCCGGCCGAGATGAACACGTCGCCCTCGCCCGCCTTGATGGCGTGCATCGCCATGCGCGTGGTCTGCAGGGAGGACGAGCAGTAGCGGGTGATGGTGCAGCCCGGCAGGTGGTCCATCCCCAACTGGACGGCGACGACGCGGCCGAGGTTGTGGCCCTGCTCGCCGCCGGGCAGGCCGCAGCCCAGCATGAGGTCGTCGATCTCGGCCGGGTCCAGTTGCGGGACCTTGGCGAGCGCGGCCTTGACGATCTCGGCGGTCAGGTCGTCCGGTCGCATCTCCTTGAGCGAGCCCTTGAAGGCGCGTCCGATCGGCGAACGGGCGGCAGAGACGATCACTGCTTCGGGCATCACGGCTCCAGGGAACGAGGGTGGAGGGCTGTGTGCCTGGGAACCTACCCGTCCGTATGACGCCGGTCACGACTCGCCGCGTGTGATCCGGGACTCTTTTCTAAGCGCTTGCTCAGTCCTCGGTGCGGGGCCCGGCCGCGCGGCCCCGCACCCGCTCCTCCCTCAGCGTGCCCAGGGACGCGCCCCGGCATCGGTGGACGGGGCCGGGGACAGGGCGGCCTCCTCGGCCTCCGGCAGCCGCCGCCGACGGCGGTGCTTCAGCAGCGCCCACGGGCCGCGGACCGCCGCGACCTCGGTGCCGCCCTCGTCGGCCGCCACGGCGGCGGCGCGGTCCACCGGGAGGATGCCCTCGCGGCGGGCGGCGTCGGGACGCTCGTCCTCCGGCCACAGGCCCAGCGCGGCGCAGAGCGTGGGGAGGAAGGCCATGGCCGCGGTCGCATAGCCCTCGGCCGAGGGGTGGTAGTGGTCCGGGCCGAACAGCTCCCGCGGGTTCGCCTCGAACTCCGGGCCCAGCAGATCGCCCAGCGAGACCGTACGGCCGCCCAGCTCCACCACCGCGATCGTCTGCGCCGCCGCGAGCTGGCGGCTCATCCGGCGGGCGATCCAGCGCAGCGGCTGGGCCACCGGCTCGATCGTGCCCAGGTCCGGGCAGGTGCCCACCACGACCTCGCACCCGGCCGTGCGCAGCCGCGCCACCGCCTCCGACAGCAGCCGCACCGAACGGGCGGGCGGCATGCGGTGGGTGACGTCGTTGGCGCCGATCATGATCACGCACACGTCCGGCGCGCCCCCGGACCCCTCGGACCCGTCCCCGTCGTCCCCCAGCAGCAGGGTCACCTGACGGTCCAAGTCGTCCGAGCGCGCGCCGGGCACCGCCACGTTGCGCAGCCGCACCGGCCGCTCCGCCACCGCCGCCAGCCCCGAGGCGAGCAGCGCCCCCGGGGTCTGCCCGGCCCGGCGCACGCCCTGCCCGGCGGCGGTGGAGTCGCCGAGCAGCGCCAGCCGCAGCGGCGTCTGCTGCGCGCCGGGGCCGGCGTGGGCGAGGTTCGCGCCGTACAGCCCGTCCGCCACCGGCGGCGGCGCGTCCGACTCGCCCACCCGGCGTCTCGCCAGCCGCGCCTGGGTCAGCAGCAGGCCGACGGCGGCCCCGCCGAGCAGCCCCACGCCCCCGCCGCCGTAGGCCGCGGCGGTCGCGATCCTGCGCGCCACTCTCGCTCTCGACATGGGTTCCTCCGCTCAGCTCCGCCGCGCCTCGCGGCCCCGGCCACCCCGCGCGCCCCGCCACGCGTCACTATGGGTGTGTTGCCCAGTGCCGCCCGCCGCGCAACGCGCGTCGCACGGCCTCCGCGGCACCCTAGGCTGGCGGTACGGGCAGGCGAAGGCGACTGCCCCCGAGTGCGGAGAACCAGGTGCAGTATCACGAGTCGATGATCGAGCTTGTCGGCAACACCCCGCTGGTCAAGCTGAACAGCGTGACGGCGGGGATCCAGGCCACCGTCCTGGCGAAGGTCGAGTACTTCAACCCCGGCGGCTCGGTGAAGGACAGGATCGCGGTCCGGATGATCGAGGCCGCCGAACGCTCCGGCGAGCTGAAGCCGGGCGGCGTCATCGTCGAGCCCACCTCCGGCAACACCGGGGTCGGACTGGCGATCGTCGCCCAGCAGAAGGGCTACCGCTGCATCTTCGTCTGCCCGGACAAGGTGTCCACGGACAAGATCAACGTGCTGCGCGCGTACGGCGCGGAGGTCGTGGTCTGCCCCACCGCGGTCGACCCCGAGCACCCCGACTCCTACTACAACGTCTCCGACCGGCTGGTGCGCGAGACGCCCGGCGCCTGGAAGCCCGACCAGTACAGCAACCCCAACAACCCGCGCTCGCACTACGAGACCACCGGCCCCGAGCTGTGGAAGCAGACGGACGGGAGGATCACCCACTTCGTGGCGGGCATCGGCACCGGCGGCACGATCAGCGGCACCGGCCGCTACCTCAAGGAGGTCTCCGGCGGGAAGGTGCGGATCATCGGCGCCGACCCGGAGGGCTCGGTGTACTCGGGCGGCTCCGGACGGCCGTACCTGGTCGAGGGCGTCGGCGAGGACTTCTGGCCCGACGCCTACGACCGCGGGGTGACGGACGAGATCATCGCCGTCTCCGACAAGGACTCCTTCCAGATGACGCGGCGCCTGGCCCGCGAGGAGGGGCTGCTGGTCGGCGGCTCCTGCGGCATGGCGGTGGTGGCGGCGCTGCGCGTGGCCGAGCGCCTCGGGCCGGACGACACGGTCGTCGTCCTGCTGCCGGACGGCGGGCGCGGCTACCTCTCGAAGATCTTCAACGACGAGTGGATGGCCGACTACGGCTTCCTGGAGGAGGGCGAGCCCACCCAGGCCCGCGTCGGCGACGTGCTGCGCCACAAGGAGGGCGCGCTGCCGTCCCTGGTCCACATGCACCCGGACGAGACGGTCGGCGAGGCCATCGAGGTGCTGCGCGAGTACGGCGTCTCGCAGATGCCCGTCGTCAAGCCCGGCGCGGGCCACCCGGACGTGATGGCGGCGGAGGTCGTCGGCTCGATCGTCGAGCGCGAGCTGCTGGACGCCCTGTTCACGCAGCGCGCCAAGCTGGACGACCCGCTGGAGGCGCACATGAGCGCGCCGCTGCCGCAGGTCGGCTCGGGCGAGCCGGTCGCCGACCTGATGCCGGTGCTGGAGCGGGCCGACGCCGCGATCGTGCTGGTCGAGGGCAAGCCGACCGGGGTGGTCAGCCGGCAGGACCTGCTGGCCTTCCTGGCCCGGGGAGCGGGCGGCACGGCGACCGCGACGGCCGCGGCGAAGTAGTACCGCAGGCGTCACGGCGCCGCAAAACGCGGTTAACACCCGTGGGGCACTGTGGAGGTCATCGGCGCGGGGAACTCCGGAGCGGCTCCCGGACCTTCTTCGGCGCCCTGGACGCGGGGCCGGTTCCCGACCGGCCCGGCCGCGTCCTCGCGGGGATCGCCGTCGTCCCGCCCTCGGCGCGTGCGCCGGGGTGCGGCGGTCCCCGCGCGATCCCCCTTCCGCCGCGGCGCCCCGCCGCGGGTCAGTCCCAGTCGCCGTCCGCCGTACGGCGCGCCGCACGGCGGGCGCGGGACCACGGGAGGCGGTCCGCGGAGTGGACGGCGTTGACGCCGACGATCCCGGCCCAGCAGACCAGCAGCCCGGCCAGCCCCGTGTTCACCGCGGCGATCGCCGAGAGCGGGATGGCCAGGACCAGCGAGATCGCGGCGAGGCCGAAGACGGCGCCGGGCCCCTCCGCGGGCTGGCCCCCGTGGGGCGCGCGGGCGCCGCGGGCCAGGACCATCTGCTGCTCGGCCATCCGGTGCCGCACGCGGCGGTCGATCACGGAGTCCAGACGCCGGTCCACCTTCTCCAGGAAGGAGTCGACCAGCTCCGACTCGTACTCCGGCCCGAGCTCCCTGCGCGTCTGCAGGGTGGCGTCGAGCTCTTTCCTCAACTCAGGGTCAGGGCCACGGGCATCCATGGGCCCCACGCTACGGCCGGCCGGCCGCCGGGGCAGTGGGGCTAGCCCCCGGAACCGCGGGGGGCTCCCTCCAGGCCGGGACCGGGGACGGGGCCGGTCCCGCGCGGCGCTCCGCACCGATACTGAATAGAGTCATGCGGAGTCGGGGAGCGCTGAAGAGGGGTAGACGAGATGCGGGCGGACACGCGGGGGAGGACACGGTGAACGGCGCGGGCGCGCGGCTGCTGAAGCTGTTCGAGGGGCACCGGCTGACCCCCACCCAGCGGCGGATCGCCCACTGCATGGTGCGGCGGGCGGACGACGCGCCGTTCCTGTCCAGCGTCGAACTGGCGGAGCTGGCCGGGGTGAGCCAGCCGTCGGTGACCCGCTTCGCCGTGGCGCTCGGCTTCGACGGCTATCCGGCGCTGCGCAGGTACCTGCGCGAGGCCCAGCCCGCGGAGGGCGGGGAGGGCGGCGGGACGGCCGGGCCGGCCGTCCGGAACGAGTACCAGCAGGCCGTGCACGCCGAGATCGAGAACCTGCGGCGGCTCGCCGACCAGCTCGCCGACCCCGCCCCCGTCGCCGAGGCCGGACGCCTGCTGGCCGCCTCCCGCCCCCTGCCCGTCCTGGGGCTGCGGGCCGCCGCCGCGCAGGCCCGCGGCTTCGCGTACTTCGCCGCCAAGGTGCACCCGGACGTACGGCTGCTGGACGAGGGCGGCTCGATGCTGGCCGACCGGCTCGACGGGGCGGTGCGCGCCGGGGCGAGCGCGCTGCTGTGCTTCGCGCTGCCGCGCCACCCGCGCGAGGTGGTGGCCGCCCTGGAGCACGCGCGGGCGGCCGGGCTGCGCGTCGTCACCGTCGCCGACAGCGCCTTCGCGCCCGTCGCGCACCCGCGGGACCTGCTGCTGCCCGCGGCCGTCGGAACCGCCCTGTCCTTCGACACCGCCTGCGCGCCCATGATGCTGGGGCGGGTGCTGCTGGAGGCGATGTGCGACGAGCTGCCGGACGCGCAGGCCCGGCTGGAGGAGTTCGACGCGCGCGCCGCCGAGCGGGGACTGTTCGCCGAGTGACCCGCCGGGCGGGCCGTCCGGCGCGGGCCGTCCGTCCCGGCCGGTCCTCCGTCCGGTTTTCTCAGAGGAATCTCATCCTCGCTCACTACGCTTCCGCCCGGAGCGGAAAAGCCGTGACGGCATGCAGGTGAACGGAGCGGAACACCGGGAGACGAGGAGGACTTGCCGTGGGACGCGGTGCGTATGCGCTGGCGAGGGTGGCGGTGTACGTGCGGACGGCGGGCGTCGCGCTGTGGTGGACCGGCGTGGCGGCCGCGGGCGTCGGACTGGCGGTGCCGGGACTGACCGGGCGGCGGATCGGAGTGCTGGCCGGGGCCGCGCTCTTCCTCCTGGCCGCCCTCACCACCTTCCTGGTGCGCCGCCGCCGCTGCTCGACGCTGATCAGGGGCGCGTCCAAGGCGGACCAGTGGGTGGTGCTGCACGACCGCGCGGTGACCGTGCGCACCTGGCTGCGCAGGCGCCGGTGGTGGCTGACCGCCGCCTTCCTGGCGGCCGTGGCCTCCTCCGCCGCCGCGCCCGCCGCGGGCGGCATGCTGCTGGCCGGGACCGGCGCGGGCCTGTGGGCGAAGTCGGTGTGGCTGGGCGCCTGGGAGCGCCGCCACGAGCAACTGCTGTGGGTGCGCCCGGAGTGGGCCGACGGGCGCAGCCCGGCCCGCAGGGCGGTGCGCGGCTGGACGACCACCGGCCCGCTGGCCGGGGACGCCGCACCGGGCGGTGCGCGCCGTCGCCGCCCGGCGGCCCCGGCCCGGGAGCGCCGCCCCCGGGCGCGGGTCACGGCCGCGGCGCGATGAGCGCGTCGCGCTGAGCCCCGCCGGACGCGGCGACGATCTCGTCCAGGGTCTGCGGCGGCCGTACGGTCGTGAAGCGCACCTCGGCCGTACGGCCGCCGTCGCCGTCGGCGGTGCCGTCCGTGGTGCCGTCCGCCACGGTGAAGCCGTAGACGCCCGGCCGGGGCAGGCTGTTGTAGTCGAACGGGGTGGAGAAGTAGTACGCCCCGGTGTCCAGCAGCGCCACCAGGTCGCCCGCCGCCAGCTCGGGCAGCTCCCGGCCCCGGGCCACGAGGTCGCCCGCGAAGCAGCACGGCCCGGCGACGTCCTGGACGGTGCCGGGGCCCTCCTTGGGCCGCCCCCGCCCGTCGTAGGCGGCGACCCGCAGCGGCCACGCCTCGGGTGCGAAGACCGTCCGCACGGCGACCTGGGCACCCGCGTGGGTGACCGCTATGGGACGGCCGCCGGCGCTCTTGGCGTACTCCACCCGGGCCAGGATCAGCCCGCACTTGGCCAGCAGGGACCGTCCGAACTCGGTGACCAGTCCGTACCGCCCGTCGAACAGGCCGGGGACGGTGGCGCGCAGCAGCCGGGCGTACTCGGCGAAGGTCGGGGTGGTCTCCTCGGAGGCGAAGTTGACCGGCAGGCCGCCGCCGATGTCGAGGGTGTCGATCTGCCGGCGCCCGGCGGCCCGGTTGACCTCCTCGGCCAGCTCGTAGGTGGCGGCCACGCCCGCCGCCATCATCTCCAGGGACATGCCCTGGGAGCCGACGTGGCAGTGCAGCCGGGTGATCCAGGGCCGCTCGACGCAGGCGCGCACGACGAACTCCCGCGCCCCCTCGTCCCGCAGCGCGAACCCGAACTTCGAGGTCGCGGTCGCGGTGCTCATCGCGCCGATGCTGCCGCCGCCGAGCTGCGGGTTGACGCGCAGGCCGACCGGTGAGGCGGACGGGGCGGGGAGGGCGCCGGGGGCCATCAGGGCGTCCAGCCGCTCCAGCTCCTGGCGGTTGTCGGCGTTGAGGGCGACGCCCAGCTCCAGGGCCTCGCGCAGCTCGGCCTCCGTCTTGGCGGGCGAGTCCAGCACGATGCGCTCCGGGCCGAGCCCGGCGGCCCGGGCCAGGGCCAGTTCGCCGGGGCTGGCGACCTCGCAGCCCAGCCCGCAGTCGGCGAGCAGCCGCAGCACGGGGACCAGGGAGCACGCCTTGACCGCGAAGGCGTGCAGCACGGGCTGGCCGGGGGCGGTCACCTCCGCGAAGGCGGCGTGCAGGGCGGCCGCCGCCTCCCGTACGGACGCCACGTCCAGGAGGGCGGCGACCGGCCGGTCGTCGGAGAGCAGCCCCTGCTCGGCCGCCGCCCGGACGGCGGCCTCGCGGCGGAGGACGGCCGCGGGCACGCCGGGGGATCCGGCGGCCGTGGGGGATCCGGAGGGCCCGGGGGACGGGACGGCACGGTGCGTGGAAGCCATGGGGACAAGACAAACACGTCCGTGGCGCGCGGGCACACCCCCTGTTGACTAGATCTATTCACTACGTAGAGTGGCTGTAGTATCCAATTCACACGGAGGGCAGGGGCCATGACAGGAACGTCGGGGCCATCAGGACCGCGAACCGTGCGGGCGCCGCGCGGCACCGGGCTGACCGCCCGGGGCTGGCAGCAGGAGGCCGCCCTGCGGATGCTGCAGAACAACCTCGATCCCGAGGTCGCCGAACACCCCGAGCAGCTCGTCGTCTACGGCGGCACCGGCAAGGCGGCGCGCGACTGGCCCTCCTTCGACGCCATGGTGCGCACCCTGACCACCCTGGGGCCGGACGAGACGATGCTCGTCCAGTCGGGCCGGCCGGTCGGCGTGCTGACCACCCACGAGTGGGCGCCGCGCGTGCTGATCGCCAACTCCAACCTGGTGGGCGACTGGGCCACCTGGGAGGAGTTCCGCCGCCTGGAGCGGCTCGGGCTCACCATGTACGGCCAGATGACGGCCGGGTCCTGGATCTACATCGGCACCCAGGGCATCCTCCAGGGCACCTACGAGACCTTCGCCGCCGTCGCCGCCAAGCGCTTCGGCGGCTCCCTGGCCGGGACGATCACCCTCACCGCCGGGCTCGGCGGCATGGGCGGCGCCCAGCCGCTCGCGGTCACCATGAACGGCGGCGTCGCCCTGTGCGTGGACTGCGACCCGCGCGCCATCGAGCGCCGCATCGAACACCGCTACCTCGACGTGCGCGCCGACTCCCTCGACCACGCCCTGCGCCTGGCCACCGAGGCCCGCGACGCGCGGCGCCCGCTGTCGGTCGGCGTCCTGGGCAACGCCGCCGACGTGGTGCCGCGCCTGCTCGCGATGGGCGCGCCGATCGACGTCGTCACCGACCAGACCTCGGCCCACGACCCGCTGAGCTACCTGCCGCTGGGCGTCGACTTCGCGGACATGGCGTCCTACGCCGCCGAGAAGCCCGCCGACTTCACCGCGCGGGCCCGCGAGTCCATGGCCCGCCACGTGGAGGCCATGGTCGGCTTCCAGGACGCGGGCGCGGAGGTCTTCGACTACGGCAACTCCATCCGCGGCGAGGCGCGGCTCGCCGGCTACGGGCGGGCCTTCGACTTCCCCGGCTTCGTGCCCGCCTACATCCGGCCGCTGTTCTGCGAGGGCAAGGGCCCCTTCCGCTGGGCCGCGCTCTCGGGCGACCCCAGGGACATCGCGGCGACCGACCGCGCCGTCCTCGACCTCTTCCCCGAGAACGAGTCCCTGGCCCGCTGGATCCGGATGGCCGGGGAGCGCGTCCACTTCCAGGGCCTGCCCGCCCGCATCTGCTGGCTCGGCTACGGGGAGCGGGACCGGGCCGGGGAGCGCTTCAACGACATGGTGGCCTCCGGCGAGCTGAGCGCGCCGATCGTCATCGGCCGCGACCACCTGGACTGCGGCTCGGTGGCCTCCCCCTACCGCGAGACCGAGGCCATGCTCGACGGCTCCGACGCCATCGCCGACTGGCCGCTGCTCAACGCCATGGTCAACGTGGCCTCCGGCGCCTCCTGGGTCTCCGTCCACCACGGCGGGGGCGTCGGCATGGGCCGCTCGATCCACGCCGGCCAGGTCACGGTCGCCGACGGCACGCCGCTGGCCGGGGAGAAGATCCGCCGGGTGCTGACCAACGACCCGGGCACGGGCGTCATCCGCCACGTCGACGCCGGGTACGAGCGCGCCGAGGAGGTCGCCGCCGAGCGCGGCGTCCGCGTCCCGATGCGCGAGGGCGGCGGAGGCGGGAACGGCCGGGGAGACGGCGGAGGCACCGCGTGACCCCCGGCCGGGCCCCGGCGCCCCCGCCCGCCCCCGCCGCGTGGCGGCGGGGCGCCTCGTTCCAGGAGATGTGGCGGGACCTGCTGCCCGTCGGGCGGGCGCCCGGCGGTGGCTACCGGCGGTACGCCTGGACCGGCGCGGACGCCGAGTGCCGCGCGTGGTTCCGGGAGCAGGCCACCGCCCGGGGCCTGGCCTGTGAGGTGGACCGCAACGGCAACCAGTGGGCCTGGCTCGGCGGCCCCGCCTCCGGTGGGGACGCCCCCGGGGCCGGGGACGCCGTGGTGACCGGTTCGCACCTGGACTCCGTGCCCGACGGCGGCGCCTTCGACGGCCCGCTGGGCGTGGTGTCGGCCTTCGCCGCGCTCGACGAACTGCGCGAGCGGGGCGCACGCCCGGCCCGCCCGCTGGCCGTCGTCAACTTCGGCGACGAGGAGGGCGCCCGCTTCGGCCTCGCCTGCGTCGGCTCCCGGCTGACCACCGGACAGCTCACCCCGGAACGGGCCCGCGAGCTGCGCGACGCCGACGGGACCACCCTGCCCCGGGCCATGGAGCGGGCCGGACACGATCCCGACGCGATCGGCGCCGACCCGGAACGGCTCGCCCGCATCGGCGCGTTCGTCGAACTGCACATCGAGCAGGGCCGCCACCTCGCCGCCGCGCCCGGCGACCACCCGGTGGGCGTCGCCTCCGCGATCTGGCCGCACGGCCGGTGGCGGTTCGACTTCCACGGCGAGGCCAACCACGCCGGCACCACCCGCCTGGAGGACCGCCGCGACCCGATGCTGACCTACGCCAACACCGTGCTGGCCGCCCGCAAGAAGGCGCGCCTGGCCGGGGCGCTGGCCACCTTCGGCAAGGTCGCCGTCGAACCGAACGGCGTCAACGCCATCGCCTCCCTGGTGCGGGGCTGGCTCGACTCCCGCGCCCCCGACGAGGACACCCTCGCCGCCGTCGTCGCCGAGATCGAACGCGCGGCGGCCGAACGCGGCGCGCGCGACGGGGTGCGCGTCACGGTCACCCGCGAGTCCTTCACCCCGGTGGTGGAGTTCGACCACGCCCTGCGCGACCGGCTGGCCGGGCGGCTCGGCGGGGCGCCGGTGCTGCCCACCGGCGCGGGCCACGACGCGGGCATCCTCTCCGCCGTGCTCCCGACCGCCATGCTCTACGTGCGCAACCCCACCGGCGTCTCGCACTCGCCCGCCGAGTCCGCCGGGGAGGACGACTGCGCCGCCGGAGTACGGGCACTCGCCGACGTACTGGAGGACCTGGCGTGCCGGTGAACCCGACGAACGACCCGGCCGGGCTCCCGCCCGGCCCCGCCCCGGCCCCGGAGGCCGTGTACTGGGCCGAGTACGCCTGGCTCGACGGCACCGTCGAGCAGGGCGTGGTGCTGGAGACCGCCGGCGGCCGGATCACCGCCGTCCGCACCGGGGTGCCCGCCCCGCCGCCCGGCGCCGAGCCGCTGCGCGGCCTGACCCTGCCCGGGCTGGCCAACGCCCACTCCCACGCCTTCCACCGCGCCCTGCGCGGCACCGTCCAGATCGGCTCCGGCACCTTCTGGACCTGGCGCCGGGTGATGTACTCCGTCGCCGACCGCCTCACCCCCGAGAGCTACTTCGCGCTGGCCCGGGCCACGTACGCCGAGATGGCCCTGGCCGGCATCACCTGCGTCGGCGAGTTCCACTACCTCCACCACGCCCCCGGCGGCATCCCCTACGACGACCCGAACGCCATGGGGCACGCCCTGATCGCCGCCGCCGCCGAGGCGGGCATCCGCATCACCCTCCTGGACACCTGCTACCTGGCCTCCGGCCTCCTCAGCGCGCGCCGCGGCAAGGCCCCCGACCGCCACCAGCTCCGCTTCAGCGACGGCAGCGCCGCCGCCTGGGCGGAGCGGGCCGCCGCCCTGGTGCCGGAGGGCGACCACGCCCGCGTGGGCGCGGCGATCCACTCCGTGCGCGCCGTGCCCGCCGCCGAACTGGCCACCGTCGCCGACTGGGCCCGGGAGCGGGACGCGCCCCTGCACGTCCACCTCTCCGAGCAGCCCGCCGAGAACGACGCCTGCCTGGCCGTCCACGACCGCACGCCCACCCGGCTGCTGGCCGACCACGGCGTGCTCGGCCCCGGCACCACCGCCGTCCACGCCACCCACCTCACCGCCGCCGACGTCGCCCTCCTCGGTGGCTCCGGCACCCGGGTGTGCATGTGCCCCACCACCGAGCGCGACCTGGCCGACGGCATCGGCCCGGCGGCCGACCTGATGCGCGCGGGCTCGCCGCTGTGCCTGGGCAGCGACAGCCACGCCGTGATCGACCTGCTGGAGGAGGCCCGCGCCCTGGAACTGGACGAGCGGCTGCGCACCCGTGCCCGCGGCCACTGGACCGCGTCCCAGTTGCTGCGCTTCGCCACCGAGTTCGGTCATGCCTCCCTCGGCTGGCCGGAGGCGGGCCGGCTGGAGGCCGGCCGGCTCGCCGACTTCACCACCGTCGCCCTGGACTCGGTGCGCACCGCCGGCCCCCCGGCCCGGCTGGCGGCCCAGGCGGCCGTCTTCGCGGCGACGGGCGCCGATGTGCGCCACACGGTCGTCGGCGGTCGCCACGTGGTGCGCGACGGGGTACACCGGAGCGTGCCGGACGTCCCCGCGGCCCTGGCGGACGCCATCCAGCAAGGAGCAGCCCGCTGATGAGCACCACGACCGCCCCCCTGTCCACCACCACCAGCACCCTCATCACCAACATCGCCAGCCTGGTCACCAACGACCACCACCTCCCCGGCACCTCCGGCGACGACCCCCTCGGGCGGATGCGGAACGCGGCCGTCGTCATCGAGGGCGACCGCATCGCCTGGGTCGGTGCGGCACGTGAAGCACCCGCCACCGACAGTCGCGTCGACGCGGAGGGCCGGGCCCTGCTGCCCGGCTTCGTCGACTCCCACTCCCACCTGGTCTTCGCCGGCGACCGCACCGAGGAGTTCGGCGCCCGCATGTCCGGCCGCCCCTACACCGCCGGCGGCATCCGCACCACCGTCGAGGCCACCCGCGCCGCCACCGACGAGCAGCTCGCCGCCACCCTCGCCCGCCACGTCCGCGAGGCGGTGCGCCAGGGCACCACCACCCTGGAGACCAAGTCGGGCTACGGCCTCACCGTCGAGGACGAGGCCCGCGCCCTGCGGATCGCCGAGGCGCAGGTGGACGAGGTCACCTACCTCGGCGCCCACGTCGTGCCGCCCGAGTACGCCGACGACCCGGACGGCTACGTCGACCTCGTCACCGGGCCGATGCTGGACGCCTGCGCCCTCCACGCCCGCTGGGTGGACGTCTTCTGCGAGCGGGGGGCCTTCGACGAGGACCAGGCGCGTGCCGTCCTCACCGCCGGGATCGCCCGCGGCCTGGTCCCGCGCGTGCACGCGGGCCAGCTCGGCCCCGGCCCCGGCGTCCGGCTCGCCGTCGAGCTCGACGCCGCCTCCGCCGACCACTGCACCCACCTGAGCGACGCCGACGTCGACGCCCTCGCGGGCAGCCGTACGGTCGCCACCCTGCTGCCCGGCTGCGAGTTCTCCACCCGCTCGCCCTACCCCGACGCCCGCCGCCTGCTGGACGCGGGCGTCACCGTCGCGCTGTCCACCGACTGCAACCCGGGTTCGTCGTACACCAGCTCCATGCCCTTCTGCATCGCCCTCGCCGTCCGGGAGATGGGCATGACCCCCGACGAGGCCGTCCGGGCCGCCACCGCGGGCGGCGCCGCGGCCCTGCGCCGCATCGACGTCGGCCGCGTGACGCCCGGCGCCCGCGCCGACCTGGTGCTGCTGGACGCGCCCTCGCACGTCCACCTCGCCTACCGTCCCGGCGTCCCGCTCGTGGCGGCGGTCTGGCAGCACGGCACCCGCGTGCTGTGACCCCGAAACGCCCCGGGACCGGTGGCCCCGGGGAGGGAGCCGGACCGGGGGAGGGAGAAGGAGAGGGCCGCCCCGGCGTCTGCCGGGGCGGCCCCGAGGGAGTCCGTGGTCCGCCGGAGGGGCGGGGAGGTCACTCCTCCACCAGCAGCCCCTTGCGGAGCCTGCCCAGTGTCCGCGACAGCAGCCGGGAGACGTGCATCTGCGAGATGCCCAGCTCCTCGCCGATCTCGGACTGGGTCATGTTCGCCACGAACCGCAGGGAGAGGATTCTGCGGTCGCGCGGCGAGAGCTCGGCGATCAGCGGCTTGAGGGACTCCACGTACTCGATGCCCTCCAGCCCGTGGTCCTCGTAGCCGATGCGGTCCGCGAGGGCGCCCTCGGTCTCGTCCTCCTCGGGCTGGGCGTCGAGCGAGCTGGCGGTGTAGGCGTTGCTGGCCGCCATGCCCTCGATCACCTCGTCCCGGGAGATGCCCAGCCGCTCGGCCAGCTCGCCGACCGTGGGGGAGCGGTCCAGTTGCTGGGCGAGTTCGTCCCCGGCCTTGGCCAGGTCCAGGCGGAGTTCCTGGAGGCGCCGCGGGACGCGCACGGACCAGGAGGTGTCGCGGAAGAAGCGCTTGATCTCGCCGACGATCGTCGGCATCGCGAAGGTGGGGAACTCGACCCCGCGGGAGGGGTCGAAGCGGTCGATCGCCTTGATCAGGCCGATGGTGCCGACCTGGACGATGTCCTCCATGGGCTCGCTGCGGGAGCGGAACCGGGAGGCGGCGAACTTCACCAGGGCCAGGTTCAGCTCGACGAGGGTGTTGCGGACGTACGCGTACTCGTGGGTGCCCTCCTGCAGCGTCTCCAGACGCTCGAAGAGGGTCCTGGACAGGGCCCGCGCATCCAGCGGCCCCACCTCGTCGTACGGCGGGATCTCGGGGAGCCGGAGCTGGTCGGAGAGGCTTTCGGCCTGTTCCGGGCTCACCTCCGGAAGCCCGCTGTCGGTCTGTTCGGGCGAGACGATCGACGACGCGGTGGGCGATTCGTCGAGCCGGGGTGACATGGTGTCCTCCATCGTTCTCGGCATATGGCTGCCGAAGCCGTTCCTGCACTACCGGGGTGCGGCGCCTCCAAGCCGACGTGCTTTAGTGGTTCCTCCTACGCCTACCTGCTCCCACGGGACCATGGCAAGTGCTGGTTGTCCGAATATGACCCAATGTGCTGGTTGTGCGGCTACCGGTCGCGGCGGTAAAGGCGTAGGGTTCGAACGTCCATCTTCGGACGGCAGTGATCGGCCACTAGACGACGTGAAGGGGTGTGCATGGACCGCGGGATGCCCGGCAGCACCAGCCACCGGGGCCGGCTGACGGTCGACGTACAGCGCCATGGCGCGAGTCTGGTGGTGACACCGGACGGGGAACTCGACCACCACACCGCCGATCTGCTGCGCGAGCCGCTGGAGCGCGCGCTCGGGGACGGCTGCAAGCTGGTCGTCGTGGACTGCTCGCGGCTCGAGTTCTGCGATTCCACCGGACTCAACGTCCTCCTGGGAGCCAGGCTGAAGGCCGAGGCGGCCGGGGGCGGGATCCACCTGGCCGGAATGCGACCGGTCGTCGCGCGGGTGTTTGAGATCACCGGCGCCGACGGCGTGTTCGCCCTCCACGAGACCCTGGCCGATGCCCTGAAGGAAACGGCGCAGTCCTAGGGCCTTTTCGGCCCCGTGCTCCGGGACCGTGACCCGGGCGTTACGCGGAGAAAGCGATTCCGGTGACATCGAGGGGTGTTCTCCCGGCCCGGCAGGGCAGGAGACTCCCTGAAATGCCTCTGAAGCAGTTGTCCGCAGATTGAGCGAAAACCGACGAACGGTCAATCGGTGAGGTGAAGCACTGATGAGCACCACCCGGCCGCAACCGGCGGGCGATCGCGGCCCGGAGCCGGAGGGCACCGCCGCGACCGCAGCCGCACCGGTCGGTCAGGTGCGCGAGATGCGCCAGGTTCGGCGGCTGCGGCTGATGGGGGCCAGCGGTGCTGTGCCCCGCGCCCGCGACTTCACCCGCCAGGCGCTCCACGACTGGGGCTGGCTGCCCGCAGCCAGCGCCGAGCAGCGCGCCGCCGCCGAAGACGCCCTCCTCGTCGTCTCCGAACTGGTGACGAACGCCTGTCTGCACGCCGACGGCCCCGAGGAGGTGCGGATAGGCTTCGGCCCCAAGCTCCTGCGGATCGAGGTCGCCGACCGCGGCGCCGGCCTCCCCTCGCCCCGCACCCCCCACCGTCCCGGGCGGCCCGGTGGACACGGCATGTTCATCGTCCAGCGCCTGTGCCTGGACTGGGGCGTGGTGCGCAACCCCGACGGAGCCGTCGGCAAGACGGTCTGGGCGGAGCTGGCCGGGCCGGACGCGGACTGAGCCCGCCGCTCCCCGCCGGAGCGCACGATCCCCGCCGGGTTCCGTTCGGAGCCCGGCGCAGTCGTCTCCAGGGCGCGCGGCCTGCCGGAGGCCACGGGGGTACGGGCCGGGCCCCGGTCCTGTGACAGGACCGGGGCCCGGCGCGTCTCGTGCGCGGTGCGGCGTGCCCGCCGCCCTACGGTACGGTCACCGCACGTCGCCCATCAGGGCGCGGATCCGCTTCGCGGCCGCCATGAAGGCGAGGCCGGTGGCCACGGCGATGACGCCCCACATCGTGTAGTAGGCCGCGTCGCCCATCGGCTCGTTGAGCTGGGTCACCCAGCCGTTGAGGGCGTTGCCGGTGGAGATGGCCAGGAACCACAGGCCCATGATCTGGCCGACGAACCGCTTCGGGGCCAGCTTGGTCGACAGGGAGAGGCCCACCGGGGACAGGCACAGCTCACCGATCGTCTGCAGCAGGTACACGCCCAGCAGCCAGAAGACGGTGACCTTGCCGGTCTCGCTGTTGGCCGCGGCGGCGCCCGCCAGGCCCATCAGGGCGAAGGAACCGCCGATGAGCAGCATGGCCAGGGCGAACTTCACCGGGGTGCTGGGCTCGCGGTCGCGCTGGGCCAGCCGGACCCACAGGCTCGCGAAGACCGGCGCCAGGACGATGATCATGAACGGGTTGACCGACTGGAACCACGAGGCCGGGAACTCCCAGCTTCCGATCATGCGGTCGGTGCTGTTGTCCGCGAAGATCGTCAGCAGCGAGCCGGACTGGTCGTAGATCATCCAGAACAGCACGGCGGTGGCGAAGAACCACATGAACGCCTTGACGCGCGGCCGGTCCTCGCCCGTCAGCTCCGGGTTCCGGTACATCGAGACGAAGTACAGGACCGGCACCACGATGCCGAGGACGGCCAGGAAGTTCACCACGTGCTCGATGTCGTAGGTGCCCAGGGCGACGTCCGCCACCAGCGCGGCGACGGCCAGGCCGGTCCACAGCGCGGCCTTGCGCAGCACGGAGCGCTTCTCCTCCGGCGTGGCCGGGGTGCCGGGCTCGCGGCCGGCGTCGCCGAGGTGGCGTCCGCCCAGGACGTACTGGACGACGGCCAGGGTCATGCCGAGACCGGCGACGGCGAAGCCCAGGTGCCAGCTCACGTTCTCGCCGAGGTAGCCGACCACCAGCGGCGCGAGCAGGCCGCCGATGTTGATCGACATGTAGAAGATGGTGAAACCGGCGTCGCGACGGGCGCTGGGCCGGCCCTCGTAGAGGTCGCCGACCATCGCCGAGATGTTCGGCTTGAGCAGGCCGGTGCCGATGGCGATGAGGCCCAGGCCGACGAAGAAGGCCACGTCGGAGGGGATCGCCAGGGTGTAGTGGCCCGCCGCGATCACGATGCCGCCCACCAGGACGGCCTTGCGGGCGCCCCAGAGGCGGTCGGCCACCCAGCCGCCGGGCATGGCGGCCATGTAGACGACGGCGTTGTAGACGCCGTAGATCGCCGCGGCGAGGGCCTCGCGGTCGGCGAGCGGACCTTCGAGGACGCCCGCGATCAGGTAGAGGACGAGGATGGCGCGCATCCCGTACCAGGAGAAGCGCTCCCACATCTCCGTCATGAAGAGCGTGGCCAGACCGCGAGGGTGGCCGAAGAAGGTCTTGTCGGTGGTACCGACTGAGCTCTTCGTCGAACTGGACGCCATAGGTTGGTGGTTCCTTGCTCGGTCGGGACGCGTACGATGTGGTGCGCACGCGCCCGGGTGGGCTGGCCGGCGCAGGACCGCGCCCCCGCCCCGCGCACGGCCCTGGCCGACAGGTTCTCGGCGTCGCCGCGCGACGGAGCCGCGGGCGGGTCGGCGGCCGGGTCCGAGGAAGATCCGTGCGGAGCGCTCCGGTCTCCCCGGCCCCTCGGCAGACTCTCGGCAGACCTCAGCAAAGAGGCCCTTGACGCACCGTGTGCGCCAAAGGCCGTCGCTTCTGGCAAACGCCTCGGTCAGGGTACGTCACCTCACAGTTGGTATATGTACGTACCAGCTAAAAAGAGGCGTACCTCACACCGGTGCCGGGAACCGGAGCCGGGCCCCCGCGACTCCCGCACACGCCGCCTGACCTCCTCTCCCGAGGTCTACCATCAGGCCATGACCCGAGTACTGCTCGCCGAGGATGATGCCTCCATCTCGGAGCCGCTGGCCCGCGCCCTGCGCCGCGAAGGGTACGAGGTCGAGGTGCGCGAGGACGGCCCCAGCGCGCTCGACACGGGGCGGCAGGGCAACGTCGACCTGCTCGTGCTCGACCTCGGTCTGCCCGGCATGGACGGACTGGAGGTGTGCCGCCGTCTCCGGACCGAGGGGCACACCTTCCCGGTCCTGGTGCTGACGGCCCGGGCCGACGAGGTGGACACCGTCGTCGGCCTGGACGCGGGCGCCGACGACTACGTCACCAAGCCGTTCCGCCTGGCCGAGCTGCTGGCCCGGGTGCGGGCCCTGCTGCGGCGCGGCGCCGTCGAGCCCGCCCAGCCCACCGCGACCCACGGCGTGCGCATCGACGTCGAGTCGCACCGGGCGTGGATGGGGGACGAGGAGCTCCAGCTCACGGCGAAGGAGTTCGACCTGCTGCGGGTGCTGGTGCGCGACGCGGGCCGGGTCGTCACCCGCGACCAGCTCATGCGCGAGGTCTGGGACACCACCTGGTGGTCGTCGACCAAGACCCTCGACATGCACATCTCCTGGCTGCGCAAGAAGCTCGGCGACGACGCGGCCAACCCCCGCTACATCTCCACCGTCCGGGGCGTCGGCTTCCGCTTCGAGAAGGAATGACCCCGGCACCGGGCCGCACCGGACCGTAGCCGAAGACCCGCGGACTCCGAAGACCCCGAGGGCTCGGGAGCCCCCGGAAGACCCGGGAAGACCTGGAAGGGCTGACACCGAGCCGTGCGCAGACGTCTGATCAACTCCACGCTGGCCGTGGTCCTGGTCGTGATCGCCGTCTTCGGGATCTCACTGGTCATCGTCGAGACCCGCACCATCGAGGAGAGCGTCCACGAGAGCGTCCGGTCCGACGCCGCACGGCTGGTCTCGGTCGTCGAGAGCCGCGTGGTCGCCAAGGAGCGGGTGACCGCCGAATCCATGCGCTCCCAGGTGCCCGGGGACCGGCACGTCCGCATCGAGCTGCCCGGACGCGACCCCATCCGGCTGGGCGAACGCCCCGAGGGCGACGTCATCGAGGGGCGCGCGACCGGCGCCGACGGCGTGACCGTCACCGTCCAGCTCCCCAGCAGCGCGGTCCTCGCCGAGGTGGGCCGGACCCTGCTGATCATCCTGGCGGTGGCGCTGCTCGCGGTGGCCGCCGCGGTGCTCCTGGCCGTACGGCAGGCCCGCCGGGTCGCGGCCCCGCTCACCGACCTCGCCGAGACCGCCGAACGCCTCGGCTCCGGCGACCCGCGGCCCCGGCACCGGCGCTACGGGGTGCCCGAGCTGGACCGGGTGGCCGACGTGCTGGACGCCAGTGCCGAGCGGATCGCCCGGATGCTCACCGCCGAACGGCGGCTGGCCGCGGACGCCTCCCACCAGCTCCGCACGCCGCTGACCGCGCTGTCCATGCGGCTGGAGGAGATCGTCACGGCGGCCGACGCCGCCGACGCCGCCCCGGGCACCGACAAGGCCGCCACCGCCACCATCAGGGAGGAGGCGATGATCGGCCTCGCCCAGGTGGAGCGGCTGACCGACGTGGTGCAGCGGCTGCTGACGAACTCGCGCGACCCCCGCTCGGGCTCGGCCGTGGGCTTCGACCTGGACGAGGTGGTCAAGCAGCAGATCGAGGAGTGGCGTCCGGCGTACCGCAAGGCGGGCCGGGCCATCGTCCGCTCCGGCCGGCAGGGCCTGCGGGCGGTGGGCACCCCGGGAGCGGTGGCGCAGGTGCTCGCCACGCTCATCGAGAACGCCCTGATGCACGGTGACGGCGCGGTCGCCCTGCGCACCCGGATCGCCGGGAACCAGGTGGTGGTCGAGGTCACGGACGAGGGGCCGGGCGTCGATCCGGAACTGGGCGCGCGGGTCTTCGAGCGCACGGTCAGCGGGCGCAACTCCACGGGCCTGGGACTGGCCGTCGCCCGGGACCTGGCGGAGGCGGACGGCGGACGGCTGGAGCTACTTCAGCAGCACCCGCCGGTCTTCGCGCTCTTTCTGAGCCGCGAGGCGGAGGAGCCGTCCGCGGGGTGACGCCTCGTGCCCGCGGGACGGCGCGGCGCGGAAGACCCAGGTGCGGTACGCCCAGAAGCGGAAGACCGTGCCCAGACCCATGCCGACGACGTTCTTGGCGATGTTGTCGGCGAGCGGCGAGGTGAGGCCCAGCCCGTAGTGGGAGACCGCCAGCACGCCGTTCTCGATCACCATGCCGATGCCGTTGATCAGCAGGAAGAGTCCGGCCTCGCGGTGCATCCGCCGCTTGTCGCTGTGGCGGTACGTCCAGTAGCGGTTGCCCAGGTAGTTGGTCCCGGTGGCGACCGCCGTGGCTATCACCCCCGACCGCACCGGGGCCAGGCCCAGGCCGTGGATGCACAGGTTGAAGACCGCGACGTTGACGAGGAAGCCGAAGGCGCCCACCGTGCCGAACTTGGCCGCCTCGCGCCGGAGCCGCCGGAGGCGGGAGCGCAGTGTGCGCTGTTCGTCCGTGAACATCCGCTCACCCCGTTCTGCCCGTTCCGCGGGCCTCCCACCGGCCATCCATCGGCCTCCCTGGCTCGCCATGCTATCCGCGGCCGTACGCCGGACGAGGTACCCGGCTTCCCGCCCGATAGGCTACGACTGTGACATTTCCCGTGATCGGCATGGTCGGGGGCGGTCAGCTCGCGCGGATGACCCACGAAGCGGGCATCCCCCTCGGCATCAGGTTCAAACTGCTCAGCGACACCCCGCAGGACTCCGCTGCCCAGGTCGTCAACGACGTCGTCGTCGGCGACTACCGCGACCTGGACACGCTGCGCGACTTCGCCCGGGGATGTGACGTGATCACGTTCGACCACGAGCACGTCCCGACCGAACACCTGCGCGCCCTGGAGGCGGAGGGCATCCCGGTGCGACCGGGAGCCGACGCCCTGGTGCACGCGCAGGACAAGGGCGTGATGCGGGCGCGGCTCACCGAGATCGGCGTGCCCTGCCCCCGGCACCGGATCGTGGCCGACCCGGCCGACGTGGCCCGGTTCGCGGACGAGACCGGCGGCTGGCCGGTCGTGCTCAAGACCGTCCGCGGCGGCTACGACGGCAAGGGCGTGTGGGTGGTGCGGTCCCAGGAGGAGGCCGCGGCGCCCTTCCGGGCGGGCGTGCCGGTGCTGGCGGAGGAGAAGGTCGACTTCGCCCGCGAGCTGGCGGCCAACGTGGTGCGCTCCCCGCACGGCCAGGCCGTGGCGTACCCGGTGGTGGAGTCCATCCAGGTGAACGGCGTCTGCGACACCGTGATCGCCCCGGCGCCCGACCTGTCGCCCGAGCTGTCCGGCCAGGCCCAGGAACTGGCGCTGACGATCGCCAGGGAGCTGGGCGTCGTCGGGCACCTGGCGGTCGAGCTGTTCGAGACCCACGACGGCCGCGTGCTGGTCAACGAGCTGGCCATGCGCCCCCACAACAGCGGCCACTGGACCCAGGACGGCGCGGTCACCTCGCAGTTCGCCAACCACCTGCGGGCCGTGCTCGACCTCCCCCTCGGCGACCCGCGCCCGCGCGCGCCGTGGACGGTGATGGTCAACGTGCTCGGCGGCGACTACCCCGACATGTACCAGGGCTACCTGCACTGCATGGCCCGCGACCCGCAGTTGAAGATCCACATGTACGGCAAGGACGTGAAGCCCGGCCGCAAGGTGGGCCACGTCACCACCTACGGCGACGACCTGGCGGACGTGCGCGAGCGCGCCGCCCACGCCGCCGGCTACCTGCGAGGGACCATCACCGAATGAGCAACGCCGCCACACCCGCGGACCGCGAACCGGTCGTCGGCATCGTCATGGGCTCGGACTCCGACTGGCCCGTCATGGAGGCCGCGGCCAAGGTCCTGGAAGAGTTCGAGGTCCCCTACGAGGTGGACGTCGTCTCCGCGCACCGGATGCCGCACGAGATGATCGCCTACGGCGACCGGGCGGCCGGCCGCGGGCTGAAGGCGATCATCGCGGGCGCCGGGGGAGCGGCCCACCTGCCCGGCATGCTCGCCTCCGTCACCCCGCTGCCGGTGATCGGCGTGCCGGTGCCGCTGGAGCACCTGGACGGCATGGACTCCCTGCTGTCCATCGTCCAGATGCCCGCCGGGGTCCCGGTCGCCACGGTCTCGGTCGGCGGCGCCCGCAACGCCGGACTGCTGGCCGTGCGCATCCTGGCGGCCCACGACGGGGCGCTGCGGGAGCGGATGGAGCGCTTCCAGGGCGAGCTGAAGGAGCAGGCCGAGGAGAAGGGCCGGCGGCTGCGGGGCAAGGTCGCCGCGGGCGGCGCGGGCTTCGGCTTCGGAGGGCGGTGACGTGGACGGCGCGGAGGGCGGCACGGAGTCCGGCTCGGACGGTACGGACGGTACGGAGTCCGGCGGGGCCCGCGCCGGACTGCTGGAGCGGGCCCGGGAGCTGCTGGCCGCCCACCCCGTCGTCGACGGCCACAACGACCTGCCGTGGGCGCTGCGCGAGCAGGTGGCCTACGACCTCGACCGGCGCGACATCGCCACCGACCAGTCGGCCCACCTGCACACCGACATCCCGCGGCTGCGCGCGGGCGGGGTGGGGGCGCAGTTCTGGTCCGTCTACGTGCGCACCGACCTCACCGGCGACGCCGCCGTCAGCGCCTGCCTGGAGCAGATCGACGTGGTGCGGCGGCTGGTCGACCGCCACCCCGACGACCTGCGGCTCGCCCTCACCGCCGACGACGTGGAGGCGGCGCGCGCCGAGGGGCGCATCGCCTCGCTGATGGGCGCCGAGGGCGGGCACTCCATCAACAACTCCCTGGGCACGCTGCGCGCCCTGTACCGCCTGGGCGTGCGCTACCTGACGCTCACCCACAACGACACCATCGACTGGGCGGACTCGGCCACCGACGTCCCCCGCCACGGCGGCCTGACCCGCTTCGGCGAGGAGGTCGTGCGGGAGATGAACCGGCTGGGGATGCTGGTGGACCTCTCCCATGTGGCGCCGGCCACCATGCGCGACGCGCTGCGCGTGTCGACGGCGCCCGTCATCTTCTCGCACTCCTCCGCCCGCGCGGTGTGCGACCACCCGCGCAACATCCCCGACGACGTGCTGGAGCGGCTTCCGGCCAACGGCGGTGTGGCGATGGCCACCTTCGTGCCGAAGTTCGTCCTGCCCGCCGCCGTCGCCTGGACCGAGGCCGCCGACGAGAACATGCGCGCCCACGGCCTGCACCCGCTGGACGGCTCCGAGAGGGGCCTGGCGGTCCAGCGCGCCTACGAGGCGGCCCATCCGCGTCCGGCGGCCACGGCGGCCACGGTCGCCGACCACCTGGACCACATGCGCGAGGTCGCCGGCATCGACCACATCGGCATCGGCGGCGACTTCGACGGCACGGCCTTCACGCCGTCCGATCTGGGCGATGTGTCCGGATATCCGAATCTGGTGGCCGAATTGCTGGACCGTCACTGGTCCGAGGCCGACCTGGCCAAGCTGACCTGGAAGAACGCGGTGCGGGTGCTCCGTGACGCGGAGGCGGTCGCCCGCGACGAACAGGCCCGCCGCGGACCGTCGATCGCCACCATCGAGCAACTCGACGGATGACGCCGGCCACCGTCCCGTGATGCAACTCACGGAGCCCTCCTCCGGATGCGTCGCGCTCCGTGCCGCCGGACGTACCGCTGCGTCATCGTCCCTGCTGGCAAGGGGTTTGTGAAGGACCGTCAAAAGGCGAACCGGTGGCCCTGCGGAACGGACCCGTGGCGGACGGTGACGGAGGGGGCGTGATCAATGCCTCCGAAACGGGCTTCCTGTGACCCTTCGGCTTGTTGCGGCGGAAACGATGCGTTTACCGTTCTGGCCGCGCCGTACGAACGTGCGGCGGCCCGCTGCCGTACGCCGAGTCCTGCCGACGGCAGCGGGCTGGACCATCCACACCACCATCGGCAGGAGCGGGGGACCCAAGGTAAGCGCCGGACCGTGTCCGCACGGGACGGCTTGGGGTGAAGCCATGCCGCGGCCCAGCGCCGCGGCCTTCCATGGCCGGGCAACTCCAGCCCGAACCCGACAGCTCACCTCGCAGGCGTAGGAGAGGAGCCCCCCTATGTCCGCACGCGGACGTCATCGTCGTGCCCGCACCAGCCGCATCACCCGCCTGTCCCTGGCCATTTCCGTGGGCAGCGCCGGTGTGGCCCTTCCCCTGATCGCCGCCGGCAACGCCAACGCCGCCTCCGTCGAGACCTGGGAGCGGGTCGCCCAGTGCGAGAGCACGGGCAACTGGAGCATCAACACCGGCAACGGTTTCTACGGCGGTCTGCAGTTCACCCAGAGCACGTGGGAAGCCTTCGGCGGCACCCAGTACGCGCCGCGCGCCGACCTGGCCACCAAGGAGCAGCAGATAGCCATCGCCGAGAAGGTGCTGGAGGGTCAGGGCCCGGGTGCCTGGCCGGTGTGCTCCGTCAAGGCCGGTCTGACCAAGGGCGGCCCCGCTCCGGCCATCTCCCCCGACGGGAAGGGCGGGATGGGCGAGCAGGCCCCGGCGGCCCAGGAGCGGCAGGCTCCCAAGGCCGCGCCGAAGCAGCAGGCCCAGCCGGAGCGGGCGGACCGCACCGAGCGGGCCGGCAAGGCCGGCAAGACCGGGCAGAAGACCGTCTCGTACACGGTCGTCAGCGGCGACACCCTGTTCAAGATCGCCGACGCCCACGGCATCGCGGGCGGCTGGCAGCAGGTCTACGAGGACAACCGCCAGGTCATCGGCGACAACCCCGACCTGATCTTCCCGGGCCAGGAGCTCTCCCTGGGCGGCGCCGCCGTCCAGCAGAAGGCCGCCGCCAAGCCGGAGGCCGAGCCGGAGGCGAAGGCCGGGAAGAAGGTCGCGAAGGCCGAGACCAACACCGAGCCCGCCGCGGAGCGTTCGGCCGACCGGGCCGACCGGAGCGGCAACGGCCCGTCCGACAAGGCCTCCAGCGGCTACACCGCCCCGGTCGCCGCCGGCCCGTCCACCCCCTACCGGGCCTCGGGCGGCATGTGGTCCAGCGGTTACCACACCGGCGTCGACTTCTCCGCCGCCACCGGCACCCCGGTGAAGGCCGTCACCAACGGCACCGTGGTCTCCGCCGGCTGGGCCGGCGCGTACGGCAACCAGGTCGTCATCCGCCACGACGACGGCCGCTACAGCCAGTACGCCCACCTGTCCGCGCTGTCGGTCAGCGCCGGCCAGCGGGTGACCGTCGGCCAGCAGATCGGCGCCGTCGGCTCGACCGGCAACAGCACCGGCCCGCACCTGCACTTCGAGGTGCGCACCAGCCCCGGTTACGGCTCGGACATCGACCCGCTGGCCTACCTGCGGGCCAACGGCGTCGCCATCTGATCCGGCGCCGCACGGCGGCCCGGCCACGGGCCGCGCGGCTCCACGGCCAACCTCCTGGGACAGCGTGAGGCGGGCGGGGCGCGGAGTGTTCGCACTCCCGCGCCCCGCCCGCCTCGTCGCGTCCGTGCCGCCGGCCCGTCCGTCCTGCCTGGGCCGGTCAGTTGACGCACAGACAGAAGGGGTGTCCCGCCGGGTCCAGGTAGACCCGGAAGTCGCGCTCGCCGTCGTCCCCCTGGACGCGTTTCGCCCCGAGGTCCAGCACCTCCCGCTCGGCGGCGTCCCACTCCTCCCGGGGCACGTAGAAGTCCAGGTGGAACTGCTGCGACCGCTCGCCGCTCGGCCACGTGGGGGGAACGTGGTCGGGGGCCTCCTGGAAGGCCAGCGTCCGGCCCGCCAGCCGGCCCGAGTCGAACCGGACCTCGACCCACCTGCCCTCGCCCTCGACCTTCCCGCCCAGCATGCGCGCGTAGAAGTCGGCGAGCTTCCCGGGCTCCGGACAGTCCAGTACGACGACGGCCTGCAGTGTGTTGATGGCCATGCTGCTCTCTCCCTGTGCCGTGGTTGCCGCGCCTCGGTTACCCCTTGGCCGGGTAAACCGGTAACGGAGTTACCTCATGATGGCGAGTCACCGGTAACGTGGCAAGGGTGGAGCAGCCCGAGGACCGGGATCCCGCACCGCCGGGCCTCCGCCTGGTGCGGGATCTGATCAACACCCTGGACGTGGGGGCGGGCACCGACGCCCTCGCCACCGCCGGCGGACTCGACGCGTTCGCACGCGACCACGGGTTGACCGGACTCGGCCTGGCCAAACGCGACCTTCCGGAGGTCGTCCGGCTGCGCGAGGGCCTGCGCGCCGCCTGCCTGGCCCACACGGGCGCCCGGATGCCGCAGGAGACGTCGGCCGTGCCGGCCGGACTGCTGCGCGGCGCGCCCCTCGCCGTGACGCTCGACGAGGAGGGGACGGCGTCACTCGAACCCGTCGGCACCCCGGGGGGCGCCGCGGCGCTCACCGCCCGGATCGCCCTCGCCGTCGCCACCGCGGCGGGCGACGGCACCTGGCACCGCCTCAAGGTGTGCGAGGCGCACGACTGCCGGTGGGCGTACTACGACCGGAGCCCGGCCGGCCGCAGACGCTGGTGCACCATGGCCGTCTGCGGCAGCCGGGCGAAGATGCGGACGTACCGCGCGCGGCGGTCGTCCGGGAACGGCGGGGGAGACTAGGCCGTCGGGCGGCCCAGCGCGCGGAAGGACCAGCCCGCCTTGCGCCACAGGGCCGGGTCCAGGGTGTTGCGGCCGTCCAGGATGCGCCGCTGTGCGACGGCCTCGCCCAGCACCTGCGGGTCCAGCTCCTGGAACTCGCGCCACTCCGTCAGGTGCAGCACCACGTCCGCCCCGCGCACCGCCTCCAGCGCGGTCTCGGCGTACCCCAGGGTGGGGAAGACGCGCCGGGCGTTCTCCATGCCCTTGGGGTCGTAGACGGTGACCTGCCCGCCCTGGAGGTGGATCTGGCCGGCGACGTTCAGCGCGGGCGAGTCCCGCACGTCGTCGGAGTCCGGCTTGAAGGTCGCGCCCAGCACCGCCACCCGCTGCCCGAGGAAGGCGCCGCCGACCGTCTCGCGGGCCAGCTCCACCATGTGGGAGCGGCGCCGCATGTTGATCGAGTCCACCTCGCGGAGGAAGGTCAGCGCCTGGTCGGCGCCCAGCTCGCCCGCCCGGGCCATGAACGCGCGGATGTCCTTGGGCAGGCAGCCGCCGCCGAAGCCGATCCCGGCGCGCAGGAACTTCCGCCCGATCCGGTCGTCGTACCCGATCGCCTCCGCCAGCTTCACCACGTCGCCGCCCGCGGCCTCGCAGACCTCGGCCATGGCGTTGATGAACGAGATCTTGGTGGCGAGGAAGGAGTTGGCGGCGGTCTTCACCAGCTCGGCGGTCGGGAAGTCGGTGACGACGAAGGGCGAGCCCTCCGCCACCGGCTTCGCGTACACCTCGCGCAGCAGCTCCTCCGCGCGCTCCGAGCGCACCCCCACCACGATGCGGTCCGGGCGCAGGGTGTCCTGGACGGCGAAGCCCTCCCGCAGGAACTCCGGGTTCCAGGCCAGCTCCGCCGCCTCGCCCGCCGGGGCCAGCTCCGCCAGCCGCCGCGCCAGCCGGTCCGCGCTGCCCACCGGGACGGTGGACTTGCCGACCACCAGCACCGGCCGCGCCAGGTGCGGGGCGAGGGAGTCGACGGCGCTGTCCACGTAGGACATGTCACAGGCGTACTCGCCGCGCTTCTGGGGGGTGTTCACGCAGATGAAGTGGACGTCGCCGAACGCGCCCACCTCTTCCCAGGAGGTGGTGAAGCGCAGCCGCCCGGTCGAGCCCTCCAGACCGGCGACGTGGCGGCGCAGCAGCTCCTCCAGTCCCGGCTCGTAGAACGGCGCCCGGCCCTGCGACAGCGTCTCGACCTTCTCGGGCACCACGTCCAGGCCGAGCACCTCGAAGCCCAGCTCCGCCATGGCGGCGGCGTGAGTCGCGCCGAGGTAGCCGGTGCCGATCACGGTGATTCTGAGGGCCATGGACTGCTCCTGTGGTACGGACGAGGTGCTGTCCGTGAGCATATCCGGCCGCCGTCGCGGGCAGTGTCGGCAAACTCATGTACCCGCGGGAGGGGCTTCAGCTCTAGAATTGGGTTACTTAGCGGGTTACTTAACGGTAGTTAGCAAGACCGCATCCAGGGAGTGAGACACCGTGGCGGGATCGACCGACTTCGACCTCTACCGGCCGTCCGAAGAGCACGAGATGCTCCGCGAATCGGTGCGCGCGCTCGCCGAGGCGAAGATCGCGCCCTTCGCCGCCGAGGTGGACGAGCAGGGCCGCTTCCCCCAGGAGGCCCTGGACGCCCTGGTCGCCAACGACCTGCACGCCGTCCACGTCCCCGAGACCTACGGCGGCGCGGGCGCGGACGCCCTCGCGACCGTCATCGTGATCGAGGAGGTCGCCCGCGCCTGCGCCTCGTCCTCCCTGATCCCGGCCGTCAACAAGCTCGGCTCGCTCCCGGTGATCCTCTCCGGCTCCGAGGAGCTGAAGCGGAAGTACCTCACCCCGCTCGCCAAGGGCGACGCGATGTTCTCCTACTGCCTGTCCGAGCCGGAGGCCGGCTCGGACGCCGCGGGCATGAAGACCCGGGCCGTGCGCGACGGCGACCACTGGGTGCTCAACGGCGTCAAGCGCTGGATCACCAACGCCGGCGTCAGCGAGTACTACACGGTCATGGCCGTCACCGACCCCGAGAAGCGCTCCAAGGGCATCTCGGCCTTCGTCGTGGAGAAGGGCGACGAGGGCGTCTCCTTCGGCGCCCCGGAGAAGAAGCTCGGCATCAAGGGCTCCCCGACCCGCGAGGTCTACTTCGACAACGTCCGCATCCCCGCCGACCGCATGATCGGCGAGGAGGGCACCGGCTTCGCCACCGCGATGAAGACGCTGGACCACACCCGCATCACCATCGCGGCCCAGGCCATCGGCATCGCCCAGGGCGCACTGGACTACGCCAAGGGCTACGTGCGCGAGCGCAAGCAGTTCGGCAAGCCGGTCGGCGACTTCCAGGGCGTGCAGTTCATGCTCGCCGACATGGCGATGAAGCTGGAGGCCGCCCGCCAGCTCACCTACGCCGCCGCCGCCCGCTCCGAGCGCGTCACCCTCGGCAGCACCGGCAAGGAGGAGAACCTCACCTTCTTCGGCGCCGCCGCCAAGTGCTACGCCTCGGACGTCGCCATGGAGATCACCACCGACGCCGTCCAGCTCCTGGGCGGCTACGGCTACACCCGCGACTACCCGGTCGAGCGGATGATGCGGGACGCCAAGATCACCCAGATCTACGAGGGCACCAACCAGGTCCAGCGGATCGTGATGGCC
>NZ_DASQNP010000206.1:0-67006 GCF_035644915.1 Streptomyces sp.
AGGGCCGGCAACGGCAGGCCCGGCGAGGGCGGCCACCGCTCGGGCGCCGACGGGAAGGACCTGGTGCTGCCCGTTCCGGACGGCACGGTCGTCCTGGACAAGCAGGGCAACGTCCTGGCCGACCTGGTCGGCCACGGCACCACCTTCGTCGCCGGGCGCGGCGGCCGGGGCGGCCTGGGCAACGCCGCGCTCGCCTCGCCCCGCCGCAAGGCGCCCGGCTTCGCGCTGCTGGGCGAGCCGGGGGAGACCCGCGACATCGTCCTGGAACTGAAGACGGTGGCGGACGTGGCGCTCGTGGGCTACCCGTCGGCGGGCAAGTCGTCCCTGATCTCCGTGCTCTCCGCCGCCAAGCCGAAGATCGCCGACTACCCCTTCACCACGCTGGTGCCCAACCTGGGCGTGGTGACGGCCGGTTCGACCGTCTACACCATCGCCGACGTCCCCGGGCTGATCCCCGGCGCCAGCCAGGGCAAGGGGCTGGGCCTGGAGTTCCTGCGCCACGTCGAGCGCTGCGCCGTCCTGGTGCACGTGCTGGACTGCGCGACGCTGGAGTCCGACCGCGACCCGGTGACGGACCTCGACGTCATCGAGGCCGAACTGGCGGAGTACGGCGGCCTGGACGACCGTCCGCGGGTCGTGGTGCTCAACAAGGTGGACATCCCCGACGGGCAGGACCTCGCCGACATCATCCGCCCCGACCTGGAGGCCCGCGGCTATCCGGTCTTCGAGGTCTCGGCCGTGAGCCGCCAGGGCCTGAAGGAGCTCTCCTACGCCCTGGCGAGGATCGTGGACGAGGCGCGCGCGGCGAAGCCGAAGGAGGAGTCGACCCGGATCGTCATCCGCCCCAAGGCCGTGGACGACGCGGGCTTCACCGTCACCAAGGAGGGCGAGGGCTTCTTCCGGGTGCGCGGCGAGAAGCCGGAGCGCTGGGTCCGCCAGACCGACTTCAGCAACGACGAGGCCGTGGGTTACCTCGCCGACCGGCTGAACCGCCTCGGTGTCGAGGAGGAGCTGATGAAGGCGGGCGCCCGCGAGGGCGACGGCGTGGCCATCGGCCCCGAGGACGACGCGGTCGTCTTCGACTGGGAGCCCTCGGTGTCCGCGGGCGCGGAGATGCTCGGCCGCCGCGGGGAGGACCACCGCCTGGAGACCCTCCGTCCGGCCGCCCAGCGCCGCCGCGACCGCGAGGCGGAGCGCGACGAGGTCGTGCGGGAGTACCAGGAGTTCGACCCCTTCGCGTGACGGCGTGACGGCGTGACGGCCGTGCGCGCGGGGCCGCGGTTCCGCGCGCACGGCGGCGGAACGAGCGGAACGATACGGACGAGGGCGGCCGCGCCATCCGGCGCGGCCGCCCTCACCGTTGCCGCACTCGCCGCCGTCCCGGGCCGCACCGCGGCGGTGCGGCCCGGGACGGCCCGGCGGTCAGTGCCCTTCCCTGGCCATCTCCAGCATCCGGTCCACCACGCGCTCCGAGGCGTGGCCGTCGTCCAGGTCGCAGAAGAGGTGCTGGAAGCGGTCGTACCGCTCCTTGTACTCCTCCATGACCCGGTCGATGTTCCGGATGGCGGTGACCAGCTCCTCCGAGGTGCGGATCAGCGGGCCGGGCGAGTCCTTCTCGAAGTCGAAGTAGAACCCGCGCAGGGTGTCCCGGTAGTGCTCCAGGTCGTAGGTGAAGAAGAGCATGGGACGCTTCAGGTGGGCGTAGTCGAACATCACCGAGGAGTAGTCGGTGATCATGAGGTCGGCCGCCAGGTACAGGTCGGCGATGTCCGGGTACTCCGAGACGTCCCACACGAACCCGTTGCCGGCCCCCGGAACGGCGTCCACCACGTTGGAGTGGCGCCGGATGAGCAGCACGTGGTCGTCGCCGAGCCGCCGCCGGGCGTCCTCCAGGTCCACGCGCAGGTCGAACTTGTACTGCCCGGCGCTGTGGGACAGGTCGTCGCGCCAGGTGGGGGCGTACAGGATGACCTTCTTGCCCTCGGGCAGCCCCAGCTTCTCCTTCGTCCGCCGGGCGATCTCGTCCCGGTCGGGCGAGTAGAGGTAGTCGTTGCGCGGGTAGCCGGCCTCGAGGATCTCCCCGTCGAAGGAGAACGCCCGCTTCAGGATCGGCGTGCTGAAGCGGTTGGACGAGACGACCAGGCTCCAGTTCTTCGCCTCCAGGGCGATCCGGTTCTGGTACTCGCGGTCGAAGTGCAGGGTCTCGATGTCGTGGCCGATCTTCTTCAGCATGGTGCCGTGCCAGGTCTGCACGATCACCTGGCCGGGCCGCCGCTCCACCCACTCCGGGAGGTGGGCGTTGGTGACGATGTAGCGGCAGGTCGCCAGCGCCTCGAACCACTCGGTGCCCCACATCCGCACCGGCTTGAGCTCCGGCGGGAGCACGACCTGGTCGTCGCGGACGGCCCAGAGGTGTTCGAGGTCGAGGCCGCGCCTGACCAGTTCCTCGTACATGGCGCGGGGGCTGTCGGAGAACTGCTTGCCGTTGTAGCTGAGGTAGAACACGGCGTCGCGCAGCGGCTTGCGGCGGCCCGGCTCGTACACCTCGCGCCGGAGCTGGAGCTGCCGGTACGGGCCGCGCTCCAGGTCGCTCAGCCCCGAGCGGCAGTTGAGCTGCGGGAAGTCGCCCCAGCGGGCCTCGAACCAGTAGTTCCGGCCGTTCAGCTCCGCCTTGAGCGGGAAGCGGCCGACGGCGAGCCGGTCGATGGCGAAGCGGATGTCGTCGCCCTCGCCGTCCTGGGGACGGAGGAAGAGGTTCCAGCGTCCGGCCTTCAGCGGCACCGTGCCCGCCGGGTTGCCCATGGTGGACGGGTCGAAGTCGAACTCGAACGCGCCGTCCGCCAGCCAGCGCACGGGGACGGTCCGCTCCTCGTACCGGTTGCGGGCCTTGAGCACGAACACCGACCCGGTCAGCCGGGGATCGGTGTGCCCGGTGACGGCGATCCGGCCGTCCCGCAGCGCCACGTCGGTGATGACCGCGCGGGTGGCGCGGCCGGAGAACTTCAGGTAGCCGTTGTTCCCGGCGAGGACGGCGATCTCGTGCTCCCGCGCCTGCCCGCCCAGCGACGGGGGCAGCGGGAAGTGGGCGTCGGCCAGGCCGTCCCGGATCACCGTGCTGAAGCGGCGCTCCCGGCCGCCGGGCGCGGCGGCGACCAGGACGGTGCTCCAGTCGCGCCGTTCCGGCTGGGCGTTCTCGTCCACGGCCTCGCTGGTGACCAGGGCGATGTCGCCGATCGGCACGCGGACCCGGAAGGGGGTCCGGCCGCCGGCCGCGGTCTCCAGCGTGACGGGGTACTCCAGCACCTCGCCGCTCTTGCGGTTGGTCACCCGCAGCCGGACGGTCTCGCCCTCGGCGAGCGGCTCGCGGATCTCACCGCCGACCTCGATCGACTCGTCGACCACGCGGCGGTCGGTGATCAGGGCGCGCACCTTCTCGACGCGCAGCTTCAGGGCGGCGCGCTCGACGAACGGCACCAGCCGGTAGTCGTCGTCGAGCCAGTGGTACGGCGGGTAGTTGGCCGCCGAGCCGCCGCCGCCCTGGACGGCGCGCTTGCGCATCAGGCCGGAGCTGATGACGCGGATGCCGACGTGCCAGATGCCCTCGTCCCACTGGCCGCCCCTGCGGAGCTTGGCGGGGTCGAGGGTGAAGGTCCAGCCGGCCCAGTCGTAGTTGTGGAGCTTCTGGTTGGAGTCGGTGGTGCACTCCGGCCGGTAGACGTTCTTCGCCGGGAACACCAGGCGCCGCCGCGACCCGTCCTTCTTGAGCTGGATGAACTTCACCGAGCTGCGGCGGGTGGGGAGGTCGATCTTCTCGATGTAGGCGTCGCCGAGGAGGACGAGCTTGCCGTCCTGCCAGGAGACCTCCCGCAGCGGGGCCCGCAGGTTGAGGTCGGGGTCGATGCGCAGCGCCTTCTTCGGCAGCTTCAGGCCGCTGGCCTCCAGCGCCCGGAAGCCGGCGTACTTGCGGATGAGACCGCTGACCTCGATGGGCTCGCGGCGGCGCTGGGCCGCCAGCAGGTCGATCAGCTCGGACATGGCCCGCTTGCGCACCAGCAGCCACTGCACCCGCAGGTGCACCGGCAGCGTCATCACGATCTCGGGGCCGACGGTGTCGAGGTAGCCGTTGGTCGCGTCCAGGAAGGCGGCGCGGAACTCCTCGTCGGCGTCCGGCAGGACGTTGAGGAAGAGCCGCAGGTCGTCGCTGAGGACCCGGCGGTCGTACTCCTTCTTGTACCGGGCGAACTCGGGGCCGTCCTGCCCGGCCAGGAACCTGCTGACGGAGGTGACCGCGGTGACGCGGTCGCGGATGGCCTGGACCTCCTTGCGCCGCTGGGTGATCGACGGGGCCGCCCGGCCCTCGCGCTGCCGCCAGTAGTAGACGGGCTCGCCGATGACGTCGACGGCCTCGGCCAGGTAGTGGGCCGGGAGGACGACGGGGATGTCCTCGTGGAGGATGCCCTCGGGGAAGGAGAAGGCGTGCTTCTCCCAGAAGGAGCGGCGGAAGACCTTGTTGCAGGCGATGCGGTCGGCGACCAGCTTGGGGTACTTCGAGATGTGGGTGCGCTTGCGCGCCTGTCCGGCGAGCATCTTCAGCAGCGGCACCTGCCAGGTCTTCTCGCCCCTGATGTGGAAGACGTTGCCGGTGGCGAAGTCGGACCCGGTCTCGTCCAGGCTCGTCACCATCAGCCGGTAGGCGTCCGGCGGGATCAGGTCGTCGCTGTCGACGAAGGTCAGGAACTCGGACTCCGGGGATATGTTCTCGATCCCGGTGTTGCGGGCGGCTCCCAGACCGGCGTTCTCCTTGCGGATGAGCCGGAAGCGTGTGTCGCGCTCTGCGTACTTCGCCGCGATGGCGGCCGAGCCGTCGGGTGAACCGTCGTCCACCATCACGACCTCGATGTCCTTCAGGGTCTGTTCCGCCAGCGAGTCGAGGCAGGCCGGAAGGTACTCCTCCACGTTGTAGATGGGGACGATGACGCTGAGCCGCGGAGCCATGGTGCGCGGTGTTTCCTTTCGGTTCAGACCGTTTCGACCGAAGCGACGGCCTGGGTGGGGGTGGGTGCCGGGCGACGCTCGCTCAGAGGAACGATAGGGGGCAGGTCGGCGGCGTCCTCACCCAGGAAGATGTGACGGACCACTCGTTCCGCCGCGCGGCCGTCGTCGAAGTCGCAGAAGCGTTCGCGGAAGGCCGCCCGGAGCTTCGCGGAGGCCCCGTCGTTCCAGGCTCCCGAGTTCAGGATCTCGGCCAGCTCGTCCTGGGTGGTGGCCACCGCGCCGGGCGGCTCCTGGAGCAGGTCGAAGTAGGTGCCGCGGACCGCGGAGTAGATCTCCCAGTCGTCCGCGTAGATCACGATCGGGCGGTCCAGGTTGGCGTAGTCGAACATCGCCGAGGAGTAGTCGGTCACCAGGGCGTCCGCGGCGAGGTAGAGCCGCTCCACCGTGGGGTGGGACGAGACGTCGACGATCCGGCCGCCGGCCCGGAGCGCGGCCAGTTCCGGGGAGGCGTCGTAGAAGTAGTGACCGCGGATCAGCAGGGTGGTGTCCGGCCCCAACTGCTCGGCGAACCGCACCAGGTCCAGGCGCGGCACGAAGCCGGGTTCGTACTCGCGGTGGGTGGGGGCGTAGAGGATGGCGGTGGTGCCGTCGGCGATGCCCAGCTCGCGGCGGGCGGCCAGCACGTCCTCGGCCGTGGCGTTGAGCAGGACGTCGTTGCGCGGGTAGCCGGTCTCCAGGGAGACGTAGGAGCAGGGGTAGACGCGCTCCCAGACGGCCGTGGAGTGGCGGTTGGAGGAGAGGCTGTAGTCCCAGCGGTCGCAGCGGGCCAGCAGCTTCTCGAAGTCCATCCCGTGGGCGGAGCCGGGGTAGTCGCGCTGGTCCAGGCCCATCGACTTCAGCGGTGTGCCGTGGTGCGTCTGTATGTGGACCGAGCCCTCGCGCTTCACCACGGAGTCGCCGAAGTTGACGTTGTTCACCAGGTACTTGGCGCGGGCCATGGCCGTCCAGTACTCGCGCGAGCCCACCCGGACCACGTCCACGCCCTCGGGGATCTTGTGGACGTCTCCGGCCCGGACCGCCCACACCCGGCGTATGTGGGGTGCGCGGCGGGCCAGTTCGGCGTCGATCGCCGCGGGGTTGCAGGCGTAGGAGCGGCTCCAGTAGGCCGAGAAGACGGCCAGGTTCTCGTCCAGCGGCAGCCGCAACTGGGTGCGGTAGTGCGCGTTCATCACCTGGCGCTTGGCGCCCTGGATCCGCCGCCGGCCGCTCTTGCTGAGGGTGTGGCGGGTCCGGTTGACGGCCTTGAGGCCGGCCAGCGCCGGGTAGCTGCCCAGGGCGAGCAGACGGTACTTCTGGCCCCGTACGCCGCCCGGCCGGACGAAGTTGTCCGGTTTGCGGCGGCGGTAGTCCGCCGCGGCCTTGCGGAAGAACTCCGCCCGGGCGGACTGGGGCAGTCGGCCGGGGCGGTCCAGCACGGTCAGGTAGTGGTCGACCATCTTCCGGAACAGCTCCGGCCGCCAGTGGTCGAGGTCCGGGTGCTCCGCCACGTACTGGAAGATCCGGTCGTACTGGTCGAAGACGTCGAAGTGCTTGCGGCTGACGGTGCGCAGGATGTTGCCGCCCTGCCGCCGCTGCCGGTAGTGCACGCATATTCGGTCCAGCACCGCTATGCGCTTGGCCGTGATCAGCGAGCAGAACGTCCAGGGCGCGTCCTCGTAGTAGCCGGGCGGGAACTCGAAGCCGTGCTCCTCGATGAAGTCCCGGCGGTACGCCTTGTTCCAGACGATCTGCAGCAGGTCCAGCAGTTCGGGCCGCTGTTCCAGGGAGAAGGTCGCGGGCTCGCGCTCCCGCAGCAGGTCCTCGCGCTGGTTGCGCAGGACGCGGCCGTCCCAGTAGGTGCGCGCGTAGTCGTAGATCAGGATGTCGGGGTCGTCCGTGGCGTCCAGGCGCTCGGCGATGGCGGACAGGGAGCCGGGCGTCAGGGTGTCGTCGCTGTCCAGGAACAGCACGTAGTCGCCCCGGGCCTGCTTCAGTCCCGCGTTGCGGGCGCGTCCCAGCCCGACGTTCTGCGGCAGGTGCAGAACGCGGACCCGGTCGTCCTGGGCAGCGTACTCGTCGAGGATGGCCCCGGAGGCGTCCGGGGAGCAGTCGTCGACCGCCACGACCTCGAAGTCACCGAAGTCCTGCTCCAGGACCGAGTCCAGACATGCCCGCAGGTAGCCCTGCACCTTGAAAGCGGGCACGACGAGCGTGAAGCGCGGCAAAACTTCCCCTTTTGAGCGGAATTACGCCCTGGGAGGGCGCGATCGGTGAACTGTCGCCTAACACAGACGACACCTGCCGGTGAACAGTTGTCGCGTGTTATTCCATTGTGACGTGCGGAGCTGGCCGGTCGGAGCGTTTCGACCTCCCGGAACGCGGCGTGACATGATATCTCGCCACTCACCCGCCGGGCCGCTGCCCCGGGCGCCGCCCCGGTGCCGTACAGCGGACCGCACGGCCGGCCGCCCAGGGCCGTGCACCGGCGCTCCCGGCGGGAGTCGCGGGCGGAAGGACCAGAAAGATGCGGATATGACGTGGATGGTGACAGGCGGGGCCGGCTACATCGGGGCTCACGTCGTCCGGGCGATGACGGAGGACGGGCAGCCGGTCGTGGTGTTCGACGACCTGTCGACCGGTGAGGCCGCCCGGGTGCCCGAGGGCGTCCCCCTGGTGGTCGGCAGCGTCCTGGACCGGGAGGCGCTCGACGCGGCCATCCGCGACCACGGCGTGACGGGCGTGGTCCACATCGCGGCCAAGAAGCAGGTGCCGGAGTCCGTGGCACGGCCCCTGCACTACTACCGGGAGAACGTGACCGGCCTGCAGACCCTGCTGGAGGCCGCGGCGGACGCGGGCGTGCGCCGCTTCGTCTTCTCCTCCTCGGCCGCCGTCTACGGCATGCCGGACGTCGACCTCGTCACGGAGGACACCCCCTGCGCCCCGGTCAACCCCTACGGGGAGACCAAGCTGGTCGGGGAGTGGATGGTGAAGGCCGCCGGAGCGGCGCACGGCATCAGCAGCGTGTCGCTGCGTTACTTCAACGTGGCCGGCGCCGCCTCCCCCGAACTCGGGGACGCGGGCGTGTTCAACCTCATCCCCATGGTCTTCGAGCGGCTGGAGGCGGGCGAGCCGCCCCGGATCTTCGGGGACGACTACGAGACCCCGGACGGCACCTGCGTACGGGACTTCATCCACGTGGCGGACATCGCCTCCGCCCACCTCGCGGCCGCCCGCCGGCTGGCCGAGGAGACCGACGGAGCCTCCCCGCTGTCCCTCGTCCTCAACATCGGCCGGGGCGAGGGCGTCTCGGTCCGGGAGATGGTGGAGCGGATCTGCAAGGCGACCGGCCACGAGCAGGTGCGCCCGGAGGTCCTGGACCGCCGCCCCGGCGACCCGGCGCGGGTGGTCGCGGCGGCCGACCGGATCCGCGCGGAGCTCGGCTGGTCGGCCCGGTACGGCGTCGAGGAGATGATCGAGTCCGCCTGGGCGGGCTGGCGGCTCCGCCACCCGTAGGGCGGGCGGGCCGTACGGCCCCGCACGGCGGCGGCCTCCCGCCCCCGGCCCGTATGGGCCCGGTGGTGCGGGAGGCCGCCGGACGCGGGCCGGGACGGGTCAGGCGGTCACCGCGTCCTCCGAGCCGTCGGCCTCCGGCGTCCGCTCCCGGCCCCGCTCCTCCGCCAGGACGCGGTCGGTCTGCTCCTCCCGGGTCTCCCGGACCGCCGCCGCCTCCATCCGCGCGCGGCGCGCGTCCGCCTCGGCGCACAGCGCCAGGACCGCCCGGTCGAAGCGGACGATCGACGGCGGCTCGGCCGGTCCCAGCAGGTGCGCCTTCAGCTCGGCGCGGGCCGCGGCCAGGCCGTCCCCGCCCGGGTCGCGGACCGACTCCAGCAGACCGGGGACGCCCGCGGCGTCGGGCGTGAGGATCACGGCCGCCCGCACGGTGGGGTAGCCGGCCCTGAACTCCTCCTCCGGCAGGCCGGTGGTGTTGGTGACCGCGTACGGCTTCTCGCTGCTCAGCCAGTCCGAGACCACGCTCGACACGTCGCTGATCAGCAGGTCCGCCCGGTTGAAGCAGGCGTAGAGCGCGGGCCGCGGACCGGTGATCACCAGGTGCTCCCACGCGGGGAAGGCCGCCCAGTACGCCTCCTCCCAGGCGGCCGTCGCGGCGGCCACCGCCGCGGCCCGGCCCCCCTCGGGGGCGGACTGGAGCAGCATCCGCTCCATCTCGTCCGCGCTCGCCCGGAACGCCGTGGTGGTCAGCTCGTCCAGCTCGGCGGTGCGGCGGGCCAGCTCGGCCGCGGCCTCCGGGCCCGGGCGCGGCCCGGGGGCCGCGGAGCGCCGCGCGTTGGCCTCGGCGATCAGCCGCCGGATCCGCTCGTCGGCGGCGGCGGCGCGCGGATCCACCGAACCGGTCATCGGGTGCGGCTTGTAGAGCAGCCGCACCCCGGGGTCCGCGAGCAGCGCGCGGACGATGTTCTCACCGGCCAGGATGATCGAGGTGTTGCCCGGGTCGTCGGTCCAGCCCTCCCAGGTGGGGGCGTACAGGACGGTGGTGGGGCCGCCCGCCGCGGGCGGCCCGGCGTACGGCCGGATCGGCGCGAGCTGCGGGCGGCCGACCTCGACCACGTCGCGGTCGTCCACGCCGATGTCCGCGAGCTGGTAGCGCTCCCGGGCGGCCGGACCGGCGACCCACACCTCGTCGTACGCCTTGGCGTAGGGGTTGCAACTGGAGAGCTTGTCGCTCTCCCCGTGGTTGATGAAGGCGTGCTTGATCGAGGGGATGCGCAGCACCTGCGAGGTCTTGCCGGAGTTCGCCGGGTGGAGCATCACCTTCAGCGACGAGCGCTCCAGGTGCATCAGGTGGGCGACCTTCGGGACGCACACCACGGGCACGTCGGTCGCGTCGATCCGCTGCACCATGAACCGCTCGCGCAGCACGATCAGCGGCCTGCCGTCCAGCGCGGCGAGCGTGGTCAGCCACATGTTCGCCTGGTACGCGGAGGCGGTGCCGCCGGAGAAGTACATCGCCACCGTCGGCCGGTACTCCGCCAGCCACCCGTCCAGCCACTCCAGCGCCTGCTGCTCGTTCGCCGGGCGCCTCCCCGGCAGCAGCCAGGTGGCGAGCCAGACCGTGCCGGCCAGGGAGACCACCAGCATGGCGCCCAGCCCGGCCAGGCCCCACAGCGCGTCGGCGGACGCGGCCGTGGCCAGCAGGCCGGCCGTCGCGGGCACGGAGAAGTGCAGCAGGCGGCGGCTGGGCTGGCGGGCCAGCAGGCGCGGCGGGGCCGGGCACAGCCGCAGGGCCGACGCGTCGATGTTGCGGGTGACCACCGGGAGGGTCCGGGTGCGCCGGACCAGCAGGGCGACCGCCTGGCAGCAGAAGTGCAGGAAGTAGCCGCCCAGCAGCGCGAGGGCGAGCGCCTGTTCCGCCGCCGGGCCGACGCCCGGAATCCGGACCAGGCCGACCACGATCAGCATGTCGCGCAGCAACTGGCGGGCGGTGACGTCGAACCGGACCCGGGCCAGCCAGGACGCCAGGCGCGGCTGCCGCCGCACCAGGTACAGGTCGAGGACGAGGCCCGCCGCGGAGCCGGCGACGAACAGGGGAAGCACCGGGAGCAGGGCGCCGGCGAGCTGGGCGAGGAACGCCGCGAGCAGCAGGACCGGTACCGACAGCGCCCGGCGCTGGGAGGGGACGGCCGGAGGCGTCCGCCGCGGGAACGGGAGGCGCCGGCCGGAGCGCGGTGACACAGCGGCTCCTCTCCGCCGGGACGTGGTGCGAAAGAACCTCACCGCTGTGAACGAAGGAGACTTCATGCGGGTCACGCTCCTGGGGGGCGGGGAAGCGGTCGGTGTGCTCTCCCCCCTCCGGCCCGTGCCGCTCGGCCGCGCCGACCGGGGCCACCGGGCCGTGGTCCGGCCGGGCGCTCTGCTCTCCCCAGGCTGCCACGGCGGCGGGGACGGGGCGGGGAGGCGGGCGGGGCGGGTCGCCCGGGTGCCACCCGGGTCCGCACGTCCGGCCGCTGTCCGGCGGGCGGAACGGATGCGCGGGCGGGCGCGGGCTTCGCGTAGATTGCGTTCCGGGACGAGGGATCACGGACGAAGGACGCGCAGGTGACAGGGGCAGAGCAGGGTCTTCGGGGGAGCGTGCGGGACGCGCGCAGGATCGTGGTGAAGGTCGGGTCCTCCTCGCTCACCACGGCCGCGGGCGGGCTGGACGCGGACCGGGTGGACGCGCTGGTGGACGTGCTCGCCCGGCACCTCGCCCCCGCGGAGGCCGGCGAGGCGCCGGGGGAGCCGGCGTCCAGGGCGGCCGGGGAGGGCAAGGAGATCGTCCTCGTCTCCTCCGGGGCCATCGCCGCCGGACTGGCACCGCTGGGCCTGGACCGGCGCCCCCGCGACCTCGCCCGCCAGCAGGCCGCCGCCAGCGTCGGCCAGGGCCTGCTGGTGGCCCGCTACACCGCCTCCTTCGCCCGCTACGGGCGGCGCGTCGGCCAGGTGCTGCTGACCTCGGACGACACCAGCCGCCGCGCGCACTACCGCAACGCCTACCGCACCCTGGACCAGCTCCTGGCCATGGGCGCGGTGCCGGTCGTCAACGAGAACGACACCGTCGCCACGGACGAGATCCGCTTCGGCGACAACGACCGGCTGGCCGCGCTCGTCGCCCACCTCGTCCGCGCCGAGCTGCTCGTCCTGCTCTCCGACGTGGACGGCCTCTACGACGGGAACCCGGCCACCCCGGGCACCTCCCTCATCGCGGAGGTGCGGGGGCCGCGGGACCTGGAGGGGGTCGAGATCGGCAGCGCCGGCAGGGCCGGGGTCGGCACCGGCGGCATGGTCACCAAGGTCGAGGCCGCCCGGATCGCCGCCGCGGCCGGCATCCCCGTGGTCCTCACCTCCGCCAGCCGGGCCGCCGACGCCCTCGCCGGACGGCCCGTCGGCACGTACTTCCACCCCACCGGCCGCCGCTCCGCCGGCCGGCTGCTGTGGCTGGCCCACGCCTCCACGCCGCGCGGCGCGCTGGTCCTGGACGACGGCGCGGTACGGGCCGTGGTCGAGCGGCGCACCTCGCTGCTGCCCGCCGGGCTGGCCGGGGTGGAGGGCGACTTCTCCGCGGGCGACCCGGTCGAGCTGCGGGACGCCGCCGGGCACGCCGTCGCCCGCGGGCTGGTCAACTTCGACGCGCGCGAGATCCCGCGGCTGATCGGCCGCTCCACCCGCGAGCTCGCCCGCGAACTCGGGCCGGCCTACGAGCGCGAGGTCGTCCACCGCGACGACCTGGTGCTGCTGCGTCCGTGAGCGGCCGGGCGGCGGGCGGGCGCCCGGCACGGTCCGGTGACCGCGGCCGTCACACCCGTGCGGGATCGGCACAAGACCAGCCTTTCAACGGACACCTTCCCGAAAACCGCCCCGCGCGGGCCCGGAGACTGGTCAACTTTGTGGTGGAGGGCCGCGCCGGGACAGCGGCCCGTGGCGCAGGCACATGAGTTCGGCACCACACGGGAGGCCGCCGGTGAGACGACTGACCAGCGTCGACATGGGGACTCCCCAGCGAGGCGAGGGGACCGGGGGAACGGGACACCCCCTGCGGAGCGGGGAGAAGGACCCGTGGGCCGGGCCCGGCGGGGAGGACGCCCCGCACGGCGGGACCGCCCGGCTGTGGCACGTCACCCTCAGCGTCTCCGGGGCCGAGGCGCCCCTGAAGGAGGTCAGACGGGCGCTGGAGCAGCTCGCCCACGACCACCCCTTCCTGCTGACCGGCCGCTACGCGAACGACCACGCCGAGATCCGCTACTGGGAGGAGGCCCGCGACCTGCACGACGCGGCGGCCGTGGCGCTGCGGCTGTGGGGCGAGCACCGGGCGTCGGCGAAGCTGCCGCCGTGGGAGATCGTCGGCCTGGAGGTCATCGGCCGCGAGACGTACCACCAGCGGGTGGCGGAGGGGTACGGCCCGCACCCGGCCGTCCCGGTGGGCGTACACCCGTTCTGACCGTCTCCGAGGGGGTGGGGCGCACGCGGCGCCCCGCCCCCCCCGGGCGCGTCCCCCGCCCGTGTCGCACCCGTCTCGCACTGCGGACTTTCCGGTGGACGCCCTCCGCGTCCTGGCTAGGCTTGCGGCATGAGCAGCGCACCGCAGACCTCGCCCGTGATCGACACCGCCCGCCGTGCGAAGGAGGCGGCCACCGTGCTCGCCCCGCTGCCGCGCACCGCGCGGGACGGCGCGCTGCTCGCGATCGCCGACGCGCTCGTGGCCCGTACGGAGGAGATCGTCGCGGCCAACGCCGGGGACGTGGCGAAGGCCCGTGCCGCCGGCACCCCGGACGCGATCATCGACCGGCTCACCCTCACCCCCGAGCGGATCGCCGCGATCGCCTCCGACGTGCGCGACGTGGTGGCCCTGCCCGACCCGGTCGGCGAGGTGGTGCGCGGCTCCACGCTCCCCAACGGCCTGGAACTGCGCCAGGTGCGGGTGCCGCTCGGCGTGGTCGGGATCGTCTACGAGGCCCGGCCCAACGTGACCGTGGACGCCGCCGCCCTGTGCCTGAAGTCCGGCAACGCGGTGCTGCTGCGCGGCTCCTCCTCGGCGTACGCCTCCAACACCGCGCTGGTCGCCGTGGTGCGCGACGCGGTGGCCGCCGCCGGGCTCCCGGCCGACGCCGTGCAGCTCGTGCCCGGCGAGAGCCGCGAGAGCGTCAAGGAGCTGATGCGCGCCCGCGGCCTGGTCGACGTGCTGATCCCGCGCGGCGGCGCCTCCCTGATCAAGGCCGTGGTGGAGGAGTCCACCGTCCCGGTCATCGAGACCGGCACCGGCAACTGCCACGTCTACATCGACGAGCGCGCCGACCTCGACATGGCCGTGGACATCCTGGTCAACTCCAAGGCGCAGCGGCCGAGCGTCTGCAACGCCGCCGAGACCGTGCTGGTGCACGAGGGCATCGCCGACGCCTTCCTGCCGCGCGCCCTGGCCGCCCTGGGGAAGGCCGGCGTGACCGTGCACGGCGACGAGGCGTGGCAGAAGGCGGGCGCGGCCGAGGGCGTGAAGGTGGTGCCCGCCACGGAGGAGGACTGGGAGACCGAGTACCTCTCGTACGACATCGCCGCCGCCGTCGTGCCCTCCCTGGACGCCGCCGTGGAGCACATCCGCCGCTGGACCTCCGGCCACACCGAGGCCATCGTCACCACCGACACCGCCGCGGCCCGCCGCTTCGTGTCGCTGGTGGACTCCACCGCGGTCATGGTCAACGCCTCCACCCGCTTCACGGACGGCGGCCAGTTCGGCTTCGGCGCGGAGATCGGCATCTCCACGCAGAAACTGCACGCCCGCGGCCCCATGGGCCTGCCCGAGCTGACCTCGACGAAGTACGTCGTCACCGGCGACGGGCACGTGCGCGGCTGAGCCGCCCCCGGCTTCCGGCGGCGCCGGACGGGAGGCGGGCGGACGCCCAGGCGAATCGTCGTTATCCCTGCCCAAACTGCTCCGATCGGTCTACGCTGGATGCGTGCCGGAGGATGTGGGGGGCCAGCCGTACCGCAACGGCGAGGAGCCCGACGACCGCGACCGAGCGGCGGCGGACGACGCGTTCGCCTCCGTGGTCTTCGACGAGTCCTTCGTCCGGGCCGCCCTGATCCACGAGCCCAGCGCCGCCGAGCGCATACTCGCCGCCGCCCAGTCCCCGTCCGAGACCGAGGCGGCGCTCGCGCACGACGAGCAGTACGGCTACGGACGGCGGCAGGACCCGGAGGGCGTCGAGTACGACTCCGACCCGGACGAGGACGACGACCGGTACGGCCGGTACCGGTACGGCCGCGTGGAGTTCGTGGACCGCGTCGACTACGTCGAGTACGTCGAGGACAGCGAGTACCCGGAGGACGCCGGCTACGCCGGTTACACCGAGGAGACGGAGGCCGGGGACGACGACCCCCGCGGCCACGCCTTCCGCCCCTACCGCGGCCACATCCGCTGGCAGCGGCCGGTCGCCTGGGTGCTCGCCGTGGTGATGGGCGTCGGCATCGTCGCCCTCGCCTTCGCCGCCGTCTACCGCGGGGCCTCCGGCCAGCGGCAGCAGAACCCCACGCCCACGCCCCCGCCCGCGACCACCGGGGTGGAGGTCCCGTCGGTCGGGCAGTCCGGCGCCCTGCCGTCGCTGTCCACCCGTTACAGCACGTCGTCCCTCGGACTCGGCGTGTCGCGGGCGCCGTCGGCCGAGGTGCGCTAGGCCGCCCGGCGGACTCCTCCCGCGGTTTTCTGACTTATGGCCCATCGGGGCGTTTGACGGACCTCCCGCCGACCTACTCTGGTGGTATGGCCGGGCCTGGAGACCTACCGCCCGAGGGTGTCCCGGGTGGTGGCGATGACGAGTACCGTTCCACGGTCTTCGACGAGTCCTTCATCCGGGCTGCCCGTCTCCAGGAGTTCTCCGCGCGGGAGCGGCTGGCCGACCACGAGCACCCGGTGCGCCCCCTGCCGCCCCGGCCGCTGCGCGGGGTGCCGTGGCAGGGCCTCGTCCTGGTGTTCCTGCTCGTGCTCGCCTTCGCCACGGTGGTCTACATGGGCGTACGCGCCCCCCGCCCGTCCCCGGAGCCGTCGCGCCAGGAGACGCTGCGCAGCACGGTGATCCCGCTCGCGCCGAGCGGCGAGGTGCCCGGCGGGGAGCCCGAGCGGCTGTTCGAGCGCAGCCCGGCTGCGGATTTCTACGCCGGCGCCGCAGGGATCTCGCTGCCCCCGGTCCGCAGCACCGCCCACTTCGCCGAGAGCCAGGTGCTCACCGCGCTGACCGTCGCCAAGGAGTACGTGGTCGAGAGTTCCCTCAACCCGGAGGTGCTCACCGGGACCACCGCGCGCCCGGTGCGGCTGCTGATCGATCCGGCCCAGCACCCGCAGTTCGACCGCAGCATGGAGCGGCCCGCCGCCGACGGCCGCCACGCGGCGACCGGCTGGCTGGTGCGCTTCGACCCCGAGCGCACCGGACTGGTCGGCGGCGGCGTGCGGGTGCGCGGCACGCTGGAGGCCCGGGAGGTGGACTCCGACGAGCTGGAGGTCCTCGCCGACCACGTCTTCGTCTACGCCGTCCGCCCCGCCGGGGGCGGGAGCGGCGAGGAGGCCCGCGGCGGCGGGACGGCCGGGGACGCCGCCTCGCTGTTCACGGTGCGGCGCGAGCTGCGGCTGCACTTCGACCGCGACGACCTGCGCGACCAGCAGCTCACGGTGGAGCAGACCACCACGCGGGCCGGGCCGATGTCCTGTGCCGTCCGCTCCCACGACGTGCTGCGGCCCCTGCTGGCCGGGCAGTCCGCGCAGGGCGACCGCCCGGCCCCCGCCGACCCGTACGACCGGCGCGGCGGGGACACGCCGCTGTGCGGGACGCTGGACCCTAGCTCCCAGCCGAGCCCGTAGAGCCGGTGGAACCGTCGGTGGAGCCGCCCGTGGAGCCGCCGTTCCCGCCGGCCGGGCGCCCGGCGAAGCGGTCGCGCAGCTTGCCGCCCAGGTCCCCGGCGCCCTCGGTGAGGTCGCGGATCAGGCCCATGAGCGGGTCCTTGCTGGTGCGCACGGTCTCGGAGTAGTGGTTCGCGGACTGCCGGAACGACTCGTAGACCGAGGTGTCCTTGTCGTCCTCGCGCCGGTCGTAGTGCCCGTCCATGATGCGCTGGTAGTCGCGGCTCGCCGCCCACGTGCGCAGCTCCGCGGCGCGCACCGTGGTGAAGGGGTGGCTGCGCGGCAGCACGTTGAGGATCTTGAGCACGGAGTCGCGCAGGTCCCCGCTGGACTCGTACTCGTCCGCCTGCTTCAAGAACGCGTCCACGTTCATCTCGTGCAGGTGGTTGCCGCCCGCTATCTTCATCAGGCCGCGCATCGACGCCTGGAGGTCCTGGCCGACCAGCAGTCCGGCCCGGTCCGCCGACAGCTCCGACTTGCGGAACCACTCGCGCAGCGCCGTCACGATCGCCATGATCGCCACGTTGCCCAGCGGGATCCACGCCACCTTGACGGCCAGGCCCGTCAGGAACAGCAGGATGGTGCGGTAGACCGCGTGCCCGGACAGGGCGTGACCGACCTCGTGGCCGATCACCGCCCGCATCTCCTCCTCGTCCAGCAGCTCGATCAGCCCGGTCGTCACCACGATGATCGGCTCGTCCAGGCCGATGCACATGGCGTTGGGCTTCGGGTCCTGGGTGACGTACATCGGCGGGACCTTCTCCAGGTCCAGGATGTAGCAGGCGTCCCGCAGCATGGCGTACAGGTGGGCGAACTGCTCGTCGTCGACCCGTACCGAGTCGGACAGGAACAGCAGGCGCAGGCTGCGCTCGGGCAGCAGTCCGCTCAGCGCCTTGAAAACCGTGTCGAATCCGCTCAGCTTGCGCAGCGCCACCAGCGCCGAACGGTCCGCGGGGTGCTCGTACGTCCGCGACGAGATGCCCGGGAAGCGCCGCCTGCTGCGGCCGGGAAGGTGTTCGGTGCTGCCGTTGGCCTCGGTCATTCGTCTGCCCCCTGCGGGTCTCGGCTGGGCCCGTCCCCCGTGTCGCACCCCACCCTAGGTGGTGGGTGCCACGAGCCGCAGCCTCCCACCCCGCTTACGATGTGCCTCAAGTTTCCATCCCTACCGGATAGGTCTGCCGACGATGACCATGACCGACACCGTGCACACCCTCACCCTGCTCGCCTCCGGTGCCTCCGGTGCCGGGAACGGCCAGCACGGCGACGCGGCCGTCAACCCGTACCTCACCGGTGGCGGCGCCCTGCTGGTGCTGCTCCTGCTGCTGTGGGTCACCACCCGGTTCAACCGGGACCGCTGAGGTCCGAACGCCCCTCGGCGGCGTGGACGACGTCGGACGGCTAAGGTCGGCACGCATGGGAGAGCACATAGTGCCCGGTACCGTTAAGCGGCGACTGGGCGTGATGGGTGGGACGTTCGACCCGATCCACCACGGTCACCTGGTCGCGGCGAGCGAGGTGGCGGCGCGGTTCCACCTCGACGAGGTGATCTTCGTGCCGACCGGACAGCCGTGGCAGAAGAGCCACCAGCGGGTGTCGCCGGCGGAGGACCGCTACCTGATGACGGTCATCGCCACCGCCTCCAACCCGCAGTTCTCGGTCAGCCGCATCGACATCGACCGCGGCGGCCGGACGTACACCATCGACACGCTGAGGGACCTGCGGGCGCTGCACCCCGACGCCGACCTGTTCTTCATCACCGGCGCGGACGCGCTCGCCCAGATCCTCACCTGGCGGAACGCCGACGAGCTGTTCTCGCTCGCCCACTTCATCGGGGTGACCCGTCCGGGGCACGCGCTGGCCGATCCGGGCCTGCCGGACGGCGGGGTGTCGCTGATCGAGGTTCCGGCGCTGGCGATCTCCTCGACGGACTGCCGCGCGCGCGTGGCACAGGGGGATCCCGTCTGGTACCTGGTGCCGGACGGGGTGGTGCGCTACATCAACAAACGCCAGCTGTACCGGGACGGTCAGGCGCAGAAGGGCTAGAGGGGCGGCAGTCGTGAACGACCGGCAGGATCCGTACGGGCTGGGGGACCCGCCACAGACCAGCGGTTACATCTACGGTTACGACGAGTACGGTCGGCCGGTCCACCATCCGCAGGAGGGGGGCGCCCACGCCGGACCGTCACAGCAGGGCATGCAGCAGGACGTACAGCAGGGCCATGACGCCCCGTACGCCCCGGACCCGGGGACGGGACAGCAGCCCGCGTACGACCCGTACGGCTCGTACGGCCACGGCGGCTACGCGCCGGAGGCCTACCCCCAGGGCACCTACACCCCCGGCCACACCCCCGACGCGTACGCGCCGGGCCCCTACCCGCAGGAGACCTACGCGCCGGGCACCTACGCGCCCGGACCGGCGGGGACCGGGCAGGACGCGTACGCCTCCTGGGACACCTCCGCCACCGGCCCGCAGCCGCCGGTGGCGGACGTCTGGATCCCGCAGCAGTCCCAGGGCGCCTGGTACGAGGAGGGCCAGGGCCGGCAGGACGGGCACGGAGCGGGCCACGCCGATCCCTCCGCCGACCCCTCGGCCGACCTCTCCGGGCCGTCCCCGGAGCCCGGCGCCCCCTCGGCGCCGGACGCCGCCGACGGGCCGGACGGCCCCGGCGGCCCGGCGGGCGACTACCGGACCGAGGAGTTCTCCTTCATCGAGGAGGAGAACGAGGAGTCCGAGGACGTCATCGACTGGCTGAAGTTCTCCGAGAGCCGCACCGAGCGCCGCGAGGAGGCCAAGCGGCGGGGCCGCAACCGCACCGTGGCGCTGGTCGTCGCGCTCGCCGTGGTGCTGGCGGGCGGCGTCGGCTGGCTGTGGTTCTCGGGCGCGTTCTCCGGTTCCGACGGCGCGGACGAGGCGGCGGGCGGCGGCCAGAAGCGCAAGGTGATCGTCGTCCACCTGCGCGAGGTCGACGGCGGCGAGACCTCCACGGCGCTGCTGGTCAACAACGAGACCGCGCACAAGGGCACCACCGTCCTGCTGCCCAACTCCCTCACCGTCTCCTCCGGCGGGGCGGGCACGGCCACCACGCTGGGCAAGGCGTTCCAGGCCGAGGGCGCCGCCGCCACGCGGGACGCGCTGGGCCTGCTGCTGGGCACCGAGATCAAGGGCACCTGGCGGCTGGACACCCCGTACCTGGAGAACTGGGTCGAGCTGATCGGCGGCATCACCGTCGACGCCGACACGACCGTGCCCGGCGCCAAGGAGGGCGACGACCCGCTGGTGGAGCAGGGCGCGGAGCGCGAGCTGGACGGACGGGCCGCCGTCGCCTACGCCACCCACCGGGCCGCCGGGGAGCCGCAGACCAGGCAGCTCGCCCGCTTCGGGCAGGTCGTGCAGGCCGCGCTCGCCAAGATGTCCAGCGACCCGGAGATCGCCACCGAGACGGTCAGGTCGCTGGCCCAGATCCCCGACCCCTCCATGACGGAGGCGCAGCTCGGCGCCAGCCTCGCCCCCCTGGCCGGATACGCCAAGAAGGGCGACTACGCCACCGAACTGCTGCCCGTGGAGGCGGACGGCACGCTGAGCGACCGGACCAGCGAGGGCCTGGTGAAGGACGTGCTCGGCGGCACGGTGAAGAACACCGACCCCAACGCCACCCCGCGCGTGGGCCTGAAGAACGCCACCGGCGACGAGGACGCCGCGACCACCGCCCGGGTGACGCTGGTGAACGGCGGCTACACCGTGGTCGGCGGCGGCAGCGCCGGCGCCGCGCAGGCCACCAGTCGCGTGACGTACGCCGACGAGGCGGACCGGGAGAAGGCCGAGGAGGTCGCCAGGACGCTCGGGCTGTCCGAGGAGACCGTCGCCCGGGGCAAGGGCGCGGCGAACGCCGACGTCACGGTGGTGCTGGGCGAGGACTACCGGCCCCAGGGGGGCGGAAGCTGACGGCAGGGGCCCGACGGAGCCGGTCCGCGGCGGATCGTGAGACCCTGGAGGGGTTATCGACCACCGACCGAAAGCATTGCCTGTGACCGCCACGGACCGCTCCATCGAGCTGATCAACGCAGCCGCCCAGGCGGCTGCCGACAAGCTCGCCCACGACATCGTCGCGTACGACGTCAGCGATGTGCTCTCCATCACCGACGCCTTCCTGCTGGCCTCCGCGCCCAACGACCGCCAGGTCAAGTCGATCGTCGACGAGATCGAGGAGCGACTCCTCAAGGAGCACGGCGTCAAGCCCGCGCGCCGCGAGGGCGAGCGCGAGGGCCGCTGGGTGCTGCTGGACTTCGTCGACATCGTGGTGCACGTCCAGCACAGCGAGGAGCGGGTCTTCTACGCGCTGGAGCGACTGTGGAAGGACTGCCCGCAGATCGAGCTGCCGGAGGACGCCGAGGCCACCCGGGGCAAGGGGGAGGCCGCCGCGCAGGAGGGCGGTGAGCTGAGCTGAACGGGCGCGTGGCGGGCCGCGGCCGCCGGATCGTGCTGTGGCGGCACGGGCAGACCGCGTGGAACCTCGAACGCCGCTTCCAGGGCACGATGGACATCGAGCTGACCGAGGCGGGCGTCGCCCAGGCGCGGCGCGCGGCCCGGCTGCTCGCGGCGCTGGGGCCGGACGCGATCGTCTCCTCCGACCTGAAGCGGGCCGCCGACACCGCCGCCGAGCTGGCGGCGGTCACCGGCCTGGAGGTCGTCCACGACCAGGGCCTGCGCGAGACGTACGCGGGCGTCTGGCAGGGCCTGACGCACGAGGAGATCATCGAGCGCTACGGCGAGGAGTACGCCGCGTGGAAGCGCGGCGAGCCCGTGCGGCGCGGCGGCGGCGAACTGGAGACCGAGGTCGCCGACCGCGCGGCGCCGGTCGTGGAACGCAGCGCCGACAAGCTGCCCGACGGCGGGGTCCTGGTCGTGGTCAGCCACGGCGGCACCATCCGCACCACCATCGGCCGCCTCCTCGGCCTGGACCCGCGCTCCTGGGAGGCGCTGGGCGGGCTGACCAACTGCTGCTGGTCCGTCCTGGGCGAGGGCGCCCGCGGCTGGCGGCTGCTGGAGCACAACGCCGGGACGCTCCCCGAACCGGTCCTCGGCGACGACGTCTGACCGGGCGTCCGACCGGGAGCCCGGGAGCGGATTTCGCTTCCGGGCAGGTCACCGGTTAAGATTCTTCTCGTTCACGGCGCCGCGGTGAGAACGGCGGAGCCGGGAGCTCGGGGCTATAGCTCAGTTGGTAGAGCGCTTGCATGGCATGCAAGAGGTCAGGAGTTCGATTCTCCTTAGCTCCACAGCAGCGCAAGAGGATCCCGTCTCGTCAGAGGCGGGATCCTTGCTTTTCCGGGCCTGCCGGCCGCGCGGCGCCTCCGCCCGCCGGGGGCGCCGGCGTCCTCCGCGGCGCGGTGGCCGGAACGATGGCCTGGACGGTGCGGTTCCACGGGGCGCGCGGGGCCGGAACGGGAGGTGAGCGCTCCCGCCGCACTTCTGCCGCTGGACGACCGGGACATGGCAGAATCGGACCGCTGGACAAGGCGGCAGCCCCACCGGCCGGTGGGGGAGGGGCCGAGGAAAGGACTCTGCAATGCCGAGGGGTTCCACGACTCCACGGTTTTCGGTCCGTGGATCGGGAGAAGTCGCCGGACCGTTCGGACACACGGGAGACGGCGGAGGGGCTTTCCACACGCGCACGTCGGCGGCCACGGCGGGAGTTGACTGACGGGCATGGGTGCACACAGCAGGAAGTGCGACTGGTGCGGCAGCGGCACCCCGATCGTCCGCGACATGGAGCCGGTCAACACGGCCTACCAGTACTGGTGCGTCGAGTGCGCGCGGGCGCTGATCATCAAGGGCGACCCGATCGAGATCTACCGTGAGCTGGAGGGCGAGCCGATCTACGGCCGGCTGCTCGACGAGCACTGCACCCTCAAACGCTTCTACTCGTTCGTGGCGGCCTGACCGACCGGTGCTCCTCCCCGGCGGTCCCGGCCGCGGCGACGACCCGGGCTGACTGCCGCGGGGCGGCGGACGGACGCGGTGCGGGCCGGCGCAGCGCCCGCACCGACAGCACCGCCGTGAGCAGCAGGACGGCCGTGCCCGCCGCCGGATAGACCGCCGACAGCGCCATCTCCACACCGCTCTGCCGCAGTTCGAACCGCCCCGACGGGCCGTGCGGCACCCACCACAGGGCGTACGAGCAGAACAGCAGCGCCGCCAGGCCCGTTGCCGACCACCACAGGGCGCTGCCCCGGCGCAGCGCCTCCGCGCCGAGCAGCAGCACGGTCGGCACGCACCACACCCAGTGGTGCGACCAGGAGACGGGGCTGACCAGCAGCGCGGTCGAGGCGCAGGCGACGGTGGCCCAGGCGGGCGCGGAGGGCAGCCGGCGCGGACCGGCGAGCGCGGCGGCCACCGCGGTGGCGAGCCCCGCCGCGGCCACCGCGACCGCGAGCAGCAGCCAGCCGGAGCCGGGGTCGGCGGTGTGCAGCAGCCGGGCCAGGACGCCGCGCAGCGACTGGTTGGCGGTGTCCTCCACCCGGCCCGCCCGCTCGGCCGCGAAGATCGTCCCGGTCCAGAAGCGCCGGGAGTCGTGCGGCAGCACCAGGGCCGCCAGCAGGACCGTCCCGGTGAACGCCCCGGTGGCCACGGCCGCCCGGCGCAGCCAGTGGTTCCAGGCGCCGTCGAGCCGGCCGGTGGTCCGCAGCCGCTGCCAGGCCCGCACCAGGCCGCACAGGGCCAGGAACACCGCGAACAGCGCGGGGGTCAGCTTGATCCCGGCCGCGATCCCGATGCCCACCCCGGCCCAGCGGTGGTCGCAGCGCCGGGAGAGGTCCCACAGGACCAGCGCGGCGAGCAGCAGGTTGATCTGCCCGTACCGCAGCGTCGTCCACACCGGCTCGCACCAGACGGCGACCGCCGCCAGCGCCAGGGCGGCGGCCGGGCGCGGGACGCGCAGCGGGCGTCCGACGAGCCGCAGGGACAGGTGGATCAGGACGACCAGCAGGGCGAGGTTCACGGCGGTGGCCAGCATCCGCATCTCCGGCACGCCGACCAGGGTGAGCGGGATGAACAGCAGCGCGGCGAACGGCGGGTAGGTCATCGGCAGTTCGGCGTGCGTGGCGCGCATCGCGTACAGGTCGCCGCCGGTGCGGGCCGTCCAGCCCTCGGTCCGGTAGACCATCAGGTCGATCATGGAGACGTCGGCCGCGCGCTGCGCCGTCAGGAAGGCGGCGAAGGACAGCAGGCAGAACGCGGCGGCGATCCACGTGGGCCGCCTCGGCAGATACGCCCTCGCCAGCGGGATCCGGCGGTCGGCGATCGGCTGCAGCGTGCTCACGGGCGGCTCCGGGCTTCGGGTGACGGGGACGGCGTCCGGACGGGAACGGGCCCGGGACGGACGCGCTGACCGACAGTACCCGCACCGCCGTGACCTACCCGTTATGGGATTTGGCGAAGGACGGTGGGAGCCGTGTACAGTAGGCGTCGCCGCCGCGGGAAACCGCAGAGGCAAACCACACTCGGGGCTATAGCTCAGTTGGTAGAGCGCTTGCATGGCATGCAAGAGGTCAGGAGTTCAATTCTCCTTAGCTCCACGGTGAAGGAAGCGGGTCGCCCGTACGGGCGACCCGCTTCCGCGCGTTCCGGGCCCGTCCGGCCGGCGGACGGATGGCGGGGGCGAGGGGGCCTTGCGGTACCCTGGCGCCATGCGTGCCGTACGCCTTCTGCTTAGCGGGCCGCGCTGAGTGACCGCCGACCCTCCGGTTCGACTCCGGTGGGGCCGGAATCAGCGCGGCGTCCCCTCCTGTGCGAGGGGTCTTTTGTTTTCCGGGCCGTGGTGTTCCCACAGGGTTCCCGCAGGCAGATGACGACCGATGGAGCTTAGAGGACGATGAGCGAGACCACCGCCGCCGCGGAGACCGCGGCCCCCCATCGCTACACGGCCGCGCTGGCCGCCGAGATCGAGGCGCGCTGGCAGGACTTCTGGGACGAGCACGGCACGTACGAGGCCCCCAACCCCAAGGGCGACCTGGCCGGGGATCCGGAGCAGGTGGCCCGGCCCGAGCGGTTCATCATGGACATGTTCCCGTACCCCTCGGGCGCGGGCCTGCACGTCGGACACCCGCTGGGCTACATCGCCACGGACGTCACCGCGCGCTACCTGCGCATGACCGGCCACAACGTCCTGCACACCCTGGGCTTCGACGCCTTCGGCCTGCCCGCCGAGCAGTACGCCGTGCAGACCGGCACCCACCCGCGCGTGTCGACCGAGGCCAACATCGAGAACATGAAGGCCCAGCTCCGGCGGCTGGGCCTGGGCCACGACCAGCGCCGGTCCTTCGCCACGATCGATCCGGACTACTACCGCTGGACCCAGTGGATCTTCCTGCAGATCTTCAACTCCTGGTACGACGAGGAGGCGCGCAGGGCCCGGCCGATCTCCGAGCTGGTCGAGCAGTTCGAGAGCGGGGCGCGCCCCACGCCGGACGGGCGGCCGTGGAGCGAGCTGAGCGAGGTCGAGCGGGCCGACGTGCTGGGTGAGTACCGCCTGGCGTACGCCTCGGACGCGCCGGTCAACTGGTGCCCCGGCCTGGGCACCGTCCTGGCCAACGAGGAGGTCACCGCCGAGGGCCGCTCCGAGCGCGGCAACTTCCCCGTCTTCAAGGCCAAGCTGCGCCAGTGGAACATGCGCATCACCGCGTACGCCGAGCGGCTGCTGGAGGACCTGGACACGCTGGACTGGCCCGAGGCCATCAAGCTGCAGCAGCGCAACTGGATCGGACGCAGCGAGGGCGCCCGCATCGAGTTCCCCGTCGCGGGGGAGGACGGCGAGGCCGGCGAGGACCGGATCACCGTCTTCACCACCCGCCAGGACACCCTGTTCGGCGCCACGTACATGGTGCTGGCGCCCGAACACGACCTGGTGGACAGGATCGTCCCCGGAGCCTGGCCCGAGGGCACCCGCGAGGCGTGGACCGGCGGCCACCCCACCCCGGCCGAGGCGGTCTCGGAGTACCGCAAGCAGGCGGCGGCCAAGTCGGACGTCGAGCGGCAGGCCGAGGCGAAGGAGAAGACCGGCGTCTTCACCGGCGCGTACGCGATCAACCCGGCCAGCGGCGAGCGGATCCCCGTGTTCATCGCCGACTACGTGCTGATGGGCTACGGCACCGGCGCGATCATGGCCGTCCCCGCGCACGACACCCGTGACTTCGCCTTCGCGCGCGCCTTCGAGCTGCCGATGCGCTGCGTGGTCGAGCCGACCGACGGCCGCGGCACCGACCCGGCGGCCTGGGACGACGCCTTCGCCTCGTACGACGCGCGCATCGTCAACTCCGCCGGCGAGGACGTGACGCTGGACGGCCTGAGCGTGACCGAGGCCAAGACCCGGATCACCGAGTGGCTGGCCGACCGCGGCATCGGCGAGGGCACCGTCAACTACCGGCTGCGCGACTGGCTGTTCAGCCGCCAGCGCTACTGGGGCGAGCCCTTCCCGATCGTCTACGACGAGAACGGCGTCGCCCACGCGCTGCCGGAGTCGATGCTGCCGCTGGAGCTGCCCGAGGTCGAGGACTACTCCCCGCGCACCTTCGACCCCGACGACGCCGACACCGAGCCGGAGACCCCGCTGTCGCGGAACGAGGAGTGGGTCAACGTCACCCTGGACCTGGGCGACGGCCCCAAGCGGTACCGCCGCGAGACCAACACCATGCCCAACTGGGCGGGTTCGTGCTGGTACGAGCTGCGCTACCTGGACCCGCGCAACGGCGAGAAGCTGGTCGACCCGGAGATCGAGCGGTACTGGATGGGACCGCGCGAGGGGAAGCCGACCGGCGGCGTGGACCTGTACGTCGGCGGCGCCGAGCACGCCGTGCTGCACCTGCTGTACGCCCGCTTCTGGTCCAAGGTGCTGTACGACCTGGGGCACATCTCCTCGTCCGAGCCGTTCCACAAGCTGTTCAACCAGGGGATGATCCAGGCGTACGTCTACCGCGACAGCCGCGGCATCGCCGTCCCCGCCGCCGAGGTCGAGGAGCGCGACGGCGCGTACTGGTACCGGGGCGAGAAGGTCAGCCGGGCGCTGGGCAAGATGGGCAAGTCCCTGAAGAACGCCGTCACCCCGGACGAGATCTGCGCGGAGTACGGCGCGGACACGCTGCGGCTGTACGAGATGGCGATGGGTCCGCTGGACGTCTCGCGGCCGTGGGACACCCGTGCGGTCGTCGGCCAGTACCGGCTGCTGCAGCGGCTGTGGCGCAACGTCGTCGACGAGACGACGGGCGAGGTCACGGTCGTGGACGCCGAGCCGGACGAGGAGACCCTGCGCGCGCTGCACAAGGCCATCGACGGCGTGCGGCAGGACATGGAGGGCCTGCGCTTCAACACCGCCATCGCCAAGATCACCGAGCTGAACAACCACGTCACCCGGCTGCGCGAGGTGCCGCGCTCGGTGGCCGAGCGCCTGGTGCTGCTGATCGCGCCGCTGGCCCCGCACATCGCCGAGGAGCTGTGGCACCGGCTGGGCCACGACACCAGCGTGGTGTACGAGGACTTCCCCGTCGCCGACCCGCGGTACGTGGTGGACGAGACGGTGACCTGCGTCGTCCAGGTCAGGGGCAAGGTCAAGGCCCGCCTGGAGGTCTCGCCGGGCATCTCGGAGGCGGACCTGGAGGCCCGGGCGCTGGCCGAGCCGGCGATCGTGAACGCGCTGGGCGGCGCGGACGTCCGCAAGGTCATCGTCCGGGCGCCGAAGCTGGTGAACATCGTCCCGGCCTGAGCGGACGCCCGTGAGGCCCCGCAAGGCCTCGCAGGGCCCCGGACGGGTGGCCGGACGGGCCGTGCGGCGGGCACGCGGCGGGCCGTCACGGTGTGTGGCGGGCCGTGACGGAACGGGCGTCCCCTAGGGACACGGGTGGGGGCGGTCCGGGGTCTGAGGAACTCCGGACCGCCCCCCTCCCGTTTACCCTGGGGAGAACACGACGGCCCCGACGGACGAGGGAGCGACTGTGGAGTTCGTCATCGGCCTGCTGGCCCTGCTCTTCGTGCTCTTCGTGACCCTCGGTGCGATCGCCGCGGTGAAGACCGCGCGGGCGGTCAAGCGCGGTGTGGAGCGGGCCGGTGACCAAGTGCGCCGCGGCGTGGAGGAGACCGCGCTGCGGGCCCGCAGCGCCCAGCCCGGCCCCGTCGGGGAACTGGCCCGGGTGCGGCTGGAACTGCGGGCGTCCATCGACGGCACGCGCCGCGCCCTGGAGGCCGGGGTCCAGCGCGATCCCTCGCTGAGCGAGGCCGTCGGCCTGTTCGACCGGCTCCAGGAGCACGCCCGCCAACTCGACGGCGAACTGCGGTTGTTGATGGAGCGCGAGCCGGACCGGGACCGGGTCGCCGCCCGGCTGCCCGAGGCGCGCGAGCGGGCCGACCGCATCAGGGCCTCCGCGGACTCGCTGCGCTTCGCCGCCCAGGACCGGGCCCGGCGGCACGGCGAGGACGAACTGGCGGCGCTGAGCGAACAGATCGAGCTGGAGGCGGGTGCGCTGCGGCACTGGATCGCCCCGGAGGCCGGGACCCCCGGCATCGAGGGGCGGCGCACCGGGTCCGGGGGCGCGCAGCAGGGAGCGAAGGACCTCGGCAAGAACTTCGGTCCGGGCATCGGTCCGGACCTCGGCAAGGGCCGCCCGCAGAGCGCGTCGTGAACCGCCGCACCGCATACCGCCCCGCCGCACACCCCGTCACGCACTCCGTCGCGTACCGCCGGGTGCCGCACCGCCGGGGCCGGGGCCGTCGCGCCGTGGACCACGCCGACCGGCTGACGTCGCCTTCGCCGGGAAGGGCCCGGTAATCTCCGCCCCATGTCCCGCCATGTCGCGATCGTCACTGATTCCACGGCCTACCTGCCGCCGGCGGCGCTGCAACGGCACCGCATCACCTCGGTGCCGCTGACCGTGGTCCTGGGCGACCGGGCACTGGAGGAGGGCACCGAGATCTCCGCCCGGTCGCTGGCCGAGGCGCTCAGGAAACGGCGGTCCGTGACCACCTCCCGCCCCGGCCCGCAGGTCTTCGCCGACACCTACCGCGCCATCGCCGGGACGGGTGTGGAGGGCATCGTCTCCCTCCACCTGTCGGCCGAGTTCTCCGGCACCTACGACGCGGCCGTGCTCGCCGCCCGGGAGGCGCCCGTACCGGTACGGGTGGTGGACACCGGCATGGTGGCGATGGCGCTGGGCTTCTGCGCCCTGGCCGCGGCCGAGACCGCGGCGGCGGGCGGCACGCTGGACGAGACGGTCGCCGCCGCGCAGAAGCGCGCCGAGGGGACCTCCGCCCACTTCTACGTGGACACCCTGGACTACCTGCGGCGCGGCGGCCGCATCGGCGCGGCCCAGGCGCTGCTGGGATCGGCGCTGGCGGTCAAGCCCCTGCTGGAGCTGGCGGACGGCCGCATCGGCCTGCTGGAGAAGGTCCGCACCGCCTCCCGGGCCATCGCCCGCCTGGAGGAGATCGCGGTGGAGCGGGCGGGCAGCGCCGCCGTGGACATCGCCGTGCACCACCTGTCGGCGGCGGACCGCGCCGAACAACTCGCCGAGCGGCTGCGCGCCCGTGTGCCGGGACTCGGAGAACTGCACGTCAGCGAGGTGGGCGCGGTCATCGGGGCGCACACGGGACCGGGGCTGCTGGCCGTGGTGGTATCACCCCGATAGGTGACGGAGTTGTCCACAACCGCCGGGTAGTCCACGGAAAAGGGCCGTGATCGGCCGAGGAGCCCCGCCCGGCCTACCGTCGACCGTCATGAACAGCCGCATGAGCACCCGGTCGCGTCTTCGGGCCCGTCCTCGGTCACGTTCCCTGCCGGCATCCGGGCCACGGCTCCGGCCGCGGCCCGATCCGGCCCGTCCCCGGGCATCCGGTCCCGGCCGCCACCGCGGCCCGGGAGGCCCGGGCCGCCGGGCGCGCCGCAGGGCCGCCGCCGCGGCACCCCTGCGGGAGCGCGCGAGCGCGTTGCTCACGGACGGGGCACCTGTGGACGGGGCACCCGCGGACGGGGCGGCGCCGCGCGGGCCGGCGGGGCCGGTCCCTGTCCCTGTTCCCGCTCCCGTTCCCGGGGCCGCTCCCGCGCCTTCCCCTGCTTCTGTGTTTCCTTCCTCCACCTCTGTGTCCTCCGTCGCTCCTGCTCCTGCTCCCGCATCCGTTCCCGGAGACCGGGCGCCGCTGTCGCGGGCGGACGCCGTGGCCGCCGCCCGCGAGGCGGTGCGGGAGGCGCGCGCCCGGCGCCTGGCGGGGGAGCGTCCACCGCACGGAGCGCCGGTGCGCGGACCGGTGCGCGGGGTGAGCGGAGCGCCGGAGCGGCCCGCGCCGGAGCCCGGGGCCGGGGCGGATGACGGGCCCGGGCCGGAAGCGGGAGTGTCCCGGCGCGCACGGCTGTCGGAGGCCGTACGGGACCGGCTTCCGCCGTGGGTGCGGACGCGGTGCGGTGTGGAGCCGCGCGCGTTGGCCGCGCTCCTCCTGGTGCTGGCCGTGGCGCTCGGCTTCGCCGCGTACCACTTCTGGACCGGTCGTCCGCAGACGGTGCAGGCGCCGCCGGTGGAGTCGGCGGCCCGGTCGCGGGCGGCCCTGTCGTCCGCCCCGCCGGCCGCGGGACCGTCCGTGCCGTCCTCCGCGTCGGCGCCCGGCGGGAGGTCCCTGCTGGTGGACGTGACGGGCGAGGTCCGCAGGCCGGGGGTCCACCGGCTGCCGGACGGCGCCCGCGTCGCCGACGCGCTGCGGGCCGCGGGCGGCGTCCGGCCGGGCACGGACCTCGACGGCCTCAACCGCGCCCGGCTGGTGACCGACGGCGAACAGATCGTCGTCGGAGGGCACCCCGCGGCGGCTGCCGCACCCGCCGCACCCGGCACCGCGGCGGGCGGCGGCCCGCCGGCCGGCCCGGTCAGCCTCAACTCCGCCACGGTCGACCAACTCGACGCCCTCCCCGGCATCGGCCCCGTCCTGGCCCAGCACATCGTCGACTACCGCACCCGACAGGGCGGGTTCTCCTCCGTCGAGCAATTGCGCGAGGTCAACGGCATCGGCGAGCGGCGCTTCGCCGAACTGCAGCCGCTGGTCGTGCCGTGACCGGCCGGGGCTCCCGGGGAGGCACCGCCCGGGTGGCCGTCCGGGCGGCGGTGCACGCCGCGGCCGGACACCGTCTGGGGGCGGCCGATCCGCGGCAGGAGGGCCCCGCGGACCTCCGGCTGGTCCCGCCCGCGCTGGCCGCGTGGGGCGCGGCGGCCCTGGCGCTGGGCGTACCGGGCCGTACGGCCGTCGTGGGCGTGGCCGTGTGCTGCCTGACGGCGGTGGTGCTGATCCTCCTCGCCCGGGGCCGGGGCGGCGGACGCACGGCCGTCGCCATGACGCTGGTGTGCGCCGCCGCGGGCGGCGGGGTGGCCGCGGCGCACGCCGCCGACCTGCACCGCGGCCCGCTGCCGGAGCTGGCCCGGCGGTACGCCCAGGTCACCGCCGAGGTGACCGTCACGGCCGATCCGCGCATGGTCCGGCCCCGCATCCACGGGTCCGAGCAGTTACCGGGGGCGGTGGCGCTGCGGGCTAAGGCCGTACGCGTCACCGCCGCGGACGGCACGGTGAGCGCCACCCGGTCGCCGGTGCTCCTCCTGGTGCGGCCGCGCGGCATGGACGCGGCGGGGAACGGCGGGAACGACGGACGGGCCGGGCGGGAGGCCCGGCCACCGACGGCGTGGCTCGAACTGCTGCCCACCACCCGGCTGCGGGTGCGGGCCCGGGTCGTTCCGGCGCAGGACGGGCCGGGCGGCCGCGACGTCGCCGCCGTGCTGCGGGTGCGCGACGGGGGGCCGCCCACGGTGACCGGCGCGCCGACCACGGCCCAGCGCACCGCCGGGGAGCTGCGCTCGGGGTTGCGGAGGGCCAGTGACGGGCTGCGCCCCGACGCGCGGGCGCTGCTGCCCGGACTGGTGGTCGGTGACACCTCGCGCATCCCGGCCGACCTCGACGCGGCCTTCCGCGCGGCGGACATGCTCCACCTGCTGGCGGTGAGCGGGGCGAACCTGGCGATCCTGCTGGTGCTGCTCATCGGACCGCCGGGCACGGCCTCCCGCGCCGAACGCCGCGGAGCCGCGCCCCGGTTGGGGATGTCGCTGCGCACCACCGCGGTCACCGGCGCGCTGCTGACCCTCGCCTTCGTGGTGGTCTGCCGTCCGGAGCCCAGCGTGCTGCGGGCGGCGGCCTGCGGGCTGATCACCATCGCGGCGATCGGCACCGGGCGGCGGCGGTCCCTGCTGCCCGCGCTGGCCGCCGCCGTACTGCTGCTCGTGCTGTACGACCCCTGGCTGGCGCGCGACTTCGGCTTCCTGCTCTCGGTGCTGGCCACCGGCTCCCTGCTCACCGTCGCCCCCCGCTGGAGCGCGGCCCTGCGCCGCCGGCGGGTGCCGGGACGGCTCGCCGAGGCCCTGGCCGCGGCCGCCGCGGCACAGGCGGTGTGCGCGCCCGTGGTCGCGGTCCTGGCCGCCCACGTCAGCCTGGTGGCGGTCCCGTGCAACCTGCTGGCCGAGTTCCTGGTGGCGCCCGCCACCGTGCTCGGCTTCGCCGCCCTGGCGGCGGCGCCGCTCGCCCCGCCCCTGGCCGAGGCGCTGGCGTGGCTGGCCGGCTGGCCCGCCGGCGGCATCGCCGCCATCGCCCGCGCGGGCGCGGCCCTGCCCGGCGCGGAGATCGACTGGCCCGGCACCTGGACCGGCGCCCTGGCGCTGGCCGTGCTCACCGCGGTGGTGGTCCTGTGCGCCCGGCGGCTGTTGCGGCACCCCTGGCTCTGCGCCGCCTGCGCCGTGTTGCTGGTGCTGGCGGTCCTGCGGCCCGTCCCGCTGGTCCGCCCGTTCACCGGCTGGCCGCCGCCGGGCTGGCGGCTGGCGGTCTGCGACGTGGGTCAGGGGGACGCGCTGGCACTGGCGGCCGGAGAGGGCAGGGCCGTCGTCATCGACACCGGTCCCGAGCCGGAGGCGGTGGACCGCTGTCTGCGCGCCCTCGGCGTCACCGCCGTCCCGCTGCTGGTGCTCACCCACTTCCACGCCGACCACGTGGCCGGGCTGGCCGGAGTCCTGCGCGGCCGGGGCGTCGGGGCGATCCAGACCACCACCCTGGCCGAGCCGTCCGGACAGGCGGCGGCCGTACGGCGTGCCGCGGCCCGGGCGGGCGTGCCGGTGGTCCCGGCGGGGCCGGGGGAGCGGCGCCGGGTGGGCGATCTGTCCTGGGAGGTGCTGTGGCCCCACGCACCTCCGCCGCCCGGGCCGCCCTCCCCGTCGGGGGAGGAGGCGAACGACGCCAGCGTCACCCTGCTCGCCCGCGCCGGCGGCCTGACGGTCTTCCTCCCCGGCGACCTCGAACCCCCGGCCCAGCGGCGGCTGCTGGACACCTACCCCGGCCTGCCGCCGGTGGACGTCCTCAAGGTCGCCCACCACGGCTCGGCCTACCAGGATCCGGTGCTGCTGGAGCGGTTGCGTCCCCGCGTCGCCCTCATCTCATCCGGGGACAACCCCTACGGACACCCCTCGCCGCGCACCGTCGAGGCCCTGCGCGCCACCGGTGCGACTGTCCTGCGCACCGACCTCCACGGCTCGCTGGCGGTCACCCCGGACGGCACGGTGGTCGGTTCGGAGTAAACGGTCGCCCGGCCGGCGAGGGGCGGCCGGCGGCCCCGTCGCCGGGGCCGCTCCCGTCTCCGTGCCCGTCTCCGCGCCGTCTCCGTGGTGCTGCTCCGTGGCGGTCCCCGCTTCCCGTCCCCCGCCCGCCGGAACCGGCTGGTGCGGCGGACAGGAAGGAGGCCAGGCGCATCCCGTCACCACATCCGGCGAGCACCGGGGGCCGAGTGAACCTCCCGCGTGGCCGGCCGAGCGCGGCACGCCGACGCGGGAGCGGGTCCTGGGCGGACGGCGACGCGTCCGGCGACTCCCGAGCCGGGGAGTCCGGTCGCCGCCGCGGCGTGCCGGCCCGTTCGGGGCGTGCTCCCTACTCTGTCTCCAGCCAGCCGTCGTACTCCGCGGCGAGTGCGTCCAGCACGGCCGGGTCGTACGCGCCCTCCGGGTCGTCGACCACGACCAGCCACTGGGCGTCCTCCGCGTCGTCCTCGCCCGCCAGCGCCTCGCGGATCGGCCGCGGTTCCTCCGGCAGGTCGAGGCGTTCGGCGACCTCCTCGGCCACCTCCTCGGCGGCGTCACGGTCGGGGAGCACCAGGATGTGTCGTATGCGTACGTCGGTCACCGGGCCATTCTGCGACAGGCCCCGGGCCGGTCCGGGACCGGCCGGTGTCGGCGACTCGTGGGATGCTGTTCCACGATGGCAGGTAGAACCAGGAAGTCCCCGACCGACGATCCGCTCGCCCCCGTCACGCTCGCGGTGGGCCAGGAGGAGCTGCTGCTCGACCGCGCGGTGCGCCAGGTGATCGACGCCGCCCGGGCCGCCGACGCGGACACCGACGTGCGCGAGCTGGGCCCCGACGCGCTGCGGCCCGGCACGCTCGCCGAGTTGACCAGCCCGTCCCTGTTCGCCGAGCGGAAGGTCGTGGTCGTCCGGGACGCGCAGGACCTGTCCGCGGACACGGTCAAGGACGTCAAGGAGTACCTGAAGGCCCCGGCCGAGGAGATCACCCTGGTACTGGTGCACGCGGGCGGGGCCAAGGGCAAGGGGCTGCTGGACGCCGCCCGCAAGGCGGGCGCCCGCGAGGTGGCCTGCCCGAAGATGACCAAGCCCGCCGACCGGCAGGCGTTCGTCCGGGGCGAGTTCCGCGCCGCGGGACGCTCCGCCACCCCCGAGGCGTGCCAGGCCCTGGTCGAGATCCTCGGCAGCGACCTGCGGGAGTTGGCGAGTGCCTGCTCGCAGCTCATGGCCGACGTCGAGGGCACCATCGACGAGGCCGTCGTCGCCCGCTACTACAGCGGCCGCGCCGAGGCCTCCAGCTTCACCATCGCCGACCGGGCCGTGGAGGGCCGGCTGCCCGAGGCGCTGGAGGCGCTGCGCTGGTCCCTGTCCACGGGGGTCGCCCCGGTGCTGGTCACCAGTGCCCTGGCGCAGGGGGTGCGGGGCATCGGCAAACTCATGTCGGCCCCGCGCGGCATGCGCCCCGGCGACCTGGCCCGTGAACTCGGCATGCCGCCGTGGAAGATCGACCGGGTCCGCCAGCAGATGCGCGGCTGGTCGGCGGACGGGGTGGCGGCGGCGCTGCGTGCGGTGGCGGAGGCCGACGCGGCGGTCAAGGGCGGTGGCGACGACCCGGAGTACGCCCTGGAGAAGGCGGTCATGGCCGTGGCCCGCGCGGCCCGCTCCCGCTGAGGGGCCGCCCGGGGCCCCGGCCCCCGCCGGGCGGTCCGCCCGGCGGGAGGCCGTCACTCGCCGGGCACCTCCAGGTCGAGGCGGCGGAGGCGTTCGGGATCGGTGAGGATGTCGATCGCGGCGATCCTCCCGCGCGTGACCGTGAACGCCATGACCGAGAACGGCCGTCCCCCGGAGGCGGAGACGACCCCCGCGACCCCGTTGACCAGCGCCGGCCGCGCGATCTGGGCGATTCCGGCGAAGGCGAGCGCCTGGCGGGCCACGGCCGCCGCGCCGCGCACCGCCCCTCCGGCGTGCGGGGCGCCCCTGTCGGAGCGCACCACGACGTCCGGATCGAGGACCGCGAGCAGCGCCTCCAGGTCGCCGCCGCGCGCGGCGGCGAGGAAGGCGTCGACGACCTCGCGCTGGCGGACGAGGTCGGTGTCGGGCGCCGGGGCCTCCTGGCGCACGCGGCGCCGGGCGCGGCTGGCGAGCTGCCGGGCCGCGGCCGGCGTGCGTCCGACGATGGGGGCGACCTCGTCGAAGGGCACGGCGAACAGGTCGTGCAGGACGAAGGCGAGCCGCTCGGCGGGGGACAGCGTTTCGAGCACCACGAGCAGCGCGAGACCGACCGAGTCGGCCAGCAGCGCCTCGTGTTCGGGGCCGGTGCCGTCCACGCCGCTGACGACGGGGTCGGGCATGCGCACGCCCATCGGCTCCTCGCGCCGCGCGGTGCGCGAACGCAGCATGTCCAGGCACACCCGGCCGACCACCGTCGTCAGCCAGCCGCCCAGGTTCTCGATGCCGTCCGGCTCGGCGCGGCCGAGCCGGAGCCAGGCCTCCTGGACGGCGTCGTCCGCCTCGCCCAGCGACCCGAGCATCCGGTAGGCCACCGCCCGCAGGTGGGCGCGGTGGGCCTCGAAGCGCCGCGCCAGGAACTCGTCCTCGTCCACCGGGGATTCCGTCCTGCGGCCGGTGTTCCGTCCGTGCCGCGCGGCGTCCGGGGTCACTTCCGCTCCCGGGGCCGCCGGCCGGCCACCTGCCGGATGACGACGTCGAGGCGGCCGGAGAGGCCGGTCGTGCCGGTCATCGGGACGACCGCCGCCCACGCCCGCCTCCCCGGCGCCGCGCACGCCTCCCTCCACGCCGGCGTCGCCCTCCACGCCGGCGCCGGCGGCCTCCCCGGCCTCGGGAGCGATCACGGCCGGGTTCTCCCTGCCTGCCTGCACCGGTGTTCTCCTCGGGTGGGTTCCTGCGTGCCGTCGCGAGGCGCGTCGGCGCGGATGTCCTCCGCCATCTCACTGACGGAGCGGGACGCGGGAGTGTGACCGGCGGGCGCGGAAGATCTCCCGGGCCCGGAAGCGGCACCCGGGAACGGCGTCCGCGGACGGGGCCCGTGAAACGCGTACTGCCCGCCGTGGGGGATCACGGCGGGCAGTCGTTCAGGCTCTTCGGCCCGGGTGCTTCTCGGTGCGCCGCACCCGCGTGGCGAACGCAGGCCGCGTGCGGCGCCGTGGTGCCGGTACGGAGCGGTGAGAGGGTCCGCTGTGGTCCGCTTCGGCACCGGGGCGGGTCGCCGCCAGGACGACCCGAGGGGGATCAGCCCTTGAGAGCGGCGACCTTCTGAGCGAGCGCCGACTTCTTGTTGGCGGCCTGGTTCTTGTGGATGACGCCCTTGCTGACGGCCTTGTCGAGCTTCTTGCTCGCCAGGCGCGCGGCCTCGGCGGCCTTCTCCACGTCACCGGCGGCGATCGCCTCGCGGGTGCGGCGGATCGCGGTCTTCAGCTCGGACTTGACCGCCTTGTTGCGCAGGCGGGCCTTCTCGTTGGTCTTGATCCGCTTGATCTGGGACTTGATGTTCGCCACGAAAGAGCCTTCTCAGGTGTGATGAGGTGTGTTCGGGTGCCTCCATGAGCCCCGGCCCCCTTCCGCTTTCCTTCGCGTCAGGGCATGCGCGTGAGGGCATGAGACACAGTCGGTCAGGTTACCAGCAGGCCCGATGGCCTCCCAAACCGGACCAGGAGCGCCACTCATGGGACGATGGGGGGTGACGTATCGAACCCGAGCCATGACCTGACAGGACCCTGCGTGCCCGCGACCCCTTCGAACGTGCCGGAGCCGAGCCGTACCGACCCGGCGCTGATCCGCAACTTCTGCATCATCGCGCACATCGACCACGGCAAGTCGACCCTCGCCGACCGGATGCTCCAGCTCACCGGCGTCGTCGAGCAGCGCCAGATGCGCGCGCAGTACCTCGACCGCATGGACATCGAGCGCGAGCGCGGCATCACGATCAAGTCCCAGGCGGTGCGCCTCCCGTGGGCGCCCACCGAGGGCGAGGCCAAGGGGACGACCCACATCCTCAACATGATCGACACCCCGGGTCACGTCGACTTCACCTACGAGGTCTCGCGCTCCCTCGCCGCCTGTGAGGGGTGCATCCTCCTGGTCGACGCCGCCCAGGGCATCGAGGCCCAGACCCTCGCCAACCTCTACCTGGCGATGGAGCACGACCTCACGATCATCCCGGTCCTCAACAAGATCGACCTGCCGGCCGCCCAGCCGGAGAAGTTCGCCTCCGAACTGGCCCACCTCATCGGCTGCGACCCCTCGGAGGTCCTGAAGGTCTCCGCCAAGACCGGCGAGGGCGTCGAGGCGCTGCTGAACGAGGTCGTACGGCAGGTTCCGGCCCCGGTCGGAGAGGCCGACGCCCCCGCCCGCGCGATGATCTTCGACTCGGTCTACGACCCGTACCGCGGCGTGGTGACGTACGTGAAGGTCGTCGACGGCAAGCTCTCCAAGCGCGAGCGCATCAAGATGATGTCCACCGGCGCCGCCCACGAGCTGCTGGAGATCGGCACCAACAGCCCGGAGATGCTGCCCTCCGACGGCCTGGGCGTCGGCGAGGTCGGCTACCTGATCACCGGGGTGAAGGACGTCCGCCAGTCCAAGGTCGGCGACACCATCACCCAGTTCACCAAGGGCGCCACCGAGCCGCTGGGCGGCTACAAGGACCCCAAGCCCATGGTGTTCTCCGGGCTGTACCCGCTGGACGGCTCGGACTACCCCGAGCTGCGCGACGCCCTGGACAAGCTCCAGCTCAACGACGCCGCGCTGGTCTACGAGCCGGAGACCTCCGCCGCCCTGGGCTTCGGCTTCCGCGTCGGCTTCCTCGGCCTGCTGCACCTGGAGGTGATCCGCGAGCGCCTGGAGCGCGAGTTCGGGCTCGACCTGATCGCCACCGCGCCCAACGTGGTCTACCGCGTGGAGATGGAGGACGGCAGCGAGCACGTCGTCACCAACCCCAGCGAGTACCCGACCGGCAAGGTGGCCCGGGTGTACGAGCCGGTGGTGCGCGCCACCGTCCTGACCCCCAACGAGTTCGTCGGCGCGGTCATGGAGCTGTGCCAGTCCCGGCGCGGCAACCTCCAGGGCATGGACTACCTGTCCGAGGACCGCGTCGAGCTGCGCTACACCCTGCCGCTCGCGGAGATCGTCTTCGACTTCTTCGACGCCCTGAAGTCCAAGACCCGCGGCTACGCCTCGCTGGACTACGAGCCCACCGGCGAGCAGAGCGCCGACCTGGTCAAGGTCGACATCCTGCTGCACGGCGACAAGGTGGACGCCTTCTCCGCCATCGTCCACAAGGACAAGGCGTACAGCTACGGCGTCCGGATGGCCTCCAAGCTGCGCGAGCTGATCCCGCGGCAGCAGTTCGAGGTGCCCATCCAGGCCGCCATCGGCTCGCGCGTCATCGCCCGCGAGACCGTGCGGGCCATCCGCAAGGACGTGCTCGCCAAGTGCTACGGCGGTGACATCTCCCGCAAGCGGAAGCTGCTGGAGAAGCAGAAGGAGGGCAAGAAGCGCATGAAGATGGTGGGCCGGGTGGAGGTCCCCCAGGAGGCGTTCATCGCCGCGCTGTCCTCCGACTCCGACGGCGGCGGCGAAGCCAAGGGCAAGAAGTGAGACGGGGCCGGCCGGGAGCGGGGATGTCCGCCCCCGCTCCCGGCCGGCGGTCGGCGCGCCCGTCGCGCCGGTGAGGGCGCCCACCGACCGGTGGGCGCCCTCACCCTTGTGCCCCGGAGGGCGGGAGACCGGGCGGACCGCTGGGTACGCCGGGTATGTATCGCAGTGGTCACGGCTTCGAGGAGGCGACGCGCAAGCCCTTTCACGGCCGGGGCTTCCGGCCTAGTCTGACCCCCGCCTGATTGTTACCCGCGAGTCACCCAGCACGCACAGACCGGTACACACGAAACGGACCCGAACACCCCCTCACCCCCACTGCTCCCGGTACACCGACGTCCTGGAGCCATCCCTGCACCGTCGCGGGCCCCGGAGGAGATGTTGTGAGCGACCCCCAGACCCTGTTCGAGAACCGTCCGCCCTCGGTGGCGAACCTCTTCCTGGAGCGCGTCGAGGCCACGCCGGACGGCGAGGCGTACCGCTATCCCGTGCCCCCCGCCTCCGGCCGGGGGCCCGACGAGTGGCGCTCCTACACCTGGGGCGAGGCGGCGCGGCGGGTCTTCTCGATCGCCGCGGGGCTGATGGACCTGGGGGTACGGCCCGAGGAGCGGGTCGCCATCGCCTCCGGCACCCGGGTCGACTGGATCCTGTGCGACCTCGGCGTCCTGTGCGCCGGAGCGGCCACCACCACCGTCTACCCCAGCACCAACGCCGAGGAGACCGCCTACATCCTGGGCGACTCCGGCAGCCGGGTGCTGATCGCCGAGGACGCCGCACAGCTCGCCAAGGCGCGCGAGCGCCGCGCCGACCTGCCGGACCTCGCCCACGTGGTCGTCATCGAGTCCGCCGACGCGGTGGCCGCCGAGGACGAGCCGGAGGGCTGGGTGCTCTCGCTGGACGAGCTGGTGCGGCGCGGCGAGGCGTACCTCCAGCGGCATCCCGAGGCCGTCAAGGAGGCCGTCGCCTCCCTGCGCTCCGACCAGCTCGCCACGCTGATCTACACCTCCGGCACCACCGGCCGGCCCAAGGGCGTCCGACTGCCGCATGACGCCTGGTCGTACATGGCCAAGGCCATCGCCGCGACCGGGCTGGTCCGGACCGACGACGTGCAGTACCTGTGGCTGCCGCTGGCGCACGTCTTCGGCAAGGTGCTCACCGCGGGCCAGATCGAGGTCGGCCACGTCAGCGCCGTGGACGGCCGGGTCGACAAGATCATCGAGAACTTGCCGGTCGTGAAGCCCACCTACATGGCCGCCGTGCCCCGGATCTTCGAGAAGGTCTACAACGGGGTCGCAGCCAAGGCGCGGGCGGGTGGCGCCGCCAAGTACCGGATCTTCAAGTGGGCGGCCGAGGTGGCCCGCGAGTACGCCAGGACCACCCAGGACAACTTCCGCCGCACCGGCACCGCCTCCGCGCCCGCCGGGCTGAGGGTCAAGCACGCGATCGCCGACAAGCTCGTCTACGCCAAGCTGCGCGAGGCCTTCGGCGGCAGGCTGCGCGCCTGCGTCTCCGGCTCGGCGGCGCTCGCCCCGGACATCGGCTACTTCTTCTCCGGCGCGGGCGTCCACATCCTGGAGGGCTACGGCCTCACCGAGTCCAGCGCCGCCAGCTTCGTCAACCCCGGCGAGGCCTACCGCACCGGCACGGTCGGCAAGCCGCTGCCGGGCACCGAGGTGCGGATCGCCGACGACGGCGAGGTCCTGCTGCGCGGCCCCGGCATCATGCAGGGCTACCACGGGCTGCCGGAGAAGACCGCGGAGGTGCTGGAGCCCGACGGCTGGCTGCACACCGGCGACATCGGCGAGCTGTCCGACGACGGCTACCTGCGGATCACCGACCGCAAGAAGGACCTGATCAAGACCTCCGGCGGCAAGTACGTCGCCCCGGCGGAGGTGGAGGGCCAGTTCAAGGCCGTCTGCCCCTACGTCTCCAACGTCCTGGTGCACGGCGCCGCCCGCAACTACTGCACCGCGCTCGTCGCGCTCGACGAGGCGGCCATCATGGGCTGGGCCGAGGAGCACGGACTCGGCGGGAGGAGCTACGCGGAGGTCGTCGCCTCCGACGAGGTGCGCGAGCTGATCGACGGCTACGTCCAGCGGCTCAACGCCGGCCTCCAGCGCTGGCAGACGATCAAGAAGTTCCGCATCCTGCCGCGCGACCTGGACGTCGAGCACGGCGACCTCACCCCGAGCCTGAAGCTCAAGCGGCCCGTGGTGGAGAAGGAGTTCGGCCACCTCATCGAGGAGATGTACGCGGGCACCCGCGAGGAGTGAGGCGGAGGCCCGGCGGAGGCGGAGGGGGCGGGTGCCGGCGCCTGCCCCCTCTGCTTCTGCTTCTGCTTTTGCCTCCGCTTCCGCTTCCGCCGGAGCCGGGCCCGCCGGGCCTCAGGGCTTGCGCCCCACGCCGCAGAAGGCGTCCACTTCCTCTTCCTCTCCGGCTTCTCCGGCTTCTCCGGCTTCCCCGGTCTCCCTCCCGGTCCCGCCGGGCGGAGCGGGGTCGGGCCGCCACCGGTTGCACGCCACCACGCCGGGCTCCACCAGCTCCAGACCGTCGAAGAAGGCGGCGATCCGCTCGGGGCTGCGCAGGACGAGCGGGGCGTTGCCGGAGGCGTTCCACACCTCCGCGATCCTGTCCGACCGCTCGCCGTGGATGACGTTGGTGCCGTCGTACAGCACCAGGTGGCTGCCGGAGGGCAGGGCGTCCATCAGCCGGCGCACGATGCCGTACGCCTCCTCGTCGTCGGTGATGAACTCCATGATCCCCATCAGCAGCAGGGCGACGGGCCGGTCGAGGTCCAGGGTCCCGGCGGCGCCCCGCAGGATCGCCTCGGGCTCGCGCAGGTCGGCGTGGACGTAGGCGGTGGCGCCCTCGGGGGTGGAGGTGAGCAGGGCGCGGGCGTGCGCCAGGACCAGGGGGTCGTGGTCGACGTAGACGATGCGCGACTCGGGGGCCAGCCGCTGGGCGATCTCGTGGGTGTTGTCCACGGTGGGCAGCCCGGTGCCGACGTCCAGGAACTGCCGGATGCCCGCCTCGGCCACCAGGTACCGCACGGCGCGGCCGAGGAGGGCGCGGGAGGCGCGGGCCAGGCGGGGCACGTCCGGGAGGATCGCCGTGATCCGGTCGCCCACCTCGCGGTCGACCTCGTAGTTGTCCTTCCCGCCCAGCCAGTAGTTCCAGATCCGGGCCACGTGCGACACCGTGGTGTCGATCGCGGGCGGTTCCTGCCGCCCGGGAGGGGGCGGTGCGTCACTCACGGAAGGCCTCCTGCGGCGCGTCGGGCCGGCGGTCCGGCGGTCGTGGCCACCGTAGTCCAACCGCCCCGCCGGGCAGGCGGGTTGAGGCCCGGCGCCGTCCCGGGCGTCCGTGCCCGGAGGACTCCCGGCCCGCCGCGTCCCGGTCCGTCCGGCCTAGTCCACCAGGTCGCGGACGACCGCGTCGGCCAGCAGCCGGCCGCGCAGGGTGAGTGCCGCGCGCCCGCGGTCGTACGCCTCCGGGCGCAGCAGCCCGTCCGCCAGCGCCCGCTTCGCGGCCCGCGCCCCCGCCGGGGCGAGCACGTCCAGCGGCACCCCGTCCACCAGCCGTAGCTCCAGCAGGACGCGCTCCACGCGGCGGTCCTCGTCGTCCAGCACCTCACGGCCGGCCCCCGGCGAACGCCCCTCGGCGAGGGCCTGGGCGTACGCGCCGGGGTGCTTGACGTTCCACCAGCGCACCCCGCCGATGTGGCTGTGCGCCCCCGGGCCCGCGCCCCACCAGTCGGCGCCGGTCCAGTACAGCTCGTTGTGGCGGCAGCGGGCGGCCGGGGAGGCCGCCCAGTTGGACACCTCGTACCAGCCGAAGCCCGCCGCGGACAGCTTCTCCTCGGCGATCAGGTAGCGGTCGGCGTGCACGTCGTCGTCGGTCATCGGGATCTCGCCGCGCCGGATGCGGCGGGCCAGCCGCGTGCCCTCCTCGACGATCAGCGCGTACGCCGAGACGTGGTCGGGCCCGGCACCGATCGCGGCGTCCAGCGAGGCCCGCCAGTCGTCGTCGCTCTCGCCCGGGGTGCCGTAGATCAGGTCCAGGTTGACGTGCTCGAAGCCCGCCGCGCGGGCCTCGGCCACGCACGCCTCCGGGCGGCCGGGGGTGTGGGTGCGGTCCAGGACGGCCAGCACGTGCCGCCGGGCGCTCTGCATGCCGAAGGAGATCCGGTTGAAGCCCGCCTCGCGCAGGCGGGCCAGGTACGCCGGGTCGACGGACTCCGGGTTGGCCTCCGTGGTGACCTCCGCGCCGTCCGCCAGCCCGAACTCCTCGCGGATCGCGGTGAGCATCCGCCCCAGGTCGTCGGCGGGCAGTAGGGTCGGGGTGCCGCCGCCGACGAAGACCGTCTCCACCGGCCGCGGATCGTCGCCGAGCACCTTGCGGGCCAGCCGCACCTCCTCGACCAGGGTCCCCGCGTAGTTCTCCCGCGAGGCGAGCACACCGCCCGAACCGCGCAGCTCGCTCGCGGTGTAGGTGTTGAAGTCGCAGTAGCCGCAGCGCGTCGCGCAGTACGGCACGTGCAGGTAGAAGCCGAGCGGGCGCTGTGCGGCGCCCGCCAGGGCGTGCGCGGGCAGCGCGCCGTCGGCGGGGACGGGCTCGCCGTCGGGCAGTGCGGAAGGCATGGGGTCCATTGTCCGGCATCGGCCGCCGGTGCCGGGCGGGCCGGGCGCGCGGCCCGCCCGGGAACCGCCCGGGAACCGCTCAGGGACCGGTGGGGCCGCCCACCGTGACGTGGTCGATCAGCCGCTCGACCGGCCCGAGCAGGTCCGGCTCCAGGTCCGTGTAGCTCCGCACGCTCGCCAGGATCCGCCGCCACGCCGCTCCGGTGTCCTCCGGCCAGCCCAGCGCCCGGCACACCCCCGTCTTCCAGTCCTGGCCGCGCGGGACGCGGGGCCAGGCGTCGATGCCCACCGCGGACGGCTTCACCGCCTCCCAGACGTCGACGTACGGGTGCCCGACCACCAGCACGTTCTCGTCGGTGACCCGCTCGGCGATCCGGTACTCCTTCGAGCCGGGCACCAGGTGGTCCACCAGCACCCCCAGCCGGGCGTCCGGGGCGGGGCCGAAGGCCTCCACGACCGCCGGGAGGTCGTCGATGCCCTCCAGGTACTCCACGACGACGCCCTCGATCCGCAGGTCGTCGCCCCAGACCCGCTCCACCAGCTCCGCGTCGTGGCGCCCCTCGACGTAGATCCGCCCCGCCCGCGCCACCCGCGCCCGGGCGCCCGGCAGGGCGATCGACCCCGAGGCGGTGCGCCGGGGCGCCGCCGGCGCGGGCGGCGCGACCGCCCGCGGGCGCACCAGGGTGACCGCCTTCCCCTCCAGCAGGAAGCCCCGCGGCTCCAGGGGGAAGACGCGGTGCCGGCCGAACCGGTCCTCCAGGGTGACGGTCGGCCCCTGCGCCGTCTTCTCACAGCGCACCACGGCCCCGCAGAAGCCGGTCGCGACCTCCTCCACCACCAGGCCCGGCTCGGCCGGCACCTCGGGCGCGGGCCTGCTCCTCTTCCACGGCGGGGTCAGGTCGGGGTCGTACCGTCTGCTGCGCATGCGCTCATTCTGTACGCGGCTCCCGCGGTGAAACGCCGAAGCGCCGTGCCAGGGCGTCGCGCTGGGCGCGGACGAAGGCGGCGTCCACCACCGCGCCGTGGCCCGGGACGTACACCGCGTCCTCGCCGCCCAGGGCGAGGAGGCGGTCCAGGGCGGCGGGCCAGTGGAGGGGGTGGGCGTCCGGGCCCGCCTGCGGCTCGCCGGACTCCTCCACCAGGTCGCCGCAGAAGACGACGTCCCGCCCGCCGGAGCCGGCGGGGACCAGGACGGCCAGGTCGTGGGCGGTGTGGGCGGGGCCGACGTTGGCCAGGAGCACCTCCCGGTCGCCCAGCGAGACGGTCAGCTCGCCGACCACCCGGTGGTGCGGGCGGACGAGCACGTCGACGGCCTGGGCCGTCTCCTCGCGGTCCGCGCCGTGCCGCACGGCGTCCTCCCGCAGCTCGTCCCGCGAGCGCGCCAGGCACGTGTCGATCCCCACCGCGCCGTAGACCTCCACCCCGGCGAAGGCGGCCGCGCCCAGGACGTGGTCGAAGTGCGGATGGGTGAGGGCCATGTGGGTGACGGGACGGCCGAAGATCCCCTCCAGTTGCCGCCTGAGCCACGCGCCCTCCCGCAGCGACGCCCCCGTGTCGACCACCAGCACTCCCGCGCTGCCCGCCACGGCCCCCACCGTCTCGTCCCAGCCGGGCATGCGGTGACGTACGACTCCCGGCGCGAGCTCTTCCCAACCGGCCTCCATACGGCGACGCTATCGCCAACACGCGGGTGATGCCCGCCGGGCGGCGGGAGCGGGTTACCGTCGGTCCACGGCCGCCCTTGCCCTGGCCGTGGTCACCGGCCGTACACTGGCTCAGGGAGAGCTGGCACTCGTTCGCCGAGAGTGCCAGGGAAGAGAACCGGACAGCACGGCCGGACGGGAGGTGCGCCGAAGTGCTCAGTGAACGCAGACTCGAGGTCTTGCGCGCCATCGTCCAGGACTACGTCGGCACGCAGGAGCCGGTGGGCTCCAAGGCCCTGACCGAGCGGCACAACCTCAAGGTCTCCCCGGCCACTGTGCGCAACGACATGGCAGCCCTGGAGGAAGAGGGATACATCGCGCAGCCGCACACCAGTGCGGGCCGCATCCCGACCGACAAGGGGTACCGCCTGTTCGTCGACAAGCTGGCGGGCGTCAAGCCGCTGTCCAAGCCCGAGCGGCGGGCGATCCAGAACTTCCTGGAGGGCGCCGTCGACCTCGACGACGTCATCAGCCGCACGGTGCGGCTGCTCGCCCAGCTCACGCGCCAGGTCGCCATCGTGCAGTACCCCTCGCTGACCCGTTCGACCGTGCGGCACGTGGAGCTGCTGCTGCTCGCGCCCTCGCGCCTGATGCTGGTGCTCATCACGGACACCGGGCGGGTGGAGCAGCGCGTGGTGGAGTGCCCGGCGCCCATCACCGAGGCATCGCTGGCGGACCTGCGCGCCCGGCTCAACAGCCGGGTGGTCGGCGAGCGCTTCTCCGAGGTGCCCAAGCTGGTGCAGGACCTTCCGGAGTCCTTCGAGCAGGACGACCGCAACACGGTCTCGACCGTGCTCGCGACCCTGCTGGAGACCCTGGTCGAGGAACCCGAGGAGCGGCTGATGATCGGCGGCACCGCCAATCTCACCCGCTTCGTGCACGACTTCCCCCTGACCATCCGACCGGTGCTGGAGGCGCTGGAGGAGCAGGTCGTGCTGCTCAAGCTGCTGGGGGAGGCCAAGGACTCGAGCGTCACGGTGCGCATCGGCCACGAGAACGCTCACGAGGGGCTGACCTCCACGTCGGTCGTCTCGGTCGGTTACGGTTCGGGCGACGAGGCGGTCGCCAAGCTCGGTGTGGTCGGACCGACCCGCATGGACTACCCCGGAACGATGGGAGCGGTACGCGCAGTGGCACGTTACGTCGGACAGATCCTCGCGGAGTCGTAAGTGGCGACGGACTACTACGCGATCCTGGGCGTGCAGCGCGATGCCTCGCAGGACGAGATCAAGAAGGCATTCCGGCGGCTCGCGCGCGAGCTGCACCCGGACGTCAACCCGGACCCGAAGACGCAGGAGCGGTTCAAGGAGATCAACACCGCCTACGAGGTGCTCTCCGACCCGCAGAAGAAGCAGATGTACGACCTCGGCGGCGACCCGATGGGCGGCGCCGGCCGGGCGAGCGGCTTCGGCGCGGGGTTCGGGAACTTCTCCGACATCATGGACGCCTTCTTCGGCACCGCCTCCCAGCGCGGGCCGAGGTCCCGCACCCGGCGCGGCCAGGACGCCATGATCCGGCTCGACATCGAGCTGGACGAGGCCGCCTTCGGCACCACGAAGGACATCCAGGTCGACACGGCCGTCGTCTGCACCACGTGCAACGGCGAGGGCGCGGCCCCGGGCACGTCGGTGCAGACCTGCGACATGTGCCGCGGCCGCGGTGAGGTCTCGCAGGTCACCCGGTCCTTCCTGGGCCAGGTCATGACCTCGCGCCCCTGCCCGCAGTGCCAGGGCTTCGGCACCATCGTGCCCAACCCGTGCCCGGAGTGCGCCGGCGACGGCCGCGTGCGGTCGCGGCGCAGCCTGACGGTGAAGATCCCGGCCGGTGTGGACAACGGCACCCGCATCCAGCTCGCGGGCGAGGGCGAGGTCGGCCCGGGCGGCGGCCCGGCGGGCGACCTGTACGTCGAGATCCACGAGGTCCCGCACCCGGTCTTCCAGCGCCGCGGCGACGACCTGCACTGCACGGTCACCATCCCCATGACCGCGGCGGCGCTGGGCACCAAGGTCCCGCTGGAGACGCTGGACGGCCTGGAGGAGGTCGACATCCGGCCCGGCACCCAGTCCGGCCAGTCGATCCCGCTCCACCAGCGCGGCGTGACGCACCTGCGCGGCGGCGGCCGCGGCGACCTGATCGTCCACGTCGAGGTCCAGACCCCGACCAAGCTCGACCCGGAGCAGGAGGAGCTGCTGCGCCGCCTGGCCAAGCTGCGGGGCGAGGAGCGGCCCATGGGCCAGTTCCAGCCGGGGCAGCAGGGGTTGTTCTCGCGGCTGAAGGACGCCTTCAACGGGCGGTGAGCGGCCGGTCCGCACCGGTGCGGACCGCCCCGGCGGGGCGTGGCAGGATGCGGCCATGCCTTCCGCGCTGACCACCCCGACGTCCTGGTTGGAGCACCCCGTCGTCCAGGCCCCCCTGGCCGGGGGCGCCTCCCGGCCCGAGCCGACCGCCGCCGCCGGCGAGGCGGGCGACGCCGGGCAGGGCGGCGACGACGCGTACGACGCCGAGCCGACGGCCCTGCCGGACGATCCCGTGCCGCCGGTGCCGTGCACCTCCGGCTGCCCGGACCGCCGGGTCCCGGCGGACCCGGCCGCGGCGGGCACCCCCACCACCGCCGCCACCATCGCCGCCACCGTCACCGTTGCCTCGGTCGCCGGGGCGCGGGCCGCCGGGCGTGCGCTCGTCCGGGGGAGGGCCGCGTGACCGCCCCCGTCTTCGTCACCGACTCCCTGGCCGGGGCGGCCCCCGGCGCCACCTGGGCGCTGGAGGGGCCCGAGGGCCGGCACGCCGTCACGGTGCGGCGGCTGCGCGTGGGCGAGGCGATCGTCCTCACCGACGGCGAGGGCACCGGGGTCTTCGGCACCGTCGCGGCCGTCGAGGGCAAGGAGCGGCTGGAGGTGGCCGTCGAGGAGGTGCGCGTCGAGCCGGAGCCGCGCCCGCGGATCACCGTCGTCCAGGCCCTGCCCAAGGGCGACCGCGGCGAGCTGGCCGTGGAGACGATGACCGAGACGGGGGTGGACGCCGTCGTGCCCTGGTCGGCGGCGCGCTGCGTCACGCAGTGGCGGGGCGAGCGCGGGGCGAAGGCGCTGCGCAAGTGGCGCACGACGGCGCGCGAGGCGGGCAAGCAGTCCCGCAGGCTGCGCTTCCCCGAGGTGACCGAGCCGGTCACCACCCGGCAGCTCGTCCCGCTGCTGGCCTCCGCCGACTTCGCCGCCGTCCTGCACGAGGAGGGCGCCGAGCCGCTGGCCCGCGCCGAGCTGCCCGCGGACGGCGAACTGGTGCTGGTGGTGGGCCCGGAGGGCGGGATCGCCCCGGAGGAGCTGGCCGCCTTCGCCGAGGCCGGCGCGCGGCCGTACCGGCTGGGCCCGAGCGTGCTGCGCACCTCCACGGCCGGGACGGCCGCGGCGGCGCTGCTGCTGGGGCGCACCGGCCGCTGGTCCTGACGCCCGCCGGTACGACCCGCCGGTACGGGCGGTCCGCCCGGCCCCCGCGGCCGGGCACGGTGACCGGTCCGGACCGCCGCTCCCGGCCCGGGGTACGATCCGCTGCGTACCGACGGATCCAGCCCATCCACAGCGGGAGGCGCCACCGTGGCGGGAGAACCGCAGGCCGACTGCCTGTTCTGCAAGATCGTCGCGGGGGAGGTCCCGGCGACCGTCGTCCGCGAGTCGGAGACGACCCTCGCCTTCCGGGACATCAATCCGCAGGCCCCCACCCACGTCCTGGTGATCCCCAAGGCGCACTACCCCGACGCCGCGGCGCTGGCCGCCGCCGCCCCGGAGCTGGCCGCCGACGTGCTGCGCGAGGCGGGCGAGGTCGCCGCCCAGGAGAAGATCGCCGCCGTGGAGGGCGTGCCGAGCAGCGGCTACCGCATCGTGTTCAACACCGGGGCGGGCGCCGGGCAGACGGTCTGGCACGCGCACGCCCACGTGCTCGGCGGTCGCGGCCTGAACTGGCCGCCCGGATAAGGCCCGTCCGGAGAATCCGTAAGGGGAGGGACGAGGAGGACCGGAGCCGTTGTCCGTACGCGAACTGGTCGTGCTGGGCACCGCCAGCCAGGTGCCCACCCGGCACCGCAACCACAACGGCTACGTCCTGCGCTGGGACGGCGAGGCCCTCCTCTTCGACCCCGGCGAGGGCACCCAGCGCCAGATGCTGCGCGCGGGCGTGGCCGCCCACGACCTCACCCGGCTGTGCGTCACCCACTTCCACGGCGACCACTCCCTCGGTCTGGCCGGGGTCATCCAGCGCATCAACCTCGACCGGGTGCCGCACCCGGTCACGGCGCACTACCCGGCGAGCGGGCAGCGCTTCTTCGACCGGCTGCGGTACGCCACCGCCTACCGCGAGACGGCCGAGCTGCGCGAGGAGCCGATCACCGGGGACGGCACGCTGGCCGCCACCGCCGCGTTCACCCTCCAGGCCCGCCGGCTGTCGCATCCGGTGGAGTCCTACGGCTACCGCCTGGTCGAGCCCGACGGGCGCCGGATGCTGCCCGAGAGGCTCGCCGCCCACGGCATCACCGGCGCGGACATCGGCCGCCTGCAACGGGAGGGGGAGCTGCGCGGCGTCACCCTGGACCAGGTGAGCGAGCCCAGGCCCGGGCAGCGCTTCGCCTTCGTGATGGACACCCGGCTGTGCGAGGGGGTGTACGAGCTGGCCGAGGGGTGCGACCTGCTGGTCATCGAGTCCACCTTCCTGGACCAGGACGCGGGGCTGGCCGAGGAGTACGGCCACCTCACCGCCGGTCAGGCCGCCTCCGTCGCGGCGCGGGCGGGCGTACGGCACCTGGTGCTCACGCACTTCTCGCAGCGCTACGACGATCCGGGGGAGTTCGCCCGCCAGGCGCGGGCGGCGGGGTACGCCGGGGAGCTGACGGTGGCCGAGGACCTGATGCGGGTGCCGGTGCCCCGGCGGCGCTGACCGCCCGCCGGGCCCCTCCCGTCCCCGCCCACCGCCCTTCCTCCGGGCGTCCGGAACCTTTCGCCGCTCCTTGACGCCTCCGGGTCGCTTCCCTACGCTCCGTTTCCTGATGTGGATGGCGTTCACGTAGGAGAACGAGGCGGTGGCGGGGGTCCGCCGGTCCCCGGGCGCTGCCGGCCACCGGTCCCGACCCGACAGGAGCCGCCCGATGAAGGACCTGACCATCACCGAGGTGCGCCTGACCCCGGTCCTCGTGGCCGATCCGCCGCTGCTCAACACCCAGGGCGTCCACCAGCCGTACACCCCCCGGCTGATCGTCGAGGTGGTCACGGCGGACGGCGTCACCGGGGTCGGGGAGACCTACGGCGACACCTCCTACCTGGAGCCGGCGCGGTCCCTCGCCGAACTCCTGCCGGGGCACCGGGTCAGCGATCTGAACGGGCTGCCCGCCCTCGCCGAGCAGATCCCCGTGGACGGCTCCCGGACGGACGACTCGCTGGACGCGGGCGGACTGCGGGGCGTGCGGACCGCCGACAAGCTGCGGCTGTCCGTCGTCTCCGGCTTCGAGGTGGCCTGCCTGGACGCCCTGGGCAAGGCGCTCGGACTGCCGGTGCACGCCCTGCTCGGCGGGAAGGTGCGCGACCGGGTGGAGTACAGCGCCTACCTGTTCTACCGGTGGGCCGAGCACCCGGACGGCGCGGGAGGCGAGCGGGACGACTGGGGCGCCGCCCTGACCCCGGACGGGATCGTCGCCCAGGCCCGCCGCCTCGTCCGCGCGTACGGCTTCGGCTCCTTCAAGCTCAAGGGCGGCGTCTTCCCGCCCGACGAGGAGATCGCCGCGATCCGGGCGCTCGCCGAGGCGTTCCCCGGCCGGCCGCTGCGCCTGGACCCCAACGGCGCCTGGTCGGTGGAGACCTCCCTGCGGGTCGCGGCCGAGCTCCGCGGCCTCCTGGAGTACCTGGAGGACCCGACCACCGGCACGCCCGCGATGGCCGAGGTCGCCGCCGGGGCCGGACTGCCGCTGGCCACCAACATGTGCGTGACCACCCTCGCCGAGATCCCCGGGGCGTTCGGCGCCGGCGCGGTCCAGGTGCTGCTCGGCGACCACCACTACTGGGGCGGGCTGCGCGCCACCCAGCAGCTCGCCGCGCTCTGCCGCGCCTTCGGCGTCGGGGTGTCCATGCACTCCAACACCCACCTGGGCATCAGCCTGGCGGCCATGACCCATGTCGCGGCCGCCACCCCGAACCTCACCTACGCCTGCGACACCCACTACCCCTGGCAGACCGAGGACGTGCTCACCGAGCGCGTCCCCCTCTCCGGCGGGTGCGTCACCGTCCCCGACGCCCCCGGCCTGGGCGTCACCCTCGACCGCGGCCGGCTCGCCGCCCTCCACCGCCGCTGGCTGGACGACGACGGCTCCCTGCGCGAGCGGGACGACGCCGCCGCCATGCGCCGCGCCGACCCCGCCTGGACCGTCCCCGCCGGGCCGCGCTGGTGAAGCGCCCCCGGCGCCCCGTCCCGTTCGGGCACACTGGCCGCATGCTCGACCCGCTCGCCGCGCTCCGCACCCCCGACGACCCGCCCTGCGACGTGTACCTGACCGGGAGCGTCTTCCTGGACATCATCTTCACGGGCCTGGACTCCGCGCCGGTGCGCGGCACCGAGTCCTGGGCCCGGGGCATGGGATCGAGTCCGGGCGGGGTGGCCAACATGGCCACCGCCCTGGCCCGGCTCGGCCTGCGCACGTCCCTCGCCGCCGCCTTCGGGGACGACATGTACGGCGAGTACTGCTGGGAGGCGCTGGAGCACGGCGAGGGCATCGACCTGTCGCTGTCGCGCACCGTGCCCGGCTGGCACTCGCCGGTCACCGTCTCGATGGCCTACGAGGGCGAGCGGACGATGGTCTCCCACGGGCACGAGGCCCCGCCGCCGGAGGAGCCCGCGCCCGACGTGCCGCCCCCGGCACGCGCCTGCGTCGCCTCCCTGCAGACGGGCGCCCCCCAGGAGTGGATCGCGGCGGCGGCCCGCCGCGGCAGCCGGATCTTCGCCGACGTCGGCTGGGACGAGAGCGGCCGCTGGGACCCGGCCGACCTCGCCGATCTGCGGCACTGCGAGGCGTTCCTCCCCAACGCGGAGGAGGCGATGCGCTACACCCGCACCGACTGCCCCCGCGCCGCCGCCCGCAAGCTCGCCGAGCTGGTGCCGCTGGCGGTGGTCACCCTCGGCCCGGAGGGCGCCTACGCGGTGGACGGCGGCAGCGGCGAGACCGCCGAGGTGCCCGCCATCGCCGTGGAGGCGCTGGACCCCACCGGCGCCGGGGACGTGTTCATGGCGGGCTTCGTCACCGGGACCCTGGCGGGCTGGCCGCTCGCCGACCGGCTCGCCTTCGCGGGCCTGACCGCCGCCCTGTCGGTGCAGGAGTTCGGCGGGTCGCTGTCGGCGCCCGGCTGGGCCGAGATCGCCGCCTGGTGGCAGCACATCCGCTCCTTCGACGACCAGGACCGGGCGGCCCTGCGCCGCTACGCCTTCCTGGACGCCCTGCTGCCCGGCATCTCCCGGCCCTGGCCGCTGCGCCGGGCGGTGCCGACCATCGGTTTCCGGCGCTCGTGAGGGGCCGGGAACGACTGGTGGGGCGGCCGGTGGGACGGCCGCCGGCGCGGTCCGCGGCACGGGGCCGCCCCGCACCGGGGTGAGGCGGGAGGGCCGGGAGAGCGACCGGGGCGACAAATCCCTACTGACCTGTCACGGTCACGTCGTACCCTGGATGTCCAAGCGCACGGCAGTGACAGAGAGGGACGCGCAGGCCACAGAGCCGGCCCATGACTCAGACACAGACAGACCAGGCACGGTCCAACCACGCGAGTGCCCGCTTCACCGTCCCGGCCAAGCACCCGATGGTGACGGTGCTCGGCTCCGGCGACTCCCTCCTCCGCGTGATCGAGAAGGCTTTCCCGGCGACGGACATCCACGTCCGCGGGAACGAGATCAGCGCGACCGGGGATCCCGCGGAGGTCGCTCTCGTCCAGCGCCTGTTCGACGAGATGATGCTGGTGCTGCGCACCGGCCAGCCGATGACGGAGGACGCGGTGGAGCGCTCGATCGCCATGCTCCGCGAGGCCGAGGGGGGCACCGGCGCGAACGCCGAGACGCCCGCCCAGGTCCTCACCCAGAACATCCTGTCCAACCGCGGCCGCACGATCCGCCCCAAGACGCTCAACCAGAAGCGCTACGTGGACGCGATCGACAAGCACACGATCGTGTTCGGCATCGGCCCGGCGGGCACCGGCAAGACCTACCTGGCCATGGCCAAGGCGGTGCAGGCCCTGCAGTCCAAGCAGGTCAACCGCATCATCCTGACCCGGCCCGCGGTCGAGGCGGGGGAGCGGCTCGGCTTCCTGCCCGGGACGCTCTACGAGAAGATCGATCCGTACCTGCGGCCGCTGTACGACGCGCTGCACGACATGCTCGACCCGGACTCGATCCCACGCCTGATGGCCGCCGGGACGATAGAGGTCGCGCCGCTGGCCTACATGCGCGGCCGGACGCTCAACGACGCGTTCATCATCCTGGACGAGGCGCAGAACACGAACCCCGAGCAGATGAAGATGTTCCTCACCCGGCTCGGGTTCGACTCCAAGATCGTGATCACCGGCGACATCACCCAGGTGGACCTGCCGGGCGGCACGCAGAGCGGTCTGCGCCAGGTGCAGGAGATCCTCGAAGGCGTCGAGGACGTCCACTTCGCCCGCCTCACCAGCACCGACGTCGTCCGCCACAAGCTCGTGGGCCGTATCGTCGACGCCTACGACCGCTACGACGACCGCAACGGCACGACCAACGGCAGCGACCGGAAGTAAACGGAAAGCGTCCCCCACCTCCATGTCGATCGACGTCAACAACGAGTCCGGGCGGGAGATCGACGAGCGCGCGATCCTCGACATCGCCCGCTACGCCCTCGCCCGGATGCGCATCCATCCCCTCTCGGAGCTGTCGGTGATCGCCGTCGACACCGACGCCATGGAACAGCTCCACCGGCAGTGGATGGACCTCCCCGGCCCGACCGATGTCATGTCCTTCCCCATGGACGAGCTGCGGCCGCCCGGCAAGGACGACGACGAGCCGCCGCAGGGGCTGCTCGGCGACATCGTGCTCTGCCCGGACGTCGCCGAGCAGCAGGGCGCCGCGGCCCCGACGAAGCACTCGATGGACGAGGAGCTGCAGCTCCTCACCGTCCACGGGGTGCTGCACCTGCTCGGCTACGACCACGAGACGCCCAGCGAGCGGGCCGAGATGTTCGGCCTCCAGGCGGCGATCGTCGACGGCTGGCGCGCCGAGCGCGGCCTGACCGGGCCCTCACCGGCCCCCACCACGACGTGAGCACCCAACTGGTCGTCGCGGCGGTCCTGCTGGTCGGCGTCGCCTGGCTGGCGGCCTGTGCCGAGGCGGGCCTGGCCAGCACCACCAGCTACCGGGCCGAGGAGGCGGTGCGGTCCGGGCGGCGCGGCAGCGCCAGACTGGCCGCCGTCGCCGCCGACCCCACCCGCTACCTCAACCTGGCACTGCTGCTGCGCGTCGCCTGCGAGATGGCGGCCGGGGTCCTGGTCACCTACGGCTTCCTGCACACCTTCGAGGAGACCTGGCAGGCGCTGGCCGCCGCCATCGGCGTGATGGTGCTCGTCTCCTACGTCGCGGTCGGCGTCTCGCCGCGCACCATCGGCCGCCAGCACCCGCTGAACACCGCCACGGCCGCCGCGTACGTCCTGCTGCCGCTCGCCCGGGTGCTGGGCCCGCTGCCGCAACTGCTGATCCTCCTGGGCAACGCGCTGACCCCGGGCAAGGGCTTCCGCAAGGGCCCGTTCGCCACCGAGGCCGAACTGCGGGCGATGGTGGACCTGGCCGGGCGCGAGGCGCTGATCGAGGACGAGGAGCGCCGGATGGTGCACTCCGTCTTCGAACTGGGCGACACCCTGGTGCGCGAGGTGATGGTGCCGCGCACCGAGCTGGTCTCCATCGAGCGCTTCAAGACCATCCGGCAGGCGCTCACCCTGGCGCTGCGCTCGGGCTTCTCCCGCATCCCGGTGACCGGGGACAGCGACGACGACGTCGTCGGCATCGTCTACCTCAAGGACCTCGCCCGGCGGGTCCACATCAACCGCGAGGCCGAGAACGAGCTGGTCACCACGGCCATGCGGCCCGCCGCCTTCGTCCCCGACACCAAGAACGCGGGCGACCTGCTGCGCGAGATGCAGCGGGACCGCAACCACGTCGCGGTCGTCATCGACGAGTACGGCGGCACGGCCGGGATCGTCACCATCGAGGACATCCTGGAGGAGATCGTCGGCGAGATCACCGACGAGTACGACCGGGAGCTGCCGCCGGTGGAGGAACTGGGCGACGGCCGCTACCGGGTCACGGCCCGGCTCGACCTCGGCGACCTGGGCGAGCTGTACGGCCTGGACCTGGAGGACGAGGACGTGGAGACGGTCGGCGGCCTGCTGGCCAAGCTGCTGGGCCGGGTCCCCATCGCGGGCGCCACGGCCGTCGTGGACGTCTCCGGGGGGCCCGCCGATCCCGCGCTGGAGGGCCTGCGGCTGACCGCCGAGTCCCCGGCGGGGCGCCGCAACCGCATCGTCACGGTCCTGGTCGAACCGGTCCGCGCCCCCGCCCCGGCCCCGGAGGGCGAGCCCGCCGCGGGGGCCGGCGGCTGACGGCCGGGCGGCCGTGATCGCGGCGATCCGGCCACCCCCCGCGCGGCGACCGCATATGCTCACCCGTATGAGCGAAGCCGCCGACCTGGACCCCGAAGACCGCAAGATCATCACCCTCGCGCGCAGCGCGCGGGCCCGCAACGCCGTGCCCGAGGGGGCGGCCGTACGGGACGAGACCGGGCGCACCTATGTGGCCGGGACCGTGGCGCTGAAGTCGCTCAAACTGAGCGCCCTGCAGACGGCGGTCGCGATGGCGGTGGCCTCCGGCGCCACCTCCCTGGAGGCCGCGGCCGTGGTCTCCGAGGCGCCCGCCGTGCCCTCCGCCGACCTCGCCGTCGTCCACGACCTGGGCGGCCCGGCCACCCCGGTGCTGCTCGCCGGGCCCGACGGGACGGTGCGCTCCACGGTCACCGCGGGCTGAGCCGCGGCCGGCGGACATCCGTCCCCGCCGGTACTCCTCCTCAACCCCCTCCCGGAGCGGGCGACGCGGGGAACGCCCGCACGAACTCCGCCACCTCCGGGCGGGGGTCGTCCGCGCGCCAGACGATCGCCAACTGGGCCGGGCGCAGCCCGCGCACGGGACGGCAGACCACGTCCGGCCGCGGGTACAGGCGCGCGTTGCCCTCGGCGACCAGCGCGACGCCCAGACCGGCCGCCACCGCCTCGAAGACCTCGTCCGGGCCGGCGGCCTCCATGGCCACCACCGGCTCCCGCCCGCCCCGCTCGTCCGCCGCCAGCCAGAAGTCGCGCAGCGGGCCGGCCGAGCGGGGCAGGGCCACGAACGGCTCGCCGAGCAGTTCGGCGAAGTCCACCGGCCCGCCGCCCTCCCCGGCCCCCGCCGCGAGCCGGTGGCCGACGGGCAGCACCACCCAGCGGGGCTCGCGCACCAGCGTCCGCCACCGCAGTCCGCCGTTGCGCACGGGCAGCCACAGGAACGCCGCGTCCGAGCTGCCGTCCGCCAGCCCGGCCGTGGGGTCCTCCCAGCTGACCAGCCGCAGCGAGATCCGCCAGCCGCGCTCGCGGAAGCCGCGCAGCGCCACGCGCTGCAGGTCGCGGCCGACGGCCGTCTGCATCCCGACGGTGAGGGCCACCACCGGTCCCGCGGCGCGGACGGCCCGCAGCGCCCGGTCCCAGTCCGCGACCAGTTGCCGCGCCCTGGGCAGCAGCGCCTCGCCGTGCGCGGTGAGGGCCACCGTCCGGGCCCGCCGCTCGAAGAGCGTGCAGCCCAGTTGCCGCTCCAGCACCCGGACCTGCTTGGACAGGGCGGGCTGGGACACGTACAGCCGCTCGGCCGCGCGCGTGAAGTGCAGCTCCTCCGCCACCGCCACGAAGTAGCGCAGGTCCCGCAGATGGACGTCCATAACCACCGGTTATAGCAATAACTCTTGGACGCGGCCGGGCGCCCGGTGGGAGGCTGCCCGCATGACCGCAACCGTCCTTCCCGCCCGCACCCTGGGCTCCCTGACCTCCTCCGCCATCGGCTTCGGCGCCATGGTCCTCTCCCCGGGCATGTACGGGGAGATCGACGACGACCGCGCGGTCACCGCCCTGCGCACCGCCCTCGACGAGGGCGCCACCCTGATCGACACCTCCGACGGCTACGGCTCGGACGGCCACAACGAGCGCCTCATCGGGCGGGCCGTGCGCGGCCGCCGCGACCAGGTGGTCATCGCCACCAAGTTCGGCTTCCGGATCCCCGAAGGGGCCGAGGCGCACACCTTCCCCGTCTCCTACACCTTCGGCGAGCTCGCCGTGAACGCCGAGCCGAAGCACGTGCGCGGCTACGCCGAGCAGTCCCTGCGCAACCTCGGCACCGACCACATCGACCTGTACTACCCGCACTTCCCCGACCCGCAGGTGCCCATCGAGGACACCGTCGGCGCCGTCGCCGAACTCGTCGGGGCCGGACTGGTCGGGCACCTGGGCCTGTCCAACGTCACCGCCGACCAACTGCGCCGCGCCCACGCGGTGCACCCGGTGGCCGCGGTGCAGACCCAGTGGTCGATGTGGCAGCCGATCGATCCCGAACTGCACGCCGCCGCCCGCGAACTGGGCGTCGGCATCGTCGCCTGGAGTCCCCTGGGCGGCGGCTTCCTCACCGGCACCGTCCAGCGGCTCGACGAGGACGACTTCCGCCGCAACGTCCCGCGCTTCGACGCGGCCAACCTCCAGGCCAACAACGACCGTTACGCCCCCCTGCGCGGCATCGCCGCCGACCTCGGCCTCACCCCCGGCCAACTGGCCCTGGCCTGGCTGCTGCACCAGGACGAGCACGTCGTCCCCATCCCCGGCAGCCGCACCCCGGCGCACATCGCCGAGAACCTCCAAGCCGCCCGCGTCGAGCTGCACCCCGACACCCTGGACCGTGTCGACGAGGCCCTGCGGGCGTTCGTGCCCGAGGGCACGGGCTCGCTCCTCGCCCGGGAGGCATGAGGCGCCGGTGAGTGCCGCCGTCCGCTCCGGTGGTCGGCGGCGTCCGGGGGATCGGGGAGAATGGCCCCCATGAGCGACCGTTCCCCCTCCTCCCGACCCCAGCCGCGGACGGAGCCCGCGCCGCACCGCGCGGGCTTCGCCTGTTTCGTCGGCCGCCCCAACGCGGGCAAGTCGACCCTCACCAACGCCCTGGTGGGGACGAAGGTCGCGATCACCTCCAACCGTCCGCAGACCACCCGCCACACCGTGCGCGGCATCGTGCACCGCCCCGACGCGCAACTGGTGCTCGTGGACACCCCCGGCCTGCACAAGCCGCGCACCCTGCTCGGCGAGCGGCTCAACGACGTGGTGCGCACCACCTGGGCCGAGGTCGACGTGATCGGCTTCTGCCTGCCCGCCGACCAGAAGATCGGCCCCGGCGACCGGTTCATCGCCAAGGAACTGGCCGCCCTCAAGCGCACCCCGAAGGTCGCGGTGGTCACCAAGACCGACCTGGTGGACTCCAAGGCCCTGGCCGAACAGCTCATCGCGGTGGACCGGCTCGGCAAGGAACTGGGCATCGAGTGGGCCGAGATCGTCCCCGTCTCGGCCGCCGCGGGCCGGCAGGTGGACCTGCTGGCCGACCTGCTCGTCCCCCTCCTCCCGGAGGGCCCGGCGCTGTACCCGGACGGCGACCTCACCGACGAGCCCGAGCAGGTCATGGTCGCCGAGCTGATCCGCGAGGCCGCGCTGGAGGGCGTGCGCGACGAACTGCCGCACTCCATCGCCGTCGTGGTCGAGGAGATGGTGCCGCGCGAGGGCCGCCCGGCCGACCGGCCGCTGCTGGACATCCACGCCAACCTCTTCATCGAGCGGCCCAGCCAGAAGGGCATCGTCATCGGCCCCAAGGGCAGCCGGCTGAAGGAGGTCGGCACCAAGTCCCGCAAGCAGATCGAGGCCCTGCTCGGCACGCCCGTCTACCTCGACCTCCATGTGAAGGTCGCCAAGGACTGGCAGCGCGACCCCAAGCAGCTCCGCAAGCTCGGCTTCTAGGCCTCCGGGCCCGCCCCGCCAGGGGGCCGGGCGCCCCCGGTCCCCGCGGGCGGGCGCACCGGCCCCCGCACCCCGGCGTTCACTCATGCGGGTTCTCGCATAGTGATACGCGCGGCCGTCTCCCCCCGGTCTCGGTTAGGCTGGCTCGCATCATGCGTTTCGGGCTGCTTCTCCTTAGCCGCCGCGGCGAGGGCCTGTAGTCACACGGCCGACCCCCTCCCCGCGGAGTTCGGTGTTGCCGTCGTCGGCCCCTCCGGGAAGCCCACCACTCCGCGAACAGGAGTTCAGCCCACCATGAGCAGCAGTTCCTCCTCCCGCATCGGCCGTCCCACACCCATCACCGCGGCGACCGTCACCCAGCAGCCGTCGGGCATGCCGATCCACAAGTACCGCGGCTACGAGGCCGTGGACCTGCCCGACCGCACCTGGCCCGACAAGCGCATCACCTCCGCGCCGCGCTGGCTGTCCACCGACCTGCGCGACGGCAACCAGGCCCTGATCGACCCCATGTCGCCCGCCCGCAAGCGCGAGATGTTCGACCTGCTGGTACGCATGGGCTACAAGGAGATCGAGGTCGGCTTCCCCTCCTCCGGCCGGGCCGACTTCGACTTCGTGCGCTCCATCATCGAAGAGGGCGCGATCCCCGAGGACGTGACGATCTCCGTCCTGACCCAGGCCCGCGAGGAGCTGATCGAGCGGACCGTGCAGTCCCTGGTCGGCGCCCACCGCGCCACCGTCCACCTGTACAACGCCACCGCGCCCGTCTTCCGCCGCGTGGTCTTCCGGGGCAGCCGGCAGGACGTGAAGCAGATCGCCGTGGACGGCACCCGGCTGGTGATGGAGTACGCGGAGAAGCTGCTGGGCGACGAGACGGTCTTCGGCTACCAGTACAGCCCGGAGATCTTCACCGACACCGAGCTGGACTTCGCCCTGGAGGTCTGCGAGGCCGTCATGGACGTCTGGCAGCCCGAGGACGGCCGCGAGATCATCCTCAACCTGCCCGCCACCGTCGAGCGCTCCACGCCCTCCACCCACGCCGACCGCTTCGAGTGGATGTCGCGGAACCTGTCCCGCCGCGAGTACATCTGCCTGTCCACCCACCCCCACAACGACCGCGGCACCGCGGTGGCCGCCGCCGAGCTGGCGATCATGGCCGGCGCGGACCGGGTCGAGGGCTGCCTGTTCGGCCAGGGCGAGCGCACCGGCAACGTCGACCTGGTCACCCTGGGCATGAACCTGTTCAGCCAGGGCATCGACCCGCAGATCGACTTCAGCCGGATCGACGAGATCCGCCGCACCGCCGAGTACTGCAACCAGATGGAGGTCCACCCGCGCCACCCGTACGCGGGCGACCTGGTCTACACCGCCTTCTCCGGCTCCCACCAGGACGCCATCAAGAAGGGCTTCGAGGCGATGGAGGCCACCGCCGCCGAACAGGGCAGGACGGTGGACGAGATCGAGTGGGCGGTGCCGTACCTGCCCATCGACCCCAAGGACGTCGGCCGCTCCTACGAGGCGGTCATCCGCGTCAACTCCCAGTCCGGCAAGGGCGGCGTCGCCTACGTGCTGAAGAACGAGCACAAGCTGGACCTGCCGCGCCGGATGCAGATCGAGTTCTCCAGGATCATCCAGGCGAAGACCGACGCCGAGGGCGGCGAGGTCACCCCGGAGCAGATCTGGTCCGCCTTCCGCGACGAGTACCTGCCCAACCCGGAGAACCCCTGGGGCCGCATCCAGGTGCGGAACGGCCAGACCACGACCGACAAGGACGGTGTGGACACCCTCACCGTCGAGGCGGTCGTCGACGGCGAGGAGACCGTGCTGACCGGCAGCGGCAACGGCCCGATCTCGGCCTTCTTCAACGCGCTGGAGGCCATCGGCGTCGACGCCCGGCTGCTGGACTACACCGAGCACACCATGAGCGAGGGCGCCTCCGCGCAGGCCGCCTCCTACATCGAGTGCGCCATCGACGGAAAGGTGCTGTGGGGCATCGGCATCGACCCCAACACCACCCGCGCCTCCCTGAAGGCCATCGTCTCCGCGGTCAACCGCGCCTACCGCTGACGCGCCGCGCGCGCCGGACGGCCGCCGAGGAAACGCGCCCGCCCCGCCGGACCGGTGTCCGGCGGGGCGGGCCCGTTCCCGGGGCCTACCGCGCGCTCCCGGCGCGCTCCAGCAGCGTGCGCAGGATCGGCCCGGCGTGCGTCCACAGCACCGAGCCCCCGGCGCCGGGGACGACGTGGCGGACGGCGCCGGGGATGCGCGCGGCCAGGCCCTCTCCCCGGTCGGGCGAGTGGCCGGTGTCCTCCGCGCCGTACCACAGGTCCACCGGTACCGCGATCTCCGACAGGTCCAGCCCCCGGCGGTCCCAGCGGCCCATGGCCAGGGCGGTGTCGCGGGCGTAGCCCTCCGGCCCCTGCGCGAAGCCCTCCTCCAGCGCCCGCCGCCAGGCGGCGGCGAACGCGGGCTGCCGGTACACCGCGAGGTCGCACTCCGGGCTGCCCGCCATGACCATCTCCCACAGGGCCCGGGGCGTGAAGCGGGCGAAGACCCGCTCGGCGGCGGCCGGGTCGGCCACGGCGGTGTCGACCAGGTGCCGCAGTTCCGCGGGCAGCGCGCCGGCGAACCGCGGATCGGCGACCTCGTCCGCCCCGGAGACCACCGCGAGCGCCCCCACCACGCCCCGCGCGGCGCAGGCGAGGGCGAACGGCGCCCCCTGCGAGTTCCCCACCATGGCGGGCGCTCCCAGGCCCCGCCCGGCGGCGAACGCGCGGACGTCCTCGGCGAAGTCCGCGAAGGTGCGCCCCGGGGCCGGGGTGGAGGCGCCCAGGCCGGGCCGGTCCAGGGCGATCAGCCGGACCCCGAGGCCGTCGACCGCGTCGGCGCCGAAGCCCAGCCGCCGGCTGGTGGCCGCACCCGGCGAGAGCAGTACGGGGGTGCCGTCCCGCGGCCCCCACTCCGCCCAGCCCAGCAGCCTCCCGTCGGGAAGCCGCTGCTCGCCCGTGCGGGCCGGATCGGTGATGTGCACGTCCATGGCCTCATCCTGCGGGGCCGGACGGCCGGTCCGCGACGGAATTCGGGGCCGGGGACGCCGCGTCCCGGAACGGGCCGTCCAAGGCCGCCCACTGCAGCAGCATGACGGTCTTGGCGTCGGCGATCTCCCCGCTGCGGACCATCGCGAGCGCCTCGGCGAAGGGCAGTTCCACGGTGGTGATGTCCTCGCCCTCGGCGGCGATCCCGCCTCCGCCGGCGGCGGGGGCCGCCGGGTCGTAGGGGGCGGCGAAGAAGTGCAGGCGCTCGGTGACCGAGCCGGGGCTCATGTAGACGTCGAAGACGTGCTCGGCGGCGCCGACGGTGCGTCCGGTCTCCTCGGCCGCCTCCCTGCGGACGGCCTCCTCGGGGCTGTCGCCGTCCAGCAGCCCGGCCGCGGTCTCGATGAGCATGCCGTCGGGGTGCCCGTTGACGTAGGCGGGGAGGCGGAACTGGCGCGTCAGCAGCACCGTCCGCCGGCCGGTGTCGTAGAGCAGGATCGTGGCGCCGTCGCCGCGGTCGTAGGTCTCGCGCTGCTCGCGGCTCCAGTGGCCGTCGCCGTGCTGGTAGTCGAAGGTGGTCCTGCGCAGCACGTACCAGTCGCAGGAGAGCACCTCCACGTCGGTGATCCGCACCCGCGGGTTGCCGGTCAGGTCGCGGCCCTGGCGGTCCAGGCCCGTGCGTCCACGGCGGTCGGGGGTGTCGATGCCCGCGGTCACCGGGCGGCCGGGACGTCGTCGAGGCCGGTGTAGACGGCCTTGCCCTGCGCACGGGCCCGGGCGACCATCATGTCCGCCCCTTCCGAGGGGCCGCCGATCCGCAGCACCGCGTCGCAGCGGGACAGCAGCCGTTCGGCGACGGGATGGAAGATCTCCTGGAAGAGCGCGTCGCCGGGCCGGGTGCTGCCCGCCGTCTCCAGCAGCGGGAGGGCGAGGGCCTCACCGGTGACCGGCAGGTGTCCGGCGCGGAAGAGCGCGAGGGCGGCCCGGTTCATCGCCCGTACGTTCGCCTCGAGTTTGCGGGGGTCGTCGCCGGTGCCCGACCGGTACGGGCCGGCGACGAGGATCATCAGCGGCCGCGGATCGGGCTGCGGGCGGGTGTGCGGATCGGTGTGCACGGGATCTCTCCTCGGTGTGGTCGTGCGGGCTCAGGCCAGGAGGGTGTCGACCCCCGCGTCCCGCAGGGCCTCGAGGGTCCGCGGGCCGTTGGGGTGGGTGCCGGCGTCCTCGGCGGCGGTGTCGGTGACGAAGCCGTGCACCGCGCCGAGGGGGGCGACCCGGCTGAACGCGCGCACGCCGAGCTTGGTCGCGTCCGCCACCGCGACGGTGCGGGCGGCCTGGGCGAGCCCGGCCCGTTTGACGGCCGCGTCGTCCAGCGAGAACTCCGACCAGCCGTGCTCGGCGTGGACACCGCCGATGGACATCACGAAGCAGTCGAAGGCCAGGGACTCCAGCGTGCGCAGAGCCAGCGGGCCGACCAGGGAGCGCTCGCCGGGACGGGAGCGGCCCCCCACGACCAGGAGTTCGATCCCGGGGCGGTCCGCCAGGCGGACCGCCGCCTGCAGGCTGAGCACCGCGACCGTCAGCGGGGCCCGGGCGGCCAGGTGCTCCGCGACGTGGACGGTCGTGGTGCCCGCGTCCAGGAGCACGCGCGATCCCGGTTCCACCAGCGCGGCCACGGCCGCGCCCAGGCGGTCCTTGGTCGCGGCCTGCCACGACTCGCGGGCGGAGAAGCCGGCGTCCTCCTCGGGCGAGCGGGTGGCGACCGCGCCGCCGTGCACCCTGCGGACCAGGCCCCGGCGCTCCAGCGCGTCCAGGTCCCGGCGCACGGTCATCTCCGAGACCCCCAGACGCCGGGAGAGTTCCGAGACGGAGGCCCGGCCGGAGCCCTGCACCAGTCGCAGGGTCAGATCCAAGCGGTTGGCAACACCCATGCCCCGTTTCTAACACGTTGAAGTGAGAACGAACATCGATATGTGAGAACGGGCGGCCTCCGGAGGTGGATCCGCTCACCGTCGGAGCGCTCCCGCCGCCCGCGGCCGGGCGGCGGCGCGGGACGGGTACGGACGGGCGGGCCCTTCCGGGAAACGCCCTCCCGCCTGCGGAAACCCTCCTCCGCCCGGTGTGCGGGGGCCGGCCGGTCCCGGGATCCGTGCCCGTCGGGGTACTGACGGCGCCTCATGGATGTGGTTAACATCACGCCACGCGGCAATGGCGCTGGAGCGTGACGGAGGTACGGAATGGTGCACTCCCGGAGCCGGGACGGCCGGAAACTGCGTGTGGTGGGCATCCGTACGGCGTGGCACACGATCGACGACGGCGAGTTCTTCTGTCCGTCGTGCGGCGGGGACCGCAACTACCGCCGCCGGACCGGGCGCCGCCGCCTGGTCGTGCTCGGCGTGCCCGTCCTGCCGCGCGGCGACGCCGGGCCGGTGCTGGAGTGCGCCTCCTGCCGGGGGCGCTTCGGCACCGACGCCCTGGACCACCCGACCACCACCCGGCTGGGCGCCATGCTCCGCGACGCCGTGCACGCCGTAGCCCTGGCGGTCCTCGCGGCGGGCGGCTCCGAGTCCCGCGCGGCCCGCGAGGCGGCCGTGGAGGGCGTCCGGGCCGCCGGTTTCACCGGCTGCTCCGAGGAGCAGCTCGTCGCCCTGCTCGCGGCGGTCGGCGCCGACGGCGTCGCCCTGGACATCGAGCTGCACGAGGCCCTGGCCCCGCTCGCCCCGCACCTCGCCCCGCCCGGCCGGGAGGGCCTGCTCCTCCTGGGCGCCCGCATCGCCCTCGCCGACGGCCCTTACACCCCCGCCGAGCGCGGGACGCTGGCCTCCGTCGGACGGACCCTCCACCTGTGCCGGGAGGACACCGACCGGCTGCTGGCCGCCGCCCGCACCACCCCCTCCTGACCGCCCTCCCGACCCTCCTCCCGACCGCCCTCCCGCCCTCCGGCACCCCCGTCCCGACCCCCGCTCCGACCTCCTGCCCCGGCCCGTCGCCCGGCGGCCCGCGCCGGGAACGGGTGGGGGACAATGGGGGAATGACCCTGTTCCGCGACGACGGCGTGGTCCTGCGCACCCAGAAACTGGGCGAGGCGGACCGCATCATCACGCTGCTCACCCGCGGGCACGGCAGGGTGCGGGCCGTGGCGCGGGGGGTGCGGCGCACGAAGTCGAAGTTCGGCGCGCGGCTGGAGCCCTTCTCCCACGTCGACATCCAGTTCTTCGCCCGCGGCAGCGACCTGGTCGGCCGCGGACTGCCGCTGTGCACCCAGACCGAGACCATCACGCCGTACGGCCGGGACATCGTCACGGACTACGCCCGCTACACCGCCGGGACGGCCATGCTGGAGACGGCCGAGCGCTTCACCGACCACGAGGGCGAGCCGAACGTCCAGCAGTACCTGCTGCTGATCGGGGCGCTGCGGACCCTCGCCGCCGGCGAGCACCGCCCGGGGCTGGTGCTGGACGCCTTCCTGCTGCGCTCCCTGGCCGTCGGCGGCTACGCGCCGAGCTTCGACGACTGCGCCCAGTGCGGGATGCCCGGCCCCAACCGGTTCTTCTCCGTCGCCGCCGGCGGCGTGGTGTGCGCCGACTGCCGGGTGCCGGGCAGCGTCGTGCCGTCCCCCGAGGCGCTGCGGCTGCTCGGCGCGCTGCTGACGGGCGACTGGGCGACCGCCGACGCCGCCGAGGCCCGGCACGTCCGCGAGGGCAGCGGCCTGGTGTCGGCCTACCTGCACTGGCACCTGGAGCGCGGGCTGCGCTCCCTGCGGTACGTCGAGAAGGGCTGACCGGTTACGCTCCCCGTTGTCCCTGCCCCTGTCAGCCCTGACCAGGCGTGGCCGCCGCGGCCCGCCCGAGTGGAGATGAGAACCGCATGGCACGGCGCGGAATGCTGTCCCGGCAGCGTCGCCAGTACCTCGCCCCCGACCCGCACCCCTCCGGCGCGCGCCCGCCGAAGATCCCCCGCGAGCTGGTGCCGAACCACGTGGCCATCGTGATGGACGGCAACGGCCGCTGGGCCAAGCAGCGCGGACTGCCGCGCACCGAGGGCCACAAGAGGGGCGAGGGCGTCGTCCTGGAGGTGCTCAGGGGCTGCCTGGAGATGGGCATCAAGAACCTCTCGCTGTACGCCTTCTCCACCGAGAACTGGCGGCGCTCGCCCGAAGAGGTCCGCTTCCTGATGAACTTCAACCGGGACGTCATCCGCCGCCGCCGCGACGAGATGGACGCCATGGGCATCCGCATCCGCTGGGTGGGCCGGATGCCCAAGCTGTGGAAGTCGGTCGTCCAGGAGCTCCAGATCGCGCAGGAGCAGACCGTGGACAACGACGCCATGACGCTGTACTTCTGCGTCAACTACGGCGGCCGGGCCGAGATCGCCGACGCGGCGGCGGCCATCGCGGCGGACGTGCGGGCCGGGCGGCTGGACCCGTCGAAGGTGACCGAGAAGACCTTCGCCAAGTACCTGTACTACCCGGACATGCCGGACGTGGACCTCTTCGTCCGGCCGTCGGGGGAGCAGCGCACGTCCAACTACCTGATCTGGCAGAGCGCCTACGCCGAGATGGTCTTCCAGGACGTGCTGTGGCCGGACTTCGACCGCCGCAACCTGTGGGACGCGTGCCTGGAGTACGCCCGCCGCGACCGCCGCTTCGGCGGGGCGGAGCCCAACCACGTGCCCGCTCCCGAGCCGCCGGCCGGCGCCTGAGCACACGGCCCGGCGCGCGCCGGGCGGAACACGGCGGGGGCGCTGTCCCGCACACCCGGGTGTGCGGGACAGCGCCCCCGCCGTGTTCCGCCCGGCGCGCGCCGGGCCGTGTGCTCAGGCGCCGGC
>NZ_DASQNP010000207.1:0-21074 GCF_035644915.1 Streptomyces sp.
GGCGCGCCGGCGGGCGGCGGAGCGACGGGGAGCGCGGCGGTACGCCCCGCGGCCCCGGCGGGGGAGGAGCCGGGCCGGTCCGGGCGGCCGGTGCGGGACGGGCGGGAGGCGACCGCGGCGTCGTAACCGGCGAACAACTCCTCCAGCCCCGGCGGGAGTTCGCGCCACCCCGGCGCGGAGGGCTCCGCCTGGCGCCGCCCCAGCCGCAGCGACCGCAGCCGCGGGACGTCCGTGCGACGCAGCAGGTCGGCGGTGGACAGGCCCAGCCGTACGCCCGTCCAGTCCTCGCCGGTGCGCTGTGCCACGCAGGCCCGCAGGACGAGCGTCCCGCCGGAACCGGCGCCCGCGTCCGCCAGTCGCAGTTGGTACACCGGCGACCAGGTCGCCCCGGGCACGTGGTACTCGACCTCGAACTCCACCTCGGACTCCGCATCGAACCCGGTTTCCGGGGCCGCCCCGGAACCGGCTCCGTCCCCGGCGCCGCCGCGGCCTTCCCCGTCCCCGGCCCGGTCCAGCGACAGGACGGCGGTGGCGGACTCCCGCGTCCGCGCGGTGGGCAGGGCGCTCGACGCCGTCCGCAGCCGGTCGGAGAGCACCTCGACGTCGTGTTCCGCCCGGCGCAGGTCGTCCTCCACGGTCCGCAACCGCTCGTGGAGCAGGGCCAGTCGGCCGTCCAGGAAACCGGCCAGCGCCAGGATGGACTCCACCGGGGCCCAGCGGGGCGGCTCCCCGCGCCGGGGCTGGGGCGGCACGGCCCGCAGCCCGGCCACCTCCTCGATCTCCGCCGTGAGCCGGTCGCGCCGCTCCCGCAGCCCGTCCCGGCGGTCCTCGGCCTCCTCCAACTCCAGTCGCAGTCCGGGCAGTTCACCGGACTGCCGAGGGGCGGCCGTCCACTCCACCCGCACATCGGTCACCCGCAGGCCGGGCGGACCGGAGAGGACCCGGCCGCGCAGCGAGTGCTCGTACAGGGTGACCGGCAGGCCCTCGATCCGGACGCGCGCGACGGACTCCGGGGACGGCAGCAGGCGCGCCGGGAGGACGCAGCGGGCCCGCCGCGCGCACACGGCCCCGACGGAGTGCACCACGACGGACGCCAGCACGGACTCCACGCACAACACCGGCTCCCCGCCGCCCTTGACCGGCTCGGCCGCCATGCCGCCCCCTCACACGCCTCTTCCGACCGGTGACGCCGATCGGTGACACCGCACCATAGCGGCTGGACGGGCGGGCCGCCGTGCCGGGCGGACGGCCCCTCCCCGGCCGCACCGGCCGCGCCCGGCCTCCTACAGGATCTCCCAGGCCAGTCGCCCGTCGTCGGTGACGGTCCGCCGGTAGTGGCCCAGGGTGTCGCCGGTCTCCAGCGCCGTGGCGACGTGTTCGAAGAAGGCGGGCAGCGACGCCCACATCGCGTGCCGCTCGAACTCCCCGCCGACCTCGTCGTGGGCCTCGCCGATCCTGCCGTACCCGGCCCCCGGACGCCGGTCGACGACCAGGTAGGCCCCGCAGCCGTCCGCCGCGAACGGTATCCACCGCCGGTGCCACCACGGTTCGAGATCGTCGTCGTCTTCGTGTGGATCGCCGGAGCGGTCCTGGATCCGGGTGCGCACCTTCCACGCTGCCGCGACGGCATCGGCCCCGAGCAGGTGGAAGTACGGCGGCAGGACCGGACACAGGCCCGATCCGTCGTGCCGCAGCAGGCATTCCACCAGCGGCTCCGGGAAGGGCAGGCCGATGGCCCGCTCCGCCGCGGCGATCGAGGCGGGATCGGCCGGACCGGTCAGCTCGGCGGCGGCCTCGGGCGCGTGGACGGACAGCCAGGTCTCGATCCTTCTCCAGGACCGGGTGATCGACGAGGTCATGGCCTGATGCTGCCACCCGCCACCGACAATCGCCGCGGCCGGCGGCGTCGCGCTCCGGCCCGGCCCGCCGGGGCCGTCACCGGCGCCCGCGCCCGTCCGGTGTGCGGGGCCCGCACCGGGGGAAGCCGGACCCGTACCGGCGTCCGACGCGTCCGCGACCGCCGTCCGGCGGTGGTGACCGGGCATGGCCGAGCCAGGAGGGCGGAATGAGCGGGTCCGGCACCGAACCGACCGCCGAGCCGGCGCGGGAAGCCGCTCCGCCACCACCGTCCCGGAGCGACGTGCGGGCGCGGCTGTCGGTCTGCCTGGTCTTCGTGGTCATGGGCTCGGCGATGGGCGGCTGGTCGGCGCGCATCCCCGACGTGCGCCGCGAGGTCGGACTGGGGCGACACCGCCTGGGGGCTGGTCAGCACCACCTCCGTCGGCGGGGACCTCGTCGCCCTCGCCGTCGTCACCGTGCTGATCGGACGGGTGAGCGTCCGTCGGCTGAGCCTGGCGGGTGCGGCCCTGATCCTGGTGAACGCCCCGCTGACGGCCTCCGCGTCGACGCCGGCCGCGCTCGTGGCAGGCCTGGTCACCTGGGGCTTCGCCGCGAGCCTGCTGTCCACGCCGATGAACGCCCAGGCGGTCGAGGTCGAACGCCGCTACGGGCGGCCGCTGCTGTCGACCTTCCACGCCTGCTTCGCCTTCGGCGTGCTCGGCGGCGGAGTCCTGGGCACTCTCGCCGCGGCGGCGGACGTGGCGCCGGCCGCGCAACTGGCCTTCGGCAGCGGACTGTTGGGCGTCCCGCTGCTGGTCTCGGGCCGGTGGCTGCCCGAGGAGACGACCGGCCCGCGGCGGGAGGAGCGGCTGGCGGACCGGCTGCGGCGCCGACTCACCCCCCAACTCGCCCTGCTGGCCGCCATCGCGTTCCTGGCGTCCTTCGTCGAGGGCGCCGCGGGTCAGTGGAGCGCCCTCTACGCCGCCGACTTCCTGGGCGCCGGGCCGGCCCTCGCCGCCGCCACCTACACCGGTCTGACCGCCACCACCGCGCTCGTCCGGCTGGTGGGCGACCGGCTGACCGGGCGGCTGGGGCGCCGACGGTTCCTGCGGCTGTCGCTGCTGACGGCCGCGTCCGGGGCGGGGATCGCGCTGGCATGGCCGCACCCGGCGGTGGCGCCGGCCGGGTTCGCCGTCCTCGGGGCGGGCATCGCCTGTGTGCTGCCGACCGTCTTCGCGCTGGCGGGCAGGCAGCCGGGGCTCTCGCCCGGAGAAGGGGTGTCGATCGCGGTCATCGGCCAGTGGCCGGGCTTCCTGCTGGCCGGCCCGCTCGTCGGCGCGCTCGCCGGGGTGTCCGACCTGCGGATCGCCCTGCTGGCCCTGGCCGTCGCGGCAGTGGTGGCGGCCTTGTTGTCGGGCCGGGTCTCGGAGTGACCGGCCGGCGCGGCGGCTCCCGTACGGCTGCCCCGTAGGGCGGACCGCCGCGGTCCGTGCCGGGTGACCGCCGCCCGCGCGGCCACCCGGCACGAGGACGCCACGGGGACGCACCGGCCGCCGGGCGCCCGGCGGAGCGCTCCGGCTACTCCAGCGTGACCTCGAAGACCACGTCCGAGCCCGCCGGCTGCCTGCCGCTCGCGTCGCAGTTGGTGGTGGACAGCCACAGCGCGTTGCGGCCGGGCACCGTCTCGACGGTGCGCAGCCGCCCGAAGTCCCGGACGTAGAACGCCTCGGGCGTGCCGGTGTCCTCCCCGTTCACCGGGATGCGCCACAGCCGCTGGCCGCGCTGGGCGGCCATGTAGACGGCACCGTCGGCGAAGGTCACGCCGCTGGGCGAGGCGTCCCCGGTGCTCCACTGTTCCTTCGGGTCCGTCATGCCGGGGACGTCACAGGCGCCTTCGCACACCGGCCAGCCGTAGTTGTTGCCGGGCTCGACGAGGTTGAGCTCGTCGAAGCGGTTCTCACCGAACTCCGCCGACCACAGCCGCCCCTCCGGGTCCCAGGTGATCCCCTGCGGATTGCGGTGGCCGATGCTGTAGACGACCGTGCCGTACGGGTTGCCGGGGGCGGGGCGCCCGTCGGTGGTCATCCGCAGGATCTTGCCCTCCAACGCCTCCGGATCCTGGGCCAGTTCGGGCCGCTGGGTGTCCCCGGTGGTGGCGTACAGGTAACCGTCGGGGCCGAACTTCAGCCGTCCGCCGTTGTGGTTCATGGCCCGTCCGATGCCGGTGAAGACGGTTTCGTAGCCGTCGAGCGAGGTGCCGTCGAAGGTCATCCGCGCGATGCGGTTGTCGGTGGCGGAGGTGTGGAAGAAGTAGACGGCCCGGTCGGCGGCGAAGTCGGGCGAGACGGCGATGCCCAGCAGGCCGCCCTCGCGGCCGGTGCCCCGCACGTTCGGCACGGTGCCGACCGGGGTGCGCCGGCCGTCGGCCGTCAGGTGGAAGACCCGGTGGGTGTCGCGCTCGGTGATCAGCGCCGAGCCGTCCGGCAGCCAGGACATCCCCCACGGTATGGTCCAGCCCTCGGAGACCACCGAGATGCCCGTGGGAACGCTCGGGGCGCCCGATAACTCCGGGCCGTGCTGCCCCGGTGAGAGGGACGGGGACGTCGCGTTGCCGGTGCCCGCGGTGAGGAGCCCGGCGGCCAGCGCGGTGGTCGCGCCCACGGCCACGGCGGTGCGGATCCTGCGGAAACTCACGGAACCTCCTGGTGTTTTCCGGAATTTCGAGTTCCGCGGCTGATCCCAGCAGTCCGGCCACGGACCGTCAAGGGAGACCGGTGAGGAGTGCAACGCCCTGCCCCGGCCGGCTCCCGCCCAGGGCTCCCGTCCGGTGGGGCGCGGTCGCCCCTCAGGTGCGCGACTCCAGGTCGCGCCGGGTGTCGTCGCCGTACACGCCCTCCTCGTCGCCGCGGATGCCGTACCACCGCTGGAAGCGGGCGACGGCCCGGGCGAGCGCCGCGTCGTAGCGGCCGTCGACGGTCCCCTCCGGATAGACCTCCGGGACCCGCGACAGCCGCCTCTGCAGCTCCGACACCGCCGGGCCGCTGTCCCCGAGCCGCAGGACGCCCCCGTCCCCGGACCCCGACGGCCCCGGCGAGGGCGCGGACGCCGGGGGAGCCGCCGCCGGGGGAGCGGACGTCGGCGCTGTGGGCGTCGGCGAGGCGGACGGCGACGAGGCGGACGGCGAGGGGGTGGGGGCCGAAGGGGCGGCGGCCGGTGGTGCGGTCGGCGGGGAGGTCCTGGGCGCGGGCGGCGCGGGCGGTGCGGGCAGGCCGGAGGGATCGCGGGGGGCGGTGGGCGTCAGGACGCCGGAGGCCACCAGCAGGGCGGCCAGGGCGGAGCCGATCGCCCCCGTCGTCAGCAGCAGGGCGGTGGTCCGCGGCCCGCGCCGCCCCGTCAGGAAGCCCGTGTGCGAGGCCGGGTACGGGTCCGGCCCGTCGTGGGGAACGTCATGGGGAGCACCGCCGGTCCCCGCCGCCCGGGCGGCGTCCCCGGCCCCGCCGGACGCCGGGACGGAGGCGCCGCCCCGGCGGAACGGGCGCGGGGGACCGGGCCACGAGGGGCCGCCGGGCCCCGGGGCCGGTACCGGACCGGCGGCCGGACGGCGTAACGGTGAGGTCGGATCGGGGCGGGCCGCCATCTCCACCTCCTGGTTCTCCTCCGCCCTCGTGCGGAGGGGCATGGAAGGACCCCCGGCCGCGCACCACGCACCGCGCGCGGACGCCCGTGGCCGGAATCCCACCCGCCGCGGCCGTGCACTCGCAGAGTGCACGGCCGCTCACGGATGGTTCACATGAGGACCATACTCGCTCGTGGCCGCGCCGGAACCGGTCGTGCACCCAGCGGGCCGGAGCCCTTTCGGAAGGCGGGCGCCGGGGGCCGGGCGGCCGGACGCGGGAAGGGGCCGCCGCGACCGCGGCAGCCCCCCGTGGCGCCGTCAGGCCACGCGTCAGGCCGCGCCGGACGCGTCCAGGTACACCCAGGCGCCGGCGTGGCGCACGAAGCGGCTGTGCTCCTCCAGGACCCCCTCGCGTCCCCGCTCGGTGTAGTGGGCGCGGAAGGAGACGGTCCCCTCGGTGTGGAACGGACTGCCACCGGTGGTGGCGAGGATCTCCAGGCGCTGCCAGCGGACCGCCGGATCCAGCTCCAGGTGCTCCGGTCTGGTGTCCGGGTGCCAGGTGCGCAGCAGGTAGCCGCGGTCGAGCACGGCGAAGGCGCTGTAGCGCGAACGCATCAGCGCCTCGGCGGTGGGCGCGGAGGAACGCCCCTGGTGGTACCGGGCGCAGCAGTCGGTGTAGGCGGCGGGCAGCCCGCACGGGCAGGGGCCGGCGGGGGACGCGGGACGCGGACGCGGTCGGTGTCGGGACATGTTCCCATGGTGACCGCCGCCCGGGGCGCCGTGCGGCGGGGGTGCCCGTGGCCCCGCCGGGGAGGCCGCGGGCACCCGGGACGTGCGGGCCCGCCGAGGGGTCCGCGTCCTACGCGGCCGCCGGGCCCGCGTCCTTCGTACCGGACAACTGCGCCAGGTACTTGTGGCACTGCGCGGCGCGCTGGGAGTCCTCCTCCATGACCTTGCGGAAGAAGTCGGCTATCTCCTGCTTGCCGGCGTTCTCGGCGTCACGGACGTACTGCCCGTAGTCGTGTCCGCCCTTCAGTGCGTGGTACTGCACCGAGATCAGGTCGTACATGACGTCGCTGAATCCTGTCTCTCCGGTTGCCATGTTCACCATCTCCGGGATCGTGTGACTGGACAGTCCGGGGTTTCCCGGCACGGCGCGGGGAAACAGCCTTTCGCGCGGAGCCCGGGACACCGGACCCGCGGTACGGCCCCCGAAGCGGGGGAGGGACAGGACGAAGCGGCCCGGACCGGGTGCGCATCCTGGCCCGGCCCCGCGCACGGCGGCCGGACGCCCGCCTCGTTCCGGGAGGACGCAGATGTCGGAGGAGAACCGCGGGGAGCGGCCGGCGCACACGCACGGCGACCGCCCGGCCCGCCTGCCCCGGAAGGCGTACGAGCGGGAACTGCTCCGCCTCCAGGAGCAGTTGGTGATCATGCAGGAGTGGGTGCGCTCGCGCGGCGTGCGGCTCGTCGTCCTCTTCGAGGGGCGCGACGCCGCGGGCAAGGGCGGCGCCATCAAGCGCGTCACCGAGTACCTCAACCCGCGTGTGGCGCGCATCGCCGCCTTGCCCGCCCCCACCGAACGCGAGCGCACCCAGTGGTACTTCCAGCGCTACGTCGAGCACCTGCCCGCCGCGGGCGAGGTGGTGCTGTTCGACCGGAGCTGGTACAACCGCGCCGGCGTCGAGCGCGTCATGGGCTTCTGCACCGAGGAGGAGCACGCGCGCTTCCTCCGCCAGTGTCCCGTCTTCGAGCGGCTGCTCGTCGAGGACGGCATCCTGCTGCGCAAGTACTGGTTCTCCGTCGGCGACGAGGAGCAGGAGCGCCGGTTCCGGGCCAGGATGGAGGACCCGATGAAGCGCTGGAAGCTCTCCCCGATGGACCTGGAGTCCCGCGCCCGCTGGGAGGCGTACTCGCGGGCGAAGGACGAGATGTTCGCCCGCACCGACATCCCCGAGTCCCCCTGGTTCGTCGTCGAGGCGGACGACAAGCGGCGGGCGCGCGTCAACATGATCGCCCACCTGCTGTCCACCGTGCCGTACCACGAGGTCGCGGAGCCCGAGCTGCACCTGCCGCCGCGCCCGCCCTCCACCGGGTACCGGCGCCCGCCGAAACAGACGCAGACCTACGTCCCCGACCACGCCGCCACCCTGCCGGGAGCGGGGAAGCCGGGGAAGGGCGCCGGAGACGGCCGGCCGTAGCGCGGGCCGGAGGAAGGGCCCGGCCCCGCCCGGGAGGGCGGCCGGTCCCGGCCGCCCTCCCGGGCAGGCGGCCTAGGCTGGAGGCATGCGCGGGGACCCGGTCACCCTGTTCCTCTGCGGCGACGTGATGCTCGGCCGCGGCGTCGACCAGATCCTTCCGCACCCCGGCGATCCGGCGCTGCGGGAGCCCTACGTCCGGGACGCCCGCGCCTACGTCGAACTGGCGGAGGCGGTGAACGGCCCGATCCCCCGCCCGGTCGGCTTCTCCTGGCCCTGGGGCGAGGCCCTGCGGGTCCTCGACGAGGCCGCGCCCGACGCCCGGGTGCTCAACCTGGAGACCGGTGTCACCCGCAGCGACGGGTTCGCGCCGGGCAAGGGCATCCACTACCGCATGAACCCCGCCAACCTCCCCTGCCTGGCGGCCGTCCGCCCCGACGTGTGCGTCCTGGCGAACAACCACGTCCTGGACTTCGGCCGCGCCGGCCTGGAGGAGACCCTCGACGCCCTGGCGCAGGCGGGACTGGCGACGGCCGGGGCGGGACGGAACGCCACCCGGGCGCGCCGCCCGGCGGTCGTACCCCTCGGCACCGGCCGCCGGGTGCTGGTCCTCGCCCTCGGTCTGCCCTCCAGCGGCATACCGCCCGGCTGGGCCGCGACCGCCGGCCGGGCCGGGGTGGAGGTCGTGACCGGACCGCCGGAGGCCGCCGCGGACGCGGTGGCGGAGCGGGTGCGCCAGGTCAAACGGCCGGGCGACGTGGCGGTCGTCTCCCTCCACTGGGGCCCCAACTGGGGTTACGAGGTCTCCGACGAGGAGGTCCGCTTCGCGCACGCGCTCGTCGACGGCGGCGCGGACGTCGTCCACGGCCACTCCTCGCACCACCCCCGGCCCCTGGAGGCGTACCGGGGGAGGCTCGTCCTGTACGGCTGCGGCGACCTCGTGAACGACTACGAGGGCATCCCCGGCTACGAGCGGTACCGGGACGACCTCCGGCTGCTGTACCTCGTCCGCCTGGAGCCCGGCGGCCGGCTGGCCGGTGTGCGGATGGTGCCCTTCCAGGCCCGGCGGATGCGGCTGCGGCGCGCCCCGGAGGAGGACTCCCGGTGGCTGCGGGCGGTGCTCGACCGGGCCTGCCGCGGCCTCGGCTCGCGCGTGGAGCGCGACCCGGACGGCGACCTCGTCCTGCGGTGGTGACGGGTCGGCGGTGACGGGCAACGCCCCGGACGGTTCCGGCGGCCGGCCCCGGCAAATCCGGTTGTGCGTCCACGCGGCCATCTGCTCCACTCCGGGGGAAACCGTTCGGCCGGGAGGGAGGCGGCGGAGATGAGGACGTCCACAGCCGTTCAGCAGACAGCCATCCGTCTTCGGCCGAAGGACATGACACGTGGTGCGATCACCGATGTCGAGGAACCCGGTGCGTACGGAGGCCGCCCGCGGCGGTGACCGGGAACGGTCCGCGTCCCGTCCGGTGGACGGAAGGACGGGCCCGCGATGACGGCCTCCGGGAGCAGCACGGCGCGCGACCCGGCCGCCGGGCCGCGCCGCGCCCGCTGGGCGGCGACGACGCCGTTCCTGGTCACCGGCATGGTCTTCGCGAGCTACTTCGTACGGATACCGTCGCTGAAGATCGAGTTAGGGCTCTCCGAGGGACAGCTCGGCCTCCTGCTCATGCTGCCCGTCCTGTCCGGCATGGTGGCCATGCAGCTCACCGGGCGCCTGGTCGCGCGCTTCGGCAGCGCCCCGGTCGTCCGGGCCACCGCGGTCGCCCTGCCCGTGTCGCTGCTGGGGTTCGCCCTGGCCGGGGACCTTCCCCGGTTCGCCGTCGTGCTGCTGGTGCTCGGCGCGGTGGACGGCCTGATCGACGTGTCGATGAACGCGCACGCCGTCGCGGTGGAACGGGCGCTCAAACGGCCGGTGATGAACGGCTGCCACGCGGCGTGGAGCATCGGGGCCGCGATCGGCTCCCTGCTCGGCGGGGCGGCCATCAAGGCCGGCCTCTCCCTCGCCCAGCACTACCTGGCCCTCACCGTCGTGCTGGTGGCGCTGTCGCTGGTGACGGGCCGACACCTGCTGCCCGCCTCGGCCGACCGGACGGGAGGGCGCGCCGCGGGCGGCGGGCGGCGCGCCGGATGGCGCAGCGGCTGGACGCCCCGGGTCCTGGTGCTCGGCGCGACGGGCACCGTCGTCCTGGTGTGCTCGGGCGTCGTGGGCAACTGGAGCGGCGTCTTCCTCCACGACGAACTCGGCGCCTCCCTGGCAACGGCCTCGCTGGGGTACATCGGCTACAACGTGTGCGAGGCCGGTGTCAGGCTGGTCGGCGACCGCCTGCACGAGAGGTACGGCGCGTCGGCCCTGGTCCGTTGCTGCGGCGCCGTCGCGGTCGCCGGACTGGCGGTCGTGGTGGTCGGCCCCGTGCCGGCGACCGCCGTCGCGGGGTTCGCGCTGCTCGGCCTGGGACTGTCCGTCCTGGTGCCCGTCATCCTCGGCGCGGTCGGGCACGACGGCGCCGAATCCGGCTCCGCGGGCGCGGCCGACGCACTGGCGAAGGTCGGCACCCTCACCTACAGCGGACTGCTCGTCGGCCCGATGACGGTCGGCTGGTTCGCCGAGGCGTTCGGGCTGACGGCCACCCTGGGGGGCTTGCTGGTCGTCCTGGCCGTGACCCTGGGCCTGGGACTGCGGCGCGTCTGAGCCGTACCGCCGCCCCGGCCCCCGCCCGGCGCCGGACGGGGGCCGGGGCGGCTGGCTCAGCCGTGCCCGGGCCGCGTCAAGGCCGCCGGTGCCCGCCCGGCAGGAGGGGTTCGGTGGTGCGGGTGGCGGAGTCGTAGCTGCGGGCGCCGACGAGGCGGCCCCACAGCGGCCCGCGCAGCGGGGCGGGCAGGAGTTCGGCGTCCGGCCGGTCCCACGCCCCGCGCCGACCGCGACCGAGGGTGATGTGCGGCACCCAGCGCCCGGGGGCGTGCAGCGGATTCATCCGTCCGACCCCCGGCGCCCCGGCCAGCGCCCGCCAGACCTCCTCGTGCAGGCGCAGCAGGACCGCATCCGGGCGGACGGCCCAGGCCAGCACGTGCCTGCGGCCCGGGAACCGCACCAGCCCCTCCAGGCGGATCCGCACCGGCAGCAGGCCCAGCGCCTCCGCCAGCCGCGCCCGTACCGCGTCCGGAAGCGCCTCGCCGGCGGCCAGGGTGAGGTGGGGGCGGTTCGTCGGATGGGGGTGCCCGGCCTGGCTGGGCAGGCCCGCCTCGGCCAGGTGGCGCCACGCCTCCCGTACCGCCCGGTCGGTCACGCCGTCCGGAAGCAGCTCCACGGTGCGCACACGGGCCAGCGTACGGCCGCACTCCCGCGCCCTCCCGGCAGCGGCGCGCCCCGCCCCGCCCGGCAGGGCTGAACGCGCGCGGGCGGGGAAGAGGGACACCCAGCCGACGCCGGCCCCGGCACCCGGGGGCCCGGCGACCGGACGGACAGCCGGGCGGACAACCGGACGGACAGCCGGATGGAAGAGCCGAGGGGGCGGACGGTCTCATGGGTACCGCTGTGCACGTTCCGCAGACGCGGGACATGATCGGGGAGGAGCTCTCCGGCGACGAGGCGCTGGCCGCCCTGCGGCACTACGGGGGCCGCCGGTTCGTCCTGGACGCCTTCTCCCGCTTCCGCTACGCGGACGGTTTCAGCCACGCCCGCTCCCTCGCCTTCCAACTGGTCCTCGGCATGGTGCCGTTCACCATCGCCCTGGTGGGCGTGGCCTCGACCGTGCACACCGAGAGCGTGGGGCGGATCATCGAACTCACCCTCGCGCGGATCGTGCCGGGCGCCAGCGCGGAACTGGTCGAGGAGGCGCTGGGGGAGACCCGGCGCAGCGCCGGTTCCGGGCTCTGGAACGCCGTCGCCATGTGGCTGGGCCTGGGCTTCGCCCTGCTGAACCTGACCTCGGCGATGGGGCAGGTCGAGCGGGGCTGCAACCGCATCTACGGCATCGAGCGGGACCGCCCGTTCCTGGCCAAGTACGGGCGCAGCGCGCTGCTCGCCCTGGGCGCCGGGGTGCCCATGGTCCTCGGCTTCCTCGTCCTCGTCGCGGGCGAGGCGGTGGGCGACGCCGTGGTGCGGTCCCTGGGCTGGTCGCGGACCTGGCTCGCCTGGTGGGGGCCGCTGGAGATACCCGTCGGCGTGCTGCTGGCCTGGGTGGGCTCGGCGGTCGTCTTCCGCTGGGCGCCCCGCAGGGACCAACCGGGGTACACCTGGCTCGCCTTCGGGTCCGCCGTCCACCTGGTGCTGTGGGTGACGGCCACCTGGCTGCTGGCCTTCTACGTGGAGCGCAGCGGCTCGTTCGGAGCGGTGTACGGCCCCCTGACGGCGTTCGTCGCCCTGCTGCTGTGGGCCAACCTGGCCGCCGTCGTGCTGTTCCTGGGCATCGCGTTCGCGGCCCAACTGGAGGCCGCCCGGGCCGGGATCACCGATCCCGTGCGGCCGGACCCCGGCCCCGGGGACTGAACCCTCCGGCCGGTTCCGCCCGCCGTACCGGGGGCTCGCCGGGGTACACGAACTCCCGGAGGAAACAAGGACGTCGACGACCCTGGGGGTGACGTATGCCCGTCAAGAAGACGAGCGTGCTCGTGCTGGACTGTGCCGAGCCGGAGGCACTGGCGGAGTTCTACGCCGGGCTGCTGGACGCCCGGGTGCGCCGGGGCATCGACCCGGACCTCATCGAGGTGGTCGGACACGACGGGGTTCGCCTGGCCGTCCGGCGCGACCACGGCCTGACGCCCCCGAGCTGGCCCCGTCCGGACGACTCGCTCCAGGCGCACCTGCACATCCTGGTCTCGCAGCACGACATGGACGAGGCGGAGCGCGAGGCGGTCGGCCTCGGGGCGCGCCCGGTGGACACCAAGGACAACGGCGGCCCGCGCGACATCCGCCTCTACTCCGATCCGGCCGGACACACCTTCGCCCTGGTGGCCCGCGAGGGCCGTACGGAGGACTGATCCGCCGGACCCGCGGACCCGCCCGGCCTGCGGGGAGACGGCGCGGAGAGCCGCGGACCTCCCCCGCCGCGGCGCCGCCGGCGACGGGCCCGGTGCGGTGGCGATTGCGCCGTTCCGGTCCGTCACGTCTGGCGCGGCTCCCTCCCGCCCCCGATGATGCTCACCGACCCGGAGCCGTTCCCGGCCACCCTTCGGCCCCCAGCGGAGGAGCATCCGCGTGACCCGGACCCCGCAGCACACCCCCCTCGCCGTCACCGGTCCGCCGCCGGACGCCGTCCCACCGGCGGCCTCCACCGCGGTCCGGAGCCGGCGGCGCCCGGACCCGGCCGCGGGGGGCGTACGGTGACGGCCGCCCCCGAAGCGGCCTCCCGGGCGGCCGCGCGCCGGCCCGAGACGCTGCTGGTGATGGACCGCGACACGCTGCGCACCCAGTTCGGCGAGGCCGAATGGGCCAGGCTGCGTGCGACGGCCTCGCTGGGCGAACCGGCCGCCGCCCACGAACTCGCCTCGTCCGCGGTGCGCAGGCGCCTGGCCGAGGCGGAGGTGCTGGTCACCTCCTGGGGGTGCCCGCCGCTGGACGGGCGGGTGCTGAGCGCGGCACCGAGGCTGCGCGCCGTGCTGCACGCGGCCGGCAGCGTGCGCCACCACGTCGGCGACGCCGTCTTCGACCGCGGGCTGCTGGTGACCACCGCCGCCGGCGCCAACGCCGAACCCGTGGCCCGGTACACCCTCGCCGCGATCCTGTGGGCGTTCAAGAAGGCGCCGTTCCTGGCCGCCGACGCCCGCCGCTTCCGCGCGGACTGGAGCTACCGGGACCGGCACGGGGAGCTGAGCGGCGAGGACCGCACCGTGGCGCTGGTGGGCTTCTCCCGCATCGGCCGCCGGGTCGCGCACCTGCTGACCGGGCTCGGCCTGGCCCGGGTCCTGGTGGTCGATCCCGTCGTCGGCCCGGACGAGATCCGCCGGGCGGGGGCCGAACCGGTCACCCTGGACCAGGCACTACCGCGGGCCGACGTCCTGAGCCTGCACGCGCCCTCCCTCCCGCGGACCCGTCACATGATCGGGGCCGCGGAACTGGCCGCGCTGCCGCCCGGCGCGGTGCTGGTCAACACCGCCCGCGGCGCCCTGGTGGACACCGCCGCGCTGGAACGCGCCTGCACGGAGCGGGAGTTGTACGCGATCCTGGACGTCACCGACCCCGAGCCGCTGCCGGCCGCCTCACCGCTGTACGACCTGCCGAACGTGATGATCACCCCGCACGTCGCCGGTTCCCTGGGCTCGGAGACGCGGCGGATGGCCGCCGCCGCGCTGGAGGAGCTGGAGCGGTACGCCGCCGGGCTGCCTCCCCGCGATCCGGTCACCCGGCAGACCCTGGAGGTGCAGGCATGACCGCGGGCACGGGGACGGAGGCGGGCCCGGAGCCGGACGAGGACCGCGCCCTCTCGCCGTACACCGGATGGACCCGGCGGCACTGGACCGCGCTCGCCGACCGCATGCTCGCCGCCCTGGACCCCTACCGCTCACCGGCCGGCGCCCGCGTGGACCTGCCCGGGCCGCCGAGCGTCTCCGGCCCGGACTCCGACGGGCTGGAGGGCTTCGCGCGCTCCTTCCTGCTCGCGGGGTTCCGCGTCGCCGGGGCGCGCGGCGCGGACCCGGGCGGGCTGCTCCAGCGCTACGCCGACGGACTGGCCGCCGGCACCGACCCGGCCTCGCCCGAGTCCTGGCCCCGGCCCGACGAGGTGCCCCAGGCCAAGGTCGAGGCCGCCTCGGTGGCCCTGGTGCTCCAGCTCACCCGGCCGTGGCTGTGGGACGGGCTCGACGACCGGGTGCGCGAGCGGACGGTGGACTGGCTGGCCACCGTCGTCGGCCGGCCGTACCCGCCGAACAACTGGGTGTGGTTCCGCATCGTCGTGGAGTCCTTCCTGCGCGAGGCGGGCGGGCCGTGGTCGGCCGCCGACATCGAGGCCGGCCTCGCCCTCCACGCCTCCCTGCGGCGCACCGGCGGATGGCTCTCCGACAGCGCCGAGGAGCGGGCCTACGACCACTACACCGGCTGGGCCCTGCACCTGTACCCGCTGCTGTGGACCCACCTGTTCGACGTCACCGGCACCCTCTGCCCGCCCGCGCTGCGCGAGGACTGGGCCGCGGACCTGACGCGCTATCTGCGGGACGCGGTACGGCTGGTCGGCGCCGACGGCTCGCCGCTGCTCCAGGGCCGCAGCCTGGTCTACCGCTTCGCCGCCGCCGCGCCGCTGTGGGTCGGGGCCCTCACCGGCGCCACCGGCCTGCCGCCCGGCCTGACCCGGCGGGCGGCGAGCGGCGTCGTCCGGCACTTCGCCGACCGCGGCGCCCCCGGCGCCGACGGGCTGCTCACCCTGGGCTGGCACCACCCCTGGCCCGCGATGCGGCAGGGCTACTCCGGGCCGGGCTCGCCCTACTGGGCCGCCAAGGGAATGCTGGGCCTGGCCCTGCCCGCCGACCACCCGGTGTGGACCGCGACCGAGGAGCCGCTGCCGGTGGAGACCGGCGACCAGGCGTGCGTGGTGGCCGCCCCCGGGTGGCTGCTGTCGGCGCGGCGCTCCGACGGCATCGTGACGGTGCTCAACCACGGCACCGACCACGCCCGCCCCGGGGACACGGCCGCCGACGCGCCGCTGTACGCCCGGCTGGGCTACTCCACGGCCACCGTGCCGCCGCTGACCGGCCCCGCGGCGGCCGACCCGGTGGACAACGCGGTGACGGTGGTGGACGACCGGGGCCGGGCCACGCACCGCTGCGGCTTCACCACCCTCTACGCCCGGGAACTGCCCGGCGGAGTGCTCGTCGCGGCCTCCACCGGGCCGGTGCGCTGGGTGGACGCCGTCGACGACCCGCCCGACCGCGGCTACGGCCGCACCGGCCCGGTCACCCCCGGCCCGGTGATCACCGTCGCATCGGCGCTCCGCGACGGCGTGGAGATCCGCCTGGCCCGGGTGGACGCCCCCCGTACGGCGGCCGGCTGGCGGGCCGTACGGATGGGCGGCTGGCCCGTCTCCGGCGACGCCGAGCCGCGCACCGGCACCGCCCCGGGGCCGTACGGGCCCCGCGCGCGGGCGACCGCCGGGGGACTGCGCTCCTCCCTGCGCGCCCTGCGCGGCCTGGAGCGCGCGGGGGTCGCCCTGGAGCGCGGGGCCGGTCCGCTCGGCGACCGGACGGCCATCCCCTGGCTCGCCACGGCCGGGACCGTGCCGCTGGGCGAGGTCCTCGCCGCGGAGGTCGTGCTCGGCCGCGCCCCCGGCCCCGGCCCGGACTCCGCACCCCTTCCCGGTCCCGCACCCGTCCCCGCCCTGATCGTCCGGCCGGACGGCTCGGGAGGCCACCGCGCCACCGTGACCTGGCCGGACGGCCTGGGCACCGAGGTCGCGCTCCCGCGGGCCGACGGCTGACCCCGCGCCCCGGCGGCCCGGCCGGCACCCCCACGACGCACACGACAGGAGAGAGCCGTGAAGCGCAGGACGTCACCGACGACGGCCGGAGGGGCACCTCCCTGGCCTGGGACTGAACACCGCCCGCTACCGGGCCCATTCACAGTGCACCGGGCTCCAGCCCGGTGGTGAAGCGAATCCCCGGCCCGCTCCGACCCCAGCCGTGTGCACGGCTCCGCACGGTTCACCCCGGCCCGGGTGACAGCGGCCGGTCCTGCTGCACGCCGCTCAGCGGCGCACCGTCGACCGGCCCGGCGAAGACGGGGTGCCGGTACGCAGCCACGGAAACCACCGGGACCTACCCGGCGTGCGGGGCGGTTCCGGACCGGGACATCAACGCGGCGGTCAACGTCGCTCAGGCGACCGAACCGGCCACGGCCCGCGGAATTCACCCGGTGGCCCCGCCTCTTGGCCCGTACGCACGGCTCAGGCGGCGCCCCTCTCCGCGCTCTGGTATGCCTTGAATGCTATGAAAACGGCATAAAGCGAACTGGAGATCATCGTGGCCGAACGCAACACGCTCGCTCGCAGCCTGCACGACCTGGGGATGGGCGCATGGTTCGGCGGCTCCCTGATGGGGGCCGTGGGCCTGAACGGCGTCGCACGTGAGTGGGAGGAGGAGACCACCGGCAACAGGATCTCGAGCCTCGGATGGGCGAAGTGGACGCCGGTCAACGGGGTGGCCATCGCCGCCCACCTCGCCGGTGCCGTGTCCCTGCTGATGTCCGACCTCTACCGGGTCGAGCACCAGCGGGGCGTGGGGGCGTCGTCCGCGGTCAAGACCGTCCTCACCGCCGCCGCCCTGGGGGCCACCGCCTACAGCCGGGCCCTGGGCAAGAAGGTCGAGATGGCCTCCTCGCCGGAGCCGGAGGCGGCCGCCGGGTCCGAGCGGCACCCGGTGTCCCTGGAGGACGCCGAGCGGCAGCTGCGCTGGGCGCAGTGGAGCATCCCCGTCCTGACCGGGCTGCTGACCGTCGTCAGCGCCCTGCAGGGCGAGCAGCAGCGGCCGCAGGAGCAGCGGCGGGGCATGCTGCGCAAGGCCGCCGAACGCCTGGACCTGGGCTGAGGACCGAACCGGTGTGAAGGCGCCCCGGCCGGTCCGGCCGGGGCGCCCTCGCGCCGGGGCCGTCTGGACAGACGGCGGGCCGTGGAGGAGCCTGGCGGACGCGGCGCCCCGGACGCCGCCCCCTCCACGGGGGACGCACTCGGGAAAGGCGTTCGGTGAGGTTCAGTTACGTCCTGCTCCCCGACCATCCGCTCCAGGAGTCCCTGGCGTCGATCCGGCTCGCCGACGAACTCGGCTTCCACGCCTGCTACGCGGCCGACGAGACCTGGCACAAGGACATGTGGCTGCTCTTCGCGGCCGCAGCCGGACAGACCGGCCGCATCCGGCTGGGACCGAGCCTGTCCTCCGTCGTCCTGCGCGAACCCACCCTGATCGCCCAGGCGCTGGCCACCCTCGACGAACTCTCCGGGGGCCGGGCCGAGGGCGTGCTGTCCTGCGGCAACTTCGGCCTGCTCGCGCAGTACGGCGTCGACTGGGCGCGGATCCGGCCGCTGTCGCGGACCAAGGAGGCCCTGCACGTGGTGCGCACGCTGCTGGACGAGGGCGCCATCACGCACGAGGGCGAATTCTTCCGCTACGACGGGCTGTTCACCTTCGCCCGGCCCGTGCAGGAGCACCTGCCCGTCATGCTGGGCGCGATGCGCGGCCCGAAGTCCTTCGAGGCGGCGGGGGAGTTGTCCGACGGCTGCCACCACGCGCTGAGCTACACCCGCGAGGCCCACGACTACGCCGTCCGGCACATCCGGGCGGGCGCGGAACGCGCGGGCCGCGACTGGCGGGACCTGGACATCGGGGCCTGGGTGGTCTTCGCCACGGGACCGGACGCGGCCGCGGCGAAGGAGGCGGCCCGCTCGATGGTCGGCATCTACGCCTCGTCGATGCCGCAGGAGCAGCTTCGGCGCAACGGGGTCGATCCGGAGGAACTGCGGCCGGTGGTCGAGGCGATCGCCGCGGGCGACCTGGCCCGGGGGATCGAGCTGACCACCCCCGGGATCACCGAGCGGCTGTCGGTGTCGGGAAGCCCCGAGGAGTGCCTGGAGAAGATCCGCCGGGACGTCGAGCCCAGCGGGGTCAACCACGTCATCTGCGCCATCACCGACAGCGGCCTGGTGAAGGCCTTCACCGGCCGGGAGCTGGACGGCGTGGCGAGCGTGGACGACCAGCTCCGGCTCGTCCACGACCGCATCATGCCCGCCTGGAGCTGACCGGGCCGGGCCGCGTCCCTGGTTTTGACGCACCGTGTGCGGCAATCCGCGCCTCGTAGGAGGTTCGTCCCGACGCGGCGGGCCGGGGAAGGGCCGCGGAGCCGGCCGCCGGCCGGCCGTCCGCCAGGAGGTAAGGCCATGGACCACTCGCGGGTGCCCGTTCTGGAGGCGTTGGAGGAGTTCCGGCGGCGAGGGGACGTGGCGTACGGACCTCCCGGGCACAAGCAGGGCAGGGGAGTGGACCCCAGAGTGCTGGAGGTCCTCGGGGAGGACCTCTTCCGGGCCGACGTCCTCTCCCTCAACGGCCTGGACGACCGCCGCCAGTCGCAGGGGGTGATCAGCCAGGCGGAGGAGCTGATGGCGGACGCCGTCGGGGCCGACAAGGCGTTCTTCTCCACCTGCGGCAGCTCCCTGTCGGTCAAGACGGCCATGCTGGCCGTGGCCGGCCCGGGCGAGAAGCTCCTGATCTCGCGCAACGCGCACAAGTCGGTGATCGCGGCCGTCATCGTCAACGGCGTGGACCCGGTGTGGGTGCATCCCGAGTTCGACGCCGAGCGGCACCTCGCCCACCCCCCGGAGCCCGAGGACGTACGGCGGGCGTTCCAGGCCCACCCGGACGCCAAGGGCATGCTCCTGATCACCCCCACCGACTGGGGCACCTGTGCCGACATCCGCGGCGTCGCCGAGGTGTGCCACCGCCACGACGTCCCCCTCATCGTCGACGAGGCGTGGGGAGCGCACCTGCCCTTCCACCCCGGCCTGCCCGCCTGGGGCATGGACGCCGGGGCCGACGTCGTGGTCACCAGCGTCCACAAGATGGGCGCCGCCGTCGAGCAGAGCTCCGTCTTCCACCTCCGGGGCGACCGGGTCTCACCCGACGTCCTCAAACAGCGCGAGGACCTGCTGGGCACCACCAGCTCCTCGTCGCTGGTGTACTGCACCCTCGACGGGTGGCGCCGCCAGATGGTGGAGCAGGGGCACGAGCTGCTGGAGGCGGCCCTGCGGCGCGCGGCCCGCGTCCGGGAGGCGGTCGCGGCCGTACCCGGACTGCGCCCGCTGGGCCGGGAGGTCGTCCACGAGGGACTCGCGGCCGACCTGGACCCGCTGAAGATCAGCATCGACGTACGGGAGCTGGGCATCAGCGGGATGCAGGCGGCCGAGTGGCTCCGCGCCAACCGCCACATCGACGTCGGCGCCTCCGACACCTGCCGGATCAACGCCCAGATCACCCACGCGGACGACGACCGCACCGAGGAGCTGCTGGTCGACTCGCTGCGCGGGCTGGCCGAGGGCGCCGACTCCATCGAACGGCCGCGTCCCGTGGCGCTGCCCGCACCGGGAGCGCTGGAGCTGGAGCAGGCCGTCCTCCCGCGCGAGGCCTTCTTCGGGCCGGCCGAACGGGTTCCGGTGGAGAAGGCCGTGGGACGCGTCGCCGCGGAGATGATCAGCCCCTACCCGCCCGGGGTGCCGGCCGTGGCACCGGGGGAGGTCATCACCGCCGAGGTGGTGGAGTACCTGCGCAGCGGCGTCGCGGCGGGCATGCTGATCCCGGACGCGGCCGACCCCGGGCTGGAGACCGTCCGGGTGGTGGCCCGCTAGCGCGAGCGGTCCCCGGCGCCCCGGAGCACGGCGAGGTGGGCGGCCACGGCGGCGTCGGCGCGCGGCCGGTCGCCGGTGGCGAGGAGGTCCAGCAGGGCACCGCGGAGCACGGACAGCAGCAGGGTCCGTTCCGCGGTGCCGGCGGGCGTGCCGCGGTGCTCCGGGGGCTGCGCGGCGGCGAACGCCTCCAGCCAGACGTCCACCGAGCGCCGGGCGAAGTCCGCCCACGGCCCGCGGTCGTCGGTGAGCGAACGGGCGTAGCCCTCCGCCCACAGCGTGAGCAGGCGGCGGTGCTCCGGAGCGGCCAGCCAGCGCCAGACCAGCTCCCCGGCCTCGGCCAGGCCGTGCGCCCCGGGCTCCGCGCGCACGGTGTCGAGCAGCCGCAGCTCGTCCTCGCGGGCGCGGGTGAGCAGCGCCCGCACCAGGCCGTCCTTGCTGCCGAAGAGGTACAGCAGCACGCGCGGGCTGCTGCCGACGGCCTCGGCCAGGGGCCGCAGCGACAGATCGGCGAGCCCGTGGTCGAGGACGTAGCCGTAGGCGAGTTCGAGGAGCTGTCGTCGGCGGGCCGAATCGGCGGGGGCGGATGCGCTCATCCCGCCATTGTGCTTGACTGAAACAGTCGTTTCAGTGGTGGAGGGGTGCATGGCAGGAGGACGCGCGACCATCCGGCCGGTCGGCCGGCCGGGAGACCTGGGCTGGGTGGTGATGGCGCACGGCGAGCAGTACGCGGCGGAGTTCGGCTGGAACGCCGAGTTCGAGGCCCTCGTGGCCCGTATCGTCGCCGACTTCGCCGCCGACCGGGACCCGGACCGCGACGCGGCCTGGATCGCCGAGCTGGACGGCCGGCGGGTGGGCTGCGTGTTCTGCGTCGGCGCCGACGCGACGACCGCGCAACTGCGCCTGCTGCTGGTCGACCCGGCGGCCCGCGGGCAGCGGCTGGGAACGCACCTGGTCGACCGGTGCCTGGAGTTCGCCCGCGGTGCCGGATACCGGAGGGTCCGGCTGTGGACCAACCATCCGCTGACCGCCGCGCGCCGGATCTACCTCGCCGCCGGCTTCCGGCTCGTCGAGGAGGAACCGCACCACAGCTTCGGCGCCGACCTGGTC
>NZ_DASQNP010000208.1:0-40663 GCF_035644915.1 Streptomyces sp.
TGGGGCCCGGGTCGGTCGGACCCGGGTCCGTGGGACCGGGGTCCGTGGGGCCCGGGTCGGTCGGACCCGGGTCCGTGGGACCGGGGTCCGTGGGGCCCGGGTCGGTCGGACCCGGGTCGGTCGGACCGGGGTCGGTCGGACCCGGGTTGGTCGGGCCGCCGTCGACGCCGGAGATGGCACCGCCGTCGGTGCTGCCACCGTCGGTGCCACCGTCGGTGGAGCCGTCCGTGGTGCCCTCTGTGGTGCCCTCCGTGACGCCGAGCTGCACGCCGGCGCTGATGTCCAGCGCCGAGGCCGTGCCGACGGCGGTCAGCGACGCGCCCGCGAGGAACACCGCACCGGCGGCGATCCGCGCAACACGCAGTCGCGTCCTGGAATGTGTCATATGCCAACTACCCCCAGTAGTGGTCATCGTCAATGGGGCAGCCGTGCGGAGCTTCCTGCGTGCCGGGGTCTCCTGCGTCGAGCCGTCGGTCGGCGATCGTCGATCGGGCTCTGCCCACCCCCGTGCCTACGCGCCCCAAACACGCGCGTGCCGGCTGGAATGCTTTCCCAGTTGTCACATCGACGTCAAGCCGGTCCCGGCCGAAATGTCCGTGCTGGACGGGTAGTTGGCACACCTTCAGACCGAGTTGTGACCCAACCGACACCCGGCGGGCGGGGCCGTCGGGCGGGCGTGGACGCCCCGGTGGACGTCAGTCGGCCTTCTGCTCCTGCTCCTGCCGCTTGCGCCAGCGGATGCCCGCCTCCAGGAAGCCGTCGATGTCGCCGTCGAGGACGGCCTGGGGGTTGCCGACCTCGTAGTCGGTGCGGAGGTCCTTGACCATCTGGTACGGCTGGAGGACGTACGAACGCATCTGGTTGCCCCAGGAGTTGCCGCCGTCGCCCTTGAGGGCGTCCATCTTGGCCTGCTCCTCCGCCCGGCGGTGCGCCAGGAGGCGGGCCTGGAGGACGCGCATGGCGGCGGCGCGGTTCTGGATCTGGGACTTCTCGTTCTGGCAGGAGACGACGATGCCGGTCGGCAGGTGCGTGATCCGGACCGCCGAGTCGGTGGTGTTGACCGACTGGCCGCCGGGACCGGAGGAGCGGAACACGTCGATGCGGATCTCGTTCTCCGGGATCTCGATGTGGTCGGTCTGCTCCACGACCGGCAGCACCTCGACGCCCGCGAAGGAGGTCTGGCGGCGGCCCTGGTTGTCGAAGGGCGAGATGCGCACCATGCGGTGGGTGCCCTGCTCGACGGAGAGGGTGCCGTAGGCGTACGGGGCCTTGACGGTGAAGGTGGTGGACTTGATGCCCGCCTCCTCGGCGTAGGAGGTGTCGAGGACCTCCGTCGGGTAGCCCTTGCGCTCCGCCCAGCGCAGGTACATCCGCATGAGCTGCTCGGCGAAGTCGGCGGCGTCCACACCGCCGGCCTCGGCGCGGATGCTGACCATGGCCTCGCGGGGGTCGTACTCGCCGGAGAGCAGGGTGCGGACCTCCAGCTCGTCCACCGCCTTCTGGACCGACTTCAGCTCGGCCTCGGCCTCGGCCCGGGCGTCGGCGTCGTTCTCGGCCTCGGCCAGCTCGAACAGCACCTCCAGGTCGTCGATCCGGCTGTGCAGCTCCTCGACCTTGCGGAGCTGGCCCTGCAGGAGGGAGAGCTTGCTGGTGACCTGCTGGGCGTTCTCGGGGTCGTCCCACAGGGAGGGGGCCGCGGCCTGCTCTTCGAGCGCGGCGATGTCGGCCCTCAGCTTGTCGAGGTCCAGGACGGCCTCGATCGACTCCATGGTCGAGGTGAGGGACTTCAGTGTTTCGGATACGTCGACGACTGCCACGCATCCAGACTAACGGCTGGAAGGGCCGTTGCCTCCGCGGCGTCGGCGGGCACCCGGCCGGCCGGGCAGCCGGCCGGGTGCCCCGACGGCGGGCGAACGGCCCGGTCAGGGCCCTTCCGGCCGGTCGCTCTCGGTGGACGAGGGGGTCGCCGGATCGCCCTCCCCGTCGTCGGACAGCGCCAGCCAGCCGCCGACGCCCAGCGCGGCGGCGACGGCCGTGGCCGTGAGGCCCAGCCTGATGCGGCGGCGGCGCTCGGCCGCCCGGTGCCGCGCGGAGCCGGCGCGCGGAGTGCCCGGGGCGCGGGGCGTACGGGCGGTGCCGTGGGCGCCGCCGGCCAGCTCGTCCGCGCCGGGGACGCGCATGCTGGTGTGGGTGTCGCGGGTGGAGTCGGGCCCGGGTCCGCCGTGGACGAGCGGGACGGCGCCGCGGGCGGAGGTGTCGTACGGCGTGCCCTCGTACGCGGCCCGCTCGCCGTACTCCCCGCGGTCGCCGTACGTCTCCGGCTCCGGTTCCGGCTCGTCGATGTCCAGCGGCGGGTGGCCGGCCAGGGCCGGGAGCAGTTCCCGCAGCCGGGCGGCCAGCTCCGGGGCGCGCAGCCGGGAGGCGGGGGCCTTGGCCAGGCACTGGTGGATGAGCTGCCACAGCTCGTCCGGGATGCCGGGCAGCGGGGCGACGCGCTCGGTGACGTGCCGGCGCAGGACGGCGCCGGGGTGGCCGCCGCCGAAGGGCGTGAAGCCGGCGAGCAGTTCGTAGAGCACCGTGGCCAGCGCGTAGACGTCGACGGAGGCGCGCGGCGGCAGGCCCTCGACGATCTCGGGGGCGACGTAGTCGGGGGTGCCGACCACCCGGCTGCCGTTGCCCCGGCTGGGCGCGTCGATCAGTTTGGCGACGCCGAAGTCGGTGAGCAGCGCGGGCGGCGCGCCCCCCGGTCCGGCCGGGGCGTTGACGTCGAGCAGGACGTTCTCGGGTTTGACGTCGCGGTGCACGATCCCGGCCGCGTGGGCGGCGGCCAGCGCGTCGGCGACGTCGGCGGTGATGGCGACCGCGACCTCCGGCGCCAGGCGGCGCTCGCGCTCCAGCCGGGTGCGCAGGTCCGTACCGCGCACGAGGTCCATGACGAGGGCGAGGTCGTTGCCGTCGACCACCAGGTCGCGCACGCCGACGACGCGCGGGTGGTGCAGGCCGAGCAGCGCGGTGCGCTCCTGGACGAAGCGGCCCACCAGCTCCTGGTCCGCGGCCAGGTCCTCGCGCAGCAGCTTGATGGCGACGGGACCCTGCGGCCCCTCGCCCAGCCACACCGTGCCGGCGCTGCCGCGACCCAGGATCTGGTGGGCGGTGTACCGACTGCCGATCTTCCGTGACATGGCGACAAAACTACGCGGCCCGCGGGGGGTCGTGCCCCTCGGATGGCGGCAACCTTCACCTCGGTGACGGAAATCCACTCCCGAAAGTCGACAAAGTCCCCCGGCCGTCCATCACCGGACGGCCGGGGGACCGGACGACGGGGCGCCCGGACGCGGGCTACTGACCGCTGCCGACGAGGTCCTCCACCCACTTCCGGGCGTCGCCGAACCAGTTCTTGGTGTCCTCCCACAGTTGCCTGCCCTGGTCCCACCACTCGGGCAGGGGCGTGAAGTTCCAGACCAGGACGCAGATCACGACGACGATCAGGACCATGAACAGGCAGCCCTTGAGGCAGCCGAGCCCCGGGATGCGCATCGGGTTGGCGCTGCGCTGCCGCGGCTGCCGCGGAGCGGGCGACGGCGCGGGCGGGCTCGGGGGCTCGTACCGCCGCGGCTGCGGCTCGGGCCGACGGGGCGGCGTGGGGGCGTACGGCTGGGGCGCCTGCTGACGGCCGCGCTGCCGGCGCGGCTGGGGCTGGGGCTGCGGTTGCGGCTGGGGCTGCTGGGCGGGCGGCTGCGGCGCGGGCCGGCGCTGGGGACGGCGGCGCAGCGGGTCCAGCTCGGGGTCGAGGGGCTGGAACTGCGTCTGCTCGTTGCGGTCCCGGGCGGCGCGTAGCTGGGTCTGCCAGGGGTGCGGCTCCTCCGGCCGCGGCGGCCCGTCGCCCTGGCCGCCGGGCGGGGTGTTCGGCAGGGGCTGCATGACCCGGGTCGGGTCGGCGTCGGAGCCCCCCTGGCCCGGGCCGCCCTGGCCCGGGCCGCCCGGACCGGGGCCGCCGGTCTGCGGCAGGACGCTGGTGGCGGCGTTGGGGTCGTACGCGGGCCCGCCGTCCCCGGGACGGCCCGTGGTCGGCAGCACCTGGGTGGGGTCCGCGGCGCCGGGCGGGCCGGCGGGCGGCTGCGGGCCCCCGGGCACCGGAGCGGGCGACGGGTCGGGGCCCAGCAACGCGGCGACGCCCATCGCGGCCTCGGCCTGCGCGGGCGAGGCCGTCGCCCGGATGCCCGCGGCGACCGTCCGCAGGGCGCGGGCGAGGTTCTCCGCGCTGGGCCGCTCGTCGGGGTTCTTGCGCAGGCAGCGCTCGATGACCGTCCACAGCGGCAGGGGCACGCTGCCGGGGCGCTGCGGCTCCTCGTTCAGGTGGCGCTGGAGGATCTCCAGGGCGGTGCCGCCGCCGAAGGGCGGGTGGCCGGTGACCAGCTCGTACAGCAGGATGCCCGCGCCGTAGACGTCCACGGCGGAGGTCTGCGGCCGTCCCTCGGCGGACTCGGGCGCGACGTAGGCCGGGGTGCCGACGAACTCGTGGGTGCGGGTCAGCCCCGGGGAGTCGGCCAGACGGGCGATGCCGAAGTCGGTGAGCATCGGCCGCAGGCCCTCGGGGTCGTCCTCGGACCCGGCGAGCAGGACGTTGGCGGGCTTCAGGTCGCGGTGCACGATCCCGTCGGCGTGGCTGGCGGCCAGCGCGTCGGCGATCTGGGCGGTCAGCAGCGCGGCGCCGACCGGCGAGAAGGGACCGTTCTCGCGCAGGTAGCGGTGCAGGTCCGGGCCGTCGACCAGGTCCATCACGAGGGCGAGCAGATCGCCCTCGACCACCAGGTCACGGGTGCGGACGATATTGGGGTGGGTGAGGCGGAGCAGGACGGAGCGCTCGCGCAGGAAGCGCATCACCACGTCCGGGTCGTTCGCCAGCTCCTCCTTGAGGACCTTGATCGCCACCGTCTCGCCGGGGTGCCCGGCCACGGCCGCCTCGGCACCCGCCGTCTCCCTCTGGCGTGCGCGCCAGACGGTGCCCGTCGCGCCGCGTCCGAGCGGCTCTTCGAGCAGGTACTTGCTGCCTACCGGCCGCACGTCATGCGCTCCCTGGTCTTGATCTGCACTGCCGGGACGGCCGCGGCGCGGCGCCCCGTCGGCCCACTGTAATGCCGTACGGAGGGAGAGCGAACGGACACGGGCGCACCGGGCCGGCCCGGTCCGCCCGGCTCCCCTCCCGCCCGGGCCCTTCCGCTCCCGCGTGGCCCGCACCGGCCCCTTCCGGGATCTTCCCGCCCTCCCTGGTCTCCTCCGGTCTCTTCCGGCCTCTTCCGGTCTTTTCTCCGGCCTTCTCCGCCTCTCCGCTCCTTCCGCCGCCCTTCGGCCCTCCCTGCTCCGGACGCGCCGGACGGGCGGACGGTTGCCGGGAACCGGGACCTCCGGCTCCGGCCACCGGCACCCCGAGGGGGCGATCCGCAACGGAGCGAAACGCTCAGTGGACAGGCAATTACCGGCCACATTTGCGTGCGGAGCCGACCAATCAAGATCATTCGACGGAGGACCGCGGGCACGGTGACGGTGGTCGGTGCGAGGATGCATCCAGCATCACGGGACTGAAGGGGCCGATGGCGATGCAGATCCGGCTTACTGTCCTCGGGCCGCGCGGCGGTCACGCGGAGCAGACCGCGAGCGGGTGCGACGTGCTGGTGACCGCCCCTCCCGGGACGACCCTCTCCGCCGTGACCGGGGCACTCGCCGCGGCCGCCGCCTCCGCGGGCGCCGCGCCCGCCGCCGGCTCCGGGGACGCGGTGGCGGTCTTCGCCGGGACCAGGCGGCTGGACGCGGCACGGCAGATGCTCGGCGTGCCGCCGCTGGTGGACGGCGCGGTGATCTCGCTGTACGGACCCGCCCCCTGGCCCCACGACGTCGCCCCCGGCGCGGCGCCGGTCCGGCTGCACGTGGTCGCCGGGCCGGACGCGGGCGGGGTCCACCTGCTGCGGGGCGGGCAGGTGCGCGTCGGCCGCTCCGCCGAGGCCGACGTACCGCTGGACGACCCGGACGTCTCCCGGCTGCACTGCCTGGTCACGGTGACCGACACGGGCACGGCGACGGTCACCGACCTGGCCTCCACCAACGGCACGACGGTGGACGGCACCGCCGTCCACGACCGGCCGGTCCCCCTGCCGCCGGGGGCGACGCTGCGGCTGGGCGAGTCCGCCGTGCGGCTGCGCGCCGAGCCCGGGGTGGCCGGCATACCCGGGGCCCCGCCCGCCCTGCCCACCCTGCCGGACGGCGAGGGGCACCTGCGGGTCGTCCCGGGCGGCACCGCCGCGTCCACCGCGTCCACCGCGTCCGCCACCACGGCCGGGACCGGCACCTCCGCCCTGCGCCCCGTCCCGCCCCGGCCCCCCGCCGCCGAGACGGTCACCGGGCTGGGCGGCGCGACGGTGCCGCGCGCGCCGGAGGGGCCGGCCACGCCGTACGTCCCCGGCCCCGGGAGGGCGCCCGAGGAGGTCGAGCACCGGCGCGCCGACCACCCCTTCCCCGACGGCGGCGGCACCCACGGCGCCGGGTTCGTGCCCCCGCGCGGCCCGTCCGGCGAGCGGCGCGGGCGCGGGGGCCTGGGCTCCTGGACGCGGTGGCTCACCGGCGGGCGGCAGGAGGACGACCGGGCGGGCGCGACCGGAGCGGCCGGCGGCGCGTGGCCCGACGCGTCCGCCGCCCCGGCGGACGACGAGCGGTGGCCCGACCCCTCCGAGATCCTGCTCACCGCCCTGGGCCCGGGCCCCCGGCTGTGGGAACGCGGCCCGGACCACCCCGACGCACTGGCCGTCCGGCTCGGCACGACCCGCCGCGCGGGCGGGGGCGTCGCCCCGGTGACGGTGAGCCTGCGGGAGACCGGCTCGCTGGGCCTGGCCGGGCCCCGGGCCCGGCTGCTGCCGCTGGTGCGCTCGGTGCTCGCCCAGCTCGCCGCGCTGCACGGGCCGAGCGCCCTGGAGGTCGTGCTGCTGGCCCCGGGCCGGCCGGACGGCGGCCGGGTCCGCGACGAGTGGTCCTGGCTCGGCTGGCTGCCGCACCTGCGCCCGGCGCGCGGCCAGGACTGCCGGCTGCTGCTGGCGTACGACCTGGAGCAGGCCGCCGCCCGCACCGAGGAACTGGTCCGACGGCTGGACGGCCGGGGGCCGGGCACCGGACCGGGCGCGGGGCCGCTGACGGTCGCCGTGGTCGACGGCGATCCCGGCCCGGCCGGGCTGCGCGAGGCCGTGACCCGGCTGGCCGCGCACGGACCGGCCGCCGGGGTGCACCTGCTGTGCCTGGCCGAGACCCCGGCCGCCACCCCCGCCTCCCCGCTGGCCGTCACCCTCGAGGCCGCGTCCACCGCCTCCCCCGCCTTCCGCGCCTGCGGCGCCGTGGGCCTGCTCAGCGGCGCCGTCGCCACGGCGATCCGGGTGGTCGTCCGCGGCACGGACCCGGCGAACGCCCCGGTCGCGACCGTGGACGGGGTGTCGGAGGCCTGGGCCGAGCGCTTCGCGCGGGCCCTGGCCCCGCTGCGCGAGGCCGATGCGCCGGAGGGCCCGGGCGCGGCCCGCCCGGCGCCGCTGCCGCAGACCTCCCGTCTCCTGGACGAGCTGGGGCTGGCGCGGGCCACGCCCGCCGCGCTGCTGGCCCGCTGGGCCGACCCGGTGGAGCGGCCCGGTTCCGGCGCGCCCGCCGGGGCGCCCGGTCCGCGGGTCGCCGCGGTCCTCGGCACCGGGCCGCGCGGCCCGGTGACCGCCGACCTCGTGGCCGACAGCGGGCCCGTGCTGGTCAGCGGGGCGGCCGGGACCGGCAAGACGGAGCTGCTGCGCTCGCTGGCCGCCTCGCTGGCCGCCGGGGAGCGGCCCGACCGGCTGTCCCTGGTCCTGGTGGACGGCGACGGCGACGGCCTGCGGGTCTGCGGCGACCTGCCGCACGCCACGACGTACCTCGCCGCCGGCGACCCGGTGCGGATGCGGGAGTTCGCCCAGGCCCTCAGCGGCGAGCTGAAGCGCCGCGCGGAGCTGCTCGGCGACCGCCCCTACGAGGAGTACGCGCAGTACGCGGACCGGGAGGCGCGGGCCGTACGGCACCCCGCCGCGGGCGGCGCCGCCCGCGTGGTCGCGCAGCGGCAGCCCGGCCGCGGCGCCGAGCCGGGCCCGGGCGCCGCCACCGTCCCCGCTCCGCGGTCCGACGCGGACCGCGGCACCCTCAAGCTCCGGGCGCGCGGCCAGGCCCCGGCACCGGCCGCCGGAGCGCCCGGCCCGCTGCCCCGGCTGGTGGTCCTCGTCGACGACTTCGACATACTGGTCGACCCCGCTCTGGGCAACCCCGGGCGGCCGGCGGCCGGTTCCGTGGTCCGGGCGCTGGAGGCCGTGGCGCGGGACGGAATCCGGTTGGGGGTGCACCTGGTGGTCGCCACCGGGCGTCCGGACCGCACGGCGCACACCGCGGCCGGCCGGGAGGCGGTGCTGCGGATCTCCCTGGGCGGCGACGGCACGGCCGAGGGGGCGGCCGAGGGGACGCCGCCCGGGCGCGGGACGCTCCACCGGCCGGACGGCCCGGCGGTCCCCTTCCAGGCCTGCCGGGTGACGGGCCGCATCCCGCGGACGGCGACCCTGCGGCCGACGGTGGTCCCCCTGGACTGGGCCCGCGCCGGAGACCCGCCCGCCCGCCGGTCCGTACGCGAACTGGGCAACGGCCCCACCGACCTGGCGCTGCTCGCCAGCGCCATCGAGCGCGCGGCCCGGGAGGCGGGCGCCCCCGCCGCGCCCCCGCTGCTGTGACCGGGACGGCACGGACCACGGCGGCAGGACCACGACGGCACGGCGCATCACGAGGGGGTCACGAACCGCGGGCCGACGTGTGACGCGGTATTGCCGCGCACAGTGTTCAGGCGTAGGACTGATCAAACGGGACGTACGGTGCGGCCGTCCGACGACCGGCCGTGCCCACAGTGGGGACGGTGAGCATGCGCACTTCTGTCCGTACAACTCGATCGCGGGCCGTGAGAGCGGGTACCGCACTGGCCGCGGTGCTGGCCCTCTCCCTGGCGGCGGCCTGCGGCGGAGGCGACAGCGGCGGCGAGGGCTCCGGGGGGAAGGACGCGCAGGAGCGGAAGCCCACCGTCGAACTGCCCCGGCTGGACGGGCAGAAGCTCCAGGTCGCCGCGGTGTGGACGGGCCTGGAGCAGAAGAACTTCCGCAAGGTGCTCGACGAGTTCGAGGAGCGCACGGGCGCCGAGGTCAGCTTCGTGCCGACCGGCGACAGCGTGGCCACCTTCATCGGGACCAAGGTCGAGGGCGGCGCGCCGCCGGACGTGGCGTTCCTGCCGCAGGTCGGCGTGTTGCACCAGTTCGCCGAGAAGGGCTGGATCAAGCCGGTCGAGGCGGCCACCCAGGAGCAGTTGGAGAAGAACTTCTCCCAGGGCTGGCGGGACCTGGGCGCCCACGAGGGCAAGCAGTACGGCGTCTACTACAAGGCCGCCAACAAGTCCCTGGTCTGGTACAACACCACCGCCTTCGAGAACGCGGGCGTGAGCGAGCCGAAGACCTGGGACGAGTTCCTCCAGGCCGCCCGGACGATCTCCGACTCCGGTGTCCCGCCGGTGTCGGTCGGCGGCGCGGACGGCTGGACGCTCACCGACTGGTTCGAGAACATCTACCTCTCCCAGGCCGGACCCGAGAAGTACGACCAGCTCGCCCGGCACGAGATCAAGTGGACCGACCCCTCCGTCAAGGAGGCCCTGACCACCCTCGGCGAGCTGTTCGGCGAGAAGGAGCTGCTCGCGGGCGGCAACGACGGCGCGCTGCGGACGGAGTTCCCCAAGTCCGTCACCCAGGTCTTCGCCGAACCCGACGCCCCGCAGGCCGCGATGGTCTACGAGGGCGACTTCGTCGCCGTCAACATCGGCGACACGAAGTCGAAGATCAACGAGGACGCCAAGGTCTTCCCGTTCCCGGCGGTCGGCGGGGACTCCCCGGTGGTCAGCGCGGGTGACGCGGCGGTGGTGATGAAGGACAACAAGGGCGCCCACGCCCTGCAGACCTTCCTGGCCTCCACCGACGCCGCCGCGATCTGGGCCGAACAGGGCGGCTTCATCTCCCCCAACAAGGAGCTGGACACCTCCGTCTACCCCAACGACGTGCTGCGCGACATCGCCGACGCGCTGATCGCCGCGGGCGACGACTTCCGCTTCGACATGTCCGACCAGGCCCCGGCCGCCTTCGGCGGCACCAAGGGCGAGGGCGAGTGGAAGGCCCTCCAGGACTTCCTGGCCGACCCCCGGGACGTGGCCGGCGCCCAGCGCGAGCTGGAGGCCGCCGCGGCCAAGGCGTACGGCGACTGACGGACCGGACGGAGACGACTGTCATGTCGACCGCCACCGCGGGCGGCCCGGCGGCTCCCGGCCTGCCGGGCCCGCCCGTTCCCGGGACCCCGCGCCCTACCTCCGTCGTCCGCACCCGGCCCTGGCTGGCCGCCCTCTTCCTGCTGCCCGCGCTGGTGCTGCTGGGTGCGCTGGTCGTCTATCCCATCGCCTACTCGGTCTACCGCAGCCTCTTCGACGCGTCCGGCACCGGCTTCGTCGGCCTGGACAACTACGTCGAGCTGTTCACCGACGACGGCATCCTGACCGCGATCAAGAACAACACGATCTGGGTGGTCGTCGCCCCGACCGCCTGCACCGCCCTCGGCCTGATCTTCGCGGTGCTCACCGAACGGGTGCGCTGGGGCACGGCGTTCAAGCTGATCGTCTTCATGCCCATGGCCATCTCGATGCTCGCCGCGGGCATCATCTTCCGCCTGGTGTACGAGCAGGACCCGGACCGCGGCGTGGCCAACGCCGTCTGGGTCGGCGTCCACGACACCTTCAACGAGGCGTCCGCCTGGCCCGGCGCCCGGCCGCGCCCCGACTCCGGCCTGAAGGCGTCCGGCGGGGGCTCGTACACCACCGCCTCCGCGGTGGACGCCGCGGACCCGGCCAACCTCCCCCTGGTCGGCGTGCCGCCGCAGGACCTCGCCGACGCCGCCGACGCCAAGGCGGCCGGGCCCGCGGACGACGGCGGGGTCACCGGCACCGTCTGGGTGGACTTCGCCAAGGGCGGCGGCGGTGAGCCGGGCGAGATCGACCCGGGCGAGAAGGCCCTGGCGGGGGTGGAGGTCGAGGCGGTGAAGGACGGCAGGGTCGTCGCCAGCGCCGTAACCGGCGAGGACGGCACGTACGCCCTTCCGGCCGAGGCCGACGGCGCGCGGCTGCGGCTGCCCGCGTCCAACTTCACCGAGGCGTACAACGGCGTCAACTGGCTCGGCCCGAACCTGGTCACCCCGGCCATCATCGCCTCCTACGTCTGGATGTGGGCGGGCTTCGCGATGGTGCTGATCGCGGCGGGCCTGGCGGGCGTGCCGCGCGAACTGCTGGAGGCGGCGCGGGTCGACGGCGCGAACGAGTGGCAGGTCTTCCGCAGGGTCACGGTGCCGCTGCTGGCTCCCGTGCTCGCGGTCGTCCTCGTCACGCTGATGATCAACGTGCTGAAGATCTTCGACCTCGTCTACATCATCGCCCCGGGCGCCACCCAGTCCGACGCGAACGTGCTGGCCCTCCAGCTCTACCTGTCGTCCTTCGGCACGGGCGCCGACCAGGGCGTGGGCAGCGCCATCGCGGTGCTGTTGCTGCTGCTGGTGGTGCCGGTGATGGTCTTCAACATCCGGCGTCTGAGGAGGGAGAACCGACGGTGAGCACTCTCTCCGAGGCCACCCCCGCCCCCGGTTCCGCGCCCGCTTCCGCGCGGCAGGAGGGGGGAGGCGGACGGGCCCGGCAGCCGCTCGGCTCGCGGATCGCCGCCCTCACCGGCCACTGGGCGGTGCGCTTCGCCCTGGTCGTGGTCGCCCTGCTGTGGCTGCTGCCGACCACCGGGCTGCTGCTGTCGTCCTTCCGCGAGCGCTCCGACATCGCCTCCACCGGCTGGTGGACGGCGCTGGGCGACTGGTCGCAGCTCACGGCGACCAACTACCGGTCGCTGCTGGAGAACGACGCCATCACCAACTCCCTGCTGACGACCCTGGTCATCACCGTGCCCTCCACGGTGCTGGTCGTGGTCATCGGCTCGCTGGCCGGCTACGCCTTCGCCTGGCTGGACTTCCCCGGCCGCGACTGGTGGTTCCTGCTGGTGGTCGGGCTGCTGGTGGTGCCGGTGCAGGTGGCGCTGATCCCGGTGGCGAAGCTGTTCAACTCGCTGGGGATCTTCGAGACCACCGTCGGCGTGGTCACCTTCCACACGGCGTTCGGACTGCCGTTCGCGATCTTCCTGCTGCGCAACTTCTTCGCGGAGATCCCGCGCGAACTGCTGGAGGCGGCCCGGCTGGACGGCGCGAACGAGGTGCGGCTGTTCACCCGCGTCATCATGCCGCTGGGCGGCCCGGCGATCGCCTCGCTGGGCATCTTCCAGTTCCTGTGGGTGTGGAACGACATGCTGGTGGCGCTGATCTTCGCCGACGCCGGTGATCCGCCGATCACGGTGGCCCTCCAGCAGCAGGTGCGCCAGTTCGGCAACAACATCGACGTCCTCGCCTCCGGCGCGTTCGTCTCGATGGTGGTCCCGCTGGTGGTGTTCTTCGCCTTCCAGCGGCAGTTCGTCTCGGGCGTGATGGCGGGCGCGGTGAAGTGATCCGCGGACGTGTCCGCGGCGCGGTGCCCCGGCGGGCCGGGGTGCGGAAGGGGGCGGCCGGCGGCCGCCCCCTTCACCCGTTTCCGTCCGCTCCTCAGCGGTTGCTGCGCAGCAGCGTGCGCATGGTGCGCATGGCCACCGAGAGGTTCGCCAGGTCGAAGGTCTCCGACTTCCGGATCTCCTCCAGGGTGGCGCGGGCCCGCCCCAGGATGGCGGCGTTCTTCTCCGCCCACGCCTTGAAGCGCTGCTCGGCGGTGGCGCCGGTGTCCCCGGCGGCCAGCACGTCCGCCGTGAGGAGCTGGTGGGCGGCGTACAGGTCCTCGCGGATCGCCGCGCGGGCCATCGACTGCCAGCGGTCGGCCCGCGGCAGTTCGCTCACCCGGTCCTGGAGTTCGGTGATGCCCAGGCGGTCGGCGAGGTCGTAGTACACCTCGGCGACGTCCAGCAGCTCCCGGCCCGTGCGGTCGGCGACGGCGACCACGTCCAGGGCGGGGAAGGCGGAGGAGAAGCCCGCCACCCGCAGCGCCAGCTCGCCCGGGACCCCGGCGGCGGCCAGCTCGTCGTGGACGCCCTGGAACCACTCCAGGTCGGTGCCCTTGAGCAGCTTGGGCAGCTCGGACCAGACCACCTCCACCCGGTCGCGGAAGACGTCGATGGTCTCGGCGAGCTTCAGCGGCTGCGGCCGGTTGTTCAGCAGCCAGCGGGTGCCGCGCTCGACCAGCCTCCTGGCGTGCAGCCGGATGCGGGTCTGGACGTCGGCGGCGACGACGTTGTCGAGCGCCTCCACCTCGTCCCAGACGCGGGCCAGGCCGAAGATCTCCCGGGCCGCGGTGTGCGCCCGGACGATCTCCTCCGTCGAGGCCCCGGACTCCTCCTTCATCCGGTGCACCAGGGTCGTCCCCCCGGTGTTGACCGTGTCGTTGACCAGGACGGTCGTGACGATCTCGCGCCGCAGCGCGTGGCGGTCGATCCGCTCGGGGAAGCGCTCGCGCAGCGCGCTGGGGAAGTAGGCGTGCGCCAGCCGCTGCAGGTACGGGTCGTCCGGCAGGCCGGTGTCCGCCAGCTCCTCGGTGATGGCGATCTTGGTGTACGCGAGCAGGACCGCCAGTTCGGGCTGGGTGAGGCCGTGGCCGTGCGACAGCCGCTCGCGGATCTGCCGGTCGGTGGGCAGGAACTCCAACTGCCGGTCCAGCCGCCCCTCGCGGACCAGGGTGCGCATCAGCCGCTGCTGGGCGTGGAGGAGGTCGGGCGCCTGCCGCACCGCGTTGGCCAGCGCGACGTTCTGCGCGTAGTTGTTGCGCAGCACCAGCTCGGCGACCTCGTCGGTCATCTCGGCGAGCAGGGCGTTGCGCTGCTTGACGGTCAGGTCCCCGTCGGCGACCAGCGAGTTGAGCAGGATCTTGATGTTCACCTCGTGGTCGGAGGAGTCCACGCCCGCGCTGTTGTCGATGGCGTCGGTGTTGATCCGCCCGCCGTTCATGGCGAACTCGATCCGGCCGAGCTGGGTGAGGCCCAGGTTGCCGCCCTCGCCGACGACCTTGACCCGCAGGTCCCGGCCGTCCACGCGGATGGCGTCGTTCGCCTTGTCGCCGACGTCGGCGTGCGACTCGGTGGACGCCTTCACGTACGTGCCGATGCCGCCGTTCCACAGCAGGTCCACCGGTGCCTTGAGGATGGCCTTCATCAGCTCGGCCGGGGTCATCTTGGTGACGCCGTCCTCGATGCCCAGCGCCTGGCGCACCTGCGCGGTGATCGGGATGGACTTGGCGCTGCGGGGGTGGATGCCGCCGCCGGGCGACAGCAGCGAGGTGTCGTAGTCGGCCCAGGACGAGCGCGGCAGCTCGAACAGGCGGCGGCGCTCGGCGTAGGAGCCGGCCGGATCCGGGTCCGGGTCGAGGAAGATGTGCCGGTGGTCGAAGGCGGCCACCAGCCGGATGTGCTCGCTGAGCAGCATGCCGTTGCCGAAGACGTCACCGGACATGTCGCCGATGCCGACGACCGTGAAGTCCTCGGTCTGGGTGTCGTGGCCCAGCTCGCGGAAGTGCCGCTTGACCGACTCCCAGGCGCCGCGGGCGGTGATGCCCATGCCCTTGTGGTCGTAGCCGGCCGAGCCGCCGGAGGCGAAGGCGTCGCCGAGCCAGAACCCGTAGGCGGTGGCGACCTCGTTGGCGATGTCGGAGAAGGCCGCGGTGCCCTTGTCGGCGGCGACCACCAGGTAGGTGTCGTCCCCGTCGTGCCGCACCACGCCCTCGGGCGGCACGACCTGGCCGCCCACGAGGTTGTCGGTGATGTCGAGCAGCCCGGAGATGAAGGTCTTGTAGCAGGCGATGCCCTCGGCCAGCCAGGCGTCGCGGTCGGCGGCCGGGTCGGGCAGCCGCTTGCAGACGAAGCCGCCCTTGGCGCCGACCGGCACGATCACCGTGTTCTTGACCTCCTGCGCCTTCACCAGGCCCAGGATCTCGGTGCGGAAGTCCTCGCGCCGGTCGGACCAGCGCAGGCCGCCGCGGGCGACCTTGCCGAACCGCAGGTGCACGCCCTCCACGCGCGGCGAGTACACCCAGATCTCGTACGCCGGGCGGGGCGCGGGCAGGTCCGGGATGGCCTGCGGGTCGAACTTCATCGACACGTAGCCGTGGGGCCGCCCGGAGTCGTCGCGGGGCTGGAAGTAGTTCGTCCGCAGGGTGGCCTTGATCAGGGTGAGGAACGAGCGGAGGATGCGGTCCTCGTCCAGCGAGGCGACCTGGTCCAGCGCCCCGTCCAGCTCCTCCAGCAGGCCGTCGGTCAGCTCGTGGCCCGCGGCGGTGTGCTCCGGGGAGAGGCGGGCCTCGAAGAGGTTGACCAGCAGCCGGGTGGTGTGGACGTTGTTGCGGAGGGTGTCCTCCATGTAGTCCTGGCTGAAGGGGGAACCGGCCTGCCGCAGGTACTTGGCGTACGCGCGCAGCACCATCGCCTGGCGCCAGGTCAGCCCGGCGGACAGCACCAGCGCGTTGAAGCCGTCGCTCTCGGCCTCGCCGCTCCAGACGGCGGCGAAGGCCTCCTGGAAGCGCTCGCGGGCGTCGCCGTCCAGGTTGTGCTCCTGGTGGGCGGGCAGCCGGAGCCCGAAGTCGTAGATCCACGCCCGGGAGCGGTCGGAGCAGCGCAGCTCGTACGGCCGCTCGTCGACGACCTCGACGCCCATGGCCTGGAGGACCGGCAGGACGGCGGAGAGCGAGACCGGCTCACCGGTGCGGTAGATCTTGAAGCGGCGCTCGCCGGGGCCGGCGCCGACCGGCTCGTAGAGGCTGAGCGCGAAGTCGTCGGCGCCCTCCTTCCGTTCCAGCCGCTGGAGGTGCTGGAGGTCGGCGACGGCCGCGCGGGGCGGGAAGTCGGCCTTGTAGCCCTCGGGGAAGGCGTCGGCGTAGCGGCGGGCGAGCCGGGCGGCCTGCTCCTCGCCGCACTCGGCCAGGAGTGCCTCCGAGAAGCCGTCGGCCCAGGAGCGGGCGGCGTCGGCGAGCCGGGACTCGATGCGGTCGACGTCGGCGTCGGTCAGCTCGGCCAGCTCGGTGCCCTGCGGGACGCGGATGACGAAGTGCAGCCGGGCCAGGACCGATTCGGTGTTCCAGGCGGTGAAGTCGACGTTGGTGCCGCCCAGTTCCTCGGTGAGGATGTCGATCAGCCGCAGCCGCACGGCGGTGGTGTAGCGGTCGCGCGGCAGGTAGACCAGCGCGGAGTAGTACCGGCCGTACTCGTCCTGGCGCAGGTAGAGCCGGAGCTTGCGGCGCTCCTGGAGGTACAGCACGGAGGTGACGATGTCGCGGAGCTCGCCGGCCGGGATCTGGAAGAGCTCGTCGCGCGGGTAGGTCTCCAGGATCTGCAGCAGGTCGCGGCCGTCGTGGCTGTCGGGGGTGAAGCCCGAGGAGGCGATGACCTCCTCGACCTTGCGGCGGATGACGGGCACACGGCGCACCGACTCGGTGTAGGCGGCCGACGAGAACAGGCCGAGGAAGCGGCGCTCGCCCACCACGTTGCCCGCCTCGTCGAACTTCTTCACCCCGATGTAGTCCAGGTACGAGGGGCGGTGCACGGTGGCGCGGCTGTTGGCCTTGGTGAGCACCAGCAGCCGGTGCTCGCGGGCCTTGGCGCGGACGCCGGCGGTGAGCCGGTTGAAGGCGGGGGAGCCCCCGTGCGGGCGGCTCCCGTGGGCCGGCGCCCCGTCCCCGTCGTCCTCGTCGCCGCCGTCCTGGCGCGGATCGGAGCGCAGGATGCCCAGGCCGGTGCCGGGAACGGCGGAGAGCAGGAGTTCCTCGGTGCCGTCGGTGGTCTCGGAGGTCAGCTCGTACTCGCGGTAGCCGAGGAAGGTGAAGTGGTCGGCCGCCAGCCAGCGCAGCAGCTCGCGGGCCTCCTCGACCTCCTGGTCGGGCACGTCGTCGGCGATCGGCTCGTCGGGCAGCCCGTCGGCGAGCCGCAGCGCGGTGGTGCGCATCTTCCGCCAGTCCTCGACCGCCTCGCGGACGTCGGACAGGACGCGCAGCAGGTCGGCGGTGATCTGCCGCAGGGTCTCGCGGTCGGTCTCGCGGTCGATCTCGACGTGGATCCAGGACTCGACGACCGCGTCGTGCGGGAGGTCAGCCTGGTCGCCGGGGACCGGGGTCCGCGGGTCGCGGCCCGCGTCCAGCACCTGGAGCAGCCTGCCGGTGACGTCGCGGCGGACCACCACCTGGGGGTGGATCACCAGGTGGATGCCGCGGCCCTGGCGGGTCAGCTCGTTGGTGACGGAGTCCACCAGGAAGGGCATGTCGTCGGTGACGACCTCGACGACGGTGTGGGTGCAGGTCCAGCCGTTCTCCTCGACGGACGGGGTGTGGACCCGGACGTTCGCGGTGCCCTGGGGGCGCTCCTGGGCCAGCCGGTAGTGGGAGACCGCGGCCCCGTAGACGTCGACCGGGTCGCGGTCGGTGAGGTCCTCGGGTGCGGTGTGCAGGTAGTAGCGCTGGAGGTACGGACCGACGTTCCCGGTGTCCAGGCCCGGCACCGGGTGGCTTCCGGCCGGGCTGTGCTCAGCCACCCGGGCGGCTCGTTCGAGCAGCTCGGTCTTTGCCTCGTCCAGCTTGGTCTGCATGTCGTCTGGCTCCTGTCGCGCGCCGTTGCGTGACGTCACAGTGGTGGGTGCATGACGCCGACACCACACAGAGTGTCCGCCGGGGCGGGGCGTCATGCCGGAGAACGGGGCGACCAGCGGTGGCCCGGGCGCCGTCGCGCCGGGGGCCCGGACCGGAGGCGCCGCTGCCTTCCGGGGTCGTCTCGCTGATCACGCGGCCAGGCTATCGCTCCGCACCCGTGAGTTGTCTGGCCGGTGCACGCAAAAACGGAGCGCCGAGTTGGCCGTTTTGGACAGCACGGCCGGGACGGGCGCCGCACCCCCTTGGCAAACCTCCGACGAGGGAGGACGTTGGGATGCGAGGACACTCGTGCGGAGGTGGGTGGCCATGTCGGAGGACGGCACGAGGGGCACGGGAGGCGCCGGCGGCGCCGGGAGCACCGAGGCCACCGGGAGCGCCGCACCGGCGGTCCTCCTCGTGACCGGTGACGCCGCGGACTCGCTGGAGGTGCTCTACCCGTACCAGCGGCTGCGCGAGGAGGGCTACACCGTCCACATCGCCGCCCCCCGCCGCAAACGGCTGCGCTTCGTGGTCCACGACGTCGAGGCCGGCTACGACACCTACACCGAGAAGCCCGGTTACACCTGGCCCGCCGACCTCGCCTTCACCGAGGTGGACCCCGGGCGGTACGCCGCCGTGGTGATCCCGGGCGGGCGGGCTCCGGAGTACCTGCGCAACGACCCCGAGCTGCGCAAGATCCTCAAGGCGTTCTTCGACGCGGACAAGCCGGTCGCGCAGATCTGCCACGGCCCGCTGCTGACCGCCGCGTCCGGCGGACTGGGCGGTCGCCGGGTGACCGCCCACCCGGCGCTGGAGGCCGACATGCAGGCCGCCGGGGCCTTCTTCCGGGACAGGGAGGTGGTGGTCGACGGCGCGCTGGTCTCCGCCCGGTCCTGGCCGGACCATCCGGGCTGGATGCGCGAGTTCCTCGCGGTGCTGCGCGCGGCGGCTCCCGTGGGCTGACGCCCCGGACCGGAGTCCCGGGCGCCCGCCTTAGGCGTCCGCCGTCATGCGCTCGGCCACCTCGACGGCCTCGGCGAGGCTGTCGACCACCGGCACCCCGGCCGTCTCCAGGCTGACCCGGCTGTGCGAGCCGCCGGTGTACAGCACGGCCCGCGCGCCCACGTGGGCGGCCGCGACGGCGTCGTCCACCGCGTCGCCGATCACCACGGTGCGGCGCGGGTCGAAGCCGTCGAGCGCCGCCACGTGCGCCGCCATCTGCCGGGCCTTGCCACCGCCGGTCCCGCCCAGGCTGCCGTCCACCCGGACGAAGTGCCGCTCGATGCCGTACCGGCGCACCAGCGGCACCAGGTGTTCGTGCGGGGCGAGGGAGCACAGCGACTGGGTCAGCCCGGCCGCCTGCCGCGCGGCGAGCAGTTCGGCCGCGCCCTCGGCGAGGGAGACGTGCTCGGCGCGTGCGAAGTAGTGCCGGTGGAAGACCGCGTCCATCTCGGCCCACTCCTCCTCGGTGGGCAGCCGCCCCATCAGCCGCTCGTAGAAGCGCGGCACCGGTACGCAGTACAGCTCCCGGTAGCGCTCCAGCGTGATGGGCGGCAGGCCGAGTTCGGCGAACGCGGCGTTGGTCGCCTCGATGACCGCGTCGATGTCGTGCAGCAGCGTGCCGTTCCAGTCCCACACGATGTGGGCTCTCCCCGTCCCCGAGTCCATGCCCACGACGGTAAGGGTCCGGTGTGACAGCCGGTGCCGCGGGGTCGGCGGCGCGGGCCGGGGAGGTGGGGCCGGCGGGGCGCGGGCGCCGGTCAGCCGAGGTCCTCCAGGAGGGTTTCGATCTCCTGGGTGGCGTACCACAGCAGCTCGTGGTCGTCCGCCCCGTCCACGACGAACCGGGCGTCGTCGTCGCCCTGGTCGGCCGCGCCCAGCGCGTCCGCCGCCGCGGCGACGTCCGCCTCGGCGTCCTCGCCGTCGACGTGCACGGCGGCGGCCCTGGCCAGCGGCACGGCCTTCCCGATCCGCACCTCGCCGAGCGCGGCCGGGTCCAGGCTGTGGTCCGGGTCGGCGACCGCCTCCCGGTCGGGCACGTCCACGGCCACCACGACCCGCCGCCGGGGGGCGTCCGGGTCGACGGCCAGTTGCCGCAGCGACGCCTGCGCGGCGCGGCCGAGCGCGGCGTACTCCAGCTCCTCGATGTCGTCCGAGACGTACCACTCGCGCAGCCCGGGGGTGACCGCGTAGGCGGTCAGCGGGCCGGGGCCCAGCTCACCCCTCCGGTGCGCGTCCGCGAGGCCGGGCAGGGTCAGGGGGACATAGACGCGCATCGCTACCGCTTTCGTGTAAGGCCGGTCCGACTGCCCCGACAGCATACGGCGGGCCGGACGCGCCGACCGCCTCCGGTCCCGGTTCCGCCGTGTTCGCCCTCCGGCCCGACGTCCCAGGTCAGCGGCACCGCGCGTCATTCTCCGTACACGCCGTCCGCCGGATAGGTGAATCGCGCGGGGCCCGCCGGCGGCCCTCGCCGGTCGTTGCCGCGCCGCGGTCGCCTCAGTAGAACCGGGGCGAAGCTACTGACCAGTAGGCACGATCGGTGCCCGAGGAACGACGGGGAGACCCCATGCCGCCCACCAGCCGTACCGCTCCGCCCGGACGCCGGGACCTTGCACGCCGGGACTCCCGCGGGCCGTCCCGCTCGGCCGTGCTCGCCGCCCGGCGGCGCGAACGCGACCGGCTGCCGCACTACTGGTTCGCCCACCGGCTGGTGCTCGTCCTCAGCGGCCAGCGACCGGTCCACCTGCTGCTCGGCCACGCCCGCGGCACGGCGTACGAGCAGCTCGCCCGGCTGGCCCCGCACACCCCGCTGCGGCCGGCCGCGGGCGCCCCGGCCCCCGTGGTGCAGCAGGTCGGCTGGGCCCAGCCCCGTCCCGGAGCGATCGAGGCGTTCGCCCGGATCGCCGCCGGCGACCGGCTCCGCGCCCTGGCCTTCCGGCTGGAGCAGGCCCGCGACCACCGCTGGCTGTGCTCGGCCGTCGAACTCGACACGGCGCCCCGGACCCCGGCACGGCAGGCGGCGCGGCAGGGGCCCGTCCGGTGAACGCGGCGGGGCCGGGCGCCCCGGAGGGACACCCGGCCCCGAACGGCCCGGCGACCGGTCGCCGCCGTGCCGCGGCGGCGACCGCCGTGTCACTTCTTGCGGCGGCGGCCCTTCTGGGCCTTGCGGCGCTCCGCGCGCGTCATGCCGTCCGCGGGCGAGCGGACCGGACCGCCCTCGTCGCCGTTGGTGAAGTCGCCCTCGATGACGCCGCCCTCGCCGTCGACCGTCGGCGCGGAGAAGTGCAGCCGGTCCGGGCGCTGCGGGGCGTCGAGGCCCTTGGCGCGGATCGCGGGACGGGCTCCGCCGCCGACCCCGGCCGGTGCCGCGGCGGGAGCCTCCCGCGGCTCCTCCTCCGGGGAGGCGGCGGGCCTGACCTCCTCGACCGGCACCTCCTCGACCTGCTGCTCGACCTGGACCTCCAGGTTGAACAGGTAGCCGACGGACTCCTCCTTGATGCCCTCCATCATCGCCACGAACATGTCGTAGCCCTCGCGCTGGTACTCCACCAGCGGGTCCCGCTGCGCCATGGCGCGCAGGCCGATGCCCTCCTGGAGGTAGTCCATCTCGTACAGGTGCTCACGCCACTTGCGGTCGAGGACGGAGAGCACCACGCGGCGCTCCAGCTCCCGCATGATCTCCGAGCCGAGCTGCTCCTCGCGCTCCCGGTACCGCTCGTGGATGTCGTCCTTGATGGCCTCGGCGATGAACTCCGCCGTCAGGCCCTCCCGGCCCCCGGCGGCCTCCTCCAGCTCCTCGATGGTGACCGTCACGGGGTAGAGCTGCTTGAAGGCGCCCCACAGCCGCTCCAGGTCCCACTCCTCCGCGAAGCCCTCGACCGTCTCCGCCTGGATGTAGGCGTCGATGGTGTCGTCCATGAAGTGGATGATCTGCTCGTGCAGGTCCTCGCCCTCCAGGACGCGGTGGCGCTCGCCGTAGATGACCTCGCGCTGCCGGTTGAGGACCTCGTCGTACTTCAGGACGTTCTTGCGGATCTCGAAGTTCTGCTGCTCGACCTGCGACTGCGCCGAGGCGATGGCGCGGGTGACCATCTTGTTCTCGATCGGCACGTCGTCGGGCACGTTGGCCATGGACATCACGCGCTCGACCATCTGCGCCTTGAACAGCCGCATCAGGTCGTCGCCGAGCGAGAGGTAGAAGCGGGACTCGCCCGGGTCGCCCTGGCGGCCGCTGCGGCCGCGGAGCTGGTTGTCGATGCGGCGCGACTCGTGCCGCTCGGTGCCCAGCACGTAGAGACCGCCGAGCTTGACGACCTCGTCGTGCTCCTCCGCGACCGCCTGCTTGGCCCGCTCCAGGGCCGCGGGCAGGGCGGCGGCCCACTCCTCGGCGTTCTCCACCGGGTCCAGGCCCTTGGCGCGCAGCTCCGACTCGGCGATGTTGTTGGGGTTGCCGCCGAGCATGATGTCCGTACCGCGGCCGGCCATGTTGGTGGCGACCGTCACGGCGCCCTTGCGACCCGCCTGGGCGACGATCGCGGCCTCGCGCTCGTGGTTCTTGGCGTTGAGCACCTCGTGCGGCACGCCGCGCTTCTTGAGCTGCTGCGACAGGTACTCGGACTTCTCGACCGAGGTGGTGCCCACCAGGACCGGCTGGCCCTTCTTGTGCCGCTCGACGATGTCCTCGACCACCGCCTCGAACTTCGCCGCCTCGGTGCGGTAGATCAGGTCGGGCTGGTCCTTGCGGATCATCGGGCGGTGGGTCGGGATCGGCACCACGCCCAGCTTGTAGATCTGGTTGAACTCGGCGGCCTCGGTCATGGCCGTACCGGTCATGCCCGACAGCTTGTCGTAGAGGCGGAAGAAGTTCTGGAGGGTGATCGTGGCGAGGGTCTGGTTCTCGTCCTTGATCTCCACCCCCTCCTTCGCCTCGATCGCCTGGTGCATGCCCTCGTTGTAGCGGCGGCCGGCGAGGATGCGGCCGGTGTGCTCGTCGACGATCATGACCTCGCCGTCGATGACGACGTAGTCCTTGTCCCGCTTGTAGAGCTCCTTGGCCTTCAGGGCGTTGTTGAGGTAGCCGATGAGCGGGGTGTTGGCCGCCTCGTAGAAGTTGTCGATGCCGAGCAGGTCCTCGATCCGCTCCACGCCCCGGTCCAGGATCGCGACCGTGCGCTTCTTCGGGTTGTACTCGTAGTCGTGCGTGGCGCGGAGCTTCTCCAGCTCCACCTTCTCGTCGGGCCTGCTGAACATCTCCTCCTGGATGAGCACGCCGTCCAGCCGCTGCACCAGCTTGGCGAAGTCGGCGTACCACTTGGTGGCCTGGTCGGCCGGACCGGAGATGATCAGCGGCGTGCGGGCCTCGTCGATCAGGATGGAGTCGACCTCGTCGACGATGGCGAAGTTGTGGCCGCGCTGCACCAGTTCGTCCTTCGACCACGCCATGTTGTCGCGCAGGTAGTCGAAGCCGAACTCGTTGTTGGTGCCGTAGGTGATGTCGCAGGCGTACTGCTCCCGGCGCTGCCCCGGGGTCATGTTGGCGACGATGCAACCGACCGTCAGACCGAGGAACTTGTGGACCCGGCCCATCAGTTCGGAGTCGCGCTGGGCCAGGTAGTCGTTGACCGTGATCAGGTGGACGCCCTTGCCGGACAGGGCGTTGAGGTACGCCGGCAGGGTGCCGACGAGCGTCTTGCCCTCACCGGTCTTCATCTCGGCGACATGGCCCATGTGCAGCGCGGCGCCACCCATGATCTGCACGTCGTAGTGACGCTGGCCGAGCACGCGCTTGGCGGCCTCGCGGACCGTCGCGAAGGCCTCGGGCAGCAGGTCGTCGAGGCTCTCCCCGTCGGCGAAGCGCTCCTTGTACTCGTCCGTGAGCGCCCGCAGCTCGGCGTCGGAGAGGTTGATGAAATCCTCCTCGATCGACGACACCTGGTCCGCGATGCGGTGCAGCTTGCGCAGGATCTTGCCTTCACCTGCACGCATGATCTTGCCGAAGACGGACACGTAGGCTGGCTCCTTGCCGGTCGGGCCTGGCACGGTCTGGTGCGCTGGCGCGGCGGGTCTCCTCCTTGCCTCGGGCCCTGCCGCACCGGCCATCGTATGCGAGGGGCACCGGCCCCTGTACCCCCCAACGTGCCGGAGGGCCGGAAGGTGCCGGTTCCGCCCGATCGGACGACCGGCACAATCACCCCCATGCGACCTGTCACCCTCAGCACCGAGCGCCTCCTGCTGCGCCCCTTCGAGCCGCGGGACGTGCCGGCGGTCCACGCGGCCTGCCAGGACCCGGACGTCCTGCGCTGGACCACCCTCCCCGAGCCGTACGAGCGGCGGCACGCGCAGGAGTTCGTGCTGAGCGCCGCCCCGGCCGGCTGGCGCGAGGACACCGCCTACAACTTCGGCGTCTTCACCCGGGACGGCGCCCTGGTCGGCTCCATGGGCCTGGTGCGGGCCGCGCAGTTGCGCACCCCCGAGCGCCGGGCGGAGCTGGGCTACTGGACGGCCAGGGAGCAGCGCCGCCGCGGCTACACCGTGGAGGCCGCCCGGGCGGTGATCGACTGGGCCTTCGCGGAGCTGGGGGCGGAGCGGCTGGAGTGGTACGCCGAGGCCGGGAACACCGCGTCGCGGGCGGTGGCGCTGCGGCTGGGCTTCGTCATGGAGGGCACCCTGCGGGCGCGGATACCGTTCCGGGGCACCCGGCGGGACGCGTGGGTGGCCTCGCTGCTGCCGTCGGACTGGGGGCGGCCGTCGGGCGCGCCGTACCTTCCGGCGCCGTAGCGCGGCGGGGGCACGGCAGGCGGCGCGGGGCCGGCGGGAGCGGGGCCGGGGTTCCGCTGTCGGCGGGGACCTCTATCGTCGGCGCATGACCACCGTCACACTCTCCCTCTCCACCGACGAGGCCCGCCGGATCGCGCTGCGCGCGCAGGGGCTGCTGGGCGCACCGGACCGCCGGGCCGGGGTGCGGGGCGTCCTGCGCCGCCTCGGGGCCGTACAACTGGACACCATCTCGGTGCTGGCCCGCTCGCACGAGCTGGTGCCGTACGCGAGGCTGGGCGCGGTCGGCCGCGGGACGGTGGAGGCGGCGTACTGGACGGGCGGGCACGCCTTCGAGTACTGGTCGCACGCCGCCTGCATCCTGCCCGTCGAGGAGTGGCCGCACTTCGCCTTCCGGCGCCGGGCGTACCGGGCGAGGGGCCACCGCTGGCACCGGCTGGAGGACTCCGAGCGCTCCTGCGCCGCCGTGCGGGACCGGCTGAAGGCCGACGGCCCGCTGACCGCCACCGAGCTGGGCGGCGCGAAGAACGGCGGCGAGTGGTACGACTGGTCCGAGACGAAGATCGCGGTGGAGTGGCTGCTCGACATCGGCGAGGTGGTCTGCACCGAGCGGCGCGGCTGGAAGCGGGTGTACGACCTGGCCGAGCGCGCGATCCCCGGCGAGCTGCTGCACGACGACCTGACCGACCGGGAGTGCCTGCGGCGGCTGGTCGCCCAGGCGGGTGCGGCGATGGGGGTGGCCACCCGCGCGGATCTGGCCGATTACCACCGGTTGAAGGGCGAGCAGGTCGACGCGGTGGTGGCGGACACCGGCCTGGTGCCGGTGGAGGTCGAGGGCTGGGGCAGGCCGGCCTGGGCGGACCCGGCGGCGCTGGAGGCCGAGTCCGCGGCCGGCCGGGCCCGGCACCGCACGACGCTGCTGTCGCCGTTCGACTCGCTGATCTGGGACCGCAAGCGCACCGAGCGGATCTTCGGCTTCACCCACCGGCTGGAGGCGTACGTCCCCCGGGCCAGGCGGGTACACGGCTACTTCGCGATGCCGCTGCTGTCGGGGGGACGGCTGCTGGGCAGGGTCGACCCGGCGCGCGAGGGGCGGACCCTGGTGGCGCGGCAGGTGTCGATGGCGGGGCGCGGGGCGGTGGAGCCGATGGCGCGGGCGCTGTGGGAGGCGGCGGGCTGGGTGGGCTGCGACGCGGTCCGCGTCGAGCGCTGCGACGATCCGGAGCTGGCCGCGGCCCTCACCGCCGCCCTGGCGTCCTGACGGCACCGCCTCGCGCGGGCCGGCGCCGCCTCACCTGATCTCGAGGATCTTCTCCCGCATCGCGTAGACCACGGCCTCCATCCGGGAGTGGAGCTGGAGCTTCTCCAGGATGTTGCGGACGTGGTTCTTCACGGTGTTCTCGCTGATGAAGAGTTCCTTGGCGATGTCCCGGTTGTTCATGCCGGTGGCGACGAGCTTGAGCACCTCCAGCTCCCGGTCGGTGAGGCGGGGCGCGGGGACCAGGCGCCGCTCGTCGGTGCGCTGGATCATCGACTTGAACTCGGTGAGCAGTTTCGCCGCCATCGACGGGCTGATCTGGGACTGTCCGTCGGCGACCGCGCGGATCGCGGTGGAGACCTCGTCGGTGGAGATCTCCTTCAGCAGGTAGCCGGTGGCCCCCGCCTTGATCGCGTCGTAGAGGTCGGCCTCCTCGTCGCTGATCGTCAGCATGATGATCTTCGCGCTGGGGGCCACCTCCTTGATCGAGGTGCACGCCTCGATGCCACCGCGCCGGGGCATCCGCACGTCCATCAGCACGATGTCGGGCAGCAGGTCCGCGGCCTTCTCCACCGCCTCGGCGCCGTCGCCCGCCTCGCCGACGACCTCGATGTCCTCCTCCTGCGCCAGGACGATCTCCAACCCGCGTCGGAAGAGGGCGTGATCGTCGACGACCAGGACCCGGATGGGCTCCTTGCGCGGTTCGTGTCCCCGCGCGCCCGCGGAGGCGGTGCTGCCGCCGTCGTGCGCGCCGGGCGTCACGGGCCCGAAGCTGTCCGCCATCGTTCCTCCCCCTGCAGCCAGGCTACGCGGCACCAACCGGCCGATGCAGGGCGCCGGTTGGGCGTGCAGCCATGATTCCATGCCCCCGCCCCCGGCCGAATTCCTCAATCGACTGGGGGCGGGGGCGGTGCACTGTGTCAGCGACTGTTCTCAGCCACCGAGGGCGCCTCCGGCGCCGTGCGGTGCCTTCTCGACGAACGGATCGGGTTCCAGATGGATGACGCCGTAGTCGTAGCCGTGCCGCCGGTAGACGACGCTCGGCAGCTTGGTCTCGGAGTCGACGAACAGGTAGAAGTCATGCCCGACCAACTCCATCTCGTAGAGGGCCTGGTCCAGGGACATCGGGGCCGCGGAGTGGGTCTTCTCGCGCACCACCAGCGGTCCCTCCCCCTGTACCTCCAGCGGTCCGATCCTGGTGGTGGGCGGACGCTCCTCCTCCGCCGTCCGCTGGGGTCCGAGGTGGCCGTCCTCGCCGATCCGCGCCGCGTTCGGTACGGTCACGGCCACGTCGCGCGCCGGAATCCGGTGGTGACCGTTCCCCTTCCGTGCGCAGACCCGCTTGTCGTGCTGCTTGCGCAACCGCGTTTCCAGCTTCTCCGTGGCGAGGTCCAGCGCCGCGTACGGATCGGCAGCCGCCGCCTCGGCCCGGATCACCGGCCCCCGGGAGCGCAGAGTGATCTCCACGCGGTCGGACCGGTCGGCCTGGCGGGGATTGTGCTCCTTGGACACCTCGACGTCGAGGCGGATCGCCTTGGCGTCGATCTTCTGGATCTTCTCCAGCTTGAGCTTGTCGACCACGTGCTTGCGGAATCGCTCCGGCACCTCTGTCTTACGGCCCTTGACGACGATGTCCACGCAGAACTCCGTTCCCGGGCGGCTCCGCGGAACAGAGCGCGGGGCACGCCCTTTGTGCACTGAGCCGGATGGTGTCGGTGACTATCGGTCACCGTCCGGCGCTACGTCGGGTTGCGACTTTCACCTCCTCCTCCCCCGCCGGGAAGATCGCCACCCTCCCCCGACGGAAAGGGTGGCCAGCAAAGCCGGGCAAACGCCTGATAGCGCACATGTCCCGCTGTACGGAACAGCTTTCGCCATTCCTCACAACCGAACGTACCTCTCCTGAGGGGCGCTCGACACCCCCTACCGGCACGTACCTCCGATCGGGTGCATCCTCGCCCCCATCACCCGCAACGAGACGCTTTCCCTGTCGGTTCCGCCCCACGCGGCACCGGCGGACGCTCCGGCCCCTCAGGGAACGCTGGATTCCGCCGCCGCGACCACCGCCGCGCCGGCCACGGAGCCGCCCGCCCCGGCCAGCGCCCGCGCCGCCTCCGCGAGCGAGGCGCCCGTGGTCACCAGGTCGTCCACCACGACCACCGGGCCGTCCCCCAGCAACCGCTCCGCTCCGGCCACCGTGCCCAGCGCCCCGGCCAGGTTGGCCCACCGCTGCCCGGCGGTCAGCCCCGACTGGTCGGCCACGAACCGGCGCTGCCGCAGCACCGGAAGCACCCGCGCGGGCCGCCCGCCGCGTCTCAGCTCCCCGGCCGCCGCCAGGGCGGTCCGCCGCACCGGGTCGTGGCCGCGCGCCGCCACCGCCCGCCGCGCGGAGGGCACCGGCACCAGCAGCAGCGGCCCTCCGGCCGCGGCCGGTCCCGCGGCGCCCGCGGCCGCCCGTACGGCCCCGGCCAGCACGCCTCCCAGCGGGGCCGCCAGCCGCAGCGCGCCGCGCTCCTTGTGCGCGAGCAGCACGGCCCGCGCCTCGTCGGCGTACGCCAGAGCCGCGTACACCGGCGGCAGGCCGGGAGGCGCGGGCCGGGGACGCACCCGCCGCGCACGCGCCCCGCGCAGCAGCTCCCGGCACCGCGCGCACAGGCCGGCGCGCGGCAGCCCGCACCCGGCGCAGTCCGTCGGCAGCACCAGATCGGCCAGTTCCCGCCACCATCCCCGCATGCCGGGATGGCTACCCCGGGACCGGGACGGCTACCCCGGGTAGGCGGGCTTCGCCCCCTCCTCCGTGACCAGCTCCCAGTCGTCGCGCGAGAGCCGGGCGATGCCCTCCTTGGTGTCGGCCAGCAGCGGTTCCTCCTCGTTCTCCGAGGCCGCCACCCCGGTCACCTCGTTGAGGCCGGGCAGTGTGGAGGGGCTCGCCGGCGAACCGTCCGTCGCCGTGTACCGAAGCTGCTGCACGCCGCCCGACTCCCGGCCCACGACCACCAGCCTGCTGTCCCCCGCCCAGGACGCGTCCACCACGTCCTCCATCTGCGGGGCGATCGACCGCAGGCCCTCCACGGTCGCCCTGGACGCGCCGCCGTCGGCGTCCTTCCGCTCGATGCGCCCGAGCTGGAGCGTCGTACGGCCGTCCTCGCTGGTCAGCAGCGCTATCCGCACGCCGTCCGAGGAGACCCGCAGCGCCTCGATCCGGCTCCCGCCCAGGCCGACCACCTCGACCGCCTCCGGCTCCCCCCGGCCCTCGCGCAGCCGCAGCAGCCGGGGCTCGTCCGGGTCGCGGTCGGCCACCCACAGATCGCCCAGCCCGTCCCAACTGGGGGACGTCAGCCGGTCCCGCTCGTTCACCGCCTCGCTGATCAGCACCGGTTCGCCGGGCCCGCCGTCGGCGGAGAGCGGGGCGACGTACAGCGCCCGGCCGTCCAGCGACACGCCCGCGCCGCGCTGCTCGTCCCGGCTCACCGCAACCGTGCCCATCTGGACCTGCCCGCTGCTGAACGGGCCGACGACCGGCGTGGTCCGGTCGGTGCCCTCCACCACCGTGGCCAGCCGGTTCCGGTCGTCGATGAAGTACTCGTGGCCCGTGTCGCCGGCCAGCCGCCCCGGCGCGTACGCCCGCGCCCGTTCGCGGGTCTGGGAGCACAGCTCGCCGCCGCCCCGGCCGACGGTCAGCCGGACGCGGTCGATCCTGCCCGAGACCTGGCCGTCCACGGTGTGCAGGAGCTGTGCGGCCATCCGGGCGCACTGGGCGCGGTCCACCAGGATCGGCCGCTCGTGCTTGCCCGCCTTGCCCCTGCTCAGCGGCACCGTCAGCACGCCGGAGTCGTCCAGGGAGAGCCGTGCGCCCGGGGCGAGCCGCGTGTCGGCGGGGAAGGCCGAGGCCACCACCGGGGACAGCCAGCCCGTCGGCCCGTCCAGCAGCGCCCTGACCGTCTCGGTCAGCGGGTCTATCCGGCGCCGCAGGTAGACGGGGTCGGCGACCAGGACGTCCCGGCCGCGCGCCACCGCGCCGGTGTCCGGGCCGAGGTCGGCGTAGTGGTAGGTGTTGACCGACCGGTAGATGCGCTGGAAGTCGGACTCGGCCAGCACCAGCCCGTCCGGCAGCCGGTCGATCCGCCACTCGCCGTCGACCCGGACGAGGTGGAACGTCTCCCGGTACGTCCCCTCACTGGGGCGGTAGGCGTGCTCGCTGTCCACCAGGGCGACGGTGGAGCCGGTCACCTCCAGCGTGTGGCCGGTGTCCGCCTCGCCGGTGAGGCCGCTGCCCGGCAGGAGCACGCTGGGCGCGCCGTCGAGCACCGTCGTGCGGGCGAAGGGATCCCAGCGCTCCGACGTCCTGTCGGTCAGGTACTCGCGGGCGGTGGTGAAGTCCGGCTCGTCGCTCGTGGTGGCCTCCAGGAAGCCGCGGACGATCTGCGGCGGCTGCGCGCCCTTCTGCGGGCTCACCCCGAACACCCGCACCTGCGAGTCGGTGTCGGCGCGGAGGGAGGGGTTCACCCGGCGCACGTCCCCCTCGGCGGGCATCGACGCGCAGCCGGTGAGCAGCAGGGCGACGGCGCCGAGCACCACCGCGGCCCTGCGGAACGCCTCGCGGCCCGTCGTACGGCCGCCGCGTCCGCGGTCCGTACGGCCCCCGCGGCGCTCAGCCACCGCGCCGTCCGTGCCGGTCGCCATGCCGTCCGTGCTCCTCCGTCATCCGTCTGCGTGCCTCCGGCCCGCCGCCGTCCCCGTCGTTCCCGTGGTTCCCGCCGTCCCCGCTGTCCGCGTCCCGCGGCGGTGCCGCCACCCCGCCGCCCTCCGACGGCCCGTGGCGGCCCTCCACGGCCTCGCGGGACGGCGGCACCGCCGCGCGCCCGCCCGGCCGGGCACCCTCCAGTCCCCGCCGCCGGCGGGAGTCGGCGGGCTCCAGGGGAATGGGCGAGCCGCGCAGGGGCCCGCCCGCGGTCTGCGGAATGGTCAACCGGAACTGCGAGCCGCCGCCGGGCTCGCCCCAGGCCTGCAGCCAGCCGCCGTGCAGCCTGGCGTCCTCGACCGCGATGGACAGTCCCAGGCCGGTGCCTCCGGTGGTGCGGGCCCGGGCGGGGTCGGCCCGCCAGAAGCGGTTGAAGACCCGGGTGGCCTCGCCGGGCTTGAGCCCGACGCCGTAGTCGCGCACGGCCACGGCCACGGCACCGTCACCCGTGGCGAGCCGGACCACGATGTCCCGGCCCTCGCCGTGCTCGACGGCGTTGACGACGAGGTTGCGCAGCACGCGTTCGATGCGGCGGGCGTCGGCCTCCGCCATCACCGGCCGCTCGTCGCCGTACACCAGGAAGCGGCTGCCCTTGCGCTCGGCGAGCGGCTCGGCACCCTCCAGGACGCGTCTGACCACGTCGCGCAGGTCGATCGGCTCGGCCTCCAGGGCGGCGGCCCCGGCGTCGAAGCGGCTGATCTCCAGCAGGTCGGCGAGCAGGGACTCGAAGCGGTCGAGCTGCCCCAGCAGCAACTCGGCCGAGCGGGCCGTCACCGGGTCGAACTCGTCGCGCGCCTCGTAGATGACGTCCGCGGCCATCCGCACCGTGGTCACCGGAGTGCGCAGCTCGTGCGAGACGTCCGAGACGAAGCGCCGCTGCATCCGGGAGAGCTCCTCCAGTTGCTGGATCTTCAACTGGAGGTTCTTCGCCATCTTGTTGAACGACTCGCCCAGCCGCGCGATGTCGTCCTCGCCGGCGACCTTCATCCGCTCCTGGAGGCGTCCGGCGGCCAGCCGCTCGGAGATCCTGGCGGCCATCCGCACGGGGGTGACGACCTGGCGCACCACGAGCCAGGCGATGGCGCCCAGCAGCACCACCACGAAGACCCCGGCGGTGGCGAGCGTCCCCTTCACCAGGCTGAGGGACTTCTCCTCCTGCTCGAACGGGAAGAGGTAGTAGAGCTGGTACGGGTCGCCGTTCGGGTCGTTGAGCCGCTTCCCTATGACCAGCGCGGCCTCGGTCCGGCCGTCGGTCCGGACGACCTTCCCGTACTGCTCGTGGGTGTCCGGACTCTCGTCCAGCGCCTCGCGCAGCTCCGCCGACACGCTCTCCTCGGGACGCACCTCGCCGGAGGCGCGCGGCCCGTGCGTGCCGGTGCCCTCGTCCGAGCCGAAGGTGCCGCCGTCCTCCTCGGAGCTGAGCGCCACCAGGTAGTAGACGCCCTGGCCGCCGCTGGCCAGCTGCATCACCAGGTTGTTCAGCCAGGTGCCGGTGTCCTGGACGCCCCGGCGGCCGTTCCCGGCCTCCCCCTCCGCACCGCCGTCGGCCGCGGCGTCGGCCATCTGCTCGGCCACCGCGAACCCTCCGGCGGCCTGGCTCTGCGCGGCCTGCCGTTTGGCCTCCAGCAGCCCGTTGCGGACCTGCCCGATGACGACCAGGCCGAGCAGCAGGACGACGGCCAGCGACATCAGCAGCGTGGCGGCCACCACCCGGAGCTGGATGTTGCGCCGCCACAGCCGGGCCACGGCCAGCAGCGGGCGGCGCACCCAGCGGACGAACATCCGGAACACGGGATGCGCCCGGCTGCCCGTCGCCCCCTCTGACAGCAACCCGTCGGGGAGGAAACGACCTCCGCGCCACATGTCAGCTGGGTCCGGCCTTGTACCCCACGCCACGCACGGTCACCACGATCTCGGGCCGCTCCGGGTCCTTCTCCACCTTGGAGCGCAGCCGCTGCACATGGACGTTGACCAGCCGCGTGTCCGCCGCGTGGCGGTAACCCCACACCTGCTCCAGCAGCACCTCGCGGGTGAAGACCTGCCACGGCTTGCGGGCGAGGGCCACCAGCAGGTCGAACTCCAGGGGGGTCAGCGCGATGGACTGCCCGTCGCGCTTCACGGAGTGTCCCGCCACGTCGATGACCAGGTCGCCGATGGTGAGCTGCTCGGGAGCGGGCTCCTCCGAGCGCCGCAGCCGTGCCCGGATCCGGGCCACCAGCTCCTTCGGCTTGAACGGCTTGACGACGTAGTCGTCGGCGCCGGACTCCAGCCCCACCACCACGTCCACGGTGTCGCTCTTGGCGGTGAGCATGACGACCGGCACCCCGGACTCGGCACGAATCTGCCGGCACACCTCGATGCCGTCCCGCCCGGGCAGCATCAGGTCGAGCAGCACGAGGTCGGGCTTGGTCTCGCGGAAGGCGGCGAGGGCCTTGTCGCCGTCCGACACGAACGACGGTTCGAAGCCTTCGCCACGCAGCACGATGCCGAGCATCTCTGCCAGTGCGGTGTCGTCGTCGACGACCAGGACACGTCCCTTCATGCTCTCATCATCCCATTACCCGATCGTGACTTTCCCGAAGACGACGGTGACGGCGCACACAGCTCGGCCAGTGCGTCACCGGTGACCGGCGAGACCACGCCGCGCTCGGTGACGATCGCCGTGACCAGCTCCGCCGGGGTGATGTCGAAGGCCGGGTTGTACGCCTGCGCGCCCAGCGGGGCCACCGGGATGCCGCTGCCCGCCTCCATCCCGGCTCCCGGCACGGACGGCGACGCGAACTCCGTGACCTCGTGGCCCGGCCGCTGCTCCACCTCGATCGAGGCCCCGTCGGCCGTCCGGAGGTCCACCGTGGTCACGGGCGCCACCACCACGAACGGAACGTGGTGGTAGCGGGCCAGTACCGCCAGCGGATAACTGCCCACCTTGTTCGCCACCGAGCCGTCGGCCGCGATCCGGTCCGCGCCGATCAGCACCGCGTCGACCTCGCCGGCCGCGAACAGCGAACCGGCCGCGCTGTCCGTGAGCAGGGTGTACGCCATGCCCTCCCGGGCCGCCTCGTACGCCGTCAGCCGCGCCCCCTGGAGCAGCGGCCGGGTCTCGTCCACCCACAGCCTGCGCAGCTCCCCGGCCCGGTGTGCGGCCCGCACGACCCCGAAGGCGGTGCCGCCGCCACCGGACACCAGCGCCCCGGTGTTGCAGTGGGTGAGGATGCGGTAACCGCCGCCCGGCAGCAGCTCGCCCAGCAGCGCCAGACCGTGCTCGGCCATCCGGTCGCTCGCCTCGGCGTCCTCCCGGTGCAGCGCCCGGGCCTCGGCGAGCGTCGCGGCGACCGCCCGTTCGTGGTCCGCCCCGCCGTCGACCGCCGCCCGGTACGCCCGCTCGGCCCGCCGCACCCCGTACTCGAGGTTGACCGCGGTCGGCCGGGCGTGCCTGAGGAGCTCGGCGGCGTCGGTCACGTCGTACCCGCGGGCGGCGGCCAGCGCGACGCCGTACGCACCCGCCAGCCCCAGCAGCGGCGCCCCGCGCACCGCGAGCGCACGGATCGCCTCCACCAGCGCGTGGACGTCCGTGCAGACGAGTTCGACCTCCTCGACCGGCAGCCGGGTCTGGTCGAGCAACACCACCACCGGCCCCTCGGGGGGTTCCTCCCAGCGCAGGGCGGGAACGGAGACCGGTGCGTCGTCGGGAGCCGATGCCGTGACTCGCTCCTCATTCTGGTCAGCCATTCGAACAGTCTGCCCCTTCTCTCAACCATCCAGTCGGAGGCAGCCCGGACCGCCGGGGCCGCTACGTTCCGGAGCGGCCCGTGGCACGATGGCTGCCAGACCAGCCGACACATCCCACGGACGGGCCGCGAGAACACGAGGTGAACTGCAGTGAGTGACTCTCCGGGCTGGGCCTCGCCCGGATCCTCCCCCTCCGATCCTCCTCCCGCCTCCGGTAGGAGCGCATCCGGCGGCGGCGCGTCCGGCGGCGACACCGCCGGACAGCCCACCGACGCGGCGCACACCGGCAGGCCCCCCGCGGAACAGCCGCCCGCGAACTGGTCGGCACAGCAGCCGCCGCCCGCCCCACAGGGCTGGGGCGCGCCTCCTCCCCCGCCGCCGGGCCGGCCCGGCTGGGGCAACTGGAACCAGCCGCCCGCCGCCAAACCCGGCGTCATCCCGCTCCGCCCCCTGGGCGTCGGCGAGATCCTGGACGGGGCCGTCTCCACCGCGCGCGCCCACTGGCGTACGGCCCTGGGCATCTCGCTCGCCGTCGCGGTCATGATCCAGCTCGCGTCCACCATCGCCACCGGCGTGTGGCTGCGGGACAACAGCGGCTTCCAGGCCCTGCAGACCGAGGCCGAGCCCACCGCCGAGGACCTGCGGGACGCCCTCAACGGCACGCTGAACACCCTGAGCGTCGAGGTGCTGGCCGCCCTGGTCGGCACGGTCATCGCCACGGCGATGCTCACGGTGGTGGTCAGCCGCGCCGTCCTGGGCCGCCCGGTCTCCATCGGGGAGGCCTGGCGGGAGTCCCGGCCCCAGCTGCTGCGCCTGCTCGGTCTGACGCTGCTGGTGCTGCTGCTCGTGATCGGCGCGATCCTCCTGGGACTCCTGCCCGGCTTCCTGCTCGCCGCCGGGGGCTCGGGGGCGGGCGGGATAGCCCTCGGCCTCCTGGGCGGCTTCGCCGGCGTCGTGGCCGCCGTGTGGCTGTGGGTCCGCTACTGCCTCTCCGCGCCCGCGCTGATGCTGGAGCGGCAGGGCGTGTTCGCCGCCCTGCGCCGCTCCGCCAAACTGGTGCGGAACTCCTGGTGGCGGGTCTTCGGCATCCAGCTCCTCACGGTGGTGCTGGCCTCCATGGTCGGGATGATCATCCAGCTTCCCGCCTCCCTGCTGGCCCCCGTCCTCGGCGGTGACGGCCTGGACGGCTTCCTGACCGGAGGAGCCGTCGAGATGTCCTGGACGTACCTGGCCGTCCTGGGGGTCGGCGCGGTGCTCGCCTCCACCATCACCCTCCCGCTGAGCGCGGGCGTCACCGCCCTCCTCTACATGGACCAGCGCATCCGCCGCGAGGCTCTCGACCTGGAACTCGCCCGCGCCGCGGGCGTTCCCGGCTACGAGCGCCCCGGCGACGCCGCGCCGGGGGACTGATGTGGTGAGGGGCGCCACGGGGAAGGGCGCGGCGGCGAGGGAGACCCCGCTCGCCGCGCGCTCCGAGGACGAGGTGCCGGTGACGGTCCCTCGCGACCCGGCGCGCGAGGCCGCCGAGGACGAGCTGTCCAAGCCGATGTACCACGAGAACGACCCGAGCCTGCTGCGGCGCCTGCTCGACTGGGTGTGGGACCGGGTCGGCGACCTCCTCGACACCGCCGCCGGGGGCACCCCCGGCGGCTGGGTCGGCCTCGTGGTCATCACCCTGCTCGTCGTACTGCTGCTCGTCGCCCTGCGCCTGCGCATGGGCGCGCTGCGCCGGACTCCCGCCACGGGCGGGCACGGCGAACTCTTCGACGACCGCCCGCGCAGTGCCGCCGCGCACCGGGCCGAGGCCGAGCGGCACGCGGCCGCCGGCCGCTGGAGCGAGGCCCTCCAAGAGCGGATGCGGGCCCTCGTCCGCTCCCTGGAGGAGCGCGCCCTGCTCGATCCGCGCCCCGGCCGCACCGCCGACGAGGCCGCCACCGAGGCCGCCCGTGCCCTCCCCCAGCACACCGCGGCGCTGCGTGCCGCCGCCACCGCCTTCGACGAGGTCACATACGCCGCCCGCCCGGCCGACCGGGCCGCGTACCTCCATCTGCGCGACCTGGACGACGCCGTCCGGAACAGCAGGCCCCGACTGGTCGGGGAACGGTCCAGCGCCGCGCCCCCGGGCGGAGGCACCTCATGACGGCCGCCCCGCCCGCCCCCGCCCCGGCGACCTCGGTCTCGCCCACCTCCCGTCAGTTGTGGAGCCGTGTCCGCGGCCTGCTGCTGGCCGCGGCCGTCCTGGCCCTGGCCGGGCTGATCATCGCCGCCGTGCGTTCCGGCGAGCAGTACGGCCGGCTCGACCCGCGCTCCGCCGACCGCTACGGCAGCCGCGCCACCGCCGAACTCCTCGCCGGCCGCGGCGTGGACACCACCGTCGCCACCACCCTCGCCGAGGCCACCGGAGCGGTGGGCCCCGACACCACGCTGCTGGTGACCAACCCCGACCTGCTGAGCGCCCGCCAGCAGTCGGCACTGCGCGCCGCGACCTCCGGCAGCGGGGGCCGTACCGTCCTGCTGGCCCCCGGTCCCGTCTCGCTGGACGTCATCGCCCCGGGCGTACGCGCCGTCGGATCCGCGTCCGTACGCCCGCTTCCGCCGGCCTGCGACGCCCCCTACGCCCAGCGTGCGGGCAACGCCGACCTCGGCGGCATCACCTACACCACTTCCGCCGCCACCGTCGACGCCTGCTATCCCAGCGGGGAACTGCCCACCCTGCTCCGGCTGCCCGGAGAGTCCGGCGACGGCGACACCGTGCTGCTCGGCGCCCCGGACCTGCTGTACAACGACCGCCTCGACGAACACGGCAACGCCTCGCTCGTCCTGCAGCTCCTCGGTTCCCGCCCCCATCTGGTCTGGTACCTCCCCTCCCTGGACGACGCCGCCATCGACAGCGGCAACGAGAGCTTCTTCGACCTCATCCCCTCCGGCTGGAAGTGGGGAGCCCTCCAGCTCGCCGTCGCCGCGGTCCTCGCCGCCCTGTGGCGCGCCAGGCGGCTCGGACCCCTCGTCCCGGAACGACTGCCCGTGGCCGTCCCGGCGTCCGAGTCCACCGAAGGCCGCGCCCGCCTCTACCGCCAGGCGAACGCACGCGACCGTGCCGCCGACGCACTGCGCTCCGCCGCTCGCGCCCGGCTCGCCCCCCTCACCGGAGTCCCCGCCTCACAGGCCCATGTCCCCGAGGCCCTGTGTCCGGCCGTCGCCGCCCAGTTGGGCGGTGACAGCGCCACCCATGTGCGCGCCCTCCTCTTCGGTCCGGCCCCCGCCGACGACGACGCGCTCGTCCGGCTGGCCGACGACCTCGATCGCCTCGAACACCGCATCACCCCATCTCCGAGAGACAAGGACCGCACCTCGTGAGCGCCCCCTCCGCAGACAGCGCCCGCGCCGCCCTCGAGGCCCTGCGCAGTGAGATCTCCAAGGCCGTGGTCGGCCAGGACGCCGCCGTCACCGGACTTGTCGTCGCCTTGCTCTGCCGCGGACACGTGCTGCTGGAGGGCGTCCCCGGCGTCGCCAAGACCCTCCTCGTCCGTGCCCTGGCCGCCACGCTCGACCTCGACACCAAACGTGTTCAGTTCACCCCTGACCTGATGCCGAGCGACGTCACCGGCTCGCTCATCTACGACAACCGGACGGCCGAGTTCTCCTTCCAGCCCGGGCCGGTCTTCACCAACCTCCTCCTCGCCGACGAGATCAACCGCACCCCTCCCAAGACCCAGGCGTCCCTGCTCGAAGCCATGGAGGAGCGGCAGGTCTCCGTCGAGGGCACCGCGCGCAAGCTCCCCGACCCCTTCCTGGTGGCCGCCACCCAGAACCCGGTCGAGTACGAGGGCACGTACCCCCTTCCCGAAGCTCAACTCGACCGTTTTCTGCTCAAGTTGCAGATCCCGCTGCCCTCGCGGGAGGAGGAGGTCAAGGTCCTCACCCGGCACGCCGAGGGCTTCGATCCCCGTGACCTCGACGCCGCCGGAGTGCGGCGCGTCGCCGGTCCCGCCGAACTCGACGCGGCCCGCGCCGCGGTCGCCAAGACCTCCGTCTCCGCCGAAGTCGCCGGCTACGTCGTGGATATCTGTCGTGCCACCCGTGAATCCCCCTCGCTCTCCCTGGGCGCCTCACCCCGCGGCGCCACTGCCCTGCTCTCGACCGCACGCGCCTGGGCCTGGCTCACCGGACGCGACTACGTGACCCCCGACGACGTGAAAGCCCTGGCCCTGCCCACCCTGCGGCACCGCATCCAACTGCGACCCGAGGCCGAGATGGAGGGCGTCACCGCGGACAGCGTGATCACCTCGCTCCTCGCCCACGTCCCCGTACCCCGCTGAGGTGGCGTGAACTGACCGATGGCTCTCACCGGACGAACAGCCCTCATTGCCGCTCTCGGCGCGCTCCTCGTCGGTTTCCTGCTTCCCGGCTGGGCCGGACTACTCGCCGTCGAACTCCCCCTGCTGCTCGCAATTCTGTACGACCTGGGACGCGCGGCACCAGTCCGAAAGCTCCTTTTCACCCGTTCCGGTGACACATCAGTTCGACTCGGTGAACTCGCCCAGGTGCACCTCACCATTGCCAACCCCTCAGGGCGCCGGCTTCGCGCTCACCTCCGCGACGCCTGGCCCCCCAGCGCCTGGCCCCCGGGCTCCGAAGTCGAAGCCTCCCGGCACCGGCTGACCGTCCCCGCGGGCGAGCTCCGCCGCGTCACCACACAACTGCGTCCGACCCGCCGCGGCGACCACCAGGCGGCCCGCGTCACCGTACGGTCATACGGCCCGCTCGGCCTCGCCGCCCGCCAGGGCAGCCACTCCGTCCCCTGGACGGTGCGTGTCCTGCCGCCCTTCACCAGCCGCAAACACCTGCCCGCACGGCTCTCCCGCCTCCGCGAACTCGACGGGCGCACCAGCGTCCTCACCCGGGGCCAGGGCACCGAGTTCGACAGTCTCCGCGAGTACATCCCGGGAGACGACACCCGCTCCATCGACTGGCGTGCCACCGCCCGCCAGAGCAACGTCGCCGTCCGCACCTGGCGGCCCGAGCGCGACCGCCGCATCCTGACCGTTCTCGACACCGGCCGCACCTCGGCCGGCCGCGTCGGCGATGTCCCGCGTCTCGACGCCGCGATGGACGCCACCCTGCTGCTGGCCGCTCTCGCGGCCCGCGCGGGCGACCGCTTCGACCTCCTGGCCTACGACCGCCAGGTGCGCGCCGCCGTCCGGGGCCGCACCGCCCACGACCTGCTGCCGGCTCTGGTCACGGCCATGGCCACCCTCGAACCGGCCCTGGTCGAGTCGGACGCGCGGGGCATGGCCGCAGCCGTTCTCCGCAACGCTCCCCAGCACTCACTCGTCGTCCTGATCACCGGCCTCGACCCCTCCCCTGTGGAAGAGGGCCTGCTTCCGGTGCTCCCCCTCCTCACCCAGCGCCACACGGTCGTGGTCGCATCGGTCGCCGATCCGCGCATCGAGGAGATGGCCGCCGCCCGGGGCACGCTCGACGGTGTCTACGAGGCCGCTGCCGCCGCCCAGTCCCAGGCCGAGCGCCGGCACACGGCGGCCCGGCTCCGACGCCACGGTGTCACGGTCGTGGACGCCGTCCCGACCGCGTTGGCTCCCGCCCTGGCCGACACCTACCTGGCGCTCAAGGCCGCAGGCCGTCTCTGACCCGCTCCGCCGGATCCGTCCACGGAACTCCCACTCACTGGGGTCGGGCCAGTTCCATCTCATACGCCAGGAAGCCCGACCCCTGGGGATCGGGGTCAGTCATTCCTACGGTTCGGAAACCCTGACGGCGGTAGAAGGCCTCGGCTCGGGAATTGTCCTTGTGCACGCACAGCCGCAGGCCTCGAATCCCTGGACGAGCCCAGGCCCACTCGGCGGCCGCCTCGAAGAGTTGCGTCGCCAACCCGGTACCACGGTGCTCTGGGCGCACATAGACGCCCACAATGTGGGCGTACCGGTCGGCCTTGAGCAGGACGACCACCATTCCGCCCCATCGTCCCTCAGGGGTCTCACCGACGAACGTCGCCCCGTTCCCATGGCCCTCACCAGCAGCGGCACGTTGCTGCCAGGTGCTGTCCGGGTAAGCGGCGACCGTCTCGTACCGATCATGAAAAGCCACGGACGCCACAGGATCGGCGAGAGCCTGTAGTCTCAGCTCCTTGAGGAGTGGCCATTCCTCGGCCCGTGTGGTCCTGGCCTTGTACACCATCTACCGATACTGGCAGTACGGCCGATACAACCTCAACGCAGAAAAGGGCCCCGGTTCCCGAGTCGAAACTCAGGAACCGAGGCCCTCACATTTTGTTCGGCGGCGTCCTACTCTCCCACACGGTCCCCCGTGCAGTACCATCGGCGCTGAAGAGCTTAGCTTCCGGGTTCGGAATGTA
>NZ_DASQNP010000209.1:0-2675 GCF_035644915.1 Streptomyces sp.
GCCCCGCCAGGGGTCCGGTGGGAGGGCGTCGTTTGGCTTCGGGCGCTGGAGGACCCACCATGTGACAAAAGGGAAAATTCACATCGTCTCCCCCGGGAGGAGAACGATGACGAGGCGCATCAAGAAGTTCCACAAGGGGGACCAGGTCTCCTGGAGGAGCCACGGAAGCGAGACCACGGGCCGGATCGAGCGGGAGATCACCTCCCGCACCGAGGTCGCCGGCCGCACGGTGGACGCCTCCCCCGACGACCCGCAGTACCAGGTCCGCAGCGACAGGACCGGCCGCACCGCGGTCCACCGGCCCGAAAGCCTCCACAAGAGGGGGTCCGGAGATGACTGAGCACCGCACCGACCGCGCCACCGAGCGCGACGAGACCATCGCCGAGTTCGGCCACCTGGTCAACCTCACCCCCAAGCAACTCCAGGACTGGCTGGAGCGGGACGAGTCCCGGGCCGCCGGGCAGCACAAGGGAGGCGGCGAGAGCACCGGCCACGCCTCCGGCCGCCGCATCGTCCAACTGCTGCGGACCCCGAAGTCCGATCTGAGCGAGGACGACGTGGCCCACATGCGCAAGGTCAACGGCTACATCAAGCGGCACCTGGCCCAGCGGCCCTCCGGCGACGTCACCGACACCACCTGGCGGCACTCCCTGATGAACTGGGGACACGACCCGCTCAAGGGAGCCTGAGCCGCCCGGCTGCTCCGGCGCGCCCCCCGGGGGCCGGGGACGGAGCACCGGCCCCCGCCTAGCATGGCGGGATGGTCGAACGCCCGGCTGACGCCGACCCCGCCGACACCGCCGCCGACACCTCTGACACCCCCGACACCTCCGCCGCTTCCGGCGAGGCCGCCGCCCGCCGGGGCGGCTCGCTGTGGCTGGTCGTCCTCGCCGCGTGCGCCGGGCAGTTCCTCGTCGTCCTCGACGTCTCCGTCGTCAACGTCGCCCTGCCCTCCATGCGCACCGCCCTCGGGATGGACGCGACCGGGCTCCAGTGGGTCGTCAACGCCTACACCCTGACCTTCGCCGGGTTCATGCTGCTCGGCGGGCGGACCGGGGACCTCTTCGGGCGCAAGCGCGTGTTCCTGGCCGGACTCGGCCTGTTCACGGCCGCCAGTCTCGCGGGCGGGCTCGCGCAGCAGCCCTGGCAGCTCCTCGCCGCGCGGGCCGTCCAGGGCGTGGGCGCCGCCGTCCTGGCCCCCTCCACCCTGACCCTGCTCACCACCTCCGTCCCCGAGGGACCGGCCCGCGCCCGGGCCATAGGGACCTGGACGGCGGTGGGCGCCGGGGGCGGCGCGGCGGGCGGACTGATCGGCGGGGTGCTCACCGACGCGCTGTCCTGGCGCTGGGTGCTGCTGGTCAACGTGCCCGTCGGCGCGCTCGTCCTCCTCCTGGCGGCCCTCCGGCTGGCGGACGACCGCACCGCCGCGGGCGGCAGGCGGCTGGACGTGCCCGGCGCGGTGCTGGTCACCGGCGGACTCGGCGCGGTGGCGTACGGCATCGTGCAGACGGAGGCCGTCGGCTGGACCGAGACGGCCACCCTGGTGCCGCTGCTGGGCGGGGCGGCGCTGCTCGCCGTGTTCGTCGCGGTGGAGGCCCGCACCCGGGCGCCGCTGATGCCGCTGCGCCTGTTCCGGCTGCCCTCGGTGTCGGCCGCCAACGTGGCCATGTTCGTCTGCGGCGCCGCGCTGGTGTCGTCCTGGTACTTCATGTCGCTGTACATGCAGAACGTGCTGCGCTTCACGCCGCTCCAGGCGGGCCTGGGGTTCATTCCGCAGTCGCTCAGCGTCGTCGCCGGCTCCAAGCTCGCGCCCCGGCTGATGCCGTGGCTGGGCGCCCGGAACACCGCGCTGACGGGGGTGGCGCTGGCGGCGTCCGGCTTCCTGTGGCAGAGCGCCGTCCTGGCCGCGGACGGCGGCTACGCGGCCACCGTCATGGCGCCCGGGACGGTGATGATGCTCGGCACCGGCCTGCTGGCCACCCCGCTCGCCTCCCTGGCCACCACCGGCGCCCCGCCCGGGGACGCGGGCGTGGTCTCGGCGCTGGTGAACACCTCCCGCATCATGGGCGGCTCCCTGGGCCTGGCGGTCCTGTCCACCGTCGCCGCCTCCCGCATCACCGGCGACGCCCCGTCCGCCCTCGCGCCGGGCTACGCCCTGGCCTTCCGCACCGGCGCGGCGGTCCTGGCGTGCTGCCTGCTGCTGATCCTGCTGACGCTGCCGGGGGAGGGCCGCCGCCCGGCGCGGACGCGCTGAGCCGCCCCGGCGCCCCGGCCGGCCTCGCCGCGCCGCGTCACCCGTACCGGTCGCGGAGGTCCTCCACGCACCGCTCCCATTCGGCGGAGGTGTCGGCGGCGCGGACGCAGTCGCGGAAGTCGTCGGCCGCGTCGGAGCCGAGGAAGGCCAGCCCCGCGGAGAGGACGGCGGCGGAGAGCACCAGCCCGACGAAGCCCGTGATCGCCCCGGTGAGGCCCATCCAGCCGTTGGTCGCCTCGCCCCGCCTGCCCCGGCGGTAGCCGACGGCGCCGAACACGACCGCCAGTACCCCCAGCACCACGCCCAGGAGGATCGTCCAGAACGTCACCAGGGCGATCAGCCCGAGGACGAAGGCGGCGATCCCCATGCCGTCACGGGGCCGCTCGGCGGGAACCGGCGGAGGCGGCGGAGGCGGTGGAGG
>NZ_DASQNP010000210.1:0-28839 GCF_035644915.1 Streptomyces sp.
CTCCGCGTCCGCGGCGGGACGCGGAGCGACGGGGCAGGTGCTCCGTCAGATCAGCTGCTTGCCGCCCAGCACATCGTGCGATCCCTTGCTGCCGAGGCCGGTCGTCTTGCGGAAGCCGCCCGCCTTGGCGAGGGTGGGACGCTCGTAAGCACGCATGATCGTTTCCTTTCCCTGGTTGTCCGTGGTTCTCCGGAGCTGTCCGCATCCGGAATGTGAGATGCAGGTCACCTGCGCAGGGCTCCGGGCGGTCGCGGTGGGGGAGTGCCGGCGCCCACCGGGTGGGCGCCGGCGGCACCCGGGCACGCGCGACCGGCTCGTCGGAGGGCCCGCCGACTGGTTTGCTGCAAACCTCCCCGAAGCCGCGAACCACACTAGGAACGCCTCGACGCCGTCACAACGGCGCACGGTAGGCGCCGGGGGCGCGTAGGAACATTCCTATGCGTTCTTTCCCGGCGACCGGACCGATCCGCGTGCGTGGCGAAAACGCGCCGGTCGCACGGGGAGCCCGGCGGGTGGTGAAATCGGCGGCACGCGCCGGGAGAGCGGCGTCCGCCCCCGCGGCACCGGCCGGGCCCCGCTCCGGCCGCGGGCGCGTCACCGGCGGACGGAGTGATCCGCGTCCTATGTCACGGCCCGGGGGGACGGGGATGATGGGACCGTCCCCACACCGGCGTGAGGACGGCCGGAGAGCCCGCCTCCCGTCCCCCCGGCGGCGACGGGCGGCTCCTTCCGCGCCGCCGCCGGACATCCGTCTGTCGATCGGGAGTCGGTCTGCCATGGGCCAGCACGTCCACGTACGCCTCAACCACGGTCTGGAGGTCTCCGAGGAGGGAGACCTGATCGAATTGTCCCGCTGCCGCTGCGGCGCCACCTGGACCAGGACCTACCGCGCCGACGAGGCCGAACCCGAGCAGTGACCCCGGCCGGCGTCCGCCGACACGGCGGGGGCGGCCGACACGGCGGGGGCGGCCGGGGCGGCGGGGGCGGAGGTGCCGCGCGGCGGGGCGGCGCCGGCCTCACGCGGCGCCGCCGTGCCTCCCGTCCCTCCCGCCGTCTGCCGTCCGCCCGGCCGGCCGGATTCCCGCCCGCTCCGGCCGGCGGGTGATGGCCAGGAGCGCGGCGTCGTCGTCGAGGCGCCCGCCGGTGTGCCGGGCCAGGTCGGCGAGGAGGGCGTCCAGGACCTCGTCGGGGTCCGCCGGGAGGGGACGGCTCAGTGCCGGCACGGGGTCGTAGAAGGTGCCGCGGTCGTCACGGGCCTCCACCACGCCGTCGGTGTACAGCACCAGGGTCGCGCCGGGCGGCAGGGCGTACCGGTCGACCGGCACCTGCGGGCCGCCGAGGTCGCCCAGGCCCAGCGGCAGCGCCGGGGCGCCCGGTGCCAGCGGGTGCACGCGGCCCCGGTGGACCAGCAGCGGCGCGGGGTGCCCCCGGTTGGCCGCGCGCAGGACGGAGCCGCCGTCGCGGATCTCGGCGATGACGGCGGTGGTGAAGGACTCGGTCCCCGCCTCGCCCTCGGCGGCGTTGACCTCCCGCATGCGCTCGTCCATGCGGCGGACCACGTCGGGCAGCTCCGGGAGGCGGGTGGCGGCTTCGTGGAAGGTGCCCAGCAGGCTGTTGACGGTCCGGACCGCGTTCAGCCCCTTGCCGCGCACGTCGGCGATCACCAGCCGGACGCCGTCGGGGGTGGGGTGGATGGCGTAGAAATCGCCGCCGATCGCGGCCTCCTGCGCGGCGGCCTGGTAGCGGACGGCCACGGCCAGCGGCCCGAACCGTTCGGGAGGCGCGGGGAGCACCGCGCGCTGGACGGCCTCGGCGACCTCGCGGGCGTCCTTCAACTGCCGCCGGTCGCGGGCCATCACCCGGTTGAGGACCGCCGCCAGGACGGTCAGCACGGCGATGCTCACGAACGGGACGACGGCGGAGGAGGGGAACAGCACCTCGCCCTCCACGAGGGTCAGCAGCGCCCCGGTCAGCTCCGCCGCCACCCCGGTGGCGACCGTGCCGGCCAGGGAGAGGACGGGCGCGGCCACCACGGGGGCGGCCGCCAGCAGCGGGAACGTGCTCACCTCCCGCGGGGTGAGGAGGTCGATGACGACCGCGCCGAGGACGACCGCGGCGGGCAGCCGGGAGAACCACCGCCGCCGGGCGGGCGTGGGCGTGCGCTCGCGTGTCATTCCCTGCGCTCCCGGGCCGGTCGTGACGGGGACTCGGCTCCCAGTCTCCGCCGTGCCGCGCACCGCGGCGACCGGAGCGTCCCGCCCGCGGGGCGGTACGCTCCGCGCCCGTTCTCACTTCCTGCGCCGCAGACCGGGCCGCAGCTTCGGGAGGGTGAGGTGGTGCTCGGGCGGCTCGCGCAGGACGGTCCAGGCGACCGGGCCGAGCAGATCGGCGAGGCGCTGGAAGACGTCCAGGAACAGGTCGTCGACGCTCAGCAGGCCGACGACGCGCCGCCGCCCGTCCAGGACGGGCAGCCGGCGCACGCCGGCGCTGCGGAACGTCCGGTAGGCGACCGTGATGTCGTCGGTGGTGTCCAGCGTGACCACGGACGGCGACATCAGCTCCGACACCGGGGTCTGCGGGGAGCCGTCCCCGGCCAGGCAGCGCACCGTCAGGTCGCGGTCGGTGACGATGCCGCGCGGCTCGCCCTCCACCACGACCAGCAGGCAGCCGACCGACTCCTCCCGCATGCGGCGGGCCGCCTGCCGGGCGGACGCGTCCGGGGGCACCGTCACCACCGGCGAGACCATGCACTCGCGGACCTTCATGCCGCCCCGTCCCTTCGCCTGCGGATCCCTCGCCCGCGGGCCGCCTCCGGGCGGCGGCCCGGGCAGCTCTCCGGGCGGGGACCGGGAAGCGCGCTCCCCGCCCGTCCGCGGCCGGTCAGACGCTCCGCGCCACCACGGCCTCGACGAACCGGCCGACCTCCTTCTCGGGGAGGTTGCGGGCCAGGTCGGCCTCGCTGATCATGCCGACCAGCCGCTTGTTCTCGTCGATGATCGGCACCCGGCGGACCTGGTGCTCCTTCATCGTCTCCAGCACCTTCCGGACGTCCGCGTCCGCCGGCACCGTGACCGGCCTGCCCTGGGCCAGGTCACCGGCGGTCGTCCTCTTCGGGTCGCCCCCGACGGCCAGGCACTTCACCACGATGTCGCGGTCGGTGACGATCCCGTGCAGCCTGTCGTCGTCGCCGCAGACCGGCAGCGCTCCCACGTCCAGGTCGCGCATGCGCCGGGCGGCGGCCTCCAGCGTCTCGTGCTCGCCCACGCACTCGGTGCCGGCGTGCATGATGTCCCGCGCACTGGTCATGGCGGTCTCCTCGCGGTCTCCTCGGAACAGCGAATCGGTCGTGCGGAGGCGCGGACGGCGCCCCGGCGCCCTCACCGCCCCCGACGCCCCGGGCCAGGACTCCATTCTCCCGCCGCCCGCTCCACCGCGCATCCGGAGGAGCACCGGCGCCCCCGCCCCGCGCCGGTGCGCGGTCGCCGCGGCGGGACCGTGCCCGCCGCGGCGACCGCGCGGTTCATCCGGCCCTGCGCCACTGCTGGTTGGTGCCGCCGGTGCAGGCCCACTGCGCGATGCCGGCCATGTCGGCCGTGGCCTCGTCGAGCACGTCGAGGCACTTGCCGCTGTGCGCGGCGACCAGCCGGACGTAACCGCCGCCCGCGTCCTCCACGCGCCACCGCTGGTGGGCGCCGCTGCCGCAGGACTGCTGCTCGACCGGTGCGCCGTCGGCGGTGGAGGCGCCGCGCACCCCCAGGCACAGGGAGCTGTGCCGGGCCGTCACCTGCACCTGGCCGCCGCCCGCGTCCCGCAGCCAGAACCGCTGGTTCCCGCCGCCGTTGCAGGCGTACTGGACGACCGCGACCCCCTCGCGGAGGGACTGGTCCGGCACGTCCAGGCACTTGGAGCTGTGCCGGGCGGCCAGCGTCTGGTACGGGCCCCCGGAGCCGGTGACCGTGCCCGCCGCGGCGTCGACGGTGAGTTGCGGGTACCACTCCATGGTCATGCTGGTGGAGCTGGGGAAGGACAGCGGCAGCCAGACGTAGCGCGAGTCGTTGACCGTGCCGCCGAAGGAGTTGCCCCACCGGTCGCCCAGGTAGAGGTAGGAGGTCGTCTGACTGCCCTGCACGGGCAGGACGAACGCGGTCTGCGAGCCGTACGCCGTGGAGTCGCCGACGTTGCGCATCTCGCTCCACGGTCCGGCGAGCGAGGTGGCGGTGGCGTACTTCTGCTGGTTGGGGGACCAGCCGGTGGCGCCGGAGGTGAGCATGAAGTAGACGCCGCCGCGCTTGAACAGCGCCGGGGCCTCGCGGTGGCCGCCGGGCCAGGGGTTGGCGACGAGCTGGGCGACCTGCGTGTAGTCGTCGGTGAGGCGGTAGATGTGCAGGTCGTAGTTCTCGCGGGCGGCGGAGACCATGTAGCCGGTGCCGTCGGAGTCGGTGAAGACCGTGATGTCGCGGGACATGTGTCCCAGCGGGCGGAAGGAGCCGAGCCAGGTGTAGTCGCCGTCGACGGTGCCGGAGACGGCGACGGCCGCGCGGGCCTCGCCGTAGTCCCGGCCGTTCTCCTTGTGCATCCACATCACGAACTGCCCGGTGCGCGGGTTGTGCATCACCTTGGGGCGCTCGATGTTGGCGACGGCGAGTTCGGAGTGGGTCCGCTGGGTCAGTACGTGGCGGCGGAACTCCCAGTTCTTCAGGTCCGTGGAGCGGTAGGCGGAGACGTACCGGAAGGTGTTGTCGGCGTTGCGGTGCTCGCCGAACCAGTAGTAGAAGGAGCCCACCTTGAGGATGCCCCCGCCGTGGGCGTGCAGCGGGTTGCCGGAGGTGTCCGTGAACTGGGTGCCGTTGGCGATCGTCACGGGGGCGGCCTGGGCGCCGCCGGCGGTCGTGAGGACCCCGGTCACCACCAGGCACAGGGCCAGCAGGACGGCGCGTAACCGGTTCATAAGGCGCGCTCCTCCCTCGGGTTCGTCCTCCTCGTGGTGGCCGCCGCGTCCGGCGGGGTGGGGCCACGGCGGGGCGTGCGACAGCGGCTCATGCCGACCTCCTCGTCAGCCCGGGGGTCCGTCCGCCCGGGGTGTGAGCATCGTAGGGGCGGGGCGGCCCGGCCGGGACCTCAGCCGGGGCTCCCGGCGGAGGGACGCAGGGCGATCAGGGCGATGTCGTCGCGTCCCGTGGCGTCCGTGGCGGCCACCAGCCCGTCGCACAGGGCCGTCACGGGCTCGCCGGCCAGCTCGGCGGTGCGGTGCCGCAGGCGTTCCAGACCCCGGTCCAGCGACTCGCCGGGGAGTTCGATCAGGCCGTCGGTGTAGAGCAGCAGGGTGCTGCCGGGCGGCAGGATCTCGGCCGCGCTGGTGCGGGGGGTGCCCGGTGCCAGGACGCCGAGCAGGGGGTTGTGGGCGCTCTCCAGGAAGCGGGCGTCGCCGTCCCCGGTGACCAGCAGGGGCGGGGGGTGTCCGGCGACGGTGTACGTCAGCCGCCACGGCCTTCCCGCACCGCCCTCGACACGGGCGACCACACAGGTGGCCGTGCCGGCCTCCGGGTCCAGGACCTGGGTGGTGGCGTCCAGGCGCCGTACGACGTCCCCGGGGGGCCGGTCGTCGTGGTCGGCGGCGAGCGCGCGGAGCATGTTGCGCATCTTGCCCATGGTGACGGCCGCCCGCAGGTCGTGTCCGGCCACGTCTCCGATGGACAGCACGGTGGTGCCGTCGGGCAGCCGGAAGGAGTCGTACCAGTCCCCGCCCACCTCGTCGGCCGTCAGGCTGGGCAGGTAGCGTGCCGCGATCCGCAGGTCCGGGAGGTCGGGCGGCTCGGTGAGCAGGCTGCGCTGCAGCGCCAGCGCGACCCGCTGGGTGCGCTGCATCCGTAGCGCCTGGCCGAGCGCGTCGTGGGCCTGCTCGACCACCTCCCGCAGCAGGGACCGGTCCGCCGGGCCGATCGGGTCGCGGTCCCCGCAGACGAAGGCGACCGCCACGGCCGCCACGGCCGTGTCGACCAGAACCGGCAGGACCACCCCGCTGTGCGCCCCGGCACGGGCCAGCCACGGCAGGACGCCCGGAGGAGCGAGGTCGGCCGGCACGGCGCCCGGCGGGAAGGAGCGGTGGACCAGGCGCCGCTCGCGGACCACGCGCGTGAGCGCGTGGCCGGGGCCGAGGTGCTCCCCCCGGCGTTGCGGCAGGCCGCCCGGGAGGCCGTCCCGGGCGGTGGCGACGACCTGTTCCACGACCAGGAGGCCGTCCGGGGACGGCTGCTCGGCAGGATCGGGCAGCAGGTAGATGCCGCACGCGTCGGCCAGGGCCGGGACGACCACCCGGCTCAGGGCGGCGAAGGCGTCCGGCACGCTGTGGGACTCCGCCACCACCCTGTCGGCGCGGGTGAGGAGATCCCTGTGCCGCTCCCGCCGCCACTGCTCCTCGACGTCGACGCAGGCGCCCATCCACTCCAGCACGATCCCGTGTTCGCGCACCGGCACGGCCCGCAGGGCACAGTGCCGGTAGGTGCCGTCGGCGTGCCGCAGCCGGTAGACGTGCTCGAACCGGTCGGGCACCTCGTCGACGGCCCGGAACCACGCCTCGGACAGGGCGGCGCGGTCTTCCGGATGGGCGGTGTCGAGCCAGCCGGTGCCGCGGATCTCCGCCCAGGGCCGCCCCGTCACCCGTTCCCACCCCGGGCTGCCCTCGATCATCCGCCCCCCGGGGTCGGCCACCCAGACCTTCTCGGTGTTCATGTTGACCAGGCTCTCGTAGCGCAGCAGGGTCCGGCGCCGCTCCTCGGCCAGCGTCCTCGCCCGCTCCGCTGCGATGACCTCCCCGGTGACCTCCGCGGCGACCACCAGCACCCCCGGACTGCCCTCCGGCGAGGTGATCCTGGACAGGCTGAAGGAGAAGTACCGCTGCTCGATCCGGCCGTGCCCGTAGCGGATGGTGACGGGCGAGGCGGAGACCCTGGCCGGCTCCCCGCTGTGGAGCACCGGGTCGAACAGGTCCAGGTACCCCTGCTCCGCCAGGTCGGCGAACGCCTCCCGGAGGGGCACGCCCAGGGGCCGGTCGCCGAAGGTGGCCCGGTAGGCGTCGTTCATGTACGTCAGGACGTGCTGCTCGCCCTGGCAGGCCAGCACCCCGACCGGCGCCGGGTCGAACACCTCCAGCGGCAGGCCGCTGGCCTCCGCACCGTCGGGAGCCTCCCGTGAAAGCGACATATGGTTCATTATCGCTTAATGCCGCATTTTGTGGCGCCGGGTCCGGAGACCGCGGGACCGCCGCGCTTCCGGCCTGCTGCCCCGGTACGGTGGCTCCGTACCGGGGCAGCAGGGCGGCGCGGCTAGAGACCGATGGTGCCGGGCCCGGCACCCCGCATCACGATCTCCTTCACCGCTCCGGGGTCGTCGACGGTGTAGTCGTAGTAGTCGGCCGGGTCCTCGACGGTCCCGCCGGTGACCGGTTCGCCGGTGTCGCCCACGAAGACGTTGTTCCGCTCCACGATGGAGCCGTCCGGGCCCGAGTAGCTGTTGGTCATGGGCTCCTCGACGTCCTCGAAGTAGTTGCCCTCGATGAAGCAGCCCGAGTCCGCGTTGCAGGCCGGGCCGGTGTCGCTGTTGTCCAGGAAGTAGTTGTTGAAGATGTGCACCGGGTCGCCGAACCGGGTGCGCGGATTGCGCTGCGGGGTGCGGTCGTACCAGTTGTGGTGGTAGGTGACCCGCAGCCGGCCGGTGTCCTGCGCGCCGTTCTTGTCGGAGTGCCCCAGCAGCATGTTCTTGGTGTGGTGGTGGGTGTGGTTCCAGGAGACGGTGATGTAGTCGGCGCCCCGCTTGATGTCGATCAGCCCGTCGTAGCCGCCGGACAGGTCGTTGTGGTCGATCCAGATGTGGTGGGAGAACATCTGGACGTTGATGGAGTCGTCGCTGGCGTCCCGGAAGGTCAGGTTCCGGACGATGACGTTGTGCACGGCGTCCGCCGGCGGTGAGGTGACGCCGTCGCTGGCCGGGAGACCGATGTTCAGGCCGCCGCCGGAGATCCCGGAGTCGGCGCCGATCCCCACGATCGTCTTGTCCGAGGTCACGTCGTACATCCCGGCGGGCAGCTCGATCATGCCGTTCACCCGGACGGTCCGGGGCCCCTGGGCCTTGACGGCGGCGATGAAGTCGGAGGCGGTGGAGACGGTCACGGTCGGGCCGCCCGCGCCGCCGGTGGTGCCGTTCTGGCCGAGCGCGTCGACGGCTGCGAACCCGACGGGAGCCGACTCGGCGAGCACGGCGCCGCCGGACGCAGCCCCGGTGGTGGCCCTGGCGGTGGCCCCGGTGGCGGGGGAGACGGCCGGTGCGGCGGACGTGACGGCCAGCGCGGCGAGAGCCGTGAGGATGATGGTGCCCTTGTGGTGCATCGCAACCTCCGGAGGTCAGGCGATCTTCCCGACGCCGACGCCGGCGGGGACGATGCGGGGGATGTCGGCGGGACGGTCGAGGGTGTAGGCGTAGTAGGTGCGCGGTTCGGTGACCGTGCCGAGCGTCTGCGGGGCGCCGCTGTCGACGTAGAGGTTGTTGCGCTCCACCACTCGTCCCGGGCCGCTCTTGTCGTAGCCGGAGTAGATGGGGTGGGCGACGTTCTCGAAGTAGTTGCCCTCCACCAGCACGCCCGCGTCCTCGGTGGAGGCCACGCCGTACAGGGCGTTGTCGCGGTAGTAGTTGTTGTAGACGTGCACCGGTTCGGCGAACCGCACCCGCGGGTGGCGCTGATCGGTGCCGTCGAAGAAGTTGTGGTGGTACGTCACCCGCAGCTTCCCCCGGTCGGCGGTGTAGCTGTCGTTGTGGCCGAGCAGGCAGGTCTTGCTGTGGTCGTGGAAGTGGTTCCAGGACACCGTGACGTAGTCGGACTCGCGCTTGATGTCCAGCAGCCCGTCGTACCCCTGGGAGAAGTCGCAGTGGTCGATCCACACGTGGTGGGCGCGGTTGGTGACGCTGACCGAGTCGTCGGACGCCCGGGTGAAGCGGATGTTGCGGATGATCACGTTGTTGCCGGGGCGGGTGGTGGAGCCGAGCTGGAGCCCGCCGCCGGTGATCTCCGCGGTGCTGCCGACGCCCAGGATCGACTTGTCGGCCACCACGGTGAGCATGTCGTCGATCTCGATGCGGCCCGACACCAGGATGACGTAGGGCGAGTTGCGGCCGACGTAGTCGGCGAGCTGGTCACCGCTGGTGACCGTCACGGTGGGGCCGGCGACGCCGCCGGTGGTGCCGCTCTGACCCAGGGCGCTGACGCTCGCGAAGCCGTCGGCGGTCTGCGCCGCCATGGCGGCGAGCCGGGCCGGGGAGGAGGCGGCGGCCGGGGCGTGCGCGGTCCGGGCGTGGGCGGCGCCCCCCGCGGCCAGCAGGGCGGCGGAGGCGGCGGTGCCCGCGAGCAGGCCCCGGCGGCTGATCGGACGGAGTTCTGGCATGACGGGCTCCTTCAGATCTTCCCGACGCCGGCGCCGACGGGGACGATGCGGGGGATGTCGGCGGGACGGTCGAGGGTGTAGGCGTAGTAGGTGCGCGGTTCGGCGACCGTGCCGAGCGTCTCCGGCTCGCCGCAGTCGACGTAGAGGTTGTTGCGCTCCACCACCCGTCCCGGGCCGCTTTCGTCGTAGCCGGAGTAGATGGGGTGGGCGACGTTCTCGAAGTAGTTGCCCTCCACCAGCACGCCCGCGTCCTCGGTGGAGGCCACGCCGTAGAGCGTGTTGTTCCGGTAGTAGTTGTTGTAGACGTGCACCGGTTCGCCGAAGCGGACGCGCGGGTGGCGCTGGGCCGTGCCGTCGAAGAAGTTGTGGTGGAAGCTGACCCGCAGGGCGCCGCGGTCCTGGCTGCCGTTGGCGTCCGAGTGGCCGATCAGCATGGTCTTGCTGTGGTCGTGGAAGTGGTTCCAGGACACCGTGACGTAGTCCGCGCCGCGCACGATGTCGATCAGGCCGTCGGCGCCCGTGCTGAACTCGCAGTGGTCGATCCAGATGTGGTGCGAGGACTGCTGGATGCTGATCGCGTCGTCCTCGGCGCCGGTGAACCGCAGATTGCGGATGATGACGTTCTGCCGGCGGTACATGTCCAGGCCGCCGCCGGTGATCTCCGCGTCGGAACCCAGTCCGACGATGGTCTTGTTCGAACGGACGCCCTGCTTGCTGCTGATCCGCATGGTGCCCGAGACCTGGATGACGTAGGGCTCGTTGCGGTCGCAGTAGTCCAGGAACGTCTCGGCGTCGGTGACCGTGACCACCGGACCGCCCGCGCCGCCGGTGGTGCCGTTCTGGCCCAGGGCGCTGACGCTCGCGAAGCCGTCGGCGGTCTGCGCCGCGGCGGCCGACGGCCGGACGGGAGGGGCTGCGGCGGCCCGGGCGCGGTCGGCGCCCCCCGCGGCCAGCAGGGCGGCGGAGGCGGCGGTGCCCGCGAGCAGGCCCCGGCGGCTGATGCCCGTGACGTGTTCCATGGCGCGCCCCCTCAGAGCTTTCCGACCCCGGCCCCGGCCGGGACGACGGTCGGGACCTCGGACGCCCGGTGCGGGGTGTAGGCGTAGTAGGTGCGCGGCTCGACCACCGACCCCCGCGTCTCGATCGCGTGGTTGCAGTCGACGAGGACGTTGTCGCGTTCGACCAGCCGGCCGAGGCCACCGCTGAAGTCCACCCGTGCCGGGTTGTTGACGCTGTGGAAGTAGTTGCCCTCCAGCACCACCCCGGCGTCCATGGCGGAGACGACGCCGTAGCTGTTGTCGCGGTAGTAGTTGTTGTAGACGTGCACCGGTTCGGCGAACCGCACCCGCGGGTGGCGCTGGTCCGAGGCGTCGAAGTAGTTGTGGTGGTACGTCACCCGCAGCCGCCCGCGGTCCTGGGCCGCGTTGTCGTCGTCGTGCCCGAGCAGCAGGGTCTTGTCGTGGTCGTGAAAGCGGTTCCACGACACCGTGACGAAGTCCGAGCCGCGCTTGATGTCCACGGCGCCGTCGTCGCCGTTGGAGAAGTCGTTGTGGTCGATCCAGATGTGGTGCGAGAACATCTGGACGTTGATCAGGTCGTCCGTGGCACCGTCGAGCGACAGGTTGCGGATGATGACGTTGTGCACCGCGTTCGCCGGCGGCGAGGTGACCTCGTCGTCCACGGGCAGCCCGATGTTCAGGCCGCCGCCGGTCAGCCGGGCGTCGTCGCCCAGGCCGATGACGGTCTTGTCCGAAGCCACCGGGTGCATGCCGTCGCTGGAGCCGGTCGGCAGTGTGATGGTGCCGCTGACCTGCACGACCAGGGGTTCGGGGCGGGAGATGTAGTCCAGGAACTGCGCGGTGGTGGTGGCCGTGACGACCCGTCCGCCCGCGCCGCCGGTGGTGCCGTTCTGGCCCAGGGCGCTGACGCCGGCGAACCCGTCGGCCGCGGCGAGGGCGCCCGGGGCCGGGGCGGACGCCGCGGCGGACGAGCCGGTGGGCGCGGCGCCCAGCAGTGCGGCGGCCAGCGCGGCGGCCACCAGTCCGATCCGTACCGGGCCGCGCCGGCCCGGCTCCCGGACCGATAACCGTGACGACGGCCGTGATGACGGCCGCGAGAGGGACAAGCGCATGGGGGGTGATCCTCTCCGTGGGAGCTTCCGGGCGCACTGGACCGAGCGGGGCCCGGAGGGAGCTGTGCGGCCGGGCGAGGCGGCACAGCGATGGAAAGCGCTTTCTGAGAGGACGGTAAGCGCTTGTTGCGGACGCGTCAACGGTATGTACCGGGGCGGTGTGGTCCCGGCGCACCGCACCTGCGCGCACCTGTACGCGCCGGTCCGCCGCCGGAAGCGGTCGGCCGGCGAGGTGCGGTCCGGCGCCGGCACAGCAGACAGCCCACCGCCGGAGGGCGGTGGGCTGTCGAACGGAGGGCTCGGGCGCCGCTTTCAGACGTCGCTGGTCTCCGGCGCCCTGGCGTGGTCCCGCCCTGCGCGCCGCTGCCACCAGCGGCGGCGGGGCGGATGGACCGCGCGCCCCAGCCGGCGGCCGAGCAGCAGGTACCCCAGAAGCGCACCGGTGGTGTTCAGGATGACGTCGTCGATGTCGAACGCCCGGCCCGGGACGACGGCCCCCTGCACCAGCTCCACCATGGTCATCACCAGCATGGTCAGCACGCACACCCGCAGCAGCCCGCGGGCGCGCGGCCAGGCCACCGGCAGCAGCAGGCCGAAGGGCACGCCCAGCGCGATGTTCCCGCCGAGCTGCTTGACGGTGTCGAGGAAAGCGGGCTGGCCGAGGTAGGCGCGGATGGAGTCACCGGGACGCAGGTTGCTGTGCGTCAGCGACTCCGAGGCGTACGACGGGACCAGGGTCAGTCGCGCGAGCACCACGGCGAACACCACCGTCCCGGCCAGGGCCACCAGCATCGCCAGGGCCCGTACCACGGGTGACCGCTGCGGACCGGGCTCCTCGCGCACCGTGTCCGCGTCCCCGCCCGCGCGTCCCCCGTCGTACGCGCGCTTGTCCGCAGCAGTACCGGTGTCGGTCCTCCTCATCAGGCCGTGCCTCATCCGGTTCACCCCCGGTCGTGGTCGTCAACAGTTCGGCAGTGTGGGGCGCCGACCGCTGTGGCCCGGATACCCGGAGTGAGAAAGCGTATGCGGCACGGCGTGTCCCCCGTCCCGCGCCTGACGGGCCGTCACGTCTGCCGCGGTGCGCCGGGAGGGCCGGGGAGCTAGCATCCGCTCACGATCACGTCCCGGGGAGGCCACCATGGTGGACGACGCCGAACTGCGGTACCTGCGCCGCTGCGTGGAACTGGCGGCCGAGGCGCTGGAGGCGGGCGACGAGCCGTTCGGCTCCGTGCTGGTCGCGGCGGACGGGACGGTCCTGGCCGAGGACCGCAACCGCGTGGCCCTCGGGGACCGCACCCGCCACCCGGAGTTCGAGCTGGCGCGCTGGGCCGCGGCGAACATGACCCCCGAGGAGCGGGCGGCGGCGACCGTCTACACCTCGGGCGAACACTGCCCGATGTGCGCCGCCGCGCACGCCTGGGTCGGTCTGGGCCGCATCGTGTACGCCAGCTCCACCCGGCAACTGGCCTCCTGGCTGGCGGAGTTGGGGGTTCCGGCCCCACCCGTGCGGATGCTGCCGATCGGGGAGGTCGCTCCCGGTGTGGTCGTGGAGGGCCCGGTCCCCGAACTCGCGGAGACGGTGCGCGAACTGCACCGCCGCCTCCACGGCCGGGCCTGAGCGGCGGGCCGTGTCGGCCGGACGTTCCCGGCCCCGGACCCAGCCCGGAGCCGGGAACCTCCCGTGGCCGCTCAGCCGCGGAGAAAGGCGAGGACGGAAGCCGTCTGTCCCATGACGGAGTGACCGATGCCGGGCAGGATGCGCACGGTCGCGTGGGGGACGGACTCCTCCAGACGGCGGGCGGTGTCCCGGGAGTCGAACATCGCGTCGCGCTCGCCGGCGATCACCAGCACGGGCATGGCCAGGCGGCGCAGCGCGTCGTCGGGGAACACCGGCAGCGGCTCCTTGCGCGGCCGGAAGTGGGTGAAGGTGAGCGCCAGGGAGTCGCGGAACGCCCGGGCCCGCGCGTCCGTGAGCCCCGCGACGGCCGCCACCGTCCTGCGCTGTCCCCACTGTCCGAACGGCTTCAGGAACAGTGCCTTGAGCATCCAGTCGTACTTCTGCCGGCCGATGCCCCCGGGGCACATCAGCACCAGGCGCTCCACACGTTCCGGCCGCCGCGTCGCGTAGTCCAGCGCCAGCCATCCGCCGAGCGACGCCCCGACGACCGAGGCCCGCGTCACCCCCAGTTCCCGCAGCGTGTCGTCCAGCCACAGCGCGTACGCATCGGACTCCAGGGGCGGACGCGACGGCGCGCTCAGGCCCGGCTCGCCGATCATGTCGACCGCGTAGACGCGGAAGTGCTCCGCCCAGGAGACGACGTCGTCCCGCCACATCGCCGCGTTCGTCCCGGAGCCGTGGAACAGCAGCAGGGGCGGCGCGTCCCGGGGGCCGGAGGCCACGACGAAGGTCTCGCCCTCGCGCGTCGGCACGCGGAGGTGTTCGCAGGGGACCGGCCAGGCGCGCAGGGCCTCCCGGTAGCGCCTCTCCAGCTCCCTGCCCCCGGCCTCGGTCCGGTAGATGGCGCTCACGACTCGACCACCGCGTCGATGTACTCCAGCAGCCGGGCGGTGTCCGCAGGACCGCCCAGGATGACCACCTTCATGCGTCCCCTCTCCTCGTCGTAGGCCGTCTCCACCCGCAGCGGCCTGGTGTCCTGGCCGCGGTGGGCGATGGAGGCCGTGAGGAGGGTGGTCACGCGGTAGGCCGTCTCGGGGCTCACGGCGTCGATCTCCACGATGCTCGACGCGTCGACGTGCCGCCGGCGCCTGGCCGATTCGCCCGGTGACGGCGCCACGGGACGGCCGGTGAACGCCTCCAGGTCCTCCCGGGCGATCCGGTACTGCTTGCCGATGCGGACCGCCTTGAGCCGCCCGTCGCGCACGTAGTTGCGCACGGTGCGGACGTGCAGTCCCAGGCGGTCGGCGACTTGTTCCACCGAGTAGAACTGTGACTCCATATCTTCACCTTAGCTCGTATCACGAGGGAAGGATAGGGAGTTTTGAGGAATCTTAGGGAGCGGCGGGGGATGGGCTGCACGTCGGGACCGGACGGCCCGGATCACCTGGGGACGCCGGAGCGGGGACCGGGACCGTACGGGCGCTCACGGGGGCCGGCGCGTCACCGGAGCCCGTCCCGGTTCCTCCTGGTCGGTCCGGGAACGGGGCGCTGCGGCGACACCGGCGCCGGACGCCTCGCCGGAGGCCGCCTGCCGGCCGTTGGTACGCCGACCGGTCGGAGACCGGGACCCGCCGCAAAAGCGGATCTTGATGTCCCGTGCCGTTACCCGGGAGGTAATGGCGCCGATCCGTCGGCGCCTGCCAGGATGCCGGTCTCGCCGCGTCAGTCGGACGCGGGCTTCGGATCGGAGTGATGAGTCGTGTCCACAGCCGTACCCGTGACCACCCGCACTGTCGTGGAGGAGCTGTTGCGTCGGATCGGTGAAGGCGACCCCGAGCGCATCGCCGAGATGTACGCCGAGCGGAGCGACTGGAAGCTGGACTGGCCGGAGACCGAGCACGGTCGGGCCGCCACCCCATGGATCTGTCACCGTTCCACCCGCGCCGATGCCGCCGCCCACTACCGCGAACTCGCCGAGCACCATGTGCCCGGGCAGGCGGCGACCGAGATCGAGCGCATCCTCGTCGACGGCGACGACGCGGTCGTGCTCGGTGAGATCCGTCAGACCGCCCGCTCCACCGGGCGTGCCTATCGCGCTCGGTTCGCCTTGCACCTCACCGTCGAAGACGGCCTTGTCACCCGGCACCACATCTACGAAGACAGCCTTGCCGTCGCCCAGGCGTTCGACGCGAAGGGACCGAGTGAGGCCTGCTGAGGCATCCGTGAAGTCGGCCGGCCCAACGGCGATCCTGCCGGGCAGCTCCTCCCGGAACTCCCCCTCCACGCCGCTCCGGCGGCATGCCGGTGGACCCGGCACACGGTCGGGTCGGCGTTCACGTCCCGGGTGATGAGGCTCTTCGCGCCGGTCCCGGCCTGACGGGGAAGGCCGCGGACGTCTCCGCGGCTGCCGTCCGGCGTCCTTCCGGGAGTATGGTGCGTCGTGCCGGGCGGTGGCCATCCGGCGGGCGACACCGGGACTTTCACCGGGGAAGGGCTTGTCGGATGGGGCGTACGACGTGGCGGACGCAGGTCGCCGTGGTCACCGGAGCCGGGCGGGGGATCGGGCGCGCGGTCGTCGAGCGACTGGCCGACAGGGGTGTCCAGGTCTACGCCGTGGACCTGGACGCCGAGGCCGCCGGGCGGACCGCGGAGTCCGTGGGCGCCGGGTGCCGCGCCCGCGGGGTCGACGTGACCGAGCCCCAAGCCCTGCACCGGCTGGCCGCCGAGGTCGTGGAGGAGTGCGGCCGTCTGGACCTGCTGGTGAACAACGCCGGGGTCCTCTACGACGGGCGCCTGACCGACCAGGACCCCGCCCTCCTGCGCAGGATGGTGGAGGTCAACGTGCTCGGTGTGGTGAACGGCATGCAGGCCGTACTGCCGGTGATGGTGCGCCAGGGCGGCGGGCACGTCATCACGGTGGCCAGCGCCACCGCCGCCAAACCCCTCCCGGGGCTGGCCGTGTACAGCGGCACCAAGGCGGCCGTCACCGCCATGGGCCGGGCGCTGCGCCGCGAACTCCGCGGCACCGGCGTGCGGATCAGCGCGGTCCTGCCCTACCTCACCGACACCCCGGCCGGCCACGGGCTGCGCGCCCAGCCCGGCTTCCGCGCACTGGCACCCGAGGCGGTCGCCGCCCGCGTCGAGCGGCTGCTGGAGAGGCCGCGCACCACCGTGTACGTACCCGGTCGGCTGCGTGTGCTGCTCCCGCTGCTGGGACTGCTGCCCGAGCGCCTGGCCGACGTCCTCGACGCCCTCCTGCGCAGCGACGAGATCGCCCTGGACGCCCGTCCCGAGGACCGGGCCGCCTACGTGGCGGAGCTGCGGCGATCGCGCCCCTCCCCGCCCGGCGCCTGACCCGCCGGACCACCGCCCGCACCGACCCGGTCGCCGTCCCGGGCGGCACCCCGGTGGAGACCGGCCGCACCGTGCTCTTCGAGGGCGTGGTGCGTCAGCAGCCCGACGCCGCGTCGATCACCTCGTCCAGGACGTCGCGGGACCGGACCAGTTCGTCGATCGCGCGGTTGATGCGGTCCCGCTCCGCGGTGAGTTCGGCGACCAGCCGCGGGGTGGCGATCTCGGACGGGCCGCCGTCCGCGTCCCGCAAGCAGGGGAGCAACTGCGCGATCTTCGCGCTGCACAGCCCCGCCGCGAAGAGCTCCTGGATGCGGATGACCCGGTCCACCGCGCTGTCGGAATAGTCGCGGTGGCCGCCGGGGGTGCGCCCGGCCGTCAGCAGCCCCTGTTCCTCGTAGTAGCGCAGCGACCGCTCGCTCACCCCGGTACGGCGGGCCAGCTCTCCGATTCGCATCCCCACCTCGCATGCCGACTCACGACTTGAATCTGACACCGATGTCAACTTCTACCGTAACGGCATGACGGACTCACCTCTGCTGACGCCCTGGTCGCTCGGCTCCCTGAGCCTCCCCAACCGCATGGTGATGGCCCCGATGACGCGCTTCCGCGCCGCCGAGGACGGCACGCCCCTGCCGGTCGTCGCCGAGTACTACGCGCAACGGGCGGGCGCGGGCCTCATCGTCACCGAGGGAATCTGGCCCAGCCGCCGCGGCCAGGCGGGCTGGCGGATGCCGGGGCTGGAGACGCCGGAGCACGTCCGCGGGTGGCGGGCCGTGACCGGGGCCGTGCACCGGGCGGGCGGACGGGTCTTCGCCCAGTTGATGCACGGCGGGCGGCACGGGCATCCGCTGTCCCGCCTGGCCGCGGACGTACCGGCCGGCCCCTCCCCGGTGCCGGTGCCGGGCCCCGTGCACGTCCGCGACGGCGGCAAGGCGGATCCCGTCGTGCCGCGCGCGATGACCCGCGACGACATCCGGCAGGCCGTCGCGGACCACGTGACGGCGGCCCGCAACGCCGTCGCCGCGGGATTCGACGGGGTCGAACTGCACGGCGCCAACAGCTATCTGATCCACCAGTTCCTGGCGGACAACACCAACCTCCGGGACGACGAGTACGGGCCCCGCACGACGGAGGACCGCATCCGCTTCCCCGTGGAGGTCGTCACCGCGGTCGCGCGCGCCGTCGGGGCGGAGCGCACCGGACTGCGGCTCTCGCCGGGCAATCCGCAGGGCGGCATGGTGGAGGCGGACCCCGGACCGGTCTACCGGGCCCTGGTCGAGGCGCTGGACGGCCTCGGGCTGGCGTACCTGCACCTCACCGACAACGACCGCTACCCGGCCCTGGCCGATCTCCGCCCCCGCTGGCACGGGACGCTCATCGCCAATGTCGGCGAGAACGGCGATCCCACCACGAAGGAGGACGGTGAGGCCGTCCTCGCCTCCGGAGCCGCCGACCTGGTCTCCTACGGCAGGGCCTTCCTGGCCAATCCCGATCTTCCCGAGAGGTTCGCCCGGAACGCACCCCTCAACGCGATCGACACCGCCCACCTGTACACCCACGGCGGCGAGGGGTACACCGACTACCCCCGCCTGGCGCCGGGGGTGCCCCCGGTGCCGCCGCGGCGCCCGCGCCGTGCGATCACCGAAGCGGACGGGGGCGGCGGCACAGGGGCTGCGGTGCTCATCCGGAGGGAATGTTGAATCTTAAACGAAATGGGTCTACGGTCTCTTCTGTCGGGAGTTCACCTGCTTCGGCGGAAGGCCGCGGCACGTCTCCAGGGAGTCCGTCATGGGTCTGTTCGGCCACAAGAGCACCACCACGTCCACCACCCCGGCCGCGTCCGCCGCCAACCCGGAACCGGTCGCCCTGACCGGCGACTACACCATCGATCCGGCGCACACCACCCTCGGCTTCACCGCCCGCCACGCCATGGTCACCAACGTCAAGGGCGCCTTCCTCCGCTTCGAGGGCGCCCTGCACCTGGACGGCTCGGACCCGTCGAAGTCCACCGCCTCGCTCGACATCGAGATGGCGAGCATCGACACCGGTTCCGCGGACCGCGACGCCCACCTGAGGAGCGCGGACTTCTTCGACGTCGAGAACCACCCGACGATGACGTTCCGCTCCACCGCGGCCGAGGCCCTGGGCGGCGACCGCTACCGGATCACCGGCGACCTCACCATCCGGGGCACCACCAGGCCGGTCACCATCGACCTGGAATTCAACGGCGCCGCCACGGACCCGTTCGGCAACGAGCGCGTCGGTTTCGAGGGCCGGGGCGAACTGCTCCGCTCCGACTTCGGCCTGACCTGGAACGCCGCCCTGGAGACCGGGGGAGTCCTCGTCTCCGACAGGATCAGGCTCACCTTCGACATCTCCGCGATCAGGAAGCCGGCCTGACGCGTACAGGGCGTCACCGGGCCGCTCGCCGCCAGGAAGATCCCGACGGCGGCGGCCCGGCCCGGTGGCGCGGTGCCGTCCCCTCCACGGCCGTCCCCTCTACGGTCTACGGCCGTTCCCGCACGGCGATGTCGTCGTAGGACTCCAGGAGGGTCCAGCGCCCGGCGGCGCGGCGGTCGGCGGGCAGCCGGTCGGCGTCCGGGAGCGGCCCCAGGTCGAGGCCCGTGAGCCCGGCGACGTCGGCGACGGGCACCTGGAAGGTGCGGAAGGCGCCGAGCGGCGGCGGGTCCCCGGCCCTCGCCGCCTCCTCCAGCGCCCGGGCGGCCGCCTCCCGGGAGAGGTCGGGACTCTGGTCCAAGTACGTACGCGGTCGACGCCAGTTCCCCGTCCTGCACGAACGCGGCGACCTTCCAGAAGCGCAGCGGCACCCCGATGCCGCGGTACGGCGGATCGGAGTCGGCGAGGACCGGACCGGTGAACACCGTCAGCCTGCGGTCGAACCGCTCGGCGTGACCGAGCAGGAAGTCCTCCAGCCCCAGCCACAGCCGCCTGCCCTGGTTGAAGAGATTCATCTGCGGGGCCGCGTTCGTGTAGTGGAACGTGTCGCTGTCGGCCGTGGCCGCCTCGTCCCGGGTGCCCCACACCGGGTCGAGGCGGCGGACGAGGTGCCCCTTGTCCAGCGGGTTGTCGGCGTAGACCGGGTGGCCCGCCTGCCCGCTCTCGGGCAGGCGGGGGTCGAACCGCCAGTCACCACCGCGCGGCACGTCGACCCGCTTGCCGCCGTCGATCATCACGGCCGTCGCCGCGGCCAGGCGCCGGTCGGGGCGGAACACCACACTGAAGTGCGTGTACGGCAGGACGACCGTCTCGACGTCCGGGTCGGTGGGAAGCGGCAGCGGTACGGTCGGCCCGAGGAAGTCCGCGTCGTACCCCGCGCGGTTCTCCAGGGACTCATGGGTCGCGGTCTCGCCGACGGGCCCGGGAGGATCGGGAGGAGTGGCCATGGGCCTTCACGTACCGCGCCGCCCTTGCCCGCACACCGGGGCGGTCCTCAAGGTCGCTCGCCTGGCCGGATGTTGTTGATTCTTCACATACACGAGCGACTAGGCTGGTCATCAGAGGGTTTGCCCGCGGGACAGCGTTTCCGCCCGCAGGGAAGGAGAAACCCCATGGCACACGGCATGTCCCTGCACATAGGGATCAACAGGGTGGATCCCGCGAAGTACGGCGGCTGGGACGGCAAGCTCATCGCCTGCGAGAACGACGCCCGCGACATGGAGCAACTGGCGAGGGAAGCCAAGGTCGAGGACCGCACCGTGCTCCTCACCGCGGACGCGACGGTCGACAACGTCACCGCCGAGCTGCGCAAGGCGGCCAGGGTACTCGCGGCGGGGGACATCCTGTTCCTCACCTATTCCGGTCACGGCGGCCAGGTACCCGACACCAACGGGCCCGAGGACGAGCCGGACCGCCTCGACGAGACCCTGGTCCTCTACGACCGGGAGTACATCGACGACGAGCTGTACAAGGAGTTCGACGGCTTCGCCGAAGGAGTCCGGATCTTCGTCTGCCTCGACTGCTGCCACAGCGGCAGCGGTATCCGGGTGCGGGAGATCCTCACCCCGGAGGCCATGGAGGAGCAGTTCCAGACGAGCGATCCCGACCAGGTCGAGACGACGTCCAGGCTCATGCCCCTGGACCGGCAGGCCGAGGCCTACGAGCGGGACAGGGAACTCTTCGACACCATCCAGCACGAGCTGAACGCCAAGGACGCCCGGGATCTCGGGGCGACCGCCCTGCTCATCTCCGCGTGCCAGGACAACCAACTGGCGGCCGACGGACTGCGCAACGGCCTGTTCACCGGAATGCTCCTGGAGGTGTGGAACGGCGGCAAGTTCACGGGTGGGTACAAGGCGTTCCACCGCGAGATCCTCACGAGGATGCCGCCGACCCAGAGCCCGAACTTCTTCGTGACCGGCCGGCCCGGCAGCCGCTTCATCCGGCAACGGCCCTTCACGATCTGAGCCCGGTCCGAACCGGGGTCCACGGCCCGGACCGGGGCATGGCCCCGACCACCCGGGTCGGCCCGGGTACGTGCGGGTCGCCTCCCGCGGGGAGCGGCGGCCCGCCGCGGGACGCGTGCGCGGGACGGCCGGCACCCGGCGCCCTGACACCCCCGTACGCCGGCCCCGCGGGGGCGTGCGCTCAGACGCGCCTGGCGGGCGAACCGAACAGCCGCCTCCGCGGCCTCCGCGAAGCGCTCGCCCTCCCGGACTCCCCGAGGGCCTTCACCTGCGTCTCGGCGGCGCCGGCGGCGGGTCCCTGCCCGGGCCTGGCGGCCTGGTCCTCGGGCCTGAGGGTGAGGGGGTCCCGCGACCGCGGAGGGTCCGTCAGGCCGCGCTCGGGAGACCTCACGTTGCTGATGATGTACCTGCCCTGCTCGTCCACCGCGCGGGTGATGCTCTCCTGCAGGGCGCCGAAGACCAACGCCCAGAAGAGGATCTGGGCCGCGGAGTCGAGGTCGGTGAGTCCGGGGATCACATCGGCGCGGATGAGGATGATGCCCACGACGGCGGCGATGGCTCCCACCGGCAGCTTCAGGAGCAGCAGCCACCAGGAGATGTGGTAGGGCTGGGCCGTGCTGCGCATGTCGCGCAGCGAGGCGACGCCGGTCAGGGCGGCGCCCAGCAGTCCGAAGAGGCATATGAGCAGGACGTCGAAGAAGCTGGCCGAGTCGCCGGTGGGGCAGACGTCCTGCCCGTACGGGGTGAAGCAGAACAGGCCGGTCAGGCCGCCGTCGCTCCCCGCGGCATCGAGGCCGAACAGGAACAGCAGCAGGGCCGTGAGCGAGATCAGGATCACGGTGTACCGCCGGACCATCTTCACGAAGTCGCGGACCCTGGCCTTCTCGCTGTCCTCGGCCTCGTACGCCGCGTGCAGCGCGTCGACCGCGAGCTGCTTCATGTGCGGGGTGAGGGAACCGGTCCCGCCCGTCCGGTCGGCCGCCCGGCGGCGGGCCTCCTCCACCAGCCGCACCAGTCGCGGATCGTCGGGCTTCAGGTGCAGGCGGGCCTGGACGAGGACCTTCTCGAAGTACCGGCCCGCCTCCTCCTCGGGGGTCAGTTGCAGGATCTCCACCTCGGCCTCGTGCACGTTGGACAGGGCCGCGTAGGGAAGACCGCCGAAGAGCCGGGATCGCAGGGCCGACGGTGGCCAGAGCTTCTGCTCGAGGATGTCGCGCGCCGCCTTGAGGTGCTGCTCCGCCTTGTGCGCGACTTCCTCGTCGGCCGCGTTCCGGTAGCCGCGCGCCTTGATCCTGTTGAGGTCGGACTGGAGTTTGGCGATGTGGGCGCCGAGCTGCGCGGACCACAGCGCACTGCCTCCACCCGCCACGTCCCCGTCCTTGTCCCTGCCGGTGAAAGCCATGGGGCCTCCTCCCGGGGAGGCGACTTCGCGGTGTCTCTCCGTTCAGTGTGGATCCGTCACGAGGGCGCGGCAAACACATCCGTGGGTCATTACGCGCAGGCCGCGCCGCGGGCTCCGGGGCGTGGTTGACGCCCCATCAACGCCTGAATAGCGTGCGAAGGCGTTCAGTCGTGTTCATTTCCTTCCGAACCTGTGAGGTGATCGGAGTGAGTACACGGCACGGCGGCTTACGACGGGGCGGCGGAAGGCTTCTCGTCGCGGCGCTGGCGATGGCCACCGTCACGGGGCTGAGCGCCCCGGCGGCCCCCGGCGAGGCACCGGACGCGGGCGGTCCGCCCGCGGACGTGCACACCTACCTGGAGGACCCGCGGATGACCGGCGAGGGCCAGGAGCCCCCGCACGCCTTCCTGCGGCCGGACGACGGGGAGCGGCTGCGCAGTCTCGACGGGACGTGGCGGTTCACCGTCGTCGACCGTCCCGAGGAGGTGCCCGAGGGCTTCTGGAAGGAGGACTACACCGCCGACGGCTGGCGGCGGGTGGAGGTCCCGCACACCTGGCAGACCGACGACCTCGACCACCCGGTCTTCCGCAACGTGCAGAGCGAGATCGTCCCCGACGATCCGCCGAAGGTGCCGCGCGACGTCAACCCCACCGGTGTCTACCTGCGGGACGTGCACGTGCCCGAGGACTGGGCCGGGCAGCGGCAGGTGCTCCGCTTCGACGGGGTGACCTCCGGCTGGTTCCTGTGGGTCAACGGCCACTACGTCGGCTACGACCAGGGCGGCTACGTGCCCGCCGAGTTCGACGTGACCGAGCACCTGCGCCCGGGCCGCAACCGCGTCGCCGTCCAGGTGCACCGCTGGAGCGCCGGCTCGTACCTGGAGGACTACGACCAGTGGCGCTACGCGGGCATCTTCCGCTCCGTCACCCTGTACTCCACGCCGAAGACGCGGATGGAGGACGCCTACGTCACCACCGACCTCGCCGCCGACCACCGTGACGCGACGCTGCGCGCCGAGGTGGACGTGGTCCGCGCCGAGGGCGGCTCCCGCGGGCCCCACCGCGTCACCGGCGTGCTGTACGACCCGCGCGGACACCAGGTGCGGCGGCTGACCGCCGCGGTGACCGGCGACCGCGCGGTCCTGACGGGCGAGGTCGCCGACCCCGCCCTCTGGTCGGACGAGGCACCGCACCTGTACACGCTGGCGCTGCGCCTGCACGGCCCCGACGGGAGGACCGTGCAGGCCACCCGTCTGAAGGTCGGCTTCCGCGAGGTCGAGGTCGGCGACGGGCAACTGAAGCTGAACGGGAAGCGCGTCCTGATCAGGGGTGTCAACCGGGCCGAGACCGACCCCGACACCGGGCGGCACATCACCCGCGCCCGCATGGAGCAGGACATCCGGCTGATGAAGCGGCTGAACGTCAACGCGATCCGCACCTCGCACTACCCGTCGGACCCGTACCTGTACGACCTCGCCGACCGCGAGGGCATGCTGATCGTCGACGAGATGGAGGTCGAGACCCACAGCCACGAGCGGTGCCCGGAGGACTGCCTGGCCGAGCGGCCCGAGTGGCAGGAGGCGTTCCTCGACCGCCACCGGGGCGTGGTCGAGCGCGACAAGAACCACCCCAGCGTGATCATGTGGGACACCGGCAACGAAGCCGGGCTCGGCAGGGCCCACTACGCGATGGCGGAGTGGACGCGGGAGAACGAGCCCACCCGGCCGCTGTACCACCAGTCCAACTGGCCCGACGGCGACGCGCCCTTCGCCGACGTCGCCGGTCCCCGCTACCCCACCCCGGCCTCGCTGGCGCAGAAGGCGAGGACCTTCACCAAGCCGATCGTGATGGGCGAGTACGCGCACGCGATGGGCAACAGCCTCGGGAACTTCCGCGAGTTCTGGGAGGTCGTGCGCACCCATCCCCGCGCCCAGGGCGGCTTCATCTGGGACTGGGCCGAGCAGAACATCCGCCGGCCGCTGGTGTTCACCCCCGACACCTCTGGCAACGGCATCGCCGCCTCCCTCTCCGGCAAACCGCGGGTCGTGGCCGGTCACGGGGGCGGCAAGGCCCTGTACCTGTCCGGCCTGGACGACTTCGTGGAGGTCTACCGCGACCGCAGGCTCGACCTCACCGGCACGGCCGTCACCCTCGACGCCCGCGTCCGGCCCGCCGAGCCGTGGACCGGCGACTTCACGATCGTCTCCAAGGGGGAGCAGTACGTGCTGCGCATGAAGGACGAGCGCACCCTGGAGTTCACGATCACCAGCGGGGGCGGGCCGCGCACCGTCACCGCGCCCGTCCCCGACGGCTGGGCGGGAGCCTGGCACCGGGTCACCGGCACGTACGACGGCGGCGCGCTGCGCCTGTACGCGGACGGCAGACAGCTCGCCGAGACCCCCTGGACCGGCCGCATCGACCACACCGGCTACGACCTCGGCATCGGCCGCAACACCGACACCATGGAGGACGGCTACGCCGGGCGCACCGCCAAGGGCACCGTCGACAAGGTCCGCGTCTACGACCGGGCCCTGGCCCCCGCGGCGCTCGCGGCGGGGGAGGACCCCCGGCGCGACGCCGTCATCGCCCTGGACTTCGACCGCTTCACCCGCAAGGGCGACTACCTCTCCTACGGCCTGTACGAGTCGGGGGTCGACGGCCTGGTCTCCGCCGACCGCGTGCCGCAGCCCGAGACCGCCCAGCTCGCCTGGGTCCTGGCGCCCATCAGGATCACCGACGCCGACGCCCGCTCCGGCCGGGTGAGGGTCACCAGCGAGCGCCTCTTCACCGACACCTCGGACCTGGAACTGCGCTGGGAGGTGACCGAGGGGACCAGGACCGTCGCGAGCGGCACCCGCCCGCTGGACCTCGCGCCCGGCGCGACCGCCGAGATCGCCCTGCCCGCCCCGCCCGCCAACCCCGGCGGACACGAGCGCCACCTGACGGTGCGGGCCGTCACCGCGCGCGACACCAACTGGGCGGGGGCCGGGCACACCGTGTCCTTCGGCCAGTTCCCGGTGGGCGGCGACAGGGTGCCCGAGCCCGTCCCCGTCCCCGACGCCCGCGGCGGTGCGACCGCCGTGGAGCGGGACGGGAGGGTCGAGGTGACGGGCGACGGGTTCCGCTACACCTTCGACAAGCGGCGGGGCACGCTCACCTCGATGCGGGCCGGCGGCCGAGAGCTGCTGAGGTCCGGGCCCGAGCTGGACGTCTGGCGGGCCCCCATCAGCAACGAGCGCTGGGACTGGGGCACCGCCGAGGGCAAGCGGTGGCAGGAACTCGGCCTGGACCGGCTGCGCACCACCGTGGACGGCGTGGACGTGGCCCGCGGCGACGACGGCGCGGTGACCGTCACCGTCCGCTCCACCGCCGCCGCGCCCGACGTGACCGGCGCGTCCTTCGCCCAGACCGTGGCCTACCGGGTGGACGGCTCCGGCACCGTCCGCGTCCGGCACCGGGTCGAGGCGCGCGGCGGGTTCCGTGCGCTGCCCTACCTGCCGCGCGTCGGGCTGAAGTTGCGGGTGCCCCAGCGGTACGACACCTTCCACTGGTACGGGCGCGGACCGGTGGAGAACGTGAACGACCGCAAGGACGGCACGCCCATGGGCGTGTGGTCCACCTCCGTGGCGGACCAGTACGTGGAGTACCTCAAGCCGCAGGACCACGGCAACCACGACGACGTCCGCTGGGCCGCCCTCACCGACGGCCGCACCGGCGGACTGCTGGTCTCCGGTGACCTGGAGGTGGCGGCGACGGCGTACGACGACCTGGACCGCGCCGCCTATCCGCACTTCCTGAAGCGCAACGACGGCTGGCACACCCTCCACGCCGACCACGCGGTCACCGGCGTCGGCGACACGCCCAACCCGGTGCGCGAGGAGTACCAGGTGGAGGCCGACCGGCCGTACGACTACACGCTCACGCTGCGCCCCCTGACCGGGAAGGAGGCGGTCACGGCGCTCACCCCGCGCCGCTGAGACGGACACGGCGTGTGCCCCGCCCCCTTGGCCGGGGGGCGGGGCACACGCGTCGCGGGGGAGGGGCCGGACCGGCCGGGGCTCAGCGGGAGACGCTCAGGACCTCGGCGTCCTCGGGGGTGTCCTTGGGGGCGGCGCCGGTCGCCGCCCGCCCGGGACGGGCCGGGTCGCGCCGTTCCAGGAAGGCCGAGAGGAAGGCCAGGCCGAGGGCGCTCCCGGCGAGCAGGGCACCGACCCAGTTGGGGGAGGTGTGGCCGAAACCGGCCGCGATGACCAGGCCGCCGAGCCAGGCGGACAGGGCGTTGCCCAGGTTGAAGGCACCGATGTTGACCGCGGAGGCGAGCGTGGGCGCGGCGGCGGCCTGGTCCAGGACGCGCTTCTGCAGCGGCGGCACGGTCGCGAAGCCCAGGGCACCGACCAGGGCGATGGTGACGGCGGCCGCGGCCTTGTGGTGCGCGGTGAGGGTGAACAGGGCCAGGACGACGGCCAGGGCCCCCAGCGACACGTACAGCATGGGCATCAGCGCGCGGTCGGCGTACCGGCCGCCGACCAGGTTGCCGCCGACCATGCCGAGGCCGAAGAGGACGAGCAGCCAGGTGACGGAGGACTCCGCGTATCCGGCGGCCTCGGTCATCATCGGCGCGATGTAGGTGATCGCTGCGAAGACCCCGCCGAAGCCGAGCACGGTCATCGCCATGGCCAGCAGCACCTGGACGTTGCGGAAGGCGGCCAGTTCGTGGCGGAGCCGCACGCCTTCGGGCCTGGGCTGCTCGGGCACCAGGGCGGCGACGCCGGCCAGGCCGAGGACGCCGAGCGCGGCGACGGCCAGGAAGGTCACGCGCCAGCCCAGGCCCTGCCCGACGAAGGTGCCCAGCGGAACGCCGACGACGTTGGCGACGGTCAGGCCGGTGAACATCATCGCGATCGCGCCGGCCTTCTTCTCCGGGGCCACCAGGTCGGCGGCGACCACCGAGCCGATGCCGAAGAACGCGCCGTGGGCGAGCGAGGCGATGATGCGCCCGGCCAGCATCACCCCGAAGACCGGGGCGAGCGCGGAGAGCAGGTTGCCCACGACGAACAACCCCATCAGCAGCATCAGCATGCGCTTGCGGGAGACCCTGGTGCCCAGGACGGTCATCAGCGGGGCGCCGAACACCACGCCGAGCGCGTAGCCGGTGACCAGGTAGCCGGCGGCCGGGATCGAGACCTGGTACTCGGCGGCGACCTCGGGGAGGAGGCCCATGATCACGAACTCGGTGGTTCCGATCCCGAAGGCCCCGATGGCGAGGGCCAGGAGTGCGAGAGGCATGAGAGGGGATTGCCTTCCCAAGATCGTTGCTTTAGCGGGTTACGCGCAAGCACAATAGTTGCATGCGCGGGTTAATTGCAAACGCTGGATATTTCGGTGCTGCCCTATCCTGGATTCCGCAGCCGCGCACTGCTCCACAGGAGGGGACCGCCATGACCGCCACGGACACCGCGCCCACCGGCCTCGCCCAGGGCTGGTGCGCCCTCTCCCTGCTCCACGGCAGGATCGAGGCCCACATCGAACGGGCCCTCCAGGCCGAGCACGGCCTCAGCGTCCGTGAGTACTCCCTGCTCGACGTCCTCAGCCGCCAGCACCAGGGCCCCGGGGGGCACCTGCAGATGAAGCAGGTCGCCGACGCCGTCGTCCTCAGCCAGAGCGCCACCACCCGCCTGGTCACCCGGCTGGAGGAGCGCGGGCTGCTCACGCGCTACCTGTGCCCGACCGACCGGCGCGGCATCTACACCGACGTCAGCGAGGCCGGCCTGGAACTGCTGGCCCGCGCCCGGCCGACCAACGAGCGTGCGCTGCGCGAGGCCCTCGACCGGGCCGCCGCCCAGCCCGAACTCGCCCCCCTGGTGCGCGCCGTCGAAACCCTCCACGCCGCCTCGGACACCGCCGGGTGACGTCCGCCGCGCACGGCGGCGGACCCCGTGACGGAGGAGGACACGGGACCGGAGGGGCCGCCGCGGACCGGCCGGGGATCTCCGCCGCCGTCGTCGTCCGGAACGGGCGGGTGCTGATGATCCGCCGCCGCGTCCCGGAGGCGGACCTGGTGTGGCAGTTCCCCGCGGGCGGCATCGAACCGGGCGAGTCCCCCGAGCGCGCGGCGGTGCGGGAGACGCTGGAGGAGACCGGGCTGGTGGTGAAGGCGGTGAGGCCGCTGGGGGAGCGCGTCCACCCGCAGACCGGCCGACGCGTGGTGTACACCGCCTGCGAGGTGGTCGCCGGCGAGGCGTTCGCCGCGGCTCCCCGGGAGGTCGCCGACGTCGCATGGCTCACCCGCGGTGAGCTTCCGCGGCGCGTGCCCCACACCCTGTCCGGCCCGGTGCGGGAGTACCTGGACGGCGAACTGCCGCACTGACCCGGGCGCGCCGCCGTCAGGCCGTACGGCGGAGGCGTTCGAGGAGGCGGTCGGCCTCCCGGCGCAGTTCCGCGCCCAGGGCGGACAGCCCGCGGCGGTGCCGCGCACGGCG
>NZ_DASQNP010000211.1:0-10629 GCF_035644915.1 Streptomyces sp.
CCGTGTTACCCTGGATAGCCACGGAAGGGGTACCTGTCACATGACGTTCAAGGTTGGCGACACCGTGGTCTATCCCCATCACGGGGCCGCGCTGATCGAGGCCATCGAAACTCGCCAGATCAAAGGCGTGGACAAGACCTACTTGGTTCTGAAGGTCGCCCAGGGCGACCTGGAGGTGCGCGTACCGGCGGAAAACGCGGAGCTCGTCGGCGTGCGCGACGTGGTCGGCCAGGACGGCCTCGACCGGGTCTTCGAGGTGCTCCGCGCGCCTTATGCCGAGGAGCCGACCAACTGGTCCCGGCGGTACAAGGCGAATCTGGAGAAGCTCGCTTCCGGTGATGTGATCAAGGTGGCCGAGGTCGTGCGCGACCTGTGGCGCCGGGAGCGCGAGCGCGGACTCTCCGCAGGTGAGAAGCGAATGCTCGCCAAGGCCCGCCAGATCCTGGTGAGCGAGCTGGCCCTTGCGGAGAACACCAACGAGGACAAGGCGGAGGCGCTGCTCGACGAGGTCCTGGCGTCCTGAACCGGCTCTGCTTCCCGAACCGGCAGAGCGCCTGGAACCGATCGGGCCGTCCGCAACCGGCCCGTGTGACGGTGGGTGTCCGACAACCGTCGCCACCCGTCAGTGAAGCCATTCTGTGAAGCGAACGTGAACAGTGCCGCAGTGCCCGAGTGATGACGCCAGTGTCCGTCGCCGGGCGCTGCGGCATGTTCGGAGAAACGAAGAAACCGGAAACCGGGAGCCGCTGTCCCGCGTCGTCCACGCCGCCTGACGAGGAACCGTTTGACGAGGGAACCGCCTGACGGCCGGGCCGCCTCACCACGAGGTGCCGGGCCCGGGCGGTTGCTCGACCGGTCGTCACGGAAGGGGCCGATCGGGGCGTCGCGCCCGGCACGCTGAGTGCCATACCCACCTCCGCCGAGGACACAAACCTGAACGAGCAGTCAATGCCAGATGAATCGATGTCCGCCGAAACGGCGGAATCAGGGCCCTCACGGGCGGTCGGCCGCACCGCCGTCGTCATCCCCGCCGCGGGCCGCGGCGTACGGCTCGGCCGCGGCGCCCCCAAGGCGCTGCGGCCCCTGGGCGGCACCCCGATGCTCGTCCACGCCGTACGGGCGGTGGCCCGTGCCCGGACGGTCTCCCTCGTGGTCGTCGTGGCACCGCCGGACGGCGCCGCGACCGTCCGCACGCTCCTCGACGAGCACCCGCTGCCCGACTCCGCCGGGGCCACCGACGTGCTGGTCGTCCCCGGCGGCGAGACCCGGCAGGAGTCGGTCGCCCGGGGACTGACCGCGCTGCCCGACGACGTCGACGTGGTCCTCGTCCACGACGCCGCCCGCCCGCTGGTCCCCGTGGAGACCGTGGAGGATGTGGTGGCCGCCGTACGGGGCGGGGCTCCCGCCGTCGTCCCCGCGCTGCCCGTCACGGACACCGTCAAGCAGGTCGGGCCCCCCGCCCCCGGCGCCCTTCCCGGCGCCCCCGAACCGGTGGTGGCCACCCCCGAACGGGCCCTGCTGCGCGCCGTGCAGACCCCGCAGGGCTTCGACCGGGCCACGCTCGTCAAGGCGCACGAGCACACCCCCAGCGAGGGCGAGGGCGCCACCGACGACGCCGGACTGGTGGAGCGCATGGGCGTCCCCGTGGTGCTGGTGCCCGGCCACGAGGAGGCGTTCAAGGTCACCCGCCCGCTGGACCTCGTGCTCGCCGAGGCCGTGCTCGCCCGCAGGAGGGCCACCGATGGCTTCTGAACCGCAGCAGGCCGAACCGCGGCAGGCGCCCCCGCTGCCCCTGGTCGGGATCGGCACGGACGTCCACGCCTTCGAGGAGGGGCGCGAACTGTGGTGCGCCGGCCTGCTCTGGGAGGGCGAGGCGTACGGCCTGGCCGGGCACTCCGACGGCGACGTCGCCGCGCACGCCGCCTGCGACGCGCTGTTCTCCGCCGCCGGTCTGGGGGACCTCGGCGCCCACTTCGGCACCGGCCGCCCCGAGTGGTCCGGCGCCTCGGGCGTCACGCTGCTCGCCGAGGCGGCCCGGATCGTACGGGCGGCGGGCTTCGAGATCGGCAACGTGGCGATCCAGGTGATCGGCGTACGGCCCAAGATCGGCAAGCGGCGCGAGGAGGCGCAGAAGGCGCTCTCGGCCGCGGCCGGCGCGCCCGTGTCCGTCTCCGGCACCACCACCGACGGGCTGGGCCTGACCGGCCGGGGCGAGGGCCTGGCCGCCGTGGCGACGGCCCTGGTCGTCCGCCGCGCCTGATGCCCGCCGCGCCTGAGCGGATGCCGGCCGGGGGGTGGGTACGGTGCCGGAAGGACACCCGCACCACCGCCACCCCCTACGCGAACCGAGGAGTCCTCCGTGGCAGTTCCCCTGTCGGACCAGCTCAGGCAGCTCATCGACCGGCCCGTCTACGTCACCGTGGCCACCCTCCAGCCCGACGGCAGCCCCCAGGCCTCGCCGGTGTGGGTCACGCGGGACGGCGACGACGTGCTGATCTCCACCACCGTGGACCGGCGCAAGGCGAAGAACATCGAGCGCGACCCGCGCGTCTCGGTCGTCGTCGTGGACCCCGAGACGCCGTACAACTACGCCGAGATCCGCGGCACCGCCACCCTGACCACCGAGGGCGGCCCGGAGCTGATCGACGAGCTGTCGCTGAAGTACACCGGCAAGCCCTACGCCGAGTTCAACCCCGCCTCCGCGCAGGACGCCCAGCGCGTCGTCGTCCGCGTCACCCCCCAGAGGGTCACCGGCACGCTCGGCGCCGCCTGACGGCCGCCCGCCGGTTCCGGGCCCCGCGCCGACCGTCGGCGCGGGGCCGCTTGCGTTTCCGACTACCCTTGACCCGTGACTCTTCGCCTGTACGACACCAGCGCCCGGAAGATCCGTGACTTCACCCCGCTGACACCGGGCTGTGTCTCGATCTACCTGTGCGGCGCCACCGTGCAGGCACCCCCGCACATCGGCCACATCCGGTCGGGGCTGAACTTCGACATCATGCGCCGCTGGTTCGCCCACCGCGGCTACGAGGTGACGTTCGTCCGCAACGTCACGGACATCGACGACAAGATCATCGCCAAGTCCGCCGAGCAGGGCCGCCCCTGGTGGGCGATCGGGTACGCCAACGAGCGCGCCTTCGGCGACGCCTACGCCGCGCTCGGCTGCCTGCCGCCCACCTACGAGCCGCGCGCCACCGGCCACGTCCCCGAGATGGTCGAGATGATGCGCGCGCTGATCGACGCGGGCCACGCCTACGCCGCCGACGGCAACGTCTACTTCGACGTGCGGTCCTTCCCCGGCTACCTCCAGCTCTCCAACCAGGACCTGGACGACCTGCGCCAGCCCTCCGGCGAGGGCGAGACCGGCAAGCGCGACCCGCGCGACTTCGCCCTGTGGAAGGCCGCCAAGCCCGGCGAGCCGAGCTGGGACACCCCCTGGGGCCCCGGCCGGCCCGGCTGGCACCTGGAGTGCTCGGCGATGGCCCACAAGTACCTGGGCCGCGCCTTCGACATCCACGGCGGCGGCATCGACCTGGTCTTCCCGCACCACGAGAACGAGATCGCGCAGTCCAAGGCGTACGGCGACGAGTTCGCCCGCTACTGGGTGCACAACGCCTGGGTGACGATGAGCGGCGAGAAGATGTCCAAGTCGCTGGGCAACTCGGTGCTCGTCGGCGAGATGGTCAAGCAGTGGCGGCCCATCGTGCTCCGCTACTACCTGGGCACCCCCCACTACCGCTCGACCATCGAGTACAGCGAGGAGGCGCTGCGCGAGGCCGAGGCCGCGTTCGGCCGGATCGAGGGCTTCGTCCAGCGCGCCGTGGAGCGGGCCGGGGCCGTGGAGCCCGCCGCCGACGTGCCGGAGGAGTTCGCGGCGGCGATGGACGACGACTTCGGCGTCCCGCAGGCGCTCGCCGTCGTCCACACCACCGTCCGGCAGGGCAACGCGGCCCTGGCCGACGGCGACAAGGACGCGGTGGCCGGCGCGCTGGCCGACGTGCGGGCGATGCTCGGCGTGCTGGGCCTCGACCCGCTCTCCGAGCAGTGGGCGGACGGCGGCGACGGACGCGGCGAGGAGCTGACCGGCGTCGTGGACGCCCTGGTCGGCCTGGTCCTGGAGCAGCGCCAGGCGGCGCGGGCCCGCAAGGACTACGCCACCGCGGACGCCATCCGCGACCAGCTCCAGCGGTCCGGCCTGGTCATCGAGGACACCCCGTCCGGACCGCGCTGGGAGCTGGGCCGGCGGGACGCCCGCTGAGCCCCTCCCGCACCCCGACACGAACCCACCGAGCAGCGACAAGAAGAGATGAGTGATCCCGATGGCCGGGAACAGCCAGCGCCGTAACCGCCGCACGTCCAGCAAGAAGGGCGCACAGGTCGGCAGCGGCGGCAAGCGGCGCCGCGGCCTGGAGGGCAAGGGCCCGACGCCGCCCGCCGAGATGCGCAAGGGCCATGTGAAGAACCGCCTGGCCAACGCCAAGGCCCGGCAGGCCGCCCGCCGCCCCGCGGCCCGGCGCGGCGGCGGCAAGGGCAGCGCGGAGCTGGTCGTCGGCCGCAACCCGGTGGTCGAGGCGCTGCGCGAGGGCGTGCCGGCGAACGCGCTGTACGTGCAGCAGTTCATCGACAACGACGAGCGCGTGCGCGAGGCCCTCCAGCTCGCCGCCGACCGCGGCGGCATCCACCTGATGGAGGCCCCGCGCCCCGAGCTGGACCGGATGACGAACGGGCTCAACCACCAGGGCCTGGTCCTCCAGATCCCGCCGTACGAGTACGCGCACCCCGAGGACCTGTCCGCCGCCGCGTACGACGCGGGCGAGGACCCGCTGATCGTCGCGCTCGACGGCGTCACCGACCCGCGCAACCTGGGCGCGGTGGTCCGCTCGGTCGCCGCCTTCGGCGGGCACGGCGTGGTCGTCCCCGAGCGCCGCGCGGCCGGCATGACCGCGGGCGCCTGGAAGACCTCCGCGGGCACGGCCGCCCGCACCCCGGTGGCACGGGCGACGAACCTCACCCGCGCGCTGGAGGCGTACCAGAAGGAGGGGCTGTTCGTGATCGGCCTGGCGGCCGACGGCGAGGTCGAACTCCAGGACGTGGCCGCCCTGGACGGCCCGCTGGTGATCGTGGTGGGCAGCGAGGGCAAGGGCCTGTCCCGGCTGGTCGGCGAGACCTGCGACCTGCGGGTGCGCATTCCGATGCCGGGCGGCGCGGAGTCCCTCAACGCGGGCGTCGCCGCCGGTGTGGCCCTCTACGAGGCCGCCCGCCGGCGCCGTTCGTAACCCCCGCGCTCAGGTCCCGCGCCCGGCCCCGGGGCTCGGGAACGGGACCGGGCGCCGTCCGCGCGGCCCCCGGGAGGGCCCGGCGGGCCGCTGTGGATCTTGACGGGCCCCCGACAGATCGGGGCGGTCAAGGCAGTGTCCTATGCGTCCGTCACTCGGTTAGATGAGTGTGGACACCAGAACACCCCGCACCACGGAGCCGTCGGGCCGCCGCCCCGGGGAGGCCACGGGGGGACGAGCGCGCGGATTCTTCGACGACGAGCCGGTGCTGAGCACGGTCAAGGTGCCGAGCGACCCGGCCCAGGTCGTCGTCAACCACGCGAGCTTCAGGGTGCAGCTCGCCTCGCCGCCGCCCCGCAGCCGCGCCCTCACCGGAGCCGACGGGCTGTCCGCGGTACGCGGCGCCGTCCCCGTCGCCAGACGCCGGTCCGGGCGCCGCGCCCCCGTGGTGTGGAGCGGCCGGACCGCGCCGGGCGACGCGCGGGCCACCCGCCTGCTCCAGGCCGTCCGCCACGCCAACCCCGGGTACCTCGGCGACGCGGGGGACCTCGGGGACGAGACGGGCAACGCCGCCACCCAGGTGCTGCCGCGCGTGCTGCCCGGCACCGCCCCGGGCCCGGCCGGCGACCGGCCCACCAGGGCCGTCCCCGCCGTCGGCACCGTCCTCGACGACGGCAGGCCCACGATCATCAGCCCCCGCGCGCCCCAGCCGCCCGAGCGCCCGCTGCTGGCGGGCGTCCGGCCGGCCGAGGGTGCGTACGACGTTCCGGAGGACGAGCCCTACGAGCCGTACGAGCCCTACGGGGCGTACGGTCCGGACGACGGGGACGACGGCGGCGTCGGCGAGGGGACGCACCGCCACCACGAGCCCGTGCGCCACGGCTACTACCCCGGCCGCCGCATGAACCTCGGCGTCGTCCTGCTGCCGCTGCGGATCTTCCTCGGCTTCATCTCCGTCTACGCCGGGATGGGCAAGCTGTGCGACCCGGTCTACTTCGACGGCGGCGAGCGCGGCTCGCTGGTGGGCTGGCTGCGCTCGCTGCGGCCGTGGGCCGTGGCCGAGCCGCTGCGCGACTTCGCGATCGCCCACCCCGTCGGCGCCGGGCTGTCCGTCGCCTTCCTCCAGATCGTCGTCGGCGTGCTGACCGTCATGGGCCTGTGGCAACGGGTCGCGGCCGGGGTCGGGGCGCTGCTGTCGGCGGCCCTGATCGTGACGGTGAGCTGGCGCACGGTCCCGGTGTACGACGCCCCGGACATCATCTACCTGGCGGCCTGGAGTCCCCTGGTCATCGCGGGCGCGCCGTACTACTCGCTGGACGCGCGCCTGGCGGGCGAGGCCTGGCGGAAGCTCGGCCCGCGCGTGGAGGCGTGGGAGCTGCGGCGGCGCGTGCTGCGCCGCGGCACGGTCGTCGCCACGCTCGTGCTCGGCCTGACGCTCCTGGTCGGCGCGGTGCTGGGCAGCGCGGTGCGCTCCGCGCGGGTCGCCACCGTGCCCGAGCCGGGCGAGCCGCTGACCAACAACCAGCCGGGCTCCCCCCTGCCCCGGAAGTCCGAGGAGCGCCCGAGCCCGTCCACCTCGGGCACGGACACCGGGAGGCCGAGCGCGGCGACCTCGGCGGTGCCCGGCCCGTCCACCCCCTCGGCGGGGGCCGCCGCCACCCCGGGCACGGGCGGCACCGGCGGCGGCAGCGGCGAGCCGGGCACGCCGAGCCAGCGGCAGACCGTCCAGGCGCCGAGCCGGCCCGACCTCCCGGCCGCGCCCGAGCCCGGCACCCCGTCGGTCCCCGACGGCACCGGGGGCACCGGCGAGGCGGGCACGGGCGGCGGCACCGGCGGAGGGGAGGAGAGCGGCGACGGCACCGGCGGTGGCGACGGCGACGGAGCGCTGGGCGGCCTGCTGGGCTGACGCCCTCGCGGCCCTCGCAGCCTCTTGCGGCCCCTTGCGGCCTTACGGCCGGGCCGTCCGGGAGCGGACGTGGTCCGCGAGTTCCCGGGCGGCCTCGCTGAGGTCCTTGGCGGTGTCGATGGCCCGCCAGTACGCGCCCTGCGGGATCGGGAAGCCCGCCAGGGCGCGTTCCCGCGCCAGGCGCGGGAAGGTGGTCCGCTCGTGGTCGCCGCGGTCGGGCAGCAGCGAGGTGAAGGAGGCGGAGAAGACGTAGACGCCCGCGTTGATCAGATACGGCGAGGGCGGGGCCTCGACGAAGTCCAGGACGTGGCCGAACTCGTTGGTCTCCACGGCCCCCCAGGGGATGCGCGGGCGGGCCAGCGCGAGGGTGGCGGTGGCGTCGCGCTCGGCGTGGAACTCGGCCATCTCGCGCAGCGAGAAACGCGTCCAGATGTCGCCGTTGGTGGCGTACCAGGGCTCGTCGGGCCGGGGGAGGGAGGCGGCGGCGTACTTCAGTCCGCCGCCCCGGCCGAGCGGCTCCTTCTCGACGACGGTCGTCACCCGCAGCGGCAGTTCGGCGCTCTCCAGCCACTCCTGGAGCACTTCGGCGAGGTGGCCGCAGGAGATCACGACGTCGGTGACGCCCTCGGCGGCCAGCCAGGCGAGCTGGTGGCCGATGATCGGGGTCCCGGTGCCGGGGATCTCGACCATCGGCTTGGGCCGGTCGTCGGTGTACGGACGCAGCCGTGATCCCTGGCCACCGGCCAGGACCACGGCCTGGGTCGGGTACGCGTGCGCGAACTGGGCATCGAGAGTCATGCGGTGACGATATGCGGCACCGCGTCCGCGCCCGCCCGGTACCCGGGAATCCCCGGGGCGCTCGGCATCGCCGAGCGGCGCCCGGGGCGCGGGAGGCGTACGGCGTCAGCGGGCCTCGGCGACTCCCGCGGCGAAGGAGGTGTCGCACACCGGCCGGGAGTACGCGTGGGCGCGGTGTGCGGCACCGTACTTCTCCACCGCGGCCCGGCCCAGGGCCCGCGCGATGGAGGTGCAGTGCCTCGCCAGGGACGGCCGGCGGTTGACCTCCTCCTGGAGGCTCGTCAGCGCGGCGCCCGGGTCCTTCTGCTGGAGCTCGGCGACGAGCCGGTCGCGCACCACCTCGTGCGGGGCGCGGGGCTTGCCGCGGGGCGCCGTCCGCTCCGCGGAGGCGGTGAGGACCTGGCTCCCGGACGACGAGGTCGCCCAGGGGACGCGGGTGACGGCGAGCGTCCCGGACAGGACCAGGACGACCGGGAGGACGAGGGCAAGGGTTCTGCCGATGTGGCGCGCTACCGGGTTCACTGCTGGGGCCTTCCTCGCGAGGACGGTTTCGGGGAGCCCGCTGAGGGGCGGTTGCGATGGTAGCGAGGAGTAGTGATTTGGCGACATTTGGTCACCCTCCCGGGTGACGAAACGCCCGATGATGCCCAAGCGGGTGTTGACGGACGGCCGTCCACCGCGGCTCCGGCCCCTTCCCGGCCCCCCATCCCGGGCCGCGGAAACGCCAAGGGCCCGTACCCCCGCGCATCGCGGGAGTACGGGCCCCGGCGGTCGTTCCCGGCCTCCACGGGCCGACGTGACCCGGCCGTCCGGGCGCTCAGTCGCTCAGGCGCTCACCGGTGGAGGTGGAGAACACGTGGGTCTCGCCGGCACGCGGCACCACGTGGATCTGGGCGCCCTTCTCCGGGATGTCGCGCCCGCTGACGCGGACGACCAGCTCCTTGGCCTCGCCGCCGACCTCGGCGGTGCCGTAGACGTAGCCGTCGGCGCCCAGCTCCTCGACGACGTTGACGGTCACGGCCAGACCGGCGGGCTGGTCCTTGGACAGGCCCGAGCCCTCACCGCTGACGACGTCCAGGTGCTCGGGGCGGATGCCCACGGTGACGGTCTTGTCGCCCTTGCCGGCGGCCTCGGCGATGGCGTCGCGCTCGACCGGGACCACGCTGTTGCCGAACTTCACGCCGCCGTCGGTGATCGGCACCTCGACCAGGTTCATCGCCGGGGAGCCGATGAAGCCCGCGACGAAGAGGTTGGCCGGCTTGTCGTACATGTGGCGCGGCGAGTCGATCTGCTGGAGCACGCCGTCCTTGAGCACGGCCACCCGGTCGCCCATGGTCATGGCCTCGACCTGGTCGTGGGTGACGTACACGGTGGTGATGCCCAGGCGGCGCTGGAGGCTGGCGATCTGGGTGCGGGTCTGGACGCGGAGCTTGGCGTCGAGGTTCGACAGCGGCTCGTCCATGAGGAACACCTGCGGCTCGCGGACGATCGCGCGGCCCATCGCCACGCGCTGCCGCTGACCGCCGGAGAGCGCCTTGGGCTTGCGGTCCAGGTACGGCACCAGGTCCAGGATCTTCGCGGCGTCCTCGACCTTCGCCCGGATCTGGTCCTTCGGCACGCCCGCGATCTTCAGCGCGAAGCCCATGTTCTGGGCGACGGTCATGTGCGGGTACAGCGCGTAGTTCTGGAACACCATCGCGATGTCCCGGTCCTTGGGCGGCAGGTGGGTGACGTCACGGTCACCGATGCGGATGGCGCCGCCGTTGACGTCCTCCAGACCCGCGAGCATCCGCAGGGAGGTGGACTTGCCGCAGCCGGAGGGTCCGACGAGGACGAGGAACTCGCCGTCCTCGATCTGGATGTCGAGCTGGTCGACGGCGGGCTTGTCGCTGCCCGGATAGATCCGGGTCGCCTTGTCGTAGGTGACCGTAGCCATTGTCCTGTTGTCTCCTTCACCGGCAGGAACGTGCCGGACGATCCGAGTAAAGGGCGCGCCCACAGGGGTGAACCCGCGTGAACGTGCGCTGACGGTAACCCGGAGGGGTACCCGTTGTCAGCAGTTCGTGTCCGGTTCGTCTCCGGGAAAAGTCCGGGGGCCCACCGCCGGGGAGTGGGTAGACTGCGTACGCGCGACAGCGCACGCCGCCTTAGCTCAGCTGGTAGAGCGCCGCTCTTGTAAAGCGAAGGTCGTCGGTTCGAACCCGACAGGCGGCTCCACCTCCAGAACAGCGTGAACGCCCCGGACCGGCACCGGTCCGGGGCGTTCTGACGTCCACGGGTGACATCAGCGAGGACGGGGATCGTCGGGCGTCGCCGGCCGGTGCCGGTGCGTCCGGTCTGTCTGATGTGCGGATGTGCTCCCGGCGAGGCGTTCGGGTGCCTACGATCGCAGTTGCGGCGCGTAGTCGCCGCATCACAGTGATCGTCACGGGGGCGGGTGTGACAGAGCGTCTTGTGGTGGAGGTGGCCGACGACGGCCGGGTGACGGTCCTGGAATGGCCGGCCGGGGAGGCTTTGCCCAGCCCGGTGGGAGGGCCGGCGGAGCCGGCGTGGCCGTTGGACGAGGCGGCGCTGGAGGACCTGCGCTGGTACCTGGAGGAGTATCTGCGGGCGCCGTTCGGGGTCTACGGCGAGCGCGGTCCGCGGGTG
>NZ_DASQNP010000212.1:0-3991 GCF_035644915.1 Streptomyces sp.
GGTGCCCCCGGCAGGATTCGAACCTGCGCACACGGCTCCGGAGGCCGTTGCTCTATCCCCTGAGCTACGGGGGCTCGTCGGCGGCGATCTCGCTGATCGCTTCGACGGGTAGAACACTACCAGCTTCCGAGGGGTGGTTCGGAACCGGGTTTCCGGAGCCGGGCGGGCGGAAAAAGGGAAAAGCCGGACGCGGGGGGAGGTGCGGGCCTACCCTCTGAGGTGTGCCTGGCGTGTCCGGCCGGGTCCTTGTGGTGGACGACAGCAAGGTCATCCGGCAGCTGATCAGGGTCAACCTGGAGCTCGAGGGCTTCGAGGTCGTGACCGCGGCCGATGGTGCCGAGTGTCTGGAGGTCGTGGAGCGGGTGCGGCCCGACGTGATCACGCTCGACGTCGTCATGCCCCGGCTCGACGGCCTGCGGACCGCCGAGCTGCTGCGCGCCGGCGAGCGGACGCGGGACATCCCCCTGGCGATCGTCAGCGCGTGCGCGTCGGCGGGGCTGGGGAGCGAGCGGGCGCGCGCGGCGGGGGCGGACGCGTTCCTGGCCAAGCCGTTCGAGCCGGTGGAGCTGGTGCGGATGGTGCGGCGGCTGGCCGGCGGGAGACGGGGGACGGGTGAGCCGTGCGAGGCGGAGCCCGCCGTGGGACCACTGGGCTGAGCGCGTGCACGGACGTCGCCGCCGGGTGTGAGGTGCGTGTCATCCCCCGGAATGCGTTCGCACATCCCCGTACCTCCTCCCCTACCCTTGTCGCGTGACTCCCGCCCAGCTCTCGCGCGCCGTGCTGCGCACCGTGCGTCGTGCCGTCGGCGACGGTGCGCTGGGCGAGCTGCCCGCGGGCGCGCTGGACGCGCTGCCGGAGCGGATCACCGTGGGACGGCCGCCGCGTCCGGGCTGCGGGGACTACGCCACCAACGCCGCCCTGCGGCTCGCCGCCGTCACCGGGCAGCCCGCCCGCCGCGTCGCCGAGGTCCTGCGGGAGGGGCTGGTGCGGGAGGAGGGCATCGCCGAGGTGGCGGTCGCCGGGCCCGGCTTCCTCAACGTCACCGTGGCCGGCGGGGCGCGGGCCGAGCTGGTGAGGGCCCTGTCGGCGGAGGACGGGGCGGCGGACGGGGAGCATCCCGCCGAGGCGTCCACCGACCCCGCGCGCGACGCCCGGTGCTGGGCCGCCGCCACCGGCGAGGAGCCCTCGCTGGAGCAGCGGGAGACCAACCCCCTCTTCCTGGTGCAGTACGCCCACGCGCGCGCCCGGGCGCTGCTGCGCAACGCGCACGACCTCGGCTTCGGGCCCGAGGCCGGGGCGGGCGGGTACGCCTACGACGCCCCGCGCGAGCTGGCGCTCCTCGGACTGCTCGCCGAGTACGAGCGGATCGCCGGCTCCGGCTCGCCCGACCGGCTCGCCCGCCACCTGGAGGCGGTCGCCGACGCCTTCCTCGACATACACGGGTGCGTCCTGCCCGTCGGGGAGCAGAAACCCCTGGCCGCCCACCGCGCCCGGCTGGCCCTCGCCCAGGCCGCCGGGACGGTGCTGGCCGGCGGCCTGTCCCGGCTGGGCGTCACCGCACCCGCACGTCTCTGAGGAGATCCGAAGCGACCATGAGCCGTTCCGCACACCCCGCCGGGCCCCGTCACGCCGATGTGCTCCCCGAGGGCCACTACACCCCGCCGCCCGCCGACCTCAACGCCCTCGACCCGCGCGTGTGGGCCCGCACCGTCACCCGGAACGAGCGGGGCGTCGCGACCGTCGGCGGACTGGACGTGGTCACGCTGGCCGAGGAGTTCGGCACGCCCGCCTACGTCCTGGACGAGGACGACTTCCGGGCCCGCTGCCGGGCCTGGCGCGAGGCCTTCGGCGAGGACGCCGACGTGTTCTACGCCGGGAAGGCGTTCCTGTGCCGCACCGTGGTGCGCTGGCTGACGGAGGAGGGGCTCAACCTCGACGTCTGCTCCGGCGGCGAACTGGCCACCGCCCTGGCCGGCGGGATGCCGGCCGAGCGCATCGCGCTGCACGGCAACAACAAGTCCACCGCCGAGATCGAGCGGGCGGTCGAGGCCGGGGTCGGCCGGATCGTGCTCGACTCCTTCCAGGAGATCGCCCGCGTGGCGCACGTCGCCGAGCGGCTCGGCCGGCGCCAGCGCGTGCAGGTCCGGGTGACGGTCGGCGTCGAGGCGCACACCCACGAGTTCATCGCCACCGCCCACGAGGACCAGAAGTTCGGCCTGGCGCTCGCCGACGGGCAGGCGGCCGAGGCGGTGCGGCGGGTGCTGAAGCTGGACAGCCTGGAGCTGGTCGGCATCCACTCCCACATCGGCTCGCAGATCTTCGACATGGCCGGTTTCGAGGTCGCCGCGCGCCGCGTGGTGCAGTTGCTGACCGAGATCCGCGACGAGCACCGGATCGAGCTGCCCGAGATCGACCTCGGCGGCGGGCTCGGCATCGCCTACACCCCCGACGACGACCCGCGCGAGCCCCACGAGATCGCCAAGGCGCTGCACGACATCGTCGCCCACGAGTGCGGTGCCGCCGGGCTGGCGGTGCCGCGGCTGTCGGTCGAGCCGGGCCGGGCCATCGCCGGTCCGACGACGTTCACGCTCTACGAGGTCGGTACCGTCAAGGAGCTGCCGGGCCTGCGGACGTACGTCAGCGTGGACGGCGGCATGTCCGACAACATCCGCACCGCGCTGTACGACGCCGAGTACTCCGTCGCCCTCGTCTCCCGCACCTCCGACGCCGGGCCGATGCTCGCGCGCGTGGTCGGCAAGCACTGCGAGAGCGGCGACATCGTGGTGCGCGACGCCTTCCTCCCCGCCGACCTGGCCCCGGGGGACCTGATCGCCGTGCCGGCCACCGGGGCGTACTGCCGGTCGATGGCGAGCAACTACAACCACGCCCTGCGCCCGCCCGTGGTGGCGGTCTCGGGCGGGAGGGCGCGAGTGATCGTCCGGCGCGAGACGGAGGAGGACCTGCTCCGCCTGGACGTCGGATAGCGGCGTCCGCCCCGGACGCCGTCCGGGGCGGCTGTCTCAAAAACAGAGGACAATGTCTCGCATGCTGGACAGAACGGGGAATTCACCCGTTCGTACGTGAGACTGATCCCACCGGACTGTGAAGATAGCGAGGTCTAATGATGCGTACGCGTCCGCTGAAGGTGGCGCTGCTGGGCTGTGGGGTCGTCGGCTCAGAGGTGGCACGCATCATGACGACGCACTCCGAGGACCTCGCGGCCCGGATCGGCGCCCCGGTCGAACTGGCCGGGGTCGCCGTCCGGCGGCCCGGACGGGTCCGCGAGGGCATCGCGCCCGAGCTGATCACCACCGACGCCACCGCCCTGGTCAGCCGGGGCGACATAGACGTGGTCGTCGAGGTCATCGGCGGCATCGAGCCGGCCCGCACCCTGATCACCACCGCCTTCGAGCACGGCGCCAGCGTGGTCACCGCCAACAAGGCGCTGCTCGCCGAGGACGGCTCGACCCTCCACGAGATCGCCGAGAAGCACGGCGCGGACCTCTACTACGAGGCCGCCGCCGCGGCGGCGATCCCGCTGGTGCGCCCGCTGCGCGAGTCCCTGGCGGGCGACAAGGTCAACCGCATCCTGGGCATCGTCAACGGCACCACCAACTTCATCCTGGACCGGATGGACTCCACCGGCGCCGGGTACGCCGAGGCGCTGGACGAGGCCACCGCCCTCGGGTACGCCGAGGCCGACCCGACCGCCGACGTCGAGGGCTTCGACGCCGCCGCCAAGGCGGCCATCCTCGCCGGGATCGCCTTCCACACGCGGGTGCGCCTGGACGACGTCTACCGCGAGGGCATGACCGAGGTCACCGCCGCCGACTTCGCCTCCGCCAAGGAGATGGGCTGCACCATCAAGCTGCTCGCCATCTGCGAGCGGGCCCGGGACGGGGCGTCGGTCACCGCGCGGGTGCACCCGGCGATGATCCCGCTCAGCCACCCCCTCGCCTCCGTGCGCGGCGCCTACAACGCCGTGTTCGTC
>NZ_DASQNP010000213.1:0-14645 GCF_035644915.1 Streptomyces sp.
CCCACATCAGGAGGACTCCCGCGTGTCGACAGCGCAACTCGCTCTGCATGACATCACCAAGCGTTACCAGGACCACGTCGTACTCGACCGGGTCGGCTTCACCATCAAGCCGGGCGAGAAGGTCGGTGTCATCGGGGACAACGGATCCGGCAAGTCCACGCTGATCAAGCTCATCGCCGGACAGGAACAGCCGGACAACGGTGAGCTGACGGTGGTCGCGCCCGGTGGCGTCGGCTATCTGGCCCAGACACTGGAACTGCCGCTGGACGCCACGGTCCAGGACGCCGTCGATCTGGCCCTGGCCGACCTGCGGGAGCTGGAGGAGGGCATGCGCCGGACCGAGGCCGAGCTGGCCGAACGGCCCTACCAGGCGGGCCAGGACCCCGAACTCGCCGCCCTCCTGGAGAGTTACGCCGCGCTGGTGGACCGGTACCAGGCCCGCGGCGGCTACGAGGCCGACTCCCGGGTGGAGATCGCGCTGCACGGGCTCGGGCTGCCCGGGCTGGAACGCGGCCGGCGGCTGGGCACCCTGTCCGGGGGCGAGCGCTCGCGCCTCGCCCTGGCGGCGACGCTGGCCTCGGAACCCGAACTGCTGCTGCTGGACGAGCCGACCAACGACCTGGACGACCGGGCCGTGGGCTGGCTGGAGGAACACCTGCGCAAGCACCGCGGCACGGTCGTGGTGGTCACCCACGACCGGCTCTTCCTCGACCGGCTCACCACCACGATCCTGGAAGTCGACTCCGGCAAGGTGATGCGCTACGGCAACGGCTACGAGGGCTACCTGGCGGCCAAGGCGGCGGAACGGCAGCGCAGGCTGCTGGAGTACGAGCAGTGGCGCGCCGAACTGGACCGCAGCCGCGAGCTGATCGCGTCCAACGTGGCGCGCCTGGACGCCATCCCGCGCAAGCTGCCCTTCGCCGTCTTCGGCGCCGGACAGTTCCGGATGCGCGGGCGGGGCCACGGGGCGATGGTGCGGATCCGCAACGCCAAGGAACGGGTCGCGCGGCTGACCGAGAACCCGGTCGCGCCGCCGCCCGAGCCGCTCACCTTCACAGCGGAGATCACCACCGAGTCCGCGCAGCCCCAGGAGACGGTGGCCGAACTCACCGGCGTCCGGGTCGGCGACCGGCTCGGCGTCGACTCCCTGCGCCTCGGGCCCGGTGAACGGCTGCTGATCACCGGGCCCAACGGGGCCGGCAAGACGACGCTGCTGCGGGTGCTCTCCGGGGAGCTGGCACCTGACAGCGGATCGGTGCGGGTGTCGGGCCGGGTGGGGCATCTGCGGCAGGAACAGACACCATGGCCGCAAGGGATGACGGTGCTTCAGGCGTTCGGCAACGGACGGGTCGGCGACATCGACGAGCACACCGAGGCACTGCTCTCCCTCGGGCTGTTCAGACCGGACGACCTCCTGCAGCGTGTGCAGGACCTGTCGTACGGGCAGCGGCGCCGCATCGAACTCGCCCGGCTGGTGACCGAGCCGGTCGACCTGCTGCTGCTGGACGAACCCACCAACCACCTCTCGCCCGCGCTCGTCGAGGAACTGGAGGAGGCGCTGACCGGCTATCAGGGCACGGTCGTCGTGGTCACCCACGACCGGCGCATGCGGTCCCGCTTCAACGGCGCCCATCTGACGCTGCGGAACGGGCACGTCGCCGAGTTCACCACCGCCTGATCGCCGAAGCGGTGTGGGGGAGGGACGGCACACAAGGGGGCCCGTCCCTCCGGACGGTCAGCGGGGTGGGTCTCCCGGCCGATGGCCGGCCCTGACGGACAAGCCGCCGGCCGTGGGCGTGGACCCGCCCCGGGCCCACGCCCACGGCCGGCGCGGGGCCATGCGTTCTCCACCGCGGCCCGCGCCCGCCATCCGGCCACCACCTTCGGCGCGACATCGGCGAACAGGCCCGCCGGCAGCCCGACCGCCGGAAGGACTCCGCAGCGTCCGGGGCCGGGGGCAGCGGCCACGGTGAGGGTGAGACCCGACGGGTTCGGCGCTGCCGGGCCACCGGACCGGCCCGGCCGGGGCGGTGGGCGCCGTCCGGGTCAGTCGGCCCGCTCGGGGCTGGACCGGTGGTCGGCGGACCCGGTGAGAGTCCAGCTCGCCAGGAGGTCGAGGGCGCGTTTCGAGGGTGAACCGGGTTCGGCGGTGTAGACGTACAGGACCGTGTCGGGGTCCCCGGGGAGGGTGAGGGTCTCGTACTCGACGGTGAGGTCGCCGACGAGGGGGTGGCGGAGGCGTTTGGAGCCGTGGGTGCGCTGGTGGACGCGGTGCTGCTCCCACCACCGGTCGAACGCGTGGCTGTGTTCGCGCAGGTCGGCGACGAGCGCGGCGGTGGCCCGGTCGTCGGGGTCGCGGCCGACGTCGAGGCGCAGGCTCTCGACCGCGGCGCGTGCCTGGTCCTCCCAGTCGGCGAAGAGGCCGCGGGCGCCGTCGTCGAGGAACATCCAGCGCGCGTAGTTGCGCTCCCGGGGCGGAAGCCGGTCGAAGTCGGCGAACAGCGCGCGTGCCATGCGGTTGGCGGCGAGGATGTCGGTACGGCGTCCGAGGACGAGGGCGGGCACGTCGTCCAGGGCGTCCAGGAGCTGGTAGAGGCCGGGCCGTACGCGCTGGACACCGCGGGGGCTCCGGTGGGCCGGGGCAGTGGTCACCCCGATGAGGTCCCGGAGATGGGCCCTTCCGGCGTCGTCGAGTCCGAGGGCGCGGCCGATCGCCTCGATCACGGCGGGTGAGGGGGTGATGCGCCTGCCTTGTTCCAGGCGGGCGTAGTAGTCGGTCGACACTCCGGCCAGGAACGCGACCTCTTCACGGCGCAGGCCCGGGACGCGGCGTACACGGCCGTCCGGCGGCAGACCCGCCCTGGACGGGTCGGCCTGGCCGCGGGCTCGTTTCAGGAAGTCGGCGAGTTCTCGGTTGTTGTCGGCCACACATGTCAGTGTCACCGACGCCCGGCGTCGGTGCCTGGTCCTGTGCGTCCTAGGTTCCCCGGTCCACGGTCGCGCAGGGCGCGATATGCGCCCCCACCGGCACGGACCGCGGCCCAGGCTGGAGGCATGCCGAGCAGGTCCTCCCTGCGGCACTTCCCTTCCGTCCGCCGACCACGCGTAAGGACGATCATGAATTTTCCGACAGAGCGGCCCGCGACCTGGTTCGTGACCGGTACGTCCCGCGGCCTGGGCCTGGAACTCGTCAAGCAGGTGCTGGAGCGCGGTGACCGGGTCGCCGCGACGACGCGTTCGGCCCAGCGGCTGCTCGCGGCGCTCGGCGACGAGGCCGACACCTCCCGCCTCCTCCCCCTGACGGTCGACCTGCGTGACGAGGCGCAGGTGAAGCGGGCCGTGCAGGAGACCACCGAGCGCTTCGGCGGACTGGACGTGGTCGTGAACAACGCGGGCTACGGGTTCCTCGCGGCAGTGGAGGAGACCAGCGACCGCGAGGTCCGCGACATGCTGGACATCCAGGTCGTCGGCGTGTGGAACGTGCTGCGCGCGGCCCTGCCGGTCCTCCGCGGGCAGGGCGGCGGTCACATCGTGAACGTGTCGTCGATCCTGGGCCTGACCGCCGTTCCGGGCTGGGCGCTGTACTGCGCGGGGAAGTTCGCGCTGGAGGGGCTGAGCGAGGCCCTGGCCGCCGAAGTGGCGGACTTCGGGATCGACGTGACCATCGTCGAGCCCGGATACTTCCGCACCGAGTTCCTCGCCTCCCGCTCCCTCGCCCTGCCCGCCCGGACGACCGAGCACTACCCGGCCATCCGCGAGATGACCGCCGACCACCTCGAGCTCCAGGGCAAACAGCCCGGCAACCCGGTCCTGGGCGCCCGTGCGATCGTCAACCGGGTCCTGGAGGGCGAGGGCCCCCTGCGTCAGCTACTCGGCTCGGACGCCCACTCCTACGCGGTCGCGAAGGTCCGCGCCCTCAAGGACGACGTCGAGGCCGCCGCGCCGACCGCGCCCGCCACCGACTTCCCCGCCGCCTAGCCGCCCCCGCCACCCCGAGTCACCCCGAGCCGCCCCGAGAGGAACCGTATTCCCATGAGCAGGATCCTGATCGTCATGTCCGCCGCCGGCGTCTGGGAGCGCACCGACGGCTCGGCCTACCCGACCGGCTACTGGGCCGAGGAACTGGCGGCCCCGCACGAGAAGTTCGTCCAGGCCGGCTACGCGGTCGACTTCGCCTCCCCGGGCGGAGCGCTGCAGCCGCTCGACCGGCACAGCGCCGACCCGGAGATCGCCGGGGCGGACTGCGCCCACTACGTGGCGCACGCGGAGAAGGCGCTGCGGGAGTTCGGCCCGCTGCTGAAACTGAACGAGGTGGACATCGGCGACTACGTCGCGATCGTCCTCCCCGGTGGCCACGGTCCGGTCGTGGACCTCTACCAGGACGCCGATCTGGGCCGCCTGCTGACCGCCGCGGATGCGGCCGGGAAGCTCATCGGAGCCGTCTGCCACGGCCCGGCCGGCCTGCTCAGCGCCGTGGACACGGAGGGCAGGTGGCTGTTCGCCGGCCGTCGGATGGCCGCGTTCACCGATGAGGAGGAGCGGCTGTTCGGCACGGCCGAGGGCGCACCGTGGCTGCTCGCCACCCGACTGCGGGAGCTGGGCGCCGTCCATGTGGGCGGGCCGGCCTACCGGCAGTTCAACGTGCGGGACCGCAACCTGTTCACCGGGCAGAACCCGGCCTCCAGCGCCCGTATGGCCGAGGACATGATCGCGGCCCTCGGCTGAGCGGGCACGCGGGTCACCGCGGCCGCGCGGCCCCGCGTGCCGCCGCACCCCCTCGGTACGCCGCCGTCCCCGGACCCCCTGTGCGGGGTCCGGGGACGGCGGCTTCCGCTCTCCGCATCTCCCCGCCACGACCCCGTCCGGACCGGACGTCATCGCTCGGCCTCGTACGGAGACGTGCGGAGAAGGGATCGCCGGCCGGTGGCGATCGGTGCGGAGGGCGGGACCTTCCTCGTGGAGAGCCCGGCCACCGCATGCCGTTCCCGGGGGCGGGTCAGGCGGCGGAGCGCTCGTCGGGCAGGCGGCGGCGCAGCGCGGTCCGCTGGATGGCGGGCGGTTGGTAGGCCATGTCGAGCGTCCCGACGTCGGTGCCGGGCGGCACGATGGCGTCGATCTCGTCGAGGACGTCGTCGGTCAGGGTGATCCCGGCGCCGGCGAGGAGGTCGTCGAGGTGGTCCATGGTGCGCGGCCCGATGATCGCGGAGGTGACGCCCGGGTGGGCGATCGCGAAGGCCATGGCCAGGTGCGTCAGCGGCATCCCCGCCTTCTCGGCGAGGTCGAGGAGCTGCTCGACGGCGTCGAGCCGGCGTTCGTCGCGCAGGTGCCGGAAGCCGAAGGCGGCCCGGTGGGTGTCGGCCTGCCGGCCCTTGCGGTAGCGGCCGGTGAGCAGGCCCCCCGCGAGCGGGCTGTAGACCAGGGTGCCCATGCCGTAGCGCTCGCAGACGGGCAGGACCTCGCGCTCGATGCCCCGGTTGAGGATCGAGTACGGCGGCTGCTCGGTGCGGAACCGCACCAGGCCGCGCCGCTCGGCGACCCACTGTGCCTCGACGATGTCCGAGGCGGGGAAGGAGGAGGTGCCGATGGCCCGGACCTTGCCCGCGCGTACCAGGTCGGTGAGGGCGGAGAGCGTCTCCTCGACGTCGGTGTCCGGCGCGGGCCGGTGGACCTGGAACAGGTCGACGTGATCGGTCCCCAGGCGGCGCAGGGAGTCCTCCAGCGCGCGGACCAGCCAGCGCCGCGAGTTGCCCTGCTGGTTGGGGTCGTCCCCCATGGGGAGGTGCGCCTTGGTGGCGAGCACGACGTTGTCCCGGCGTCCCTTGAGGGCCTTGCCGACGATTTCCTCGGACTCGCCGCGTGAGTAGGCGTCGGCGGTGTCGACGAAGTTGACGCCCGCGTCCAGCGCCTTGTGGATGATCCGGACGGAGTCGTCGTGGTCGGGGTTGCCTATGGGGCCGAACATCATCGCGCCCAGGCAGTACGGGCTGACCTTGATGCCGGTCCGTCCCAGCGTGCGGTACTTCATGGTTCTCCTCGTGCGTGGGTGGGCGCCCGCCGCGGCGCGATATGCTCACGTAAGCGGAACACTGTTCAGCTTCGACGATACGGAACGCTGTTCCGGTTATCAAGAGGAGTACACCGTGGACAACGGCCCGATGGACGGGGGGCAGCCCCGCCGGCGCGTGCGCGCCGACGCGCAGCGCAGCATCGACGCCCTGCTCACCGCAGCCGCCGAGGTGTTCGTCAGCTCCGGCGTGGATGCCCCCGTGCGGCAGATCACCGCCAAGGCGGGCGTGGGAGCGGGCACCCTCTACCGGCACTTCCCGCAGCGCTCCGACCTCATCGCCGCCGTCTTCCGCCACGAGGTCGACGCCTGCGCCGACGCCGCTCCCTCCCTGATGGCCGAGTACGAACCGGTCGAGGCGCTCGCCCGGTGGCTGCGGCGCTTCTCGGGCTTCATCGCCACCAAACGCGGACTCAGCGCCGCCCTGCACTCGGGAGACCCGGCCTACGACAGCCTGCCCTCCTACTTCCGGCAGCGCTTCGTGCCGGTCCTCGGCGCACTCCTCGACGCCGCGGCGGAAGCCGGCCAGATCCGCTCCGGCACCGACCCCGAAGACCTGCTGCGCGCCGTGGGCAACCTGACCCTGCCCGCCCAGGAGGACGACGACGGCCACACGCGGCGCATGATCGACCTGCTCGTCGACGGACTCCGTTACGGCACCCGCGCCGGGTCCGGCTGAGCGACGGCTCCGTGCTCCCCGCCACCCGCCCGGCCGGCGGCCCGTGGCGTCCGGCACCGGCGCTCACCGCAGGACCGGCGCTCACCGCAGGGTGGCCCGGTCCCCTGTGGGCGACCGGCAGGGCACGGCGCGCGGAGCCGGGGGAGTACCCGTGCACGGGCGGATGCTGCGGTTTCCCGTCCGTGGCCGTGCAGCGGATCGGGGACACCGTGCGGTGGTCGGACCGGCGGGTCCCGGACGCAGGAGTGTCACCGCCGGAGTTCCGCTTCGACGCCCGCTGATGCGACGCCGGGCCGGCACGCGCCGCAGCCGACCGGTGGCGGCGGATCCACGCACAGCCCGGACACCGCACCCGGAGACCACCTCCGGCCGGCCGCGTCCACGACCTCCCGGGGCGGACCACCCAAGGCCGCCCCACCTGTCGCATTGCCTCCCCGCGCTGGGGCCGGGCGGGCCGTTGAGAGGCGGTCGTCCTCCCACGCGACCTGATCGCCGGCGGACGTGATCGCCGGGCGGCGCGTGGCGTGGTTGCAGCCGGGTGTGACGTCACCCACGCGGTACGGGTGGGTCCGGAACGCGCCGCAGGGGCAGGGCACCTGTCCGTCCGCCGTTCCGGGCCGAGCGCGGACCGGACCTCCACCACGGCGACGGCGAGGCGGGCGCCCCGCCATACGGGGCGCCCGCCTCACCGTGCGGGTCAGGCCGACGCCTTGACGGCCGAGCCCGCCCCCGCCGCCTCCCGTACCACGCGGCGGGGGCGGGCCGGCAGGCCGAGGGTCGGGTGAGCGACGCCCCAGGCCGCGCCCTTGCAGACCAGCTCCTTGTAGACGGCGGCGAGCCGGCCGGTCAGGGCCGCGCTGACAGCTCGGTCGTCGGCGGTGACGTACTGGATCAAGCCTTCCCTGCGGCCCAGCGAGACGCACTGGTTGAAGTAGCGGATCGGCATGTTCGGGAGCTTCCCGCCGGTCAGGCGCGCCGTGATGGCGTCGGCGGCCTGCCACGCGGCGGGGGTGCCCGAGGCGCACGACATCCGCAGCGGCTTGTCGCCGGGGCCCATCGCCAGGGCCGCGTCGCCGATGGCGTACACGTCCGGGTGCGAGACCGAGCGCATGGTCGCGTCGACCACGATCTGACCCGTGCCGGTGACCTCCAGGGCAGTGGCCCGTGCGATCGGGTGGACCGCGAAGCCGGTGGTCCACACGGTGACCGCGGCCGGGATGACCGTGCCGTCGGCGGTGGTGACGCGGTCGGCCTCGACGCCGGTGACGGCGGTGTGTTCGTGCACGGTGATGCCGAGCCCGCCGAAGACCTTCCGCAGGTGCCTGCGGCCCTTGTCCGAGAGCCAGTCGCCGAGTCCGCCGCGGGCGGCGAGGGCGACCGCGAGGTCCGGGCGGGCCTCGGCGATCTCGGCGGCCGCCTCCAGGCCGGTGAGGCCGCCGCCGACGACGACCACGGGCTGTCCGGCGTCCAGGCCGGCCAGACGCTCGCGCAGCCGGAGCGCTCCGAGCCGGCTCGCGATCTCGTAGGCGTGCTCGGCGGCGCCGGGGACGCCGTGGTCGTTCCAGCCGCTGCCGAGGGCGTACACGAGGGTGTCGTACTCCAGCTCCCCGGCGCCGCCGTTCGCGTCGGCGACGGCGACGGTCCTGCGGTCGACATCGACGCCGGTGACCTTCGCGATCCTCAGCTCGACGCCGGTGCCCGCGAACATCTCGCCGAGGGGGCGGGGCCTGAGATCCTGGCCGACCGCGAGCTGGTGCAGCCGGACGCGCTCGACGAAGTCGGGCTCGGCGTTGACGAGGGTGATGGCGACGTCGTCACGGTGCAGCCGCCTGGCGAGGCGGCCGGCCGCGGTGGCTCCGGTGTATCCGGCGCCGAGGACGATGATGCGGTGCTGCATGTTCCTGCTCCTGTCTGCGCGGGACCGCCCCTTGTCTTGCGCGGTTTCGTCCCTTGAACCGGGCAGCACGCCGTTTCCTGACAGGAACGCGGTGTGAAGCAGCTCACACAGGGGTCAGGGTGCCCCGCACCGTGGTCAGAAGGCGCGGAACAGGGGTTCTCCGTGATCGGTGGCCGCCCACATCTCGGTCGCGCGTGCGAGCTTGTCGGGGTTGGCCTGGTTGCGGAACGCGGCGATGCCCTCGGTGGTGATCTCCAGGCACATGATGCCGACGACCCGGCCGTCGACGACCGCCACGACGGCGGGGCCGCCGTTGGCGGTCGTGGCGTAGACCTCGGGCGAGCCGCCGACCAGGGCGCGCTTGGACCGTGCCGGTTTGAACAGGCCCCGCATGAACTTCGCGACCGCGAGGGCGCCCTCGAACGGCTTGGCGCGGGCCGGGACCTTCCCGCCGCCGTCGCCGATCGAGATGGCGTCGGCGGTGAGCAGCCGCACGAGCGGCTCGGTCTTCCCGCTGGTGGCGGCCGCCAGGAACTCCTCGACGATCCGCCGGGCGGCGGTTCCGTCGACCTCGGTGCGGGTCTTGCCGTCCGCGATGTGCTTCTTGGCGCGGTGGAAGATCTGCTGGCTGGCGGCTTCGGTGAGGTCGAGGATCCTGGCGATCTCCCGGTGCGGGTAGTCGAAGGCCTCCCGCAGCACGTACACCGCCCGCTCATGGGGGGACAGCCGCTCCATGAGGGTGAGGACCGCGTACGAGACCGACTCGCGCTGCTCGGCGGTGTCGGCCGGGCCGAGCATCGGGTCCCCGTCGAGCAGCGGCTCGGGGAGCCACTGGCCCACATAGGTCTCGCGCCGCGCGCGGGCCGAGGCGAGCTGGTTGAGGCACAGGTTGGTGAGCACCTTCGTCAGCCAGGCCTCGGGGACCTCGATGCGCTCGACGTCGGCGGCCTGCCAGCGCAGGAAGGTCTCCTGTACGGCGTCCTCGGCCTCGCTCGCGGAGCCGAGGAGGCGGTAGGCGATGGCCTCCAGACGGGGCCTCGCGGCCTCGAACCGGTCCACGTCCCTCATGGTCAGCGGCATAGCCCGGATCCTAGCCGGGAAACGGGGGAGGCCCCGGGGTGTTTCCGGGGCCTCACGGGATGCGTACTCGGCAGGATTCGGACCAGCGGTCCTGTGAGCCGTACTCGAAGGCAACGGGAGACTTCCCCGGGCGGCGGGCCCCGGTGACCACCCCGCGGGTATGGCGCTCAGCACCCCTGCCGCCTCGTATCCCTCACCGCGCGATCACCCCAGGCTGCGACTGACCGCCCCGACCGCTCATTCAGCGGGATCGACCGCGGGCCCCGGCCGCGAGTGCGCGACGCCCCGGGATGCGACCCCACCGGTCCCACGCCCGCAGCGGGACAGCTCCTGGTAGTGCGTCGTCGCACTTGGTGATCTCGACCGGTGTGGGCACCTGCCCGTGCGTGAGGGTGGGAGAGGCGGAACGGCTCCGGGCGAGTCGGACCACCGCTTTGTAAACACCCCGTCCCACCGGCATACCGCAGGGGACGAGGACCGCCGGTTCTTCACGGCGCTATGGGTTCAACCCCGGTAGTCGTTGATGGTGGGGGCTGCGGTGTGCTGCCGTTCCGGTCATTGCCCCGACCGATCCGATCGCCATGAAACTGCATCCGGTTGATATCGGTCATTTGCTTCAATGCGCTTATGAGGTCCGCCTGGTACAGGCATCGTGGTCATTGACCAGGAAAGACGCGCTTGTCGCGCCAAGGGGGATTCTCATGTCTTCTCGTAGGAAACTCGCCGCGGTCGCCGTCGTGACGGCGGTGATCGGCAGTGGCTTCACCATCTCCGCGCCGGCCGCGACCGCCGCCTCGGCGCCGGCCGTGAGCCCCCGGGGCACCGCCCCGTCGTGTGTCTCGCGGGACGTCGTCAAGCAGGAGAAGAAGGTGACCATCCAGAACAACTGCGGCAAGACCATGCACCTGAAGCTCGTCATCAAGAACGGTCCCGACGGGGAGTGCTGGACCTACCGCGACGGCGAAGCCCGGCTGTGGAGGTGGAAGGTGGGCTCGTACGGCAAGGTCGTCACCTGCTGAGGCGGGGCTGAGACGGGGAGGCACCCAGCACTCGGCATCCAGCACGGAGAGGGTCCCACCGGTTCGCCGGCGGGGCCCTCGCCCTTCCGGCCCGGGGTCTTCCTCCAGACCCTCTCGGCGAGGCCGCGCCGGAAGCGCGGGCGAAGATCCCGGCCTGCCGGACGAAGGGTGCGCGGCGCCGGTCTCCTCGCTGCATGGCCTGTGCACAGGGCCCGAGTGACCGGTCCTGCCCTCCCGCCGAACTCACTCGTCCAGCTCGGTGTGGGAATCGGCCAAGAGGAACAAGGAACCGGGCCGTCGCTGAGCACCACTGGCCACTTGGCCGCAGCCATACGGGAACAGGGCTTCCGTTCCCTTGAATTCAGGAACGAACGAAGGCCCTCCAGCGCGAACTCACCGATTCACCGAGGTGCTTCGGATGGGTGCGAGGAGCTTCGGCCGCGGCATCCGCGTCGACCTGCACCTGTGTTCTGTCGCCGTATTCGTTCGCCGTTTCACGGGGCAGGGGTTGCGAACGGTGTGCACGCGTGACGTGGCGCGGGCCGGGCGTTCTGGCGGCCGGGCGGCCGTTCCGGACCGGGGCGGGAGGGCTTCGGTACTGCGGCGGGACAGGCGGCTCGTGGGCGCGGGTGCCGGAAGTCGCGGCGGTCGGGCAGGGCGCCGGCGAGGAGCCGGACGCCGGTGTTCCGGGGATGGACCGCCGCTGGTTGCCCACGCTCCGGCCGGAAGGTTCTCCGGCGGCTTCCGGAGCGCCGGTCGTACCGGAACCGGGCGCGGGGCCGGGGCAGGGCGCGCGGCCCGCGGTGACCGGGGCGTCCCCGCCCGGCCGGACGGGGACGCCCCGGTGCGCGCACGGCAGCCGTCAGTCGGTCACCGCGCTCCTGCCACGATCGGTGCTCCTCGGGCCCTCGGCCGTGGGCCGGATGTCGAAGTCGAAGATGGCAGTGGGCAGGTACAGCGAGCAGCAGGCGTTGGGGATGTCCACCACGCCGCTGATGCGTCCCTCGATCGGCGCGGCACCCAGCAGCAGGTAGGCCTGCTCACCGGTGTAGCCGAACTTCTTGAGGTACTCGACGGCGTTGAGGCAGGCACGCCGGTAGGCCACCGTCGCGTCCAGGTAGAAGTTCGTGTCGGAGTCGTGGTCGACGGAGATCCCGATGAAGCTGAGGAACTCCGAGTACCTCGGCTCGACGTTGCCCGGCATGAACACCGGGTTGGTGGTGATCCCGTACTTCTCCATGCCGCCCTTGATCAGGTCGACGTGGAAGTCGATGAACCCTCCCATTTCGATGGCCCCGCAGAAGGTGATCTCCCCGTCGCCCTGGCTGAAGTGCAGGTCGCCGCCGGAGAGCTTGGCGCCCTCGACGTGAACGGGGTAGAAGACCCGCGAACCGCGCGTGAAGTTCTTGATGTCGTGATTGCCGCCGTTCTCCCGGGCGGGCACCGTGCGCGCGCCCTCCCGCGCGATGCGCTCCGCGTCCTCTCCGGTGGCCTGCCCGGCCAGCGCCTGGTCGGTCTCCGGCGGCAGCCCCAGGGGCGGTATGCGGTCCGGATCGGTGTCGATCAGGGCCTGCTCCCGGCGGTTCCAGCGCTCCAGCAGCTCCGCGGAGGGCGCGGTGCCGAACAGCCCCGGGTGGGTGATGCCGGTGAACCGGACTCCCGGGATGTGGCGCGAGGTCGCCACCTGGCCGTGGAAGTCCCAGATCGCCTTGTAGGCGTCGGGGAAGTAGTCGGTCAGGAAGCCGCCGCCGTTGGCCTTGGCGAAGATGCCGGTGTACCCCCAGCCCTGGCCGGGCGCGTCCCCCGTCTGCTGGGGCACCGGGCCGAGGTCGAGGATGTCCACGACGAGCAGGTCGCCGGGCTCGGCACCCTCCACTCCGATCGGCCCGCTGAGCATGTGGGCCCGCTTGAGGTCGACGTCGCGTACGTCGTTGGCGGAGTCGTTGTTGCCGATCTGCGCGTCGGTCCACTCCCGGCACTCCACGCGGAACTCGTCGCCCGGCCGCACCATGGCGGCGACGGGAACGTCCGGGTGCCAGCGGTTGTGCCCGGGAACGGTCTGTTCGCTCATCGGCTTTGCTTGGTCGACGCTGAATACGACCTCGGGCATGTCACGTCCTCCTGATCGTGCGGGTGTGGCGGTACGTCGCGCCCGGTCCGCGCCGGGGTGCCGGTGACAGTGGCCGGACGCCGCGTTCTGACCAGTGGTCCTGGAAGATCACCTCCCTGTCCGCCCGGGGCGTGCGGGATCGTCTAGCGGGTGTCCGTCGCCGCCGCGGACCCCTCGGACCGGCCGCCTGCCTGCTGCCGCGGCCGGGTGAGCACCCACAGCCCTCCGAAGACGACCACGGCGAAGATCCCCAGTGCGAGGGCGACCTCATCGGAGTTGCGCCAGTACCCGGCCAGCAGCAGGAACGCGGGAATGGCTCCGGTGACCCAGCCCTGGATCGCCGTCACCCAGCCGGTGAAGACGGTGATGCCCGTGATCTTCAGGCCGAGCAGCAGGAAGAACAGAAGCCACAGGAACGACCAGTACAGCCAGATGACGCCGAAGGGCCGGTCGTCCAGAATCCGGAAGCTGACGAAGGAATAAGCCAGGGCCATAATGGACACGAAAAGCGAGAAATACCCCACCCCGGTAGTGTCCAGGCCCAGCAGGAGGCCGATTCCCACATACAGGTAAGTGAAACCGAACAGGTAGATCCCCGATGCCGCGAGTACGGCCCTCTGGTCTCCGCCGGCGGTGAAGATCAGGAATGTCGGTGTCACCACCTGCAGGGCGCCCACGAACAGGTTGAACACCGCGGCGGCCCTCGGATCGACCTTGCCCAGGAGCATCAATCCGTTGATGAAGAGCACCGCGCCCACGAACAGCAGCCCCACGTTGGCCACGGGCTGCACCTCCTAGCGTGATACGGGGTGTCCGCACCGGGTCCTCGGCCGGCACCCCTTTCCGCTGCCTGCCAGGCGGTCCTCGGTCAGGGCCGCGGCAGCCCGGCCGGTACGGGCCGGGAGCGGCGCGGTCCGCCACGCACCTCCGGTACCTGGGAGACGACTTCCGGCGCCTCGCGGGACCGCTCCTCGCGCTCGCGTGCGAAAACGGTGGCGGGGGATGTCCGGACCACCCCCGGAGGGGAGTAGACGCGCCGTGCCGGCCCCGAGCAGACGGGGCACTCGAGGGTGCTGGGCGCGCTTCCGATCGCCAACCGCACGTCGAACGGTCCGCAGCCGCTACATGAGTATTCGTAGGTAGCCATAAGCCGCCTCCGGAATTGTTGAATACCGACCGACCCGGTGTGTGCGATTCACTGTCCGAGTGGTCGAATTCACACGCTTTCCCCTGCTTTCAGGCAACTCCCGTAACTGCCGTCTGTCAAGCCGGGGCCCTGCCCGTTCCCGTCCCGCAGGGTGCTGCGGGACGGGTTTTCCCGGCACCGCGCCCGGGCGGATAAGAGCGCCGAAAAACAGGAGTGGATCGCCTGCCATGGGGAAGCGGGGCGGCCACCGGTCCACGATCGCGATCGGGTGGAACGCGGACACCACCGCCGAGGGACCGGGTGCCGTCGTGCCGTCGCCGGAGGAACGCCACGGTGGCGCTGGACGGATGCGGAGCACCGGCGGGCACCGCGGTACGGGCTCCGCAGGCATCAGGGGCGGAGGTCCGAGCCACCGCGGAGACCGCCGGACACAGCACGGTCACGGCGACGCTGGGCACCCGGGCGTGTGGTGTGAGGGATCGAGGGCGCGGGACGGGTGCGGCAGCGGCGGCCGGCGCGGCGGTATGCCTGGCCGGGCTGCGGCAGACCGGCGCCGCGATCCGCCCGGCGGACCCGAGCGGGCCACAGCCGTCCTCGACCGGGTCGGGCTCCGCCGCGAGACGTCCCGCCGGAGAGTGCGGCCGACTGC
>NZ_DASQNP010000214.1:0-4685 GCF_035644915.1 Streptomyces sp.
TTCCGGGAAAGGGCCACCCATGGGGCAGGGGAACGAAGCATGCAGGACGGCATCCACGACACCGCCGACGGACAGCGTCCGGACGAACCGGGCACCAGCCTGGTCGCGGCGTTCGGACGGCAGTTGAAGCTGCTGCGCATCCGCGCCGGGCTGGAACGTCCCGACCTGGGTTCGCGCACCGGCTATGCACCCTCGACCGTCGCCGCCTTCGAACAGGGCAGGCGCATCCCGCCACCGAAGTTCATCGACAAGGCCGACGAAGTCCTCGACGCGGGCGGGGTGTTGAAGGCGATGAAGGAGGAGGTCGCGCGAGCCCAGTACCCACCGTTCTTCCGCGACGCGGCACGGCTGGAGGCGGAGGCGATCGAAGTCCACGTGTACGCGACCCTCGCGATCCCGGGACTGCTGCAGACGGAGGAGTATGCACGGGCGGTGTTCGCGATGCGCCGCCCGCTGCTGAGCGAGGACACGGTTGCTCAACGTGTCCTGGCCCGAATGGCACGGCAGGAAATCCTCTCCCGCGAACCGATGCCGACGCTCAGCTTCGTGATCGACGAATCGGTGCTGCGACGCCCCATCGGTGGGCGGTCGGTGCTGCGAGGCCAGCTCGAACAACTGCTGCTGCACGGACATCGACGCAATGTCGAGATCCAGGTCATGCCCATCGGTTGTGAGGAACACTGCGGTCTGGCGGGCCCGTTCACCCTGATCGAGACCCGGGACGGGCGGAGGATCGCGTACGTTGAGGTGCAGCGGGACAGCCGCCTGCACACCGAACGTACGACGGTCCGGGAGATCGAGGAGCAGTACGGACTCCTCCGGGCACAGGCGCTGACTCCACGCGAATCGCTGGCCTTCATCGAGAAACTCCTGGGAGACCGAGATGACCGATCAGATGCCTGAGTCGACCGTGCCGGAGTCCGCGTGGTTCAAGAGCAGCTACAGCAGCGGTGAGGGCGGCGAGTGCGTCGAGGTCGCGTCCACCCCCGGAACCGTCCACGTCCGGGACTCGAAGAACCTCTCCGGACCGGTGCTGACCGTCTCGCCCGGGGCGTGGGCGGCGTTCACCGGTCTCGCCGCCGAGCACTCCGCCTGACCCGGCCACGACGAGGGTCCGGCCGCGCGAGCCGCGCGACCGGGCCCTTCGTGCGTTCGCGGGCCACTCCCCCGTCGTCATCACGTCCGCCGTCCGGGTTCCCCGGTGGGCCCGCCCCGGTCACGGAGGGAGTGGGAGGGCGAGCCCGCCGCCCGGCGGGGGATGGCCGGGTCGGGGCGGGCTCTGTGACCGGGGCGGGAGCTGGTGGGCCTTGGCGGAACCGCCGACCGTGCGCGGGCGGGAGCCGCCGCGCGGGCCCGGTGCGGCGGGTTCGTGCGCCACGCCCTCCACGGTGACGCCGGACGCGCGGCGCGGCAAGCAGTGGCGCGCGGACACAGGTCCGTTGTGCGCGTCGTGGGCGGCGGTGTGCACGCTGCACGACGCGGACGGCGGTCCCGTACCGGATGCTCTGGTCTACATCGCCGGCCGCGGTGGTGGGCCCGCCCTGGTCACCGGGGGTGGGTGAACGAGCCCGCCCGGCGTTGCACCGGGACGCTGTGGGGCTCGGATGACCAGGGCGGGAGCCGGTGGGGCCGCGCGCACAGCGCGTAACGGCCGGTGTGGTCGGCGGCGGTGAGGAGGAACGGCAGACCCTCGGCGAGCCGGTCGGCCGCGGCCCGCTGCCGCTCCTCGTCCTCGCACCACCGCCGCAGCTCGGTCGGCGCGTCGGCGAGCCGGGCCGGTACGGGGTCGAGCACCCGCCCGGCGGCCCAGTGCGCCGCGGGGTCGGGGTCGAGCCCGTCGGCGATGCGGAGGGCCTGTTCCCGCAGCCAGCGGAGCGCGAGCCAGCGGGAGGGGGCCGTGCGGCTGCCGAGCGAGACGGCGACCGTGGCGCCGTTCACCGGTCCCTCGGCGGTGACGTCGACGCGGTAGCCGTGCGCCGGCTCCCGTCCGGCCGGCCGCGCGGTCCGCAGGACGAAGTGCCGTGCGGGCACGGTGAGTCGGAGGGGGCCCGGGCGGGGGCCGGAGTCGTTCGTCACGCCTCCCACGATGACCTCGATCACACAGAGTGGCAAGGCGTCACGCAGAGCGACATGGGTGTTGTGCGGGTGCGGTGCGGCGCTGTCCGCGGCGTGCGCCGTGCCGGGCGCGCCGGGAGCCCCGCCGTGCGGCTTTCCGCTCGGCGGGGCTCCCGTGCGACCCCGGCGGGGGCGGCGCCGGGGCGGCGGCCCGGCCACCGCCCCGGCGGGTCAGCCGCTCAGTTCCGGCTTGCCGAACAGGACCGCGTAGCCGGAGGGCAACTGGCTCAGCACCTGGTTGAGCTCACCGCCGGAGATCGCCTCGGCCACGGTGGACAGCACGGCGCTGGCGTCCCACTCCGCGGTCCTGGGCCGGGCGCCGGTGCGCTCGGCCACCCGGCGGTAGAACTCCTCCAGGCCGAACGTCTCGGGCCGGCCCGCCCGGTTGTCCCGGAGGACGTCGCCCAGGGGGCCCGGGAGCTGTGCGGCCAGGTCCTCGACCTCCCCGGCGGTGATCCGGGGGGCGAACACCTCCAGCACGGCCCTGGTGATGTGCTCGGCCTCGTCGTGGTCCGCGTACTCCCCGAGGTCGCGGACCCGGGCGAGGAACTCGTCGTACCTCATCGGCGGTCTCTCCTTCCCGACTGGTGGTGCTTCCTCGGCACGGCCCTTCCGGGTTCCCGGACGGTCCGCGCAATCACCTCGTCCGACAAGCCCGTCCGGGGGATCGCGCCGGGCCGTCGCCCGCGCCGGGAGCGCTTGCGGGAACCGGCGTACGGGAACGCCCTGCGGCGGGCGCCGCAGGGCGAGGGGCGAGGAGCGGGGCGGTGCACCGCGCCGGGTCACTGCTCGATCTGCCGGTGTCCCCTCGCACCGCCGAGGGGGATCTTGCGGGGCTTGGCCTGTTCGGCGACCGGGATCCGCAGGGTCAGCACGCCGGCGTCGTAGTCGGCGTCGATGTGCTCGGTGTCCAGCGCCTGTCCGAGGAAGAGCTGCCGGGCGAGGACGCCGGTGGGCCGCTCGTTCACCAGGACCTCGGCGTTCTCCCCGATGCCGGCGGTGCGCTCGGCGCGCAGCGTCAGGACGTCGCGCTCGACGCTGAGGTCGATGGTGTCGGGGTTCACGCCCGGCAGGTCGAAGCGCACCCAGAAGGCGTCACCCTCGCGCCAGGCGTCCATCGGCACCCCCGTGGGGCCCGTCGCCATGCCGAGCAGCCGCTGCGTCAGGCGGTCCAGCTCCTGGAAGGGATCGGTACGCAACAGCATCACGACCACCTCCGTCGGTTCTGCGGCATATGACCGATCCGACACTTCTCATGGTACCTCGCGCACCGAACTTGACGCACCTACGCTCAATTTTGTTTCCTGTAGTCGGCGCCATGACCGTATCGGCATGCTGATCGCCGTGGCGCCGGACGTGTGCCGACCGGGGCCGTGCGCGGTCCCGGCGTGGAGGTTCAAGGATCTTCACCGGGGAGGGACACCGTCGTGCTCAGCACACTGCTGGGAGTGCTCGCCGTTCCCGTCGCCTTCGCGGTGGGGACCGGCATCTGGAACGTTCTCTTCCGGCCTCCGGGCAGCCGCGACCTGTGGGTGGAACAGGAGCGCTACCACCACCTGCGGACCGTGGTCGCCGCCCGCCCCCACCAGGAACGACCCACCGCACCGCCGTCCAGGAAGGACTGGCACATCGCCGCATGACGGCCGGGCCGCCGCGGGCCCGCCGGGAGCCACTCCCGGCGGGCCCGTTCGCGTGACGCGTCCGCTCGCGGTGCGCCGCCGCCGTCAGAGGCCGTCCACGCCCGTGCCCTCGACGCTGAACCAGGCGGCGGGGCCGTAGAGCGCCACCATCCTGAGGTCCGGCGGGGCGGACGTACCCCTGGTCGCCCGGCAGAGGACCGCCAGCGAGCCGCCCTCGCGCACCTCGTAGCCGAACAGCAGCTCGTCCCCGTCCACCGTCTTGGTGTCCTCCCAGGTCAGACGGCTGCGGCTGCGGTCGGTGAACTCGATCATCACGGACATGGCCTCGACCTCGTCCGCCGTCGCGGCCGGGCGGCCGCGCTCACGCAGCCTCCCCCTTGCCCTTGCCCTTGTCCTTGTCCTTGTCCTCGTCGACGATCTCCGCGTCCACGACCTCCTCCTCCGCGCCCGTGCCGGACGTGCCGGACGTGCCGGACGTCGCACCGGCGCCCCCGCCCCCCGGGGCGCCCGCGGCCTGCCGGCCCTGGGCGTCGGCGTACAGCGCCTGGCCGAGCTTCTGGCTGGTGGAGGCGACCTTCTCGGACGCCTCGCGGATGGCGGCGGTGTTGTCGCCGGCGGCCCCGCCCTTCAGCTTCTCCTTCAGGTCGGCCACCGCGGCCTCGACCTCGGACTTCACATCACCGGGCACCTTGTCCTCGTTGTCCTTGAGGAACTTCTCGGTGGTGTAGACGAGCTGCTCGGCCTGGTTGCGCGTCTCGGCGGCCTCCCTCCTGCGCCGGTCCTCCTCGGCATGCTGCTCGGCCTCGCGCATCATGCGCTCGATGTCGTCCTTGGGGAGCGCCGAGCCGCCGGTGACGGTCATCCGCTGCTCCTTGCCGGTGCCGAGGTCCTTGGCGGAGACGTGCATGATGCCGTTGGCGTCGATGTCGA
>NZ_DASQNP010000215.1:0-35126 GCF_035644915.1 Streptomyces sp.
CTGTTCCGGCCCCGGCCCGGCCGGCGGCCGGGAGCGGTCGGCACCCCGCCGACGCTCCTCTACCACGGCCGGATCGACGTCCGCAAAGGCGTGATGGACCTGCTGGAAGCGGTGCGGCTGCTCCTGGCCGACGGCAGGCGGCTGCGGCTGCTGGTATCCGGCACCGGGCCCGACCTGGACCGGCTGACTCGCGATCGGCTTCATCCGCTGCGGCACGGCATCTCCGGGCCGGCCGGTGGACTTCCGCGCCCCGCATCCCGGCAGCGCGGTAACCGCACGGCCACCGGACCGGACGGCCAAGGCCGCACCCCGGAAGCGAGACGGCCGAGAAACGCTTCCGGGCGGCGAAGAACGAGTGCGGCCTGGACGAATAGGAGGTCCGCCGTCGCCCTGGGCCGGCACCGGCACATCACCCCGGCCATGCTCGCGCACGCCTTTCCGGCAGTCGCGGCATGACGCCCGGCGAGGCGGTGGCGCCGCGGCAGGCGGCCTCGTGCCGAAGGTCGCCGGTGAAGCCCGAGCGGACGCCAAGCAGGAGTTCGGGCAGTACCCCGTCCGGACGCCGGACAGCGGAACCACGCAGATGCTCCAGGTGCTCCGACTGCGGCGAGCCGACGGGCGCAAGGGCTCCTGCGGCCCCGCCGATCGTGGTCAGAATTCCGGATCAACGACCTTGCGGGTCAGGAGGCCGTCCCGGGACTCCGGCGGGCGGCGGCGGAGTACGGCGAACATCCCCGGCGCCACATGGGCTGGATCCTCGGGCCGCCCGGCAGCTCGACCGGCACACCGAGCGGGAGGAAGCCGTACCGCTCGTACAGCGCCCGGTTGCGTGGCGAGCTGGCTTCCAAGTAGGCGGCGGCGCCCCGGGCGTCCACGTGCCTGAGCTGGTGCCGCAGCAGTGCTCCTCCCAGACCGCGCCCGCGCAGTTCCGGCACGACCACGGTCTGGGCCAGGTGCCAGTGCGGGATGTCGGACGGACGCCGCTCACCCACCAGCTGGTGCACCAGCGCCAGACGGGCGATGTCGTCGCCGTAGACCCGCCGGAGGATGCCGACCGTACCGTCGTCCTCGGAACTCTGCGTGTCCTCGCCGCCGAAGTACTGCCACAGCGCAGGCCGGCGACCGCCCCTCCGCCGCCGACTAGGTGGACCTCGCCCGTGCGCAGGAAGGTGCCGAGCCAGGCGGCGATGTGTTCACCGGCGGTCTAGGCCCGCCGCCGACGGGCCTCCTGGCCGGGCGTCACCCAGCTGTCCACGGCCTCGTCGACCGATGCACGGGCCAGCGCCACCGCCGCGGCCGCGACGTCCCCGGATCCTGCCCGCCACACCTCGCCGTACTCCCTCACGCGCTCCTCGCCTCCCGTGCCGCTTCCCCGACGCCGGGTCACATACCCGATGTCGCGGCGGCGGCAGCGAGGGTTGAGAGCCGTCCGGTCGTGAAATCCCGCTCCCCGGCCTGCACGAAACGGCCCGGGAAGCGGATGCAGTCCCCGGCCTTGTCGTTCCACCTCCTTGACCCCACACACGGTCCCGTTTTCCGGTGTGCGGTGGTAGGACGGGGCTGTGGCCGGCGCTGCGGGCAGCAAGCCGGAGCGCGGGCCGAACCAGACGCCACGGGAGGAGATCGGGGCATGGCGGCACAGAACATCGACGATGTCGTGGACGGGCTTGCCGAAATCGTGCGGGCGGCCGGCCGCGCCGGTGACCGGGCCGGATACTTCGCGGCGCTGTACCGGCAGGTGACCGTCGAGGTCCGCACGGCCATCCGCGGTGGGTTGTTCGACGACGGCACCCGGATGGACCGCTTCGACACGCTCTTCGGCAACCGCTACTTCGATGCGTACGACGCCTGGCGCCGTGACCGGAGCGGGCCGCGTTGCTGGCGCGAGGCGTTCGGGCTGCTCGACGACGCCGACACCGTCATCGTCCAGCATCTGCTGCTCGGCGTGAACGCGCACATCAACCTCGACTTGGCCATCGCCGCCGCGCGGACCAACCCGGGCGAGGCCATCCACGCCTTACGGCGCGACTTCCTGCTGATCAACGACATCCTCGCGCGGGTGGTGCTGGCGGTGCAGGACTCGATCGGCGTCCTGTCGCCCCTGATGTCGCTGCTGGATCAGGTCGGAGCCCGCACCGACGAGCGGATCCTCGACTTCAGCGTCCGGCAGGCCCGCGAGGAGGCGTGGTACAACGCCGTCCTACTCGCCGGCCAGAACGAAGAGGAGCGCGAGGCCACCCTCGAGCGGCTCGATGTCCGGGCCGCCGTGCTCGCGCGGTTGACGGCGCGACCGAGCGGCCTCGTCCGGCCGGCCCTGCAACTGATCCGGAGCACCGAGAGTGACGATGTGCCGGCCGTCATCACTCATCTGGACAGCGCCATGGAACGGCCCTTACCCCGACAGGAGCCGGGGTAAGGGCCGGCGGAAAGGGGCTTACCCCGCATCTGGAATGCTTCTGCACAAAGGCGAACGGTGAAGGCCGGCTTCCGGAGGCGAAATTCACCGGAACCATCGTCGCCGTCATATCAGATGGCAGGGTCGGCGCACCGGGGCAGGAGATCGTCGTCATCGCCTGGAACAACGGTTCGAAGGACTACCTCACATAAGGGTTTCGTCGTCCTGCCCCGTCGCTGCCCGCCGTGCCCGGTCTGCGAGTGCTCACCGCAGGAGCATGGTCCACCTGTCCAGGGAGCGGACCCCCTGCGGCATGTCCTGTGCCGGTGAGGTCACAATGTGCGGTCCGAAGGCGCGTCGAGCCGGATCGGCTTGGCGGTGGCCCAGCGCCAGCCACAGGCACCAGGCGATGACCGCGAACTGGCTGCGCAGCATGCCCGCGAACGCCGAGGCGTCGGCCGGACCGGCCGGGCCTCCCTGATCGAGATAGGCCGTGATCAGCGGATGAACCACCCGGAGATCGCCGTCGGCCGCGGGCCCGTTGAACGGGGTGGCGAGCCGGAAGGCCACGTTCACGCCTCCCACCACGGCACGTCCGCTCTGGCCCCTTCCCAGTCGATCAGCGCGTATCCGGTCGGGGGGCGCAGGACGTTGGCCTGTGATGTGTCCCCGTGAACCAGGACGGTGCGGGGATGGTTCCGCTGCGCCTCCCAAACCAGCGTGGTCGCCTCCTCGATGACCGGGAGCGGGGAACGGGTCGGCGCGGTGACCGGGTGGTCGGCTGCTTCGGCCTCGGCCACCCATGCGTGCCAGTCGGCCAGGGGTGCAGCACGGGCTCGTCGTCGGGGCCGGTATCGCCTTCCGTCCCGAGCTGGGCGATGCGGGCGAGGACGCTGCCCACCCACTCGGCTGCTTCCGCAAGGGAGACTCGGCGCGCCGCACCGGGCTGCCGCAGGTCGTGCCCGTCGAGCCGCTGGCTCACCCGCACCAGCGTTTCGCCCGCCGGGTTGTGCCAGTAGCCGATGGCCGGGGCGGGAGGCTCAACCGGCCGCGGCATCGGAACGCCCGCCTCTCACGCCGCGCTCTCCCGCCGGTACACCCGGTGCGTATGCCTGTGATGCCAGTCGCTGAGCAGCCGGTCCATCCTCACCACCCACCGTCCCCGCGTGGTGGTCAGCACGCGGCTGTCGGAGGGGTGGTCGCCGCTGGCCAGCGGGCGCCACTGCCCCCGTGGCCGCCCCAGTCCGAAGGCGGCGGCGACCCGAGCGGAGTCGATGTCCGTCCGAGCAGTGTGCCCCCGCGGTGAACACGACGCACGTGGTTTCCGCCCGCCGACCTGTGGCTCGACAGAAACCACACCGGTCACACGGCCCGGTGCCTGCCGCTGGGATTCCCAAGCACTCGGTAACGTCTGCCATCCGTCCGTTCACCTCCTGGTCCGGGCACCGTCTTCCGGGCCGCGGCCGTCCGCGCCGCCGGTGCGCGGCAGGCCCGTGCTCCAGCAGACCCCGGCGCATGCGAGGCAAGGGTGTCGGGGCGCCGGACAGGGCCGTTCCGAGCAGCAGGAACGGCACCGCCTGCACGGTGATGGCGAGGCAGACGGTTCGCCAGGCCTGCACGACCGGTTCGTCCATCCATCCGCCGGCGACGAGGCGTGCCGTACCGAGCAGGGCGTCCGCTCCCCACAACAGGAGCATCCAGAACCGGAACCGGTCGCGTACGGGGGCGTCGTCGGCCGTACCTGCGACCCCGGCACCCGCCAACACGAGTGCCGCGGCCGCTGCCCCTGTCCGGCGCATGATCTTCCCCCTGTGAGTCGGGTGCGCCTACACACAGTGGGGTAAACTCCCGGGCCCCACGGTTGCCCACAAACGGCAACCAATCACCCCGTGAGCCCGCACCGACACGGAAGGAGCGCCGACAGGCTCGCCGCAGTCGCCGCGCGGCGGCCCGGGAGCAGGAGGGTCAGCCGAGGACGCGCCAACCTCCCTCCCCTTTCCCGGAGGCCCAGGTCCGTGCCCAGGGGAAGGGAGGGTGGCGTGCGTCTGTCAGGAAATCAGCAGACGGTCGGCCTGCGGTCCCACTCCTGCTTGCCCGCCAAGGCTCCGCTGCCGGGGCGCATGCTGACCGTGTCGTCGTTCCAGCCGGTGAGCAGCGTGTTCCAGGTGGCGGCCATCAGATGGCCCGTGTCGCAGAAGTAGTACCAGTGCTGTCCTACGTCGTTGATGTCGCACGGGGAGGTGTAGGCGAGCGCTTCCAGTCCCTTTCCTGCGTCGAGGCATTCGCCCGAGGCGACGTTCTGCAGCAGAAAGACGAGGCCTCCCCCGCTGTAGGTGATCTTCCGCCAGTTTCCGCGCTGGTTGTCGGTGTCGCACCTCTCCAGGACCAGCGGATCGGTGGAGCGTTCGTGCGCGGTGAGGCAGACGCTTCTGGAGTCCCGGAACTTGAAGCGGATGCGGTTGTCGTCGGCCGTCTGCGCCTGCGCGGGAAGCACCGCCACAGCGGTGAGCGCCACGGCTCCGGTCAATGCCGCCGCATGTCGTCTCGTCGTCTTCATGCCGCGTCACCAGTTGCAGTAGGTGTCGCCGTGCAGGGCCAGTCCCACATTGCCGCTTGCGAAGGAGTCGAGACTCTTCCACCCGCAGACCTCGATGGCGAACAGGTCTCCGTACACCCTGATGTAGTGCTTGCCTTGGAGGTCGATTTGCTTGCGGTCGGTGCCGGCGACGACATTGATGTCCAGCCATACCCTGTCGCCCGTGTTGTGGACGGTGCCCAGCCGGAAGGAATCGTGTTTCCCCCTGTTCCCACTGCACGCGGCACGCGCGTTGCCGCTCGTGGTCGTCAGCAGGCAGTAATCGGCGATGTAGTTGGTGGTCGCCGTGTCGATCCTGATGTTGTAGCTGCCCTCGGCGTGCGCCGGGGGCGCGGCCACGGTGACCAGGCCGGCGGTCGCCACGAGCGTCGCGCTCGCCGTCAGTGCCTTCTTGCCGATGTGCGTCATGGTTCCGTCTTCTCTTTCCGTCTCAGATGGAGGTGACCGCGCGGGCGATGCAGATCCGGGCTTCCAGGCGTGGCCCGGCCTCGTAGAACATGTACTCGGCGCCGTTGTCGGTGCCGAACGACGGCGCGGCGACCCGGCCGTTGTCGGATGCGACCGGTGAGTGGAACACCCCGAGGTGGTTCTCGCGGTCGAAGCCGTTGCCGACTTCCGTGACGTACATCCGCCCGTCGTTGCCGTGGTAGACCACGTACGTGGTGCCATTGCGCTTGAGCAGGGTCGGTCCCGAGATGTCGGTGAGGCCGTCGGGCTCGGGGTTGACCAGCGGGGTGGAGCTGAACTGCCAGCCGTCCCAGCCGTTGGGCGACCAGCCGTAGAAGATCCGCCGGCCGTTCCGTACGCCCATGAAGACCATCACGTACTTGTTGCCGCGGCCCGGCAGGGCGTGTTCGAAGACGCGGGCGTAGGAGGTCTCCGAGGTGCCGGACACCAGGCGGGTGCTGAGGATCGGTGTCTCGTCGGTGAAGTGGAGGCCGTCGGTGGAGCGGGCCACCCGGGTGACGGTGTTCTCGCCGTGGAAATAGCAGAAGAACTGCCGCGTGGCCGCGTCCCAGGTCACATGCGGCGACGAGACGTGGGTGACCGTGGTGGTCGGCAGGAACCTGTCGATGAGCGGGTTGCCCGCGTACTCGTGGAACGGGCCGTCCAGGGAGTCGGCGAACGCCACGCAGATGCCGCCCGGATTCTCGTGCGGCGCGTAGTACAGGTAGTACCGAGCCCGTGCACCGCTGATCTTGTCGTACACTCCGCGGATGCAGGGGAAGATGAACTCGCCCGTGGGGTCGTGAGCCGGCGGGGCCGACAGGACGATCGCGTCCCGCAGGTAGCGGTACGCCGGCATCCCGGCCGGTGGCCCCGCAGCCCGCGCCGTCCCCGCGCCGACCGTGACTCCGACCGCTCCGGCCACCGCGCCCCGCAGCACGTTCCGCCGACGCACCGGTAGCTGTCGACTGTGGCGCAAGCTGTCCATTACATCCCTTCTTTGCGCGTAGACCGATGGTTGCGGAACGAAGCTACGGGCCGTTCCTCCTGGCGAGTTGCCTCTCCGTGCCCGGAAACGTGTCGCAGAGTGACTCATCCGCGGACAACCGCTTCGCGCTCGGCCTCGTCAAGAAGGAAGGGACGGCCCACGGAGCAGGAAGAGACGAGGAGAGCCATCATGAGCATCGTCATGTCCACGGCGTCGGTGTCGGCCGCTGAACGCCTGGACTACTGGCACGAGGTGATCAGGCAGACGTACGGCCAGTTGGCGTCCGTGCGGCTGGCCATCTCCACGCCTGCGGACGCGCCCTTCCACGGCACCATCACGACCGACCGGCTCGGCTCCATACAGGTGGCCACGACGGACGCCGACCCCTTACAGGTCCGCCAGAACGCACGGGGGCCCGTCGGGGCGGACACCGGTTACCTCAGCGTGTGCCTCCAGGACCGCGGTGTGCTGGTGGTCGACCGGAACGGCGACCGGACGGTGCTCCGGCCCGGGACCCTCACCTTCTTCGACACGACACGCCCCTACACCGTCACCTATCCGGACCCCTTCCATATGAAGGTCCTCCAGGTGCCGCGGTGGATGCTGGGCGTCGGCGAGGCCGACCTTCAGCACCTCGCCGCCGTGCCCATCCACGCCGACTCCGGCGCCTCGGCCCTGGTCATCGAGTTCCTGTCCCGGCTGGCCACCCGGGCGGGAAGCCATCCACCGCACATCGGCGACCTGCTCGCCCGCAACGCCGCGGACCTGCTGGCCACCCTGATCGCCGAGCGGCTGGGCCGCGACGTCCCCGACACCGGCACCGACGCCGCCACCACCGCCCTGCGCCTGCGCATCAAGGCCTTCATCGACCGCCACCTCACAGACCCCGGCCTCTCCCCGCAGACCATCGCCGCCGCCCACCACATCTCCGTACGCCACCTGCACCGGCTCTTCCGGGCCGAGGACACCACCGTCAGCCGCTGGATCCAGCATCGTCGGCTTGAGGCATGCCGCCGCGAACTCGGCCGCCTGGGCCGGAACGTTCCTGCGGTAACGGCCGTCGCACACCGCTTCGGTTTCACCAGCCCCGCCCACTTCAGCCGCGCCTTCCGCGCCGCCTACGGCATGACCCCCCGGGAATGGCGTACGACCGCCCACCGCGACCAGGCGCAACCCGCGCGCTGAAGCACCGGTCCGTCCATCGTCCACCGGCTGCCCCGGGACCGCGTTCACCACGCTCACCCCTGTATGCGCCTCCGCGCGGGGCCGTCCGGGGTGGCCCGGGCCCTGCGCCTGTCGGACGCCGAGCGCGACCACCTGCACCACCTCGCCGGCGTACCGCCAGGCCCCCCGCCGGGGCCGTCGCGCAAGGTGTGGCAGAGCATCCTGGACCTGCTGCGGCGGCTGCCGCATGGAGGACTTCTCCGCCCTGCCGCGACGCGACCGCAACCTCGTGCGCCGGGTCTTCCTCGGGCCGCACCCGGAAGGCCGCCAGTTGTACGGGGTGTCGGACGCGGACGCGTTCGCCCGCCTCGCGGCCCGGAACCTGCGCGCCGCCACCTGCTACCCCGGCGATCCCGAGGTGACCGGACTGGTGGATGAACTCCTCGCCGGAAGCGAGGAGTTCGCCCGGTTGTGGGCCTCCCACGACGTGTCCGCCGAGCCCACCCTGCGCAAGACTTGGCTTGATTCACTTCGGCGGACATCCAGGATCAGGGGTTGAGTCCCCGGAAGGACGTCCGCCATGGGGAGGGAAGAAGTCGCGTCCTCGCCGCTCGTTCACGTCGGAGTTCACGGCCGGGATCGTCGAGTTGTGCCGGCGTGGGGACCGCTCGGTCGGTCAGGTCGCCAAGGACGTCGGCCTGACCGAGACCGTGGTGCGGGACTGGGCCGAGCAGATCGAGGTCGACTCGGGCGAGCGCGACGGCCCAACCAGCAGCGAACGCGAGGAATTGGCCCGTCTGCGGCGGGGGAACCGCCACCTGCGGGAGGATGTGGAGATCCTCAAGCGGGCCACGGCGTCACCTTCCAGCGCACCAAGACGTGGAAGGAGTCCGCCGAACCGGACCCCGGCGCCCATCTGGACCGGAACGAGTAGCGCTGAACGAGCACCCGGGCCGCACCTTTGCCTTCGACGAATCCGGGCCCCCGGGCATCCGTCCGACCGCCGGCTCCTGCTGGACCAACCCGCTCGAAGCGCACTTCGGTCCGCTACGGCAGTTCACCCTCGCCAACTCGGACCGTCCCAATCACACCATTCAGACAAAGGGATCGCACCGCTACCTTCGCCGGCGCGACCAGAACGCCCGGCTCTCGACGTTCTGGTCGCCCAGCGGCGCGGACGCGCGCACATGCGTAGCGAGAAGGGATCTGTCGGAGACGCCCGAACGCCGGCTCTCGGCATCTGGTCGGGCACTCCGGCGCCGGATCGGTTGCCCCGGACGAGGTGCCGGGCCGCGGAGGTCCCGGCCGAAAGCGAGGAAGGATGCTGCGGCGCGTCCGCCGGATGTGCCACGGACTTGGAGCCCGCGGTTCGTCACGGCGCCGGCCGCACCGGGATCTCGGACCCGGGGGTGAAGGCGCGGCGTACGGTTTCGGCGAGGGCGCGGCGCCGGCTTTCGTGTTCGCTCTCGGGCTCGTCCGGAGTGGCGGTGTGGATCAGGCTGGCCGGTGACCAGGTCAGAGCCATCGCTGTGACGATCGACAGCACGTCGGCCGGGCCGAGTGACGGATCGATGTGTCCTGAGCGCTGCGCCGCGGCGATCGCCTCCAGCTTGCGCGCGGTCTGGTCGTCCATGCCGGTCACCAGAGGGCCTGTGGGGACGCGCTCCAGGCGTGCCCATGCGGCCAGCCGGACCAGCTCGGGGCGGGCCAGGCAGGCGTCATAGAGACGGGTGGCGTAGCCGGGAAGATCTTCGGCCTCCATGGGCACGGCATGGATGATCTGCTCGATGCGATCGGTGAAGACCGCGTCGAAGAGACCGTCTTTGTTGCCGTAGTAGGCATACATCTGCGCCTTGTTCACCCGGGCGTTGGCCGAGATCCGGTCGACGCGGGCGCCGGCGATCCCGTAGGCGGCGAATTCGGCGGCGGCCGCATCGAGCAGGCGGCGTCGCGTGGCCTGTCCATCCCTCATGACCTCATCATAACCAACTAGTTTGTTTGACCAGGGGCCAGGGGTGCCGTACGGTCGAAAGAAAGTAACCAACTAGTTTGTTAAACCTTGGAGGCCGCCCATGTCCGCTCCGTCACCGCTGATCACCACAGCCTTTACCGCGCACAGCACCGCGGACGAGGTGGTAGAGGGAACCGACCTCTCCGGCACCCGCGCCATCGTCACCGGCGCCACCTCGGGCATCGGTGTCGAGACCGCCCGTTCACTGGCCCGCGCCGGGGCCGACGTCACCCTGGCGGTCCGCAACCCGGAGGCCGGCGCACGGGTCGCGCAGGACCTGACCGCGACGACCGGCAACGGTGATATCCATGTCGCACACCTCGATCTGGCCGACCAGAGCACGGTCAACCGTTTCCTCGCCGGCTGGAACGGCCCCCTCCACCTGCTGATCAACAACGCGGGCATCATGGCCACCCCGGAGCTGCGCACCGCGGAGGGCTGGGAACTGCAGTTCGCCACCAACCACCTCGGCCACTTCGCCCTGGCCCTCGGACTGCACCACGCGCTCGCCGCCGGCGCCGCCGAGCGGGGCGGCTCGCGCATCGTGGCACTCAGCTCCGCCGGGCACATGTTCTCGCCGGTGGACTTCGACGACATCCACTTCCACCGGCGGCCCTACGACCCGCTGATCGCCTACGGACAGTCCAAGACGGCCGTCATCCTGTTCGCAGTCGAAGCCACCCGCCGCTGGGCCGGCGACGGAATCACCGCCAACGCCGTCAACCCCGGCGGGATCGCCACCGGGCTCCAGCGGCACTTCCCGCAGGAACTGCACGACCAGTTCGCCCGGCTCGAAGCGACGGGAGCCTTCGCGTACAAGACCGTCCAGCAGGGCGCGGCCACGACCCTGGTCGCCGCGGTGGCACCGGAATTCGCCCACACCGGCGGGCACTACCTCGATGACGCCCGCGAGGCGCACACCGTGCCCGACGACGCCGACCCCACCGAGAACCCCCATGCCGTCAAGCAGTGGGCACTCGACCCCGCAGCGGCCGAGAAACTGTGGGCCGTCTCGGCCGATCTGCTGCGCATCGCTGCTTGATCCCGGAAGACACCCTGGGCCGGCACGGCCCCGTCCGCGTGCCATCCCGCGCTTCACCGGCATCCTGTGCCGCACATCGCGGTGCGGGGGCCGACCCTCACGGACGCGATCCCGGACCTGGGCCGCGGCCGGCTGCCGGGAGTGCTGCCGCCGACCGAGCCCGCCGGACTGGTACGCGTCCAGATCCTGGTGCGGTGCTCTCCGGCCACATCGGACGGAACCACAGGCGGCCGGGCCGCATCGCCGCCGCCCTCCGCAAGGCCGCCCGCGACTACCACTCCCCCTGGCCTCCCTCGGCCTCACCGGATGAACCCGGACATGCAAAGGCCCCTGCCTTCCGGCCGCGGCGCTCCGCATGGTTTTGGTCCGGGCCGCACCCGGTGGGTCGTCGAGCGTGCCCGATGACTGGGCTTCCTCTCGGTCGGTCCAGGGCAGGGTCGTCCGGCTCGGTGCCGACACCGCCCGGCAGCTCCTTCCGGACCCGACCGTCGCGGCGGGTGCCGACCACGTGCCGGTGGGCCCGGCAGATCGTGGAGTCAGCGTTCGCCCGCCAGGCGATCCGGTCCGGCCACGTCCGCCCGGGTCTGCATCGCGGACAGCACGTGGACGCCGACCCCCTGCTGCCGGCAGCAGGGGGGTATGCCTACTCAGGGGATGGCTCGTGACCTTCCGTGAGCGGTTGTGATCGTTTTCGGCCAGTTGCCACTTTCCAGATCTGCCGCTCCGCTCGGCGGCGAAACCTCATGCGTGCGGGTGAAGGTCAGGGTTGGACGCCATGGCACTTTCTGGCAGAAAGCGGCGGCCGACAGCCTTCCCCAAGCCGTCGGCCCCCGGTCACGATCTCGGCCATGGCCACGACTCGCCCGGGAACGGACGGTCGGCGGACAGGTGGGCCCTGTCATGTCAGCCCATCCCGTCGCTTGCCCGCCTGATCGGATGCGGTATGTCCTGGCGAGGCGGATTCCCCCACGGGCAACCCCGGCAGCGGTAACACCAGCCGCACGGGAGACGGTCCTCTCACGTCACGACCTGCCTGCCCGGCGATGCACGTAACTCGATTGATCCTTTTGTCAAGGGTGGGGTTCGCGCCATCAGAGCTCAATTTTCAGGCTCTCTTGAGCCGGAAACGTTGAGTTGCCCCTGCAAGCGACTTTGCAGGGTTAATGTGTTTCTTGACCATCCGTTGACCAACGCTTGGTCCGAACAAGAAGTTCGAATTACCCGGAGGAGGGCATGTCTCGAGGTGCGATGGCCTGGGCCACGATCGCGCTCTTCGCCGCAGCTCTGCCCGCTCTTCAGTCCCCCTCCTCCGCCGTTTCGTTCACATCCGCGCACGCCGTCCGCCACGTCGAGGCCACGGTCCCACAGCCGAGGATCACGGCGGGCGGGGAGGCTCTGCGCGACGAGACCGTGATCCCGCGTTCCTGTGACAGCTCCGGAGCGCCAGTCGGCTCGCCCCACCTCCGCGGCCGGCACCGAATCCCCGTCTCCGTGCCCCAAGCGCCCGAACATCCGCTCCTCACCCAGGACCCGACGGCCGTCCACGAGCCGGCCGCGTCCGGCGCCGCACACTTCCGCCCTTCTATACCACCGGCCGGCCACATACCGGCCGCTCTTCCGGCCTTCCGCTGCTGACCAGAAGGAGCGGATTCCCCCGCCCCCGTCATGCAGCCCGACGCGCCCCCAATGACGCGCCAGGAGGAACCATCACATGCAGCCCTTCATCGACCATGCCCGCACGTTCGGGCAGCCCCCGGAGAAGTTCGCCGCCCACGCCGAGGGCCAGTCCCCGCAGGTGCTGTTCATCACCTGCGCCGACTCCCGGGTCGTACCGGCGCTGATCACAGGCGCCCGCCCCGGCGAGCTCTTCGAGCTGCGCACCGCCGGCAACATCGTGCCGCCCTACACGTTCGAGCACCCCACCAGTGAGGCAGCCACCATCGAATACGCCGTGGAGGTGCTCGGCGTCAAGGACATCGTCGTCTGCGGCCACTCCCACTGCGGCGCAGTGGGAGCCCTGGTCCGCGGCGACGACTTGGACGCCGTACCGGCCGTGCGCGACTGGCTCCACCACGCCACCCCCCGCCCCAAGGGAGCGGCTGAGGACCCGACCGTCGCCGAAGGAGTACAGAACCACGTCCTGACCCAGCTGCTGCGCCTGCGCACCTACCCGTGCGTGGCCGCGAAGCTCGACAGCGGCGAACTGAATCTGCACGCCTGGTACTACGAGGTGCATACCGGCGCGGTCCTGGCGCACCGTCCGCAGACCGACACCTTCGAGGCGCTGTGAAGGCGGACACGTTGGCCAAGACAAACGCCACAGCCGGATTTCCCCATCTGAAGCAGGACGTCGCCGCCTCCCTGGTGGTCTTCCTGGTCGCGCTCCCGCTGTGCGTCGGCGTGGCGGTCGCCTCCGGCGTCCCGGCGGAGCTCGGCCTGGTCACCGGGATCGTCGGCGGCATCATCACCGGCCTCATGCCGGGCAGCAGCCTCCAGGTGTCCGGACCCGCCGCGGGCCTGACCGTGCTGGTCTTCGAGGCCGTCAGCGAGTTCGGACTGCCTGCGCTCGGCGTGATCGTGCTGGCGACCGGGCTGCTCCAGTTCGGTATGGGCGCCCTCAGACTCGGCCGCTGGTTCCGGGCGATCTCCATCTCCGTGGTCGAGGGCATGCTCGCCGGCATCGGTCTCGTCATCATCGCCGGCCAGCTGTACGCGGCGGCGGGCATGAAGGCTCCCGAGACCGGCATCGGCAAGATCGTCGGTATGCCGAAGGCACTCGTCGACGCGGTCGGCAGCACCACGGCGCTCGTCTCGCTCGCGGTCGGCGCGGGCACCGTCGCCGTCGTCGTGCTGTGGAAGCGGATGCCGAAGAAGGCGCAGGCCGTGCCGGGTGCCCTCGCAGCGGTACTGCTGGCCACCTTCGCCTCGGCCGTTTTTTCCCTGCCGGTCGCCACGGTGGAGGTGCAGGGCCTGCTCGGCGTGATCCAGCCGCCCGGGGCGGATGCCTTCGGCGAGCTGGGCAACCCGGCACTCATCGGCACCATCCTCGCCTTCACGCTGATCGCCTCGGCGGAGAGCCTGTTCAGCGCGGCGGCGGTGGACCGGATGCACGACGGCCCGCGCACCCAGTACGACAAGGAACTGATCGCCCAGGGAGCGGGCAACACGGTGTGCGGGGTGCTGGGGGCGCTGCCGATGACCGCGGTGATCGTCCGCAGTTCGGCGAACGTGCGGGCGGGCGCGCGGACCAAGGCCTCGCGGGTGCTGCACGGCGTGTGGCTGCTGGTCTTCGCCGCCGCGCTCCCCTCCGCCCTCGCCCTGATCCCGATCCCCGCCCTCGCGGGCATCCTCGTGTACGCGGGCTGGAAGCTGATCCCGTTCCGCCAGGTCACCGCCCTGTGGCGGGGGAACCGGGGCGAGGCGCTGATCCTCGTGGTCACGGCCGTGTCGATCGTCGCGGTGAACATGTTCGAGGGTGTGCTGATCGGTCTGGCCCTGTCGGTCGTCAAGACGGCGTGGGAGGCCTCGCACGTCAGGCTGGAGATTGTCGACAAGGGCGCCGGCCCCGTCCAGGTGTATCTGTCGGGCAACGCGACCTTCCTCCGGCTGCCGAAGATCCTCGACAGCTTGGAGGCGCTGCCCCAGGACCGGCCGATCGAGCTGAACCTGTCCGGTCTGCACCACGTGGACCACGCGTGCCGTACGGCACTGGAGAACTGGGCCGAACAACACACCACGGCCGGTACCGACCCGGTGCGGGTCCTGGCCACCTGACGGCCAGGGGGTCAGGCACGCATACCACTGGTCCGGGCCCCGGTACCGGGGTCCGGACCAGTGGTACAGGGCACGGCATCCGCCAGCACGCTGATCAGGCTTCCGGGCGAGCAGGGGTGACTGATCGCCCGACAACCCGGCTCCACCGAACCCGGTGACCGGAGTCAGAGATCCTCTGGCAGTAGGCGGCCACCTTGTCGAGGATTTCGCCGGCGGCCTTCGTCCATGCCGAGGGCCGGGGGTGGTTCCGGTCCGCTGCCCAGGCGCGGATTCGCGATCGAGGGCTTGAACGGAGCAGTGGACACCGCGTCGGAGCTTCTTCGCGGTCAGTTCGGCGAACCACCGCTCGACCAGGTTGAGCCAGGACGATCCGGTAGGGGTGAAGTGCAGGTGGAACCGGGGTGGGTCAGCAGCCACTGCTCGATGGCCGGGGTCTTGTGGACGGCGTAGTCGTCGAGGGCCAAGAGTTGTCCCGTAACTGCTGGTCATGGGCGAAATGATCTTGCAGTGACTGGCGTGATCACGGCGTCGGAGCCGCCCTGGACAGCCCCGTTCACCGGGCTGAACCCGCGGCGGTTCGCCAAGCCGGTCACCGCGCTGCGGCACGAGGGCGCCGATCCGGTGGGGCCGGCCATGGTCGCTGCCGCTTCCGGACGGGTGCTACCGGTGGCCACGTACGGGCGCACCAACCTCACCCCGCGGCAGCTCGCCCCGCTGTTCGGGATCTCCACGTCGGCCGCCGACCGCATCGTCGACCACCTCGGACCGGCTCTCGCGCTCCAGCAGCGGCGCCGGTACCGCAGGGACACCGTGCTCATCGTGGACGGCACCCTGGTCCCCACCCGGGATCACACGGTCGCCGAGCAGTCCAGTAACCACCGCTACTCCACCCATCACCAGCTCGTCATCGACGCCGACACCCGGCTCGCCGATTTCTGGGCGGGGCCGGGCCGAGCCGGTTGTTCATGTCGGGTTCGAACCGGCCGTAGGGGGCCGCGCGGGTCCAGAACAGCGAGGACAGGGACCACCGGCCGGCGTCAGCGAACCCGTCCTGCCACTTCCCCTCGCCCAGGATGTCCTGGGGAGAAGGGTATTGACGTGCACCAGCGCTGACCGGGGAAGGTGCAGGGCGAGTACGGGGACTTCTTATCCGCCTGGCCACCGTGCTCCTCGACGAAGCCCCGCCCCGGGTGCGTGACGGCGCACACGTCAGCAGGCGATACGGGGACTCAGGGCCGGCCGGGCGGAACACCGGCTCCTTCGCGCGGGGCTTCGCGACATCGGGGGTGCGGTTTGGCGAGTCCGGTTCCGCCAGGGCGCCCGTGACCGGTTGTTTGACGCTGTACGGGGGCAGCCGCAGCAGGCCTGCGCCGTTCCTGCCGCATACGCCGGCGATTCACGCGGACTTCCGGAAACGGCCGGTGCCGGGGCGCCAGAATCCGCCCGGTGCCGAGAAGTCCCACGACAGGGGGCGCAGGAGGAGGCGCGGGAGGTGGCGCAGTCCCCAGGCCGCCAGCTTGTAGCGCATGCTGGGCACGCTGACGTTCCTGCCGCGCTCCAGGTCGCGCAGCGCAGCGTCCACCACCCGGTCGGCGTCGAGCCATATCCAGCGGGGCAGGCCCGTCAGATCGATGCCGGAGCGCTCGTGCAACTCGGTGCGGGTGAAGCCGGGCAGGAGTGCCATGACCCGAACACCGGCCCGACGCACTCGTGCGGACCTGCCCACCGCCTCGGAGAAGGCGAGCACCCACGATTTGCTGGCCGGGTAGGTGGTGGCGAGGCCACCGGGACCGTGCGCGCTGAACGAGGCGACGTTGACGATCCGACCCGACCTTCGCTCGATCATCGCAGGGAGGACGGCATGGGTGAGTCGCAGCACCGCGCGGACGTTCACCGCCAGCATCCGTTCCTCGTCGGTGTCGTCGGTGTACGGGAACGGCTCCCTCAGCATGATCCCCGCGTTGTTCACCAGCAGGTCGACGGACGGTGTCGCGGCGAGACGGTCCTCGACGGACCGGCAGCCCTCGACCGTGGACAGGTCCGCGGTGAGGACCTCCACCCGGACACCCGACTCCCGTCGCAGATCCTCGGCGAGCTCCTCCAGACGGTGCCGCGTACGCGCGACGACGATCAGGTCGTGGCGTGTCCGGGCGAGGTGCCGTACGAAGGCCCGGCCGATGCCCGAGGTGGCACCGGTTACGAGAGCGAGGGGCATGACGGCCTCCTGGGAGTCGGGCTCGCGCGGTTCCGCGCGGGAAGGGGAGGCGAGCCGTGCGCGGGGGCGGGAGGGAAGCCATCGATCCCGACGTCGTGGCGGCGGGTGCGGGCAGGCGGTGGACATCGGTGTCGGGGAACCCGCGACGGCCCGGATGCTCAGCTCTCCGCTCAGGGCGCGAATCGCTTCCCGGTGGGCGAACCATACACACAACTTGGCGAAATCTTAAAGTAATCGGTTAATTCCAAAGAGTGATTGATGTCCTCTTGAGAACTGGTCCATGCTGCTCCGCGTGACCACACTGCTCACCGGCGCGACCGGATTCCTGGGCTCGAGGCTCCTGCTCGGTCTGCTCACCACCCGTGGACGGCACGTCACCGTACTGGGCAGGGGAACCGCCTCCGAACTGCGTCTTCGCGTCCTCACGATCCTGGAGGGCCTCGCGGGAGGCGGAATCGGCGCACGGATCCGTTCGCGGTTGCGCTGTGTCGGCGGCGATGTCACCCGGCGATGGCTCGGCCTGGCGCCTGCCGTGTACGGGCGTCTGGCCCGGGAGGCCGAAGCGGTCTGGCACTGCGCCGGGGACATCGCACTGACGGGAGAGCGCGAGCGGTTGTTCCTGACCAACGTGCACGGCACCGAGCGGATCCTGGAGTTCGCCGAGTCGACCCCGCCGGACTGCCGACTGGTCCACATGAGCACCGTGGCGGTGGCGGGCGGCCGCCGGAGGGGCGTGGTCGCCGAAGAGGACCTCACTGACGCGTTCGGCTTCGAGACCCACTACGACGAGTCCAAGTACCGGGCGGAAACGCTGGTGCGGGACTGGGCGAGGCGGCAGGGCCGGCCGGTCGTCGTCCTGCGTCCCGGCATCGTCGCCTCCGACGCGGCGCACCGGGAGGGAATGCCGGGGCACCCGCTGCGGGTCCTGGGCGACATGATCGACACCATTGCCCGGAACGGTGCGCCGGGGATCTCCCCGACGGCGGCGCTGCGCCGGGACGGGCCGGGACTGCGGTTGAGGCTGCGCGTGCCCGCAGACGCGGAGTTCAACATCGTTCCGGACGGTTACGCCACGGAGGCGATGCTGCGCATCGGCCACGACGCGGCGGAGGACCTCGGCCGCGGCGTGCGGACGTTCCACGTCGTGCATCCGGGGGAGACGCCGATGCGGCTGATCGTCGAAGCCATCGAAGCCCACCACCCCGGCCTCGCACTCGACTGCGTCGGCGATCTGCCGGACCCCACGCCGGCCGAGCGCTTCGTCGCGGACCACCTGCCGGGATTCCTGAGCTACTGCCACCACAGACGGGTCTACAGCCGCAGCTCCGCCGTCGAGCGGACGAACGGACTCCCCGATCCGGCTCCGATCGACCGGGACTACCTGGTGCGGGCCATGGGCTTCGCCGGGGCGGTGCCCCACGCCGGAGACCGGATGGCCGCGGACATGTGAGCGTCCGTCACCTCGCCCGAGCACCCCTCTCCCCTCTCAGGACCTTCTGGAGGCTCCGTGTCCAACTCCCGGCAACCACTGCCTCCACGCGCCATCGCCGCCGTCGGCGCCGCCTGCCGCCTTCCCGGCGGCATCCGGAGCCTGGACGATCTCTGGGGGGTGCTGACCGTCGGCCGTGACGTGGTGGCCACCGTCCCCGAAGACCGCTTCCGCGCCGCGGACTTCACCGACGCAAGGCGTCGGCGCCCCGGTGTGAGCTATACGGCGGCGGGGGGTTTCCTCGACGACATCAAGGGTTTCGACACCTCCTTCTTCACCGGCGTCTCCCCGCGTGAGGCGTCACGGATGGATCCCCAGCAGCGGCTGGTGCTGGAGCTGGCGGTCGAGGCGCTCGACGACGCCGGAGTCGACCACCGGCGCACGGCGGGCTCCGACACCGCCGTGTTCGTGGGCTGTTCCAGCCGTGACTACGGCGAACTGCAATCCTGCGTCCCGCACACCGGCAACGCGTACACCATCACGGGCATGGCGGCCTCCAACACGGCCAACCGCGTCTCGCACTTCTTCGACTGGCGCGGACAGAGCATCGTCGTGGACACGGCGTGCTCGTCGGCGCTGACGGCCCTGCACCAGGCGTGTGAGCACCTGCGCTCCGGACGCTCGCGGGCCGCGCTGGCCGGCGGTGTCAACATCCTGATCAACCCGCAGGGGTTCGCCGGTTTCTCGGGCGCGTCGATGCTCTCCCCCAGCGGGCGGTGCCGCGCCTTCTCCGCCGACGCGGACGGGTTCGTCCGCTCCGAGGGTGGCGGCCTCGTCCTGCTGAAGCGGCTGGACGACGCGCTCGCCGACGGAGACCGGATCCACGGCGTGATCGTCGCCGGCGGCACCAACAACGACGGCCGTACGTCCGGGCTGGCCCTGCCCAGCGCCGAGGCCCAGGAAGCGCTGCTGCGCCAGGTGTACGCCGAAGCCGGGTTGTCGCCCGACGACTTGGCGTACCTGGAGGCGCACGGTACCGGCACGCCGGTGGGAGATCCCGTCGAGTGTGCGGCCATCGGCCGCGCGCTGGGAACCGGCCGCTCCACCGGTGCCCTGCCGATCGGCTCGGTGAAGAGCAACATCGGCCACCTCGAGGCCGCTTCGGGCATGCCCGGGGTGTTCAAAGCGCTGCTGGTCCTGCGGCACGGCGAGATCCCGGCCACCCTGCACGCCGAGCCGCTCAACCCGCACATCGACTTCGCGGGCCACAACATCAGGCCCGTGGTCGGCGCCGAGGAACTGCGGACCGGCGGACGGCCGTACGTGGGCGTCAACTCCTTCGGCTTCGGCGGCGCCAACGCCCACATGGTTCTCACCACGCCTCCCGAACAGGCCGCGGAGCCGGTTCCCATGGCCTCCGGCCGGTTTCCGGTCGTGGTTTCCGCCCGCACCCCCGGGGCGCTGAGGGATGCCGCGGAGCAGATGGCGCAACACCTGGAACTGACCGGCGAGAGCGACTTCTACGATGTGTCCTACACCTCGGCCGTGCGCCGCGCGCGCCACGAGTACCGCGCCGCCGTGCTGGCACGCGACCCCGTCGAGGCCGCGGAGGCGTTCCGCGCGGTGGCGAACGGTGCGGCGCCCGCCGTCCCGGCCGCGTCGGGCAAGGTCGCGTTCGTCTTCCCCGGCAACGGCTGCCAGTGGCACGGCATGGGAGTGGAACTCCTGCGTGGCGAGCCGGTCTTCCGGCAGGCACTGGAGGCCGTCGACGCGGAACTCGCCCCCCGGCTCGGCTGGTCGGTCGTCGAGGAACTCACCGCGGAGGAATCCCGGCTCCGCCTGACCGAGGTCGCCCAGCCGCTGCTGTTCGCCGTGCAGACCGGTCTCGTGCGGCTGCTGGAGGCGAATGGCGTCCGGCCGGACGCCGTTGTGGGCCACAGCGTCGGCGAGGTCGCCGCCGCCCACGTCTCCGGGGCCCTCGGCCTGGCCGCCGCCTGCTTGGTCGTCGCCGAGCGCAGCCGGGCCCAGGCGCTGACCGCGGGACGTGGCCGGATGGCGGCCGTCGGCCTGCCGTGGGAGGACGCCCAGAGGGAGATCGCCGCCCACGCAGACCGTCTGGAGGTGGCCGGAGTCAACACCCCCACCGATGTCACCCTCGCCGGGGATCCGGGCGCGTTGGCGGAGCTGGGCCGGAACCTGGGCGCCCGTGGCGTCTTCTTCCGCGAACTGGATCTCGACTACGCCTTCCACAGCAGGGCCATGGACGGCATCGAGGAGCCGTTGAAGGCGGCCCTCGCCCGGCTGCGGCCCGGCGCCCACCGCATCCCGTTCGCCTCCACCGTCACGGGTGGCCTCGTCGAGGGCGAGGAGTTGGACGCGGACCACTGGTGGCGCAATGTGCGCGAGCCGGTCCTGTTCGCCGACGCCGTACGGGCACTGGCCGAAGACGGCTGCGGTCTGTTCGTCGAGATCGGCCCGCACGCCGTGCTCGCTCCCTACCTGAAGCGGCTGGACACGGCGACGGCGGTGGTATCGACCTGCCGCCGGGGCCAGGACGGTCCCGAGGCGGTACGCCGGACGGTCGCGCACCTGCTCGCCGCGGGGATCCGGACCGGCGACGGCCTCTTCCCGCGCCCCGGCCGGGTCGTCACCCTTCCCTCGTATCCCTGGCAGCGCGAACACCACTGGAACGGCTCGCCCGACGGATGGGTCCGGGTTCCGCAGGACCCGAGTCTCGTCCATCCGCTGCTGGGGCGCCGCGTGGCCGTCGCCGAGCCCGCCTGGCACCAGGCCCTGAGCAGCCTCCGGCTGCCCTGGCTGGCGGACCACCGGGTCGGCGGGGCCGTGGTCGTGCCCGGCACGGCGTACCTGGAGGCCGCCCTCGCCGCCGGGCGCGCCGCCTTCGCGAGTGCCGCCGAGGTCACCGACCTCGACATCGTGCGCGCGATGGTCATGCCCCGCGACGACGAAACCGATGAGGTGGTGCTGCAGACCTCGTTGTCGGAGGAGGACGGCGTGGTCCGTATCGCCTCGCGCGTCGGCACCGCGGCCTCCTGGCGGACGCACGCCCGCGGTCGGGTCCGCCGCCTGGCCGCCCGGCCGCCGGACCCCGTTGACCTCGGCGCCGTACGCGAGCGGCTGGAGCGGGCCGGCGCCCCGGTGGACGCGGCGCGCCACTACGAGGAGGCCGCGCGAGCCGGGCTGGAGTACGGCCCCTCCTTCCGGGTGCTGACCCGGTTGTGGGCGGGCGAGGACGAGGTGCTGGCCGAGTACGGCTGGGAACCTCCGGCGCGCGACGACGGTTACGAGGCGCACCCCACCGTGCTCGACGGCGCGCTCCAGGCGGCCGCCCCCCTGCTCGCGGCCCTCCCCGGCGGCCGGACGTACGTGCCGACCGCCATCGCGGGCGCGCGCGTGTGGGACCGGCTTCCGGAGCGCGGCCTGATCCACGTCCGGGCGGTGTCGCCCGGTTCCCGGGACACCGTCCTCGACCTGGCCGTGGCGGACGAGGCCGGCCGGGTCGTGGTGGAGTTGACGGGGTGCCGGCTGAGGAGTGTCACGGTCGGCCGGGCCGAGGAACTCCAGCAGTTGACGCAGGTACTGCGGGCCGCGCCCCGCGAGGGCGACCACCGGGGCGAGCCGGTCCCTTTCCCCGGGCCGGCGGACCTGCTCCACGCGGTCACCGGGCACACGGCGAAGAAGGCACGGCAGGACGCCCGCGACTCCGCGGACTCCGCTTTCGCTCCGCGGATCAAGACCGCGATCGGCCACTGGGCCGCGCACACCTTCGCCCGTCTGCTCCCCGGGGCGCGGGAATTCACACCGGACGACCTGCGGGCCGCGGGGGTGCGGCCGGAGTACGACCGGTACGTCCTCCTCCTGGCCGACATGGCGCAGCGGGCCGGCCTGCTCGAACGGACGGGCACGGGCACGCCGGACCGCGAGCGCCTTCGCTTCACGGGCACCGCCCGGCCACTGGAGCACGTGCAGTCCTGCGCGGAGGATTTCCCCCAGTGGATCTCGGCCATCGCCGTCTACACCCGGTGCGGCACCCACCTGCCGCAGATCCTCAGAGGAGAGACCGACCCCCGGGAGGTGCTGTTCGCCGAGGCCGATCGGCACCTCGTCGAAGCGCTCTACAACGACACGCCGGACATGAGGGCCCTCGGCCGATGTGCCCGGTCCCTGCTGGTCGAGGCGCTCAGGGCGTGGCCGGCCGGGCGTCCGCTGCGCGTCCTGGAGGTCGGCGCGGGCACCGGCGGCACGACCGGCGTGCTGCTCCCGGCACTTCCGCCCCACCTCACCCGGTACGTCTACACGGACGTCTCCGAAGGCTTCTTTCCCCGGGCGCGGGCCCGCTTCGACGCCTACGACTTCATCGAGTACCGGATCTTGGACCTGGAGCGCGATCCGGTGCAACAGGGGTTCCTGGAGGGGGGCTTCGACCTCGTCGTGGCGGCCAACGTGCTGCACGCGACCGGCGACCTGAGCGCCACGGCACGCCGCCTCGCGACCCTGCTCGCAGACGGCGGCCACCTACTCGCCCTGGAGAGCCACGACGAGGAACTGCTCGGCCCGTGCTTCGGCCTCCTCGGCGGCTACTGGGCCCTCACCGACCACGACCTGCGTGCCACACCACTGATGCCTCACACCGGATGGGTACCGCTCCTCGAACGGTGCGGCTTCGACGAAGTGATCCGGACGGGGGACGCGGTCGGCGGGGACGCCTACTCCGTGCTCTGTGCCCGCCGCGGCCGTCGGCCCGCCGGAGCGGTGCCGGGGGCAGCACCGCCACCCTCGGTGCCGGGCCGCTGGGTCGTGGTGGCCGAACGCCCGGACGGCGCTCTCGGCCCGGCTCTCGCCTCGCTCCTGACCTCTTCGGGCACCGACGCCGACATCGTGGATGTATCGGACCTCTCCGACACGTGGCAGGCCCGACTGCCGCTGGGAGAGGGGCGGCCGGACGGCGTGATCCTGCTCTTCGACACCCCGGCCGGGGAGGAGACCCGGGCCCTCACGGTACGCAGGGCCGGGCTGGTCCGGGCAGCGGCGGCCGCCTTCGACACCGCGCGGCCGGACGGGGGCGCGCTGTGGCTGGTGACCGGGGAGACCGGGCTGTTCCCGGAGCCGGCCGGGGCCGGGAATCCCGTGGACGCCGCGGTATGGGGGGCCGGACGTGTGCTCGCCAACGAGCGACCGGGACTGGCGGTCCGCCGGCTGTCGCTGGAGCGCTCCACCGACCCGGCCGGGGACGCCGAGCGGATCGCGCGGGAACTGCTCGACCCCACCGACGACGAGGTGGTCCTCACCCGCCGGGGCCGGTTCGTGCCGCGGTTGACCGACTGCGCAGCACCCGTGCGGGAGGAGGACGGCACCGATCACCCCTACACCCTCCGGCTGCGCAACCCCGGGCTCGGGCACCGGCTGGCGTGGGTGCCCGCCGAGCCTCCGGTGGCGGGCCGGGGCGAGGTGGTGGTCCGGGTGCGGGCCGCGGCGCTGAACTACCGCGATGTGATGCTGGCCGCGGGGATGCTGCCCCCCGGCGCCGAACCACCGGTGCCCGGCGGGCCGGCGCTCGGCCTCGAATGCGCCGGGGACGTCGTCGCCGTCGGACCGGGAGTGACGGAAGTCGTCCCGGGGGACCGGGTGTTCGCGTTCGGTCACGGCACGCTCGCCTCCCACGTACGGGTGCGGACCGAGCAGACCGGACGCATTCCCGACGGCATGGGCTACAGCGAGGCCGCGACCCTGCCGGCGGTCCACCTCACCGTGCAGCACAGCCTGGAGGACCTGGCCCGGCTGGCGCCGGGAGAGACGCTGCTGGTGCACGGCGGGGCTGGCGGGGTCGGTCTCGCGGCGCTGCGGTACGCCCGCAACCTGGGCGCCTCGGTGATCGCCACGGCGGGCACCCCGGCCAAACGGGACCTCCTGCGCGCGCTCGGCGCCGAACACGTCCTGGACTCCCGCAGCCTCTCCTTCGCCGACCGGGTGAGGGACGTCACAGGTGGCCGGGGCGTCGACGTGGTCCTCAATTCCCTGACGGGCGAGGCCATCGCGCGCGGGCTGGAGTGCCTGCGGCCCGGCGGCCGTTTCGTCGAACTCGGCAAGCGCGACATCCACGGCAACCAGCCGATGCTGCTGCGCCCGTTCCGCGACAACCTCTCCTACTTCGCCGTCGACATCACCCGACTGGCCGCCGACGCGCCACAGGCGGTGGCCGAGGCGTTCGCGAAGGTGGCGCGGAGAGCGGCCGCAGCGGAGTACCGGCCGCTGCCGCACCAGATCCACCCGGCCACCGGCGTCGAGGAGGCGTTGCGCGCTCTGCGGCACTCCCGGCACCTCGGCAAGGTCGTCATCGCCTTCGACGCGGCCGAGCCGGTGCGCGTGGAACAGCCCGACGAGCCGCTGCGCCTGGACCCGGACGCCACCTACCTCGTCACCGGCGGCCTCGGCGGCTTCGGGGCGGCCACCGCGCGGTACCTCGCCCGCTGCGGCGCCGGTGCGCTGGCACTCGTCGGCCGCCGGGGCGCGGCCTCGCCCGAAGCACCCGCCCTGCTCGGCGAACTCGCCGCCCTGGGAACGCAGGCCCGGGCGTATGCCGCCGACGTCACCGACGCCGGGGCGATCGAGGCGATCCTCGCCGAGGCCGACGCCGCGGGCCGGCCGGTACGCGGCGTCGTACACGGTGCCATGCACCTCGACGACGCACCACTGCAGGAGATGACGGCCGAGCGGTTCGCCGCCGTCCTCGAGGCGAAGACCCACGGCGGCGACGTGCTGCACGCGCTCACCCGCGACCGGCCGCTCGACTTCTTCGTCGTGTACTCCTCCCTCGCCGCCCTCGTCGGCAACCTCCACCAGGCGCCCTACGCGGCCGCCAACCTCCACCTGGAGTCCCTGGTGCGGGCGCGCCGGGCGGCGGGGCTGCCCGGCCTGGCCCTCGCCTGGGGCGGCATCGGGGAGACCGGTTACGTCGTGCGCAGCCGGCTCACGGAGAACATCGCGCGCTCCGGGCTCGGACTCGTCCCGCCGGACACGGCCTGTGCGGCACTCGGCCGCTTCCTGGGCAGGGAGGCGGTCTACGGAGCGGTCGGGTACGTCGACTGGGACCGGATGGGCAGGATCCTGCCCGCGCTGAAGGCACCGCGGTTCGCCGGCCGGCGGGGCGGAGCGCAGGCCGACTCCGGTGGGAGGGCGACGGAGGACTTCAAGGAGCGGTTCACCAGGGCGGACGGCGAGGAGGAGCGGAAAGCCCTCGTCCGCGACACGCTCACCGCTCTCATCGCCGCCGTGCTCCAGACGCCTCCCGGGCGTGTGGCCCACAGCGCCCATCTCGCCGACCTCGGCCTGGACTCCCTGATGGGCATCGAACTCAAGGCCGGGCTGCACCGGGTGTTCGGCTGCGACCTCCCCGTCATGGAGCTGATGGCCGCCGGCAGCGTCACCGGCCTGGCAGACCGCCTGCACCGGGCACTGAAGGAGTGAGGAGCACATGCCGATGCCTCCGACCGATCCGACCGCGTCCCGCGCCGCGAACGCGCTGCTCGTCGAAGTGGGCCGCCTGGACAGCGTCGTCGTCGCCTACTCCGGCGGCGTCGACTCCACACTGGTGCTCGCGGCCTCCCTGCGGGCCCTGGGCCCGTCCCGCACGCTGGCGGCGACCGCGGACTCGCCCGCCCTGGCCCGGGACGAGCTCGCGCTCGCCCGGCGCACGGCGGCGGAGCTGGGCGTGGAGCTGGTCGTCCTCACGACGGACGAACTCGCCGCGCCCGGCTACCGCGCCAACGCCGGCGACCGCTGCTACTTCTGCAAGCGGACCGTGCTGGCCGCGGTGTCGGACCTGGCGGCGGCCCGCGGCTACGCCCACGTGGCGACCGGCACCCATCGCGACGACCACCGCTCCGGGCACCGGCCGGGACTGCGCGCCGCGCGGGAGCGGGGAGTCGCCGAACCCCTGGCGACCGCGGGCCTGGGCAAGGCACAGGTCCGGGCCGTCGCACGGGAATGGGGGCTCGCCGTGGCCGACAAACCGGGCACCCCCTGCCTGGCGTCCAGGATCGCGGTCGGCGTGCCCGTGACCCGGCTGCGGCTGGAACTCGTGGAGCGCGCGGAGACGGCCGTGCGGGAGTTCCTGGCCGAACGGCACGCACCCGTGCGTGACCTGCGCGTCAGGATCCTGGCCGGGACCTTCCGCGTCGAAATCGACGCGACCGCCCACCGGTGGCTGGCCGGGCGGCCCAAACAGGAGGCCGAACTGCTCGACCGGGTCGGCCGGACGGTAGGGCTCGCGGACGGCGCCCTCGAACCCTACCGTCCGGGTTCCGTGAGCGGGACCGCATCACCCGGGGGAGGCCCGCGATGACCGGGAGCACCGACCTCGCGGACCTGCTGGACTGCGAGACGTACCGCGCCGGGGACTTCGCCCGCCTCGACACCTCGCGACGGCGCCGCACCGGCGTGCCGGAGGTGGTGTTCGCCCCGTCGAAGACACCCGAGCAGACGTTGCGGCTCCTCGCCGGTCTGCGCGAACGAGACCCCGGCTCACCCGCTCTGGCGACCCGGTGTCCGGACGAGGTGCTCGACGCGGCACCGGGCCACTTCGCGGACACCGGGGAACCGGTCCTGGTCGACCGCGTCGCCCGGACCGTCACCGTGGGCGAACTCCCGCCGCCGCGCGGCATGGTGGCCGTCCTCACGGCGGGTACCGGGGACCTTCCGGTGGCCCGCGAGGCGCTGACCACCCTCGCCGTGCTCGGGGCCGGAGCCGTACTCGTCGACGACGTCGGAGTGGCGGGCATCGGACGGCTGTTCCCCCACGTGCCCCGGCTGCGGGGAGCCGACTGCGTCCTCGTCGTGGCGGGCATGGACGGCGCCCTGCCGAGCGTGGTCGCCGGGCTGCTGCGGGCCCCGGTGGTCGGCGTGCCGACCAGTGTCGGATACGGCGTCGCCGCGGGCGGCCTCGCCGCCGCGGCCACCATGCTCGCCTCCTGCTCCCCCGGTCTGACCGTGGTCAACATCGACAACGGCTTCGGCGCCGCCGCGCACGCCGCCAAGATCGTGGAAGCGGTGCACGGCACGCCGCCCGACGGCGGCCGTCCGCGCGCCGCGTCCACCACCGTGGACGGCGACCGGTGACCGGGACGGGCCGCGCGGCGCGTGTTCCCGCCGCCCACCTGGACTGCACCGCGGGCGTGGCGGGTGACATGCTGCTCGGCGCGCTCGTGGACGCGGGCGCCGGCGCCGACACCGTGGTCGATGCGGTGCGTTCGCTCAAGGTGCCCGGCCTCGACGTCTCGGTCGGACGCGCTCGGCGCGGCGGGTTCGCCTGCGCGCGGGTGACGGTCACCCGGCCCGCCTCGCCGGACCGCGCCCGGCACCTGGCGGACGTCCTGGAACTGCTCGCCGGTGCGGACGGCGTCACACCCGCCGCCGCCCGCGCTGCCCGCCGCGTCTTCGAACTCCTCGCCGCCGCCGAAGCCCGGGCGCACGGGACGACTCCGGACCGGGTGCACTTCCACGAGGTGGGGGCGTACGACGCCCTCGCCGACGTGGTGGGCTGCGCCACGGCGCTGGACGAGCTCGGGCTGCTCACCGAGCACGCGGTGGTCACCTGCTCCCCACTGGCCGCGGGCAGCGGGGAGGTCCGCTGCGCCCACGGCCCGATGCCCGTCCCCGTCCCCGCCGTCCTCCACATCGCCGCGCACGCCCGCCTCGAACTGGCCCGTGGTGACCTGCCGGGTGAGCGCACCACGCCGACGGGAGCGGCGCTCGTCGCCGCCGTGGCCGCTCCGGGCCCGATGCCGCCGATGACCGTGCGCGCCGTGGGCACGGGCGGCGGGCACCGCGACACCCCGGACCGTCCCAACATCACCCGGATCGTCCTGGGCGAGGCCACGGCGGTCTCTCCCGGGCCGGCCGAGGGCGACGCCGTGGTCCTGGAGACCACCGTCGACGACCTCGACCCCCGGTTCTGGCCGTCGGTGCTGGACGCGCTGCGCGAGGCCGGAGCCTGGGACTGCTGGACCACCGGTGTCACCGGCCGGCACGGCCGGCCGGGCAGACTCGTCACGGCGCTGTGCTCGCCGCAGGTGCGGCAGGCCGTCGCCGACGCGCTGCTGCTGCACACCACCACGCTCGGGGTGCGGTGGACGACGTGCCGGCGGACGACGCTGCCCCGCCGCAGCACCATCGTCTCCATCGGACCCGCGGAACGGCCGGAGCGGGTGCTGGTGAAGACGGCCGAGCGTCCGGACGGCACCGTGACCGCGCAACCCGAACTGTCCGACGCGGAGCGGGCCGCCAAGTCCCTGGGGTGGCCACTGCGGACGGTGTGCGAGGCCGTCCTGGACCGCTGGCACCGGGAACACCGGACCGCGGACGTCCCCGGGCCCGACACGCCGGATGCCTGACGGATCGAGCGACCACACCTCCCGACACGCCCCAGGAAGCCGCACCCCCCATGCCCCGTACCTACCGCGTCCGAGACCTCGCGGGAACCCACGTCCTGCTGACCGGAGCCACCGAGCGCACCGAACTCGCCGTGCTGTACCGCCTCGTGACAGCACATCCGGACACGTACGTCAGCGTCGCGCCGCCGCCGGACGGGCCCGCCGCGCGGAGCGACCCCCCGGCTCGGGACGACGGGCTCGGCCTGCTGCTGAGCCGGAAGGCGTTCGGGCCGTGGCGGGACACAGTCGGAGCCGGACCGGCGATGGCCGAGGCCCGCCGCCGCGTGGAAGTGCTCGCGGGGCGTCCGGGAGACGTTCCGCCGCCCGCCGGAATCGACGTCGTCGTCCACTGCGCCCCCACCGGCGGGACGGACCGGCCACTCGACGCCGTGTACGACGAACAGATCGCACCGCTCGTCGCCCTCTGCGGGCAGTGGGCACGCCGACGGCCCCACCTGGTGTACGTGTCCCAGGCCGGTTTCTCCGGCACCGAGCGCGGGGTCGTCCGCGAAGCCCGGCTGGAGCACGACCTGGACTGGCGCCGCGAACTCGCGCTGGCACGCGCCCTCAGAAGCGACGCCGGGCATCTCTCGAGGACCCCGGACAGACTGCGCCGGACACGGCGTGCCGCCGAGCGCGCCCACCGGGGCGCGGGCCCCCTGATCGTGGCGCGGGAGGCGGAGACGGCACGCAGGGCCTGGGTGGAACGACGACTGGTGGAGCAGGGCCGGGCCCGTGCCCGTGCCCTCGGTCACCCCGATGCACAGGCCCTCGCCGCCGTGCTGGCGGAGCGCGTCATCGAGGAACTGTGGCGGCCGTACCCGCTGACCGTGCTGCGCCCGGCACCGGTGGGCCACGCCCTGCACCGCCCCTACCCGGGCTGGTCCGAGGGCAGGACGAGGGCCGTCCCGCCGACCGCGGCCCTCGTCCTGCTCGGCACGGCGGCCGGCTCCGCCACGACGGTGCTCGACACCGTGCCCGCCGACCTGGTGGCCGACGCCGTCCTGGCCGCGGCCGCCGCGCGGCCCGACCCGGACTCACCCCATTACTTCCACCTCGGCACGGCGACGGCCCGCCCCCTGACCCTGGAGGAACTGCGGACCGTGCTGCGGACCCCTTCCCTCGCTCCCCGCCGGCGCCCGTCACGGCGGCGACCAGAGCTTCCGGGCCTCTACGACCCGGCCGAGGTCCGCTACGACGACACCGAACTGGTGGCCCTGAGGAACGCGCTCCCTCACCCGCGGACGCACCACTTCGATCCGGGCGCGATCGACTGGCGACGCCACCTGGCGGCACGCGAGGCCGCGGACGCGGCCGAACGGCTGCGCGCACCGGTCACGAGGGCGATCCTGACCGCGGCGCCCCGCCCCCCGGTGTCGAACGAGCCGACCGTGGCCGTCTTCGACCTGGACGGCACCGTCGTCGCCTCCGACCTCGTCGAGTCCTACGTGTGGACACGGCTCGCCGGCCTGCCGCACCGCGCCTGGCCCGCCGAGTTCATGGACCTGATCCTCGACGCACCGCGCTACCTGCTCGCCGAGCGGGCCGACCGAGCCCGCTTCGTCCGCGTCTTCCTGCGCCGTTACGCGGGCACGGACGAAGCCGTCCTGCGGCGACTGGTGCGCGGGGCCGTCGGCGACGCCCTGCTGCACCGGGTCAGGCACGAGGCGGTCCGGCGCATCCGGACGCACCGGGCGGCGGGACACCGCACCGTGCTCGTGACCGGCGGCCTCGATGTGCTCGCCGAGCCGCTGCGCCCGCTGTTCGACGACATCGAGGCGTGCCGCATGCGGACCCGCGACGGCGTCATGACCGGGCGGGTGGCCGCGCGGCCGCCCGTCGGCGAGGCGCGAGCCGACTGGCTGCGACGCTACGCGGCCGAGCACGGGCTGGACCCGGCCCACGCCTATGCCTACGCGGACAGCTACTCGGACCGGGCGCTGCTGGACGCGGTCGGCCACCCGCACGCCGTCGACCCCGACGCACGCCTGCTCCGGCACGCCGTGCGGAGACGTTGGCCCGTGCTGCGCTGGGGCGCCCACACCGCCACCCGGTGGGAGGCGCTGACCGTGGCGGCCGCCGGAGCGGGCGGGCGAGGGGCGCGAGCGGGGGACCACCGATTTCCGGACGGAGAAGAGGAGACACCATGAGCGCACCAGGGTTCGTACTCGACGTCGACGAACGCACACCGCCGCTGGTGCTGTTCGAGGGGGAGGGGATCCGCGCCGAGCGCTTGCCCGTGGGCAGCAGGGTGATCTATCCGCCTGCCTCGCTTCCCGGTATCCGCGACCTCGACACGGCCATCCGCGACGCGCTGCTGCACCCGCACGGCATCGAACCCCTGCCCGAACTCCTCAAGCCGGGCATGCGGTTGACCGTGGTCTTCGACGACGTGTCCCTGCCCCTGCCGTCGATGCGCCGCCCCGACGTCCGCGGACGGATCATCGAGCACGTCCTCGAGATCGCCGCCCGACGAGGGGTGGAGGACATCGAACTCATCGCGGCGAACGCCCTGCACCGCCGGATGACCGCCGCGGAACTGCGACACGTCGTGGGCGATCGCGTCTTCCGCGGCTACTTCCCCCACCGGCTGCGCAACCACGACGCGGAGGACCGGGACAACCTGCTCCACCTGGGCATGACCGGCGCCGGAGAGGACGTCGAGATCAATCGCAGGGCGGCCGAGAGCGACCTCCTCGTGTACGTCAACGTCAACCTGATCGCGCTGAACGGCGGCCCCAAGTCCGTCTCCGTCGGCCTGGCGAGCTACCGCAGCCTGCGTCACCACCACAACACGCACACCCTGCGGCACTCACGCTCCTTCAACGACCCGCCCAACTCCGCCCTGCACCACTCCTTCCACCGCATGCTGGACGTGATCGGCGGCCGACTGAAGATCTTCACGGTCGAGACCACGGTCAACGGCGACTCCTTCCCGCCGTTCATGGGCTTCCTCACCACCCACGAATGGGAGTGGAGCCTCGCCGACCGGGTCGGCTTCCTCGGCGTCCGGCACGGCAACCGGGCCCTGCCGCCGAAGCTCCGGCGCCGCCTGCTGAACTCCGTCAAGGCACCGTACGGCATTACGGGGATCACGGCGGGCACCCCGAGCGCGGTCCACCCGATCACCCTGGCGAACGTGCACCGCCAGCAGGTCACCCCTGTCCGGGGGCAGTCCGACATCGGGGTGTTCGGGGTGCCCTACGCCGGTCCCTACAACGTGAACTCGATCATGAATCCGGTACTGGCGATGTGCATGGCCCTGGGCTACCTCTTCAACTTCTACCTCAACAGGCCGATCGTGCGGCAGGGCGGCGTCGGCATCTTCATCCATCCGCTGACACCCGACTTCCACCCGGTGCATCACCCCAGCTACATCGACTTCTACGAGGAGGTGCTCACGGAGACCACCGACCCCGCACGGATGGAGGCGGTGTTCGAGAAGAGGTTCGCGGAGGATCCCTGGTACATCCACCTCTACCGGACCGGCCACGCCTTCCACGGCGTCCACCCGTTCTACATGTGGTACTGGGGAGCCCACGCGATGCAGCACCTCGGCGACGTCATCTTCGTCGGCGGCGACCCGAAGGTCGCGGCCCGCATGGGATTCCGAGCGGCACCGACTCTCTCCGACGCCTTGGAGATGGCCTCGCACACCGTCGGCACCAGCCCGAGCATCACCTGCCTGCACACCCCGCCCATCACCATGGCGGACGTCCGATGACGGCACCCGGCGACCCGCGGGCCCTGCCGCTCCCCGCCGCCTGGGCCCGCTCGGCACCGGCGCGAGGGCTGCGGACGACCGTGCACCGGATCGTCCTCAGACCGTACGTGTGGGCCTGCGCCCGGCCGACCGTCGAGGGTGTGGAACACCTCGCCACGCTCACCAGCCCGGTGGTGTTCGTGGCGAACCACGCCAGCCACCTCGACACACCGCTGATCTTCGGAGCCCTGCCGCCGCACATCACGTCCCGGCTGGTGGTCGGAGCCGCCGCCGACTACTTCTTCGGTTCCCCGCTGACCGGAGCGGTCACGGCCCTCCTCTTCAACGCCTTCCCGGTGCGGCGGGGCGCTCCGGTCCGCACGGGACGCGGAGGCCGGGACCGCACGGTGCGGGGCGCGGCCCGGCGCCTTCTCGACGAGGGGTGGCACGTGCTGCTGTACCCGGAGGGCACCCGCTCCCGGGACGGCCGGCTCGGGGCGTTCGGGACGGGCGCGGCCCGGTTGTGCCTGCAGACCGGTGCGCCCGCGGTGCCCATCGCGCTGACGGGCACACACGCCGTGATACCGCGCGGAACGCGTGTGCCGGTCCGTGGCGCACCGCCCGTCTCCATACGGTTCGGCCGGCCGATCCGGGCCACCCCCGGTGAAAGGGCTCCGGACTTCCGTGACCGGATGAGGGAGGACGTCCGCCTGTTGCAGCGCTCCTCCTGAGTCGCGGAACGGCCCCAGGCCTCCAAGCCCCCCTGGGTTCCGTCGGTCGTCGCACCACCCCGGCCCACAACGGGCGCGGTGGACTCCGGGATCCGCGAGCCCGGACGGTGGCCCGAGGGCGTTCGAAGCCCGTTCGAAAGCGGGAGGGGAAAGCAGTGGCGGAAGGGGCGGGCGCCCGTCCGGGGCAGGGAAGGGACGGTCGTACGCGGAGGAGCTCTGCCGACCCCGCCTCATGAGTGGTCCCGGCCGTCGATCCGCTCGCGCAGCAGGTCGGCGTGGCCACGGTGCCGCGCGTACTCCGCGATCTGCGCCACCAGGAGGTCGCGGAGCCGCACCTCCCCACCGGGGCGGGTGCCGAAGTCGGCGAAGCCGGCGATGAACCGGTCGGTCAGCTCCGCCTCGGCCCGCCACCGACGCCAGGCATCCTCCACGACCGCCGGATCGGCGATCGCGCCGTTCCAGTCGCCGTCGCGGTCCTCGGGGGTGCGGTAGATCCTGGGCAGGTCCTCGCCGACCATCCGGGCGACCAGGCCCGCGCGCCCACCAGACCACTCACACACCGGCAACGAGCCGAACCTAAAGCGTTTTGGATCAATAACCCATTCGTGTGAAATTGATCCGAGGATCATCGCTTATAACCGCCGCCCGGCGACAATCGGCTTTCCGTGATGGGGAGTTGTCACCGGACATGGTGCCGGTCCCCGTCCGCCGACGACGTTCGGAGGAACCGTGAGGGGTAAAGGCTTCCCAGGCGTTGCCCAGCAGGTCGCTGCTTTCGTGGAACACGCGGTGGGCACCCCGCTCGAGTTCGGCATTCGCGCCTGGGACGGCAGCACGGCCGGAGCCGGGTCCGGTTCGACGCTGGTGCTGCGCGATCCCCGGGCGGTACGCCGGATGCTCTGGCGACCCGGCCAGCTCGGTGCCGCCCGCGCGTTCGTAGCCGGTGACTGCGACATCGAAGGTGACCTCGTCGCCGTCATGCGGCAGCTGGGCTCCGTGCTGGGGGCATCGTGGCCGGACCTGGGGAGCGCCGCGCTGGCGAGTCTGCGGACCGGGCTGGACCGCAGGATTCTCGGCCCTCCCGTCGCCAGGCCCTCGGCCGAGGTCCGCCGGTACCGCGGGGCCCGTGCCGTCCGGCACCACTACGACGTGGGTGACGAGTTCTACCGGCTGGTGCTGGGGGCGCCCATGGTCTACTCCTGCGCGTACTGGCCCGGCGGTGAGCAGACCGGCTACGGGCTGGCCGAGGCCCAGCGGGCCAAACTCGACCTGGTCTGCCGCAAGCTCGACCTGCGGCCGGGCATGCGGTTGCTGGACCTCGGCTGCGGTTGGGGCAGCCTGCTCCTGCACGCGGCGCGGCACTACGGCGTGGAAGGGGTGGGCGTCACCCTCGCCCGGAACCAGGCTCGACTGGCCTCGCAGCGGATCGAGGAAGCGGGTCTGGAGAACAGGGTCCAGGTGCGGCTGCAGGATTACCGGGCGGTCCAGGACGGTCCGTTCGACGCAGTGGCCAGTATCGAGATGACTCACCACCTGTCCCGGTCCGGCCAGCGTGAACACGCAGCCGCCCTGGCCCGGCTGGTGGTGCCGGGCGGCCGCGTGCTCAGCCACGAGCTGTGCGTGCTGCCGAACGGGCGGGAGCTGATGCGCAGCCCGTTCATGCTCCGGTACCCGCACCCGGACCTCCGTCTCGGAACGGTCGGCCGCAGCGCGCTGCTCGCCGAACGTTCCGGTCTGGAACTGCTCGACGTGGAGAACCTCCGGGAGCACTTCGTGCCCACGCTCCGGGGTTGGTTGGCCAACCTGGAGCAGAACCGCGAACAGGCCACCGCGCTGGTCGGGTACCAGACGGTGGCTGTCTGGCGGCTCTTCTTCGCTGTCGGCCTGCTGTCCTTCGAAGCCGGTCTGGCCAGTGTCCAACACCTGGTCTACACCCGGCCCCGACCAGTCGGCCGGCACGTGTTCACCGCACAGCCAAGCGGATACCGGCGGCCGCAGACGAGTGACGACCCGGCCGGGACGCCCCCTTACTGATCGTCGCCACCTGTCGCTGCACACTCTCGACTGCTGCCGGGAATGCCGCGACGGCACCCCGTGGTCCGGTAATCCGCTGGTGTGGTTCAGCAGGTGCGCCACGGTGACGGCCGCGAACAGGGTCGGCAGCAGCTCCGGCAGGACGCGCC
>NZ_DASQNP010000216.1:0-13336 GCF_035644915.1 Streptomyces sp.
TCCGTCTGCTGCCGCCGGCGGTGGCGGCCACCCGGTGGGCGGCCGACCGCGGCCGGGGAATCGTCCTGGCCTGCGCCCACTGGCAACTGTCGCGGCGCACCGGACGTTTCGCGGGGCCCCTGCTGCTGGGCGTCCTGGCCACGGCCACGGCCACGCTCGCCGCCGGGCAGGGCGCGAGCTGGGACCGGTCGCAGCGGGACCAGGCCGACTACGCCGTGGGCGCCGACCTGCGGGTCACCGGGGGAGAGATCCCCCGGTTCGGGCGGGGCGGCGCGTACGGCGAGGTGCCCGGAATCGCCTCGCTCACGCCCGTGGTACGCGAGCGGGTGGTGCTGCCCGCGGGCCGCCCGGCGACCGTGCTGGCCATGGACACCACCCGGGCGGCCGGCATCGTACGGCTGCGCGGGGACCTCGCGGACCGCCCCGCACAGACGCTGTTCGCGCCGCTGCACTCCGGGTTCCGGCAGCGCTCCGGCCTGCTCCTGCCCGTCGGCACCCGGCAGTTGCGCGTCACCGTCCGGCTGCGGGCCGCCGGTGGCGACGGCGGCCGGGACGGCGCCGGCGGGCTGCGGGAGGAGCTGAGCGCCGTCGTCGAGGACCGGTACGGCGTGCCCCACGCGTTCGCCCTGGGCGACCTGCCGGCCGACGGCGAACCCCACGTGCTGGAGGCGGACTTCGCGGACGCGGCCGGCCCCGCGGGCGCCCCCGCCGCACCCCTGCGCCTGACGCGCCTGACGGCCGGTCACCCCCTGCCGCGCCACCCCCTGGACCTGCGGCTGACCGTCACCGGGCTGCGGGCCGTGACCGGGGACGGCGGCACGGCCGCGGTGGACGTGCCCGCGGACGCGGCCTGGAAGGCACGGGCACGGATCGAGGACCCCGGCTTCCGGCACGCACCGGACCGGGGCTACACGGAGGCCCGCGCCCGCACCACCGACCCGGCCCGCGGCGGGAACGCGCTCGACGTGCGCTACGGCAGCGGGGCGGAACCACCCCCCGCGCCGGACCGCGACCCCAACCGCGGCGAGCTGACCCTGTACGCCGCCGACGCCTCCCGCCCGCGGCCCGCGGCCGTCGCCACCGACGCCTTCCTGCGGGCCAACGGGACCGGGGTGGGCGACACGACCACCGTCGACCTCGCCGGCACCACCGTGGAGGTGCGCATCACCGGCGCGGTGCGCGGCCTGCCCACCACACCCCTGAACGGTGCGGACGCCGGGGGAGACACTGGGGGAGGAGCCCTGCTGATGGACCTCGGCGCCCTGGAGGACGCCCTGCTGGCCCGGTCCGCCCCACCGCTGCAACCCGGCGAGTGGTGGCTGGCCGCCGAGCCGGGACAGGCCGGGCGGGCGGCCGGGGCCCTGCGCGCCGGACCGGACGGCGCCTCGGTGCTCGTCCGGGACGAACGGGCCCGGGAACTGGCCACCGATCCGCTGGGGGCCGGCCCCCGCTCGTCGCTGCCGGCCGTCGCGCTCACCGCAGCCGTCCTCGCCGCGGCCGGGTTCGCGGTGGTCACGGTCGGGTCCCTGCGCGAACGCGCCGACGACAACGCCGTCCTGCGCGCCCTGGGCGCCCCCCGGGTGCGGATCGTCGCCGCGACCGCCGCCGAACAGGGCCTCCTGGTGGTCGCGGCCGTCGGTCTGGGGGCGCCGCTGGGGGTCGTGCTGACCCACCTCGTCGTGCCGCTGACCACGGTGACCCCGGCGGCGTCCCCTCCCGAGCCCGGCGTGAGCGTGGTCTTCCCCGCCGGCCTCGCCGCCGCCCTGGCGGCCGTCGTGGTGGCCGTGCCGGCGGTGGTGTCCGCGGCCGTCGCCGCGCGTCGCGGGCACCCCGCCGCCGCACTGCGGATGCCGAAGGAGTGACATGGCGACGACCAGGCGGCCGGGGACGGCCCGGACGACCGCGGACGGCACCCCCCGTGCGCCGGGGGGAACGGCCGCGCCCTGGGTCCGCACCCGGCTGCGGGCGTCGGCGGGCGGTGCCCTGGCCCTGGGCCTGCTGGTCGCGGTGACCGCGTTCCTGGCGGCCGCCGTACCGCGGCAGGTCGAGGCCCACGAGAACGGCGCGCTGCGGCACGCGCTCGCCGGGACACCGCCGGACCAGCGCGGCGTCACGGTCACCGCGGACGTCCTGCCGGGGGCGGCGCCCGGGACCGACCGGGTGCCCGTCCCCTCCCCGGCGGAGCTCCGGGCCGCCGTGCGGGTGCTGCGGGACGCCGCCCGCCCGCCGCTGGCACTGGACCGGGACGAGACCGTGGCCGGGATCCGCACCAGCACCCCGGTACCGGTGTCCGGCCGCGGCCTGTCCCGGCCGTCGGGTCTGGACCCGCACCTGACCCTCCTCACCCAGCCGCTGGCCGAGGACGAGCACGTGCGGCTGGTCTCCGGCCGCCCGCCGTCGCCGGACGTCCGCGACGACACCGTCGAAGCCGTGGTCACCACCCGCACCGCGGAGGTCATGAACCTCACGGTCGGCTCCACCGTCCGCTTCCCGGACGTCACCGGCAGGCGGATGACGGTGCGCGTCAGCGGACTCGTCGCCCCCCGCGACCGCGACGCCGCCCACTGGAGGGCCCAGCCCGACCTGCTGGAACCCAGCCTGCGGACCGTGTCCGACCAGGTCCCTCCCCCGCGGTACTGGCACTTCTCCGCGCTGATCGACAGCGGCGCCCGCGCGGTGCTGCCGCGCTGCGACGGCGGCGCCGTGGCCTTCTGGCACCACCCGGTGCGCACCGGCGCCCTCACGGCGGCGGACGTCCCCGCGCTGCGGTCGGCGCTGGCCTCCCTGACCACCGGCCCGGACGCGGTGCGGGTGCGGGACCGCTCGCCCGTGGCCGACCCCGAGGTGGCCGCCGACGGCCTCGTCGTGCTGCTCGACGCCTTCGACGGGGAGCGCCGCACCGCCCGGTCGCTCGTCCTGATCGCCGCCGTCGGCGTCGGCGCCGCCGCCGCGGTGGTCCTGGTGATGGCCGGAGCGCTGGCGGCCGCCGGCCGGCGGGCGGAGCTGGCACTGCTGCGCGCCCGGGGCGGGAGCCTGCCCGGCATCGGGCTCCGCCTGCTGGGGGAGACGGCGGCCGTCGCGGTCCCCGCCGCCGCGGTGGGCACCGCGTGCGCCCTGTGGTGGGTGCCGGCCCCGCGGAGCGCGGCGTCGCTGGCGCTGGGCGCGGCGGCGGCCGTACCGGCGTGTCTGACGCTGCCCGTGCTGGCGGCGGCGGCCCACCGCCGGCCGCGTCCGCCCGTCCGTGACGACGTCGCCGCCGCGCGCCCGTCCCGGCGCCGTACGGTCGTGGAACTCACGGTCGTCGCACTGGCGGTGGGCGGGCTGGTCGCCCTGCGGCGGCGCGGCACGGCCGAGGCCGATCCGCTGACCGCGGCCGTGCCGGTGCTGCTGGCGGTGGTGGCCGCGCTGGTGCTGCTGCGGGCGTACCCGCTGCCGCTGCGGCTGCTGGCACGTCCGGCGGTCCGGCTGCGGGGAGTCGTCGTCCCGCTCGCGCTGGCCCGTCTCGGCCGCGCCCCGTCCGTCTCCGTACTGCCGCTGCTGGCCGTGCTGGTGGCGCTGACCGTGACCTCGTTCGGCGGCTCGGTGCTGGCCGGCGCCGCCGCCGCCCGCGCCCGGGCCGCGGTGGTGGAGGTCGGCGCCGACGCGCGGGTGGAGGCGGCGACCACGCTGCCCGGCGGACTGGAGGAGCGGATCCGCCGGGTGGCGGGGGTGAGCGACACGACCGCCGTGCGGCGCGAGGAGGGACGGATCCTGAGCGGCGTCACATCACGGCCCTTCACGCTGCTCGCCGTCGAACCGCGTTCCTACGCGCGCCTGGCCGACCGGACCGGCCTCGACGGCGGCGCGCCCTTCCCCGCCGCGGCGCTGGACCGCGCCCCGGGCGGCGGTCCGCTCCCCGCGGTCGTCTCGCCGGGGCTGGCCGAGGAACTCGGCGACGGGACGGTCCTCGTCGAGGCCGACCGCGGTCCCGCGCGCATCCGTGCCGTCGCCGTCCGCGGTGAGACCCCCGCCGTCCCGGGGGAGTTCGCCGTCGTGTCGGCCGACGCGCTGACCGCGGCGGCCCGCGCGGAGCGCGGCGGCGACACGTCGCGCCCCACCGTGCTGCTGGTGAGCGGCTCCGGGCTCGACGGCCGTGCCCTGACGGCCGAGGCCCGCGGCGCCGCGGAGGACCTCACGGTGACCCTGCGCTCCCGCACGGAGGCCGGCTACGGCGCCGGCCCGCTGCAGGACGGCACCCGGCGGGTCTACGGGGCCGCCGTCGCCGCCGGCGCCGGCTACGGCGCGCTCGCGCTGCTGCTGTCGCTGCTGGGATCGGCGCCGGAGCGCCGGACGGTCCTGGCACGGCTGCGGACGCTGGGACTGGGCCGGGGCCAGGGCCGTGCCCTGGTGGGGGCCGAGACGCTTCCCCCGGTGGCGCTCGGCGTGCTGGGCGGTGCGGGGACCGCCCTCGCGGCCGTGTCGCTGCTGCGTCCCGGCGTGGACCTGACGCCCCTGGCCTTCACCGCGCAGGCCCGTGCCTCCGGCGGGCAGGCCGTACGCGCGGTGCTGACGCCCGACGCGGGGGCGCTGGTGTGGCCTCCGCTGGCCCTGCTCGCCCTGGCCTGCGGGGTCGTGGCCGTGCAAGCCTGGCTGAGCGGCGCGCGCGACGTGCGCGACGAGGGGAACCGGTTGAGGACGGGGGAGCGGGAATGAGGCGATCGACGGCGCCGGCGGGCCCGGCCGCGCCGGAGCACCGCGCCGCACACGGCGGCTCCGGACGGGACGCGCTGGTCGTCTGCGACCGGCTGGTGCGCATCTTCACCGCGGACGGTGTCGAGGTCCAGGCCCTGCAGGGGCTCGATCTGCTGGTCGGGGAGGGGGAGTTGACGGCACTCGTCGGGGCGTCCGGCAGCGGCAAGTCCACGCTGCTGAACGTCCTGGCCGGACTCGACACGCCGTCGGCGGGCGCCGCCGCGGTCGCCGGTTTCGACCTGGTGGCGATGGACGCGGCCGCCCGGCTGCGCTACCGGCGTGAGGTGGTGGGGTTCGTCTGGCAGCAGGCGGCCCGCAACCTGCTGCCCTTCCTCACGGCGGCCCAGAACGTCTCCCTGCCGATGCAACTGGGCGGCGGCCGGATACCGCGGCGGCAGCGGGCCGCCCGGGTGCGGGACCTGCTGGACCTGCTCGGCGTCGGCCACTGCCACGACCGCGTGCCGGAGAGGATGTCGGGAGGCGAGCAGCAGCGCGCGGCCATCGCCGTGGCGCTGGCCAACGCCCCCGCGCTGCTCCTGGCGGACGAACCGACCGGCGAACTGGACTCGCAGGCGGCGGACGAGATCCTCACGGCCCTGCGGACGGTGAACGAGCACCTGGGCACCACCGTCCTGGTCGTCACGCACGACGCGTCGGTGGCCTCGGCCGTCCGCCGCACGGTCTCCATCCGCGACGGACGGACGTCCTCGGAGGTGCTGCGCCGCGCGGCACGCGACGAGCGGGGGGACGAGGTCGTCGTGGCCCAGGAGTACGTCACGGTCGACCGGGCCGGCCGTCTGCAACTGCCGGCCGAGTTCACCGAGAGGCTCGCGATCCGCGACCGGGCCCGGGTCGCACTGCAACCGGACCACATCACCGTCCACCGGGACGACTCCCATGACGCGTAGGGGGACGGCCGCGCGGAAGGGGGGCGACATGCCGGACACGCCGAAGACGCCGCCGGCCGGCGCCGGGGCGCCCGCACGGGGCGGGGAGGGGTGCACGGGAGCACGGGCGATGGTCGCCGTCCGGGACCTGGCCCGCACCTACGGCAGCGGGCCGGCGGCCGTGCCCGCCCTGCGCGGCGTGACCTTCGAGGTCCCCCGGGGCGAACTCGTGGCCGTCCGGGGGCGGTCCGGCGCGGGGAAGACGACGCTGCTGAACCTGATCGGCGGCCTGGACCGGCCCGACGCCGGCCGGGTCGTGGTGGACGGCGCCGACCTGGCCGGGCTCGGCGAGAGGCGGCTGCTGGCCCTCCGCCGCGACCGCATCGGGTTCGTCTTCCAGACCTTCGGCCTCATCCCCACCCTGACCGCGGCCGAGAACGTGGGCGTCCCGCTGCGGCTGCGCCGGGTCCCCTGGCGCGAACGCGAGGAGCGGGTGGACCTCCTGCTCTCCCTCGTCGGCCTGCGGGAGCACGCCGCGCAGCGGCCCGGGGAACTCTCCGGCGGCCAGCAGCAGCGGGTGGCGATCGCCCGCGCGCTGGCCAACCGGCCGGCACTGCTGATCGCGGACGAGCCGACGGGCCAGTTGGACGCGCGGAACCGCGAGCGGGTGATGGACCTGCTGCGGGCCGTGGTGGACGCCGAGGGCGGCACCGTCCTGATGACCACGCACGACGGCGAGGTGCTGGAGCGCGCGGACCGGGTGTTCGAACTGCGGGACGGTCGGGTGGCCGGGGACGGCGCGCCGCCGGTCCCCGCCCGGGAACGGTGAGGAGGGCCCCGCCGCGGCCGGGGCGCACCGGGCGGGGACCGCCGGCGCCGTGCCGGTGCGGCGCCGGTGCGGCGTCAGTGCGGCCAGATCGGCGGGTTGGTGGTGAAGTGGCCGCCCAGGCAGGCGTGTTCCGGGTTGTCCGGGTCGAGTTCGCCCTGTTCGGCGATGAGTTTCGCCGCGTACGGCTCGGAGTCGTCCTGCGGTTCGTAGCCCAGGGCCCGCGCCGAGGAGAGGTCCCACCACAGCCGGGTGTTGGCCGAGGAGCCGTAGACGACGGTGTGGCCGACCCCCTCGGCGGTCAGCGCGGCGTGGAAGAGCCGGGCGCCGTCGGCCGGGCTCATCCACACCGAGAGCATCCGCACCGTGGTGGGCTCGGGGAAGCAGGAGCCGATGCGGACGGAGACGGTCTCGATGCCGTGCCGGTCCCAGTAGAGCTGGGCCAGGTCCTCGCCGAACGACTTGGACAGGCCGTAGAAGGTGTCGGGGCGGCGGGGGGTGTCGACGGGGATCAGCGGATCCCCCTCGCGCGGGCGCGGGGTGTAGCCGACGACGTGGTTGCTGGAGGCGAAGACGACGCGTCCGACGCCCTCCTCGCGGACCGCCTCGTAGAGGTGGTAGGTGCCCTCGATGTTCGCCCGCAGGATCTTCTCGAAGGAGGCTTCGAGGGAGATCCCGGCGAGGTGGAGGACGGCGTCCACGCCCCGCACGGCCTCGCGCACCGCCGCCCGGTCCGCGAGGTCGGCGGTGATCACCTCCTCCCCGGCGCCCTCCGGCCGCCCCTCCGCCCCGGGGAGCGGCCGGACGGGGGCGACGTCGAAGAGCCGCAGGGCATACCCGTAGGAGGGCAGCAGCGACCGCATCAGGGTGCCGAGGCCGCCCGCGGCGCCGGTGAGCAGGACGGTACGGGGAACGGGCATGGGCGATCTCCTCGGTGCGGAAGAAGAAGGGGACCGGTACGGTCCGGCGCGCATACTCCGCGGAGGTCGTATGCGTGGACGGAATTCACATCTGTGGGGACGCTAAGGAGTCTTCGGAGCGCCGTCAAGGGTTCGCGGAGGAGTCGCTCCGTGTCCTGTTCCAGCCGTTGACGGCGGGTTCCGCGGGACGGATTCCTTGACCGTGCCAGAGTGCTGCCCTACCGTGGCCATGTTCATAAATGTAAACATCGGTCAGCACTGTGTATTCCACGCCGTGCCGCACGCCCAGGGAGTGCCGTGACCTCGTCCCTTCTCGCCGCTCGCCTCGACGGCCTGCTCTTCTTCCCCGTCACCGCGTACGGGCCGGACGGCTCCGTCGACCTCGACACCTTCCGTGCGCATGTGCGGGGCGGCATCGACGCCGGCGCCGCCGCCGTCTTCGCCTGCTGCGGCACCGGCGAGTTCCACGCCCTGACACCGGAGGAGTTCCGCGCGTGCGTCTCGGCCGCGGTGGCGGAGGCCGCGGGGAGGGTGCCGGTGGTCGCGGGCGCCGGCTACGGCACCGCCCTCGCCGTCCAGTACGCCCGTGCCGCGGAGGAGGAGGGCGCCGACGGCCTGCTCGCCCTGCCCCCCTACCTGGTCGTGCCCGACCAGGAGGGGCTGCGCAGGCACTACACCGCCCTCGCCGACGCCACCGGGCTGGACGTCGTCGTCTACCAGCGGGACAACGCCGTCCTCGCTCCCGCGACCGTGGCCCAACTCGCCCGGCACCCCAGGATCGTCGGGCTGAAGGACGGGGTCGGGGACCTGGACCTGATGCAGCGGATCGTCAGCGCCGTGCGCACCGCGGAACCCGGCGGGGAGTTCCTGTACTTCAACGGGCTGCCCACCGCCGAACTCACCAGCCCCGCCTACCGGGGCATCGGGGTCACCCTCTACTCCTCGGCCGCCTTCTGCTTCGTCCCGGAGATCGCCGTCGCCTTCCACCGGGCCCTCGCCGGAGGCGACGAGGCGACGGTGCGCCGCCTGCTGGACGGGTTCTACCGCCCCCTGGTGGAGCTGCGGGACAAGGGGCGCGGCTACGCGGTCTCGCTCGTCAAGGCCGGTGTGCGGCTGCGCGGCCTGGACGTGGGCGGGGTGCGGCCGCCGCTGAGCGAGCCGGCCGCCGCGCACGTCGAGGAACTGGCCGCCCTCGTCGAGCGCGGGCTCGCCCTGCTGGCGGAGGACGCCCGGGCGGACGGGGAGCGCCCGCACGGCGCCTGAGGCGGCAGGGTCCTGTTCACGACTTTGAACGGGGCCGCCGGGGCAGTTGTCTTCCCGATCCTTTGCACGACGGTGTTTCCCGCGTATTGACGCCCCCCTGAGGCGCTTCTACTGTGACGGCACCCATTCATAGCCCTGATGGTAGTTCACATATGTGAAAGCAGGGAGCTGTTGTGGCCACACTGGACTGGATCGTTCTGGGTGCTTACTTCCTCGTGATGTTAGGCATCGGCCTCTGGTCGAGGAAGCGCATCCACACCATCGCCGACTTCTTCACGGCCCGTGGCCGCATACCGTGGTGGCTCTCCGGCATCTCGCACCACATGTCCGGCTACAGCGCGATCATGTTCGTGACCTTCGCGGCCGTCGCGTACGACCACGGCGTCACCGTCTACTTCTGGTGGCCCCTCACCATCGGGCTCGGCATCGGCGTCGGCGCCTTCCTCTTCGCCGCCCGCTGGAACCGGCTGCGCGCCAAGCACGGCGTGAACTCGCCGCTCGCCTACCTCGCCGTCCGCTACGACCTGCCCACCCAGCAGGTCCTCGCCTACAGCGGTGCCGTCCTCAAGGTCGTCGACATCGCCGCCAAGTGGGTCGCCATCGCCCTGCTCCTCCAGGGCTTCGCCGACATCCCGCTGGTGTGGGGCATCACCCTGACCGGCATCTGCACCATGTGCTACATGGCCTTCGGCGGCCTGTGGGCCGATGTCCTCACCGACTTCGGCCAGTTCGTCATCCAGGGCGTCGCCGGATTCGCGATGCTCTTCGCGCTCTTCGCCCACCTCGACGGCGTGGCCACGCTCTGGACGATGTGGGGCGACCTGCCGGACGGCCACGGCGACCCGGTCAGCGGTCCGGTCACCACCGGGCTGGTCATGGCGTTCCTGCTGGTGAAGACCTTCGAGTACAACGGCGGCATGTGGAACCTGGCGCAGCGCTACATGGCCGCGCCCTCCGGCTCCCGCGCCAGGAAGTCCGCGCTGCTCTCCAGCTTCCTGTGGATCGTGTGGCCGTTCATCCTCTTCGTGCCGATGATCGCCGCCCCGCTCGTCGTGCCCGGCATCGACAACGGCGAGGAGTCCTACATCCGGCTCGCCCAGGAACTGCTGCCCGCGGGCATCATCGGACTGCTCCTGGCCGGGTTCTTCTCCCACACCATGGCCATGGTCGCCTCCGACTCCAACGTCATCACCGCCGTCATCACCCGCGACCTCGCCCCGGTGCTCGTCCCGCGCGTACGGCGGCTGACGCAGGCCGGACAACTGCTGTTCGCGCGGATCACCACGGTCGCCTTCGTCACGGTCAGCATGTCCTTCGCCCTCTTCGCCGACCCGGACGGCTTCATCATGACCGTCGTGGTGAGCATCGTCGCCGCCACCATGGGACCGATCTCCATCCCGCTGATGCTCGGCCTGCTGCCCTGGTTCCGGCGCCACGGCCCGCTCGCGGCGCTCGTCTCCTGGGCCGGCGGCCTGGCGGTCTGGGCGTACCTCTACTGGGGCGTGGAGGACGCCACCCAGACCGTGAACGTCGGCCTGCCGGTGCTCACCTCCCTGGTGCTGTACGTCGTCGTCGGGCTGGTGCGGCCCGAGGGCAGCGCGGCGCGCGACACCCTGATCGACTCCCTCGGCAGCGACCCGACGGAGGCCGAACGGATCGCCCTGGAGAAGAAGCTGCTCGACGACCCGCCCGCCTCCGACGGCGCGGCCGTGGCGGACACGGTCGTCACCCGCTGAGCCGGACGGCGGCGTCCGCGCCTCTCCCCGTGCCGGGGCCACGGTCCCGGCACGGGGAGGCGGTCCGCCGGGCCCCGCCGGCGGGCGCCTCCGCGCAACCGTCGACCGGCCGCACCGCTACCTGCCGTCGATGCGGGTCGACGGCCGTACGGCGCTGTGCGTGCCGACCCACGACCACGCCGAGTCCGACGTGCCGCTGCTGCGACCGGTGCGGCGGCTGATGGACCCCGCTGCCGAGCGCATGCACCCCGATCCGCCGCGGCGGCCCCGGGGAGGTGCCCACTGGAGCGGCGTACGAGCCGGCCGCCCGCTGACCCGGCCGCGGGCCGGAGAGGGCGCGCCCGCGCGGCCCCCTACGGCTTGCGGCCCACGCCGCCGTACGTCTTCACCTCGGCGGGCAGCCCGGCGGAGGTCTCCTCGGGGCGCCACCGGGAGGTGGACACCACGCCGGGGTCGAGCAGTTCCAGACCGTCGAAGAAGCCGGCGATCTGCTCGGGACTGCGCAGCCGGTACGGCTCCGAGCCTCCCTCGTCGTAGTTCTGCTGCGCCTTGGCCAGCGCCTCGTCGGTGTCGGTGCCGTCGTAGAGCACCAGGTGGCTGCCCGACGGCAGGGCCTCCAGCAGCCGCTCCACGATCGAGCGGGCCTCGGCGTAGTCGGGGATGTGGCCGAGTATGCCCATCAGCATCAGCGCGACGGGCTCGTCGAGGTCCAGGGTCTGCGCCGCCTGGGCCAGGATGGCGTCGGGCCGGCGGACGTCGGCGTCGATGTACTGGGTGACCCCTTCGGGAGTGGAGGTGAGCAGGGCGCGGGCGTGCGCCAGCACCAGGGGGTCGTTGTCGACGTAGACGATCCGCGCCTCGGGGGCGACGCGCTGGGCGACCTCGTGGGTGTTGTCGGCGGTCGGCAGACCGGTGCCGATGTCCAGGAACTGGCGGACGCCCGCCTCACCGGCCAGGTGGGTCACGGCGCGGACGAGGAAGCCCCGCGAGGCGCGGGCCATGTCCACGATGCCGGGAAAGGTCTCGCGGTACTCGTCCCCGGCGATCCGGTCGACCTCGTAGTAGTTCTTGCCGCCCAGCCAGTAGTTCCAGATCCGGGCCGAGTGCGGCACGCTCGTGTCGATGGCGGGGCGGTCGGCGGCCGCGGAGTCGGTCATGGGGGCTCCTGTTCGTGCGCGAGGAGAGGGCCGGCGTGACGCGGGCGAGGCCGGACGGCCGCCGCGGCCGGGCCGGTGCGGCGGATTCCGAAGTTATCAGAGAACAGACGGCCGATCAGAAGAACGAGAACGCCAACTGCCTTCCTGTTCAACGGACTTGTTCCCGCCCGTCGGTGCGCCGGCCCGGTCGCCGTCCGTCCGGCCCGGTGCGGTATCCGCCGACGGGGCGGGGAATACGCCGGAAATGGTCCCGGAGCGTGCCTTTTGGTGGTGCTTTGCCGGAGAAATCTGTTGGGTTAGGAATGGGATGGTGTGGGGAGGAACCCGCGGCCGGTGTGCCGGGAATCACATCTCCGTGCCCGCCGGTGTCCGCCGCAAAGATCGCCTTTTTGCTGCGTCCCCGATTTCCCGAGTTCCACGGCGTTCTGACTCGCCCTGGGGAGTTTCCGGACTTCCGGGAGCGGGAGGAGATCCGGTGCGCACCGTGGCCGGATTTTCCGGCTCGGTGACGAAGGGCGGCCGCGCCGGCTTTACCAAGTCTTGCCTTCGTGAATGGGTTGTGTTTATGTGACCTGGCCTCCGTCCCCCTGACGGAGGCTCCGCCGCCGGAACGCCGAGTCCTGCCGCCCGGCCGGCGGAGAGGCGGTATCCGGACGCGGCAGGAGCGGGGAAACCGAATACGTGCCGTGCCGCGCATTCCGCGAGCCCGGCTTGGGGTGAAGCCATTTCCCGACGTCCCCTGACGCGGCGGGACATGGCCGGGCAACTCCAGCCCGAATCCGACAGCTAACCTCGCAGGCGTAGGAGAGGACACCCCCATGTCTCGTGGTCGCCACCGACGTCCGCGCACATCCCTGATTCCCCGTCAATTCTCCCGCATTTCCCTGGCCCTCACGGCCGGCGGTGCGGGCGTGGCCGCTCCGCTGCTCGCCGCGGGCAGCGCGAACGCGACTCCCGTACCCGCCGTACAGGCGGAGCCCAAGGCCGAGGCCAAGGCCGGTGCCAAGACCGGAGCCACGGCGGAGCGGAAGCCCGCCGCCGCGGACTCCTACACCGTCGTCAGCGGTGACACGCTGCACGGGATCGCCACCGGCCACGGCATCGAGGGCGGCTGGGCGGCGGTCTACGAGGCCAACCGGGAGACCGTGGGCGACGACCCCGACCTGATCTTCCCCGGCCAGAAGCTCACCCTCGCCACCGAGCGGTCCGGCGGCGAGCGGCCGAGCCGAGACGCGGACCGGACGGCGGCCCGGCCGGCCGCCGCGCAGTCCTCCGCGGACTCCTCCCGGAGCGCCGCCCCGCGGTCCTACCCGGACAACCTGGACGGCTGGATCCGCGAGGCCCTGGACATCATGCGGGCCAACGGCATCCCCGGCACCTACGAGGGCATCCACCGCAACGTCATGAGGGAGTCGGGCGGCAACCCGAACGCCGTCAACACCTGGGACGCCAACGCCCGGCGCGGCACCCCCTCCATCGGCCTGCTCCAGGTGATCAAGCCGACCTTCGACGCCTACCACGTCCCCGGCACGGCGAAGAGCCAGTACGACCCGGTGGCCAACATCGTCGCGGCCTGCAACTACGCCGCCGACCGCTACGGATCGATCGACAACGTCAACGGCCCCTACTGAGCCGTCCCGAACGCCCGGGACCGCGGGGCACCCGGCCCCGCGGCCCCGCCGCGTCCGCCGGGGCACCCGCCCGCCGCTCAGGCCGTGCCCCCGGAGTGCGTCCGGGGGAGGACGACCTCCCGCGGCCCGCCGGGGACGCCCGCCCGCCGCAGCCACTCCCGCGGATAGCCCAGGGACACCTCCTG
>NZ_DASQNP010000217.1:0-16133 GCF_035644915.1 Streptomyces sp.
GAGGTGTCCGTCGTGGGGCTGGGCACCTGGCAGTTGGGTGCCGACTGGGGCCGGGTGCGCGAGGAGGACGCCCTGGCGGTGCTGGACGCGGCCGTGGAGAGCGGCGTCACGTTCTTCGACACGGCGGACGTGTACGGGGACGGCCGCAGCGAGCGGCTGATCGGCCGGTTCCTGCGGGAGCGCCCGGACGCGGACGTGTTCGTGGCGACGAAGATGGGCCGCCGGGTGGAGCAGCGGCCGGAGCACTACACGCTGGAGAACTTCCGCGCCTGGACGGACCGTTCCCGCGCCAACCTGGGCGTGGACACCCTGGACCTGGTGCAGCTTCACTGCCCGCCGACGCCGGTGTTCTCCTCGGACGAGGTGTTCGACGCCCTGGACACGCTGGTGGCCGAGGGGCGGATCGCGGCGTACGGGGTGAGCGTGGAGACCTGCGCGGAGGCGCTGACGGCGATCGCGCGGCCGGGGACGGCGAGCGTGCAGATCATCCTCAACCCGTTCCGGCTCAAGCCCCTTGAGGAGGTGCTTCCGGCGGCGGCCGGGGCGGGGGTGGGCATCATCGCCCGGGTGCCGCTGGCCTCCGGCCTGCTGTCGGGCCGGTACACCCGCGAGACGGTGTTCCCGCCGGACGACCACCGGACGTTCAACCGCCACGGCGAGGCCTTCGACCAGGGCGAGACGTTCTCGGGCGTGGACTTCGAGACCGGTCTGGAGGCGGCGGCGGAGTTCGCGGACCTGGCCCCGGAGGGCGCCAGTCCCGCGCAGACGGCGCTGCGCTGGATCATCCAGCAGCCGGGCGTGACCTCGGTGATCCCGGGGGCGCGGTCGCCGCAGCAGGCGCGGTCGAACGCGGAGGCCGCCGCGCTGCCGCCGCTGCCGCGCGAGACGCTGGACGCGGTGGCCGACCTGTACGACCGGCGGATCCGGGCGCAGGTCCACCACCGCTGGTGACGGGCCCGGGGGCCGGCGGGCAGCGCGCCTGCCGGCCCCGCCGCCCTCTCCTCCACCGCGCCTTCACCACCCTGTCACCGCTTCGTCCCTTTCGCCCCCGGTCACCCCATGTGGGGGAATGCTCACTCGGGCCCTCGGGTAGCCGGAAGGACTCGTGATCGAACAGCACGACCAACGGCACGAGGGAGTCGACAGTGGGTCAGGCGAACGTGTTCGTCATCGGACTGGACGAGAAGAACCTGGGGGCGCTGCGCGATGTGCCGCAGGCGGTGGACTACCGGTTCCACCCCCTGCTGGGCATCGAGGAACTCCAGCACGGCGAGATCCCCGTGGCGGACCTGCTGCGCAAGGCCCAGCGGGAACTGGACGCGTTCGACGGCAGCATCGACGCCATCGTCGGCTACTGGGACTTCCCCGTCAGCACGCTGGTGCCGATCCTGGCCGAGCGCTACGGGACGCGCGCCACGAGCCTGGAGTCGGTGGTCAAGTGCGAGCACAAGTACTGGAGCCGCCTGGTGCAGCGCGAGGTGATCGAGGAGCACCCGCGGTTCTCGCTGGTGGACCTCGACGGTGATCACGGGCCGCCCGAGGGCCTGCGCTTCCCGATGTGGCTCAAGCCGGTCAAGTCCTACTCCTCGGAACTGGCCTTCGGCGTGGCGGACGAGGAGGAGTTCCGGCGGGCGGTGGCCCGGATACGGGAGGGCGTCGACCGCATCGGCCGGCCCTTCGAGTTCATCCTGGACCGGCTCGACCTGCCGCCGGAGGTCGCCGGGGCGGGCGGCCGGGCGTGCCTGGCCGAGGAGGCGCTGTCGGGGGTGCAGGCCGCGGTCGAGGGCTATGTGTACGACGGCGAGGTCACCGTCTACGGGGTGCTGGACTCCATCAACTATCCCGGCACGCCCTGCTTCATGCGCCACCAGTACCCCTCCGCCCTGCCCGAGCCGGTGGTGCTGCGACTGAAGGACGTCTCCCGGCGGGTGATCGAGCGGATCGGGCTGGACTGGGCGACGTTCAGCATCGAGTACTTCTACGACGCGGCGAGGGACGAGATCAGCCTGCTGGAGATCAACCCGCGGCACTCCCAGTCCCACGCCGAGCTGTTCGAGTTCGTCGACGGCGTGCCCAACCACCACTGCATGCTCAGCCTGGCGCTGGGCCGCGACCCGCAACTGCCCTACCGGAAGGGCCCCTACGAGGTGGCCGCCAAGTGGTACCTGCGGCAGTTCACCGACGGCCTGGTGCGGCGGGTGCCGACGCGCGAGGAGATCGAGCGGCTGGAGCGCGAGGTGCCCGGCGTGAAGGTCGCGGTCCAGCCGTCGGTGGGGCGGCGGCTGTCCGACATGCCGGGCCAGGACAGCTACAGCTACGAGCTCGCGCACATCTTCGTCGGCGCCGACAGCGAGGGGGAGATGCGGCGGAAGTACGACCACTGCGTGGCGTCGCTGCCCTTCGAGTTCGCCGAGGAGTCCGCCGAGGAGACCGCCGGGAAGACCGCCGGGAAGTCCGCCTGACCGGGCGGGGAGAGGAGCAGGACCGGCCGTGCGTTATGTGACCAGCCTGCCGTACGCGGTCAAGGAAGAGGAGCACCTGTGGATCCCCGTCTCCGACGGCACCCGGCTGTCGGCCCGCGTCTGGCGCCCGGTCTCCTCCGACGGTGAGCCGGTGCCGGCGGTACTGGAGTACATCCCGTACCGCAAGCGCGACCTGACCTCCGTGCGCGACTCGATCCACCACCCCTACATCGCCGGGCACGGCTACGCGTGCGTGCGCGTGGACCTGCGCGGCACCGGCGAGTCCGAGGGGGTGCTGCGCGACGAGTACCTGGAGGTGGAGCAGTCCGACGCCGAGGACGTGCTGGCCTGGCTCGCCGAACAGCCGTGGTGCGACGGCAACACCGGAATGATGGGCCTCTCCTGGGGCGCCTTCGCCGCGCTCCAGGTCGCCGCCCGCCGCCCGCCGAGCCTGCGGGCCGTCGTCATCTCCTCCTTCACCGACGACCGCTACTCGGACGACATGCACTACATGGGCGGCTGCCTGCTGTCGGACAACCTCGCCGAGGCGGGCACGATGTTCGCCTACGCCACCTGCCCGCCGGACCCGGCGCTGGTGGGGGAGCGGTGGCGCGAGATGTGGTACGAGCGGCTGGAGAACACCCGGCCGTGGGCGCTGGAGTGGCTGCGCCACCAGCGGCGCGACGACTACTGGCGGCACGCCTCGGTCTGCGAGGACTACACGGCCGTGCGGGTGCCGGTGCTGGCCTCCAGCGGCTGGGCGGACGGCTACTCCAACGCCGTCACGCGCCTGCTGGAGCACCTGGACGTGCCCCGCAGGGGCCTGATCGGGCCGTGGTCGCACAAGTACCCGCACCTGGGGCAGCCCGGCCCCGCCGTGGGCTACCTCCAGGAGGTGGTGCGCTGGTGGGACCACTGGCTCAAGGGGATCGACAACGGGGTGATGGACACCCCCGTGCTGCGGGCGTGGATGCAGGAGAGCGTCCCGCCGTCCACCTCCTACGAGGAGCGGCCCGGCCGCTGGGTGGGCGAGCCCGCCTGGCCGTCCCCGAACATCCGGCCGGTGGCGCACCCGCTGGGCCGGCACCGGATCGGCGCGCCCGGCGAACGCGTCGAGGAGGCGGAGCTGACGGTGCAGTCGCCGCTGTCGGTGGGCCAGTTCGCCGGGAAGTGGGCCTCGTACAACGCGCCGCCGGACCTGCCGTACGACCAGCGCGAGGAGGACGGCGGGTCGATGGTCTTCGACAGCGAGCCGCTCACCGAGCGGGTGGAGATCCTCGGCGCGCCGACGGTGGAGCTGGAGCTGTCGGTGAGCGAACCGGTGGCGATGGTGGCCGCCCGGCTGTCGGACGTGGCCCCGGACGGCCGCGCCACCCGCGTCACCTACGGGCTGCTGAACCTCACCCGGGCCGGCGGCCGCGACGAGCCCGAGCCGCTGGAGCCGGGCCGCCGCTACCGGGCCACGGTGCAGCTCAACGGCGTGGCACAGGCCTTCCCGCCCGGCCACCGCATCCGGCTGTCGCTGTCCACGTCCTACTGGCCGCTGGCCTGGCCGCCGCCGCGTCCGGTGCTGCTGAGCGTGCACACCGGCGCCAGCACCCTGACGCTGCCGGTGCGCCCCAACGGCGTGCCCGACGGGGTCGGGGGCAGGGCGTTCGAGGAGCCCGAGGGGGCCGAGCCGATCACCACCACCCGGCTCACCCCGCCCGAGCAGCGCTGGCGGGTCTCCCGCGACCTGGTGGACTACGGGTCGTCGCTGGAGATCGTCAAGGACGGCGGGACGATCCGCTTCGACGGCATCGGCCTGGACGCGCGCCGCCGCGCCTACGAGCGCTACGACTCGGTGGCCGACGACTTCACCTCCGTCCGCGGCGAGTCCGCGTGGACGATGGCGTTCTCGCGCGGCGACTGGAGCGTGCGGACGGTGACCCGCACGGTGCTGCGGTGCACCGGGACGGAGTTCCTGCTGCACGCGACGCTCGACGGCTACGAGGGGGAGGACCGGGTGTTCTCCCGCACCTGGAACCAGAGCCTCCCCCGCGACCACCTCTGACGCCCCGTGGGGCGCCCGCGGGGCGCCCGTGTGGCAGAGTCGGCCCCCTGTGAGGTCCGGGCGGCGTGAGGGGGCGGGCGGATGACGGGCCGGGACGGCGGCGCGCTGGCGGAGATCCTGGCGGACGCGGCGCGCGGGGTGTTCCCCGCGCCGGACGGCTCGGTGACCGTCGTCCCCCAGCCCTCGGCGCGGGACGCGGGCGTGCTGGCGCTGGCCGCGCACTCGGTGGTGTTCACCGACGAGGACCCGGCCTGGGTGCGGGAGCGGATCGGACGGGCGCCGGGCGATGCGCTGGGGGCGGCGCTCAGCCCGTCCTTCCTGACCGATCTGACCGCCCGGACCGGGCGCGTGGCGGGCACCGTGGACCTGCTGTCCGTCGCCGCTCCGCTGCCCGGCCCGCCGCCCCTGCCGCTGACCGGGCTCGACGACCCCGGCCACCCGCGCGTGGCGCGGGCCCTGCTCTTCCGCGACGAGGTGCGGGTGTGGGAGGCCGACGGCGGGGTGGTGGTGCTGGGCCGCGGCGTGGCGGGCCGCTGGGAGGTCGCCGTCGAGGTGGACGGGCGGGCGCGCGGGAAGGGGCTGGGCCGCGCGCTGGCGCTGTCGGCGCGTCACCTGGTCCCGGCCGGCGCCCCGCTGTGGGCCCAGCAGGCGCCCGGCAACGCCCCCAGCGTCCGCGCCTTCCAGGCCGCCGGCTACCGCCCGGTGGGCGCGGAGGTGCTGCTGGCGGCGCGGGAGCGGGCGCGGGGGCGGACGGACTGACGGGTCCGGCAGCCTCCACCGACCGTACGCCCAGAGTTCATCCGGCCGTCTCCTGACGGGCATCCGCCGGGACCGGCGCGCGGCTAGCCTCCCCCTGCGGGCCGGGAGGTGTGGCCAACCGCCGCCCGGCCGCGCCGACCTGCCCGTAGCGTCTGGAAACCACGTGCCGAAGCTCTCAGTCATCGTCCCCTTCCACAACGTCCAGGACTACGCGCAGGACACCCTGCGCAGCCTCGCGGCCAACGCGCGGCCGGGGACGGAGTTCATCCTCGTCGACGACTGCTCCACGGACGCCACCGCGGAGATCCTCGACCGGGCCGTGACCGACCTGCCGAACGCCAGGCTGGTGCGGCACGAGGAGAACCGGGGGATCGCCCAGGCCCGCAACTCCGGCATCGAGGCCGCCGAGGGCGAGTACCTGACCTTCCTCGACGGCGACGACTGGTATGCGCCCGGCTACCTGGACCAATTGGTGCGTTCCATCGAGGAGTTGGGCTGCGACTTCGTCCGCACCGACCACGTGCGGTGCACCGGCCGCGAACGCGCCGTCAAACGGGCGCCCGCGCGCCGGCGGGACGCGGTGGTCGATCCCCGGGACGCCATCGCGCCGCCGGAGATGGAGACGATGGTGGACTACCCCTTCGTCTGGGCCGGGATCTACCGCCGCGGCCTGTTCGACACCGGCGAGGGCGCGGGGATGCGGTTCACCACCCACCTGCGCACCGCCGAGGACCGCGTGTTCACCTGGCAGCTCCACCTGCGGGCGAAGACCTTCGCGACCGTCGGCCTGCTGGGCGTCTTCTACCGGCGCGGGGTCACCACCTCGCTGACCCAGATCCGCGACGCCCGGCAGTTGGACTTCATACCGGCCCACGACCTGATCCTGGCCGAGGTGACCGCCGACCGCGAGGCGGAACGTTTCCTGCCCAAGATCGTGCGGACCTACTGCGCCATGATCGCCTTCCACGCGGCGAGCGCGCACCGCTACGAGCCCTCCGCCGCGCGGCGGCTGAAGCACGAGTCGGCGGCGGCGCTGCGCCGGATGCCGCGCGAGGTGCTGGAGCGGACCCTGGAGTCCATGGACCACGAGCGCGCCAGGACGCTGCGGCGGCTGCTGGGCGGCGCGGCACGGAAGGCGGCCTGACATGCCCGACACGGAGGAGACGACCATCCCCGGCGCCGGAACCGCAGTCGGAACCGCGTCCGGCCCGCGCACGCCCGTCCAGCTCTTCGAGGTCTCCACCCTCTACGGCGCCGCCACGCTGGCGGCCGCCCTGGACGCGGGCCTGTTCGGGCCGCGCCACAGGGCCCGGCGCGTGCTGCTGGTCTCCAACAACGCCGAGGTGCCCGAGACCGCCTCCCGGCTGGACGGGATGCAGGGCTGGCACCGGCTCGCCGCCCGCTTCGACCAGGTGGTGGACTGGAACGACACCATCCGCCCGCACCACCCCAGCACCTGGACCCCGGCGGCCAACGACTCCCCGCTGTGGGAGCGGATGTTCCGCGCGAGCTGGGGACTGGGCGACGGGCCGGTGGACCTCGTCGTGGAGTCCGTCCACGTCAGCCCGGCCAAGGCGCTCGCCACGGTGTTCGCGGACGCGTCCGTCCACGTGTACGCCGACGGCCTGATGAGCTACGGGCCCACCCGCGAGAAGCTGCCGCAGACCACCGCCTGCCGCATCCAGCGCCTGCTCCACCTCGACCTCGTGCCCGGCCTGACGCCGCTGCTGCTCACCGAGTACGGGGTGCCGTCCGAGCTGGTGCCCAGCGAGACCTTCCGGGCCGTCCTGGACGAACTCGACGACGCCGACGACCACACGGCCGACGCCGACGACGACACGGCCCCTGCCAGTGATGCCGCCCCCACCGCCGTCCTGCTGGGCCAGTACCTGGCGGCGCTGGGCATCCTCACCGTGGACGAGGAGGAGGCGCTGCACGAGCGGATGCTGCGCGGCGCCGCCGCGGCCGGACACCGCTCCGTCCTCTTCAAGCCCCACCCCACGGCCCCGGCCCGCTACTCCAGGGTGCTGGAGAAGGCCGCCGCGGACACGGGCGTACGGCTGGTGGTGCCGGAGCGGCCGATGCTGGCCGAGACGGTGTTCCGGCGGTACCGCCCCCGCCTGGTGGTGGGCTGCTTCTCCACGGCGATGCTCACCGCCTCCGCCCTGTACGGGGTGCCCATCGCCCGGGTGGGCACCGAACTGCTGCTGGACCGGCTGACCCCGTACCAGAACAGCAACCGCATCCCGCTGACCATCGTCGACGCCCTCGTGCCCGACCTGGAGACCGGGGAGCCGGAGGCGGGCGGGGGCGCGCGGGGCGCGGTGGTCACCGACTCGGAGGAGGCGGTGCGGCGGATCGAGCCGCTGGTCCGGGCGGTCGGGTACTGCATGCAGGCCGACCGCTACCCCGGCCTGCGCGCCGAGACCGAGGCGTGGCTGACCGCGCACTTCGGCGACGACACCGCGCGCTACTTCAAGCGGCGCCGGCTGACCGCGCTCGGCCTGCCCGGCGGTCTCACCCCCGGCCTGGTGCGCCGCCTGCCGGGCAGCGCGACCGCGCTGCGCGCCGCGCGCCGGGTGAAGCGGGCCACCGCCCGCGGCCGCAAGGGCTGACGGCGCCCTCGCCCGGCGGGACCCGGTCGGCGGGGCTCGCCCGGCGGGCCTCAGCCGGGCGAGTGGGCGCGGGAGTCCAGGGCGTCCAGCCGGCTCTGGGCCACGGGCACGTGGCGCGGGTCGAGGGCGGGGAGCTGCCGCAGCAGCGCGATCAGGTCCGGCCCCAGCTCCCTCGCCGCGTCCGCGTCGGTGACGTGCTGCCAGCAGTAGTGGGCGCCCTGGGCGGCGGCGAGCAGCTCGGGGGCGTCGTGGGCCTGGTGGGCGAGGCGGGTGCGGGCGGCGGCTATCCACAGCCGGGTGGCCAGCGGGTAGTTCTCGGCGATGCGTGCCAGGTCGGCGCGGATCTCGGCCCAGTGGATGGCCTCCGCGGAACTCGGCCCGTAGCGGCGCCTGGCCACCTGCTCCCATGCGGCGGCCATCGCGGCGGCCTCCTGGTGCCGTCCGGCCTGCGCCGTCTGCCAGATGATCGGGCGCGGGTCCACCTCGGCGGACGGCTGGGCCACGGCGGGCAGCGCTGCGGCCGGTGCCTGCGCCTGAGCCTGCGCCGGGTCCTGTACGGGTGCCTGTGCGGGGGGCGGCGGCGCCTGCGCCGGCCGGACGGGAAGCGGCGCGGAGGAGGCGGGGTCGGCGGCGGGCCGCTGGTCCGTTCCGGACTGCTGGTCCGCGGGCGGTGCGGGGTCCTCCCGCGGCGGCGCCGGGGGAGCGGGCGGCTGGGACGCCCGCCGCTGCTGGACCTGGGCCAGGAGGCGCTGGATGTTGGTCTGGGGCGCGTCGAACCCGGGCGCGACGGTGAGCTGCCCGGTCCGGGGCAGGACCAGGGTGCCCGGCGGCAGCGCGGCGGCGGCCACCGTCGCCGCGTGCAGGCGGCTGTTGCCGGGCCGGGCGGACTGCTGCCGCAACTGCTCGACCAGGTGCTGGGTGTAGGGGCTGGCCCCGTCGCCGCCGGCCAGGCCGGGGGGTACGACGACCCCGCACAGCGGCAGGTCCCCGTCGAGGACGTCGGGCCGCTCCCGCAACTGGGCCCAGGCGTGCCGGTCCGCGGCGAGGTCGACGAAGACGGCGGTGGTCCCGGCCGGGCGGGTGCGCAGCTCGGTGCGGAGCCAGGACCACGGCAGCGCGCTGTAGCGGACGGTCCCGGCGGTGGTGCCGGTGAGGGCCAGGTGCAGCTCGTGCCGGCGCCGGTCGGCGGTGAGGCGCCCCGAGAGGTACAGCAGCACCGGGCCGGGGGCCGCGACGGCGGCACGCAGCCGCAGCAGGACGGAGTTGGGGTCGTGGACGCCGTCGAGGTGCACCACGTCGGTGGGGACGTCGCTGCCCAGCAGCACCGGGGTGGGGACGGTGGTCAGGGCCGCGAGGTTCGCGCTGGGAGTGAGCTGCGGGCGCCGCCGGTGGGTGGCGCGGTCCCCGGCGATCAGCAGGACGTGCCCGCGCTGCCGGTACTGCTGGTGCTGACGGCCTTGTGTCTCCGCCCCGTTGGCATGCATGGATGCACCGTACCCGTGGCCCGGCGGGGAGTTGGCCGGACCACGGGTGCCGGCGGTCCGGCGCACCGGCCGCACCGCCCCTCAGCCCAGGTACTTCCTCAGCCCCAGCCGCCCCCACAGCAGGCTGGCCCCGAACGACACCGCGACCGTCGCGGCGAACAGGGCCACGAACAGCGGCGCCGCCACCGCCGCGGACAGCTCCGGGGAGATCAGCGGCTCCGCGATCGCCGATATCACCATCACGTGCACCATGTAGGCGCCCAGCGACGCCCCGGCCAGCTTCGACAGCAGCGGGCGCCACCGCTCCGGCACCCGCACCCGGGTGACCATCAGCAGCAGGCCGCCGGTCATCACCGCGACGAGGACGTGCGCGTTCGGGATCACGTAGTGGACCTGGGTCTGGTACCAGAACACCCCGGCCATCGTCAGCAGCACCGGCACCGCCCACGGCCACCGCCGCCTGCTCAGCGCACCGGCCGGGAGGGCGAACAGCAGCGCGCCGCCCAGCGCGTACATGAGCTGGTAGACCCCGAAGCCCCAGCCGAAGTGCGGCAGGTCCAGGCCCGTCCACCGCTCCAGGTCCCCCATCAGGGAGGGCGCGGAGGCGATCACCAGCAGCACGGCGCCCAGGCCCCACGGCCGCTTCCCGGCCCTGACCAGCACCACGAACGCCAGCGCCACGATCAGGGGGAGGTAGGCGTACATGAACCACAGGTGGTACGCGGGCCGGACCGAGCCGAACAGGGAGTCCACCGCGAGCCGGTGGACGGGCCGGTCGTTCGTGCCCCACGCCCAGCCCCAGGCCAGGTAGAGCGCCGTCCAGACGAACATCGGCACCGCGTTCCGCACGATCCGCCGCCACATCCGGCGGCCGTCCTCCGGCGGCGCCCCGACCAGCACGGCCCACCCGGCGATGGCGAAGTACATCGGCACCGCGAACGGGTTGAGCCCCTCCACGACGTGCCCGGTCCAGTACACGCCGGAGCCGCCCGCCGGGTCGTTCCCGGCCGCGGCGATGAACGCGCCGCCGACGTGCCCCAGCATCACCGCGCAGGAGCAGATCAGCCGCATCAGGTCGATGTCGTGCCGGTGCTCCCGGCGCGGGCGGGCCTCCCCGGGCGGACGGCCGGACGGGGACGGGACGGACGCGGCGGGGGCCTCCCGGGCGGCCGTGGCGACCGCGGCCGCCGGGGGACGGGGTGCCGGGACACCGGCGGGAGCGGCGGAGCCGGTGAGGCCGGTAAGGGGGGCCTGCCGGGGATCGCTCTGCCCGGAGCCCGGTTCGGGGCCGCGCTCCGGGGTCTGCACGGCTGTTTCATTGGACACGGGGGCAACTCTTGGGCACCCGGGTGTACGGAACGGGAACGACGGGCGAACACTGCCCGCGCCGCCGCGCATCCCCGGCGCCGCCCGCTCGTTGGCCGGATCGGGGGCCGGAACCGTGTCGAAACGGTGGTGGGAGCCGTGCGGACTGCCTAGCATCGATCATCGCCGGGACGGCAATGCACAGGTGTTCCTCCACAACCGCCCGTACCAACCGTTCCACCGCCGCACACAGGAGGCTCAATGTTCCGCCGCAGGACCTCGCTCTCCCTCTCAGCCGCGGCAGCGGTGCTCGTCGCGGCGCCGCTGCTGACCGCGTGCGGCAGTGACGCCCACCCCGGTGCGGCGGCCGTCGTGGACGGCGAGCGGATCACGGTCTCGCAGGTCCAGTCGAAGGTGCGGGCCGTACGGGACGCGCAGCGCGCCACGGGCGAGGGGGACCAGCTCGTCAAGAACACCGAGCAGCTCACCCGGGGCACGCTCAGCACCCTCGTCTTCCAGCGGGTGCTGGAGCGGGCCGCCGAGGACGCCGGGGTGACGGTGACCCGCGGCGACGTCCAGCGGGCCCGCGAGGACGCCGAGCGCAGCGTGGGCGGCGCCGACGAGCTGCGCTCGATGATGCTCCGGCAGCGGGCCGTGGCCCCGGACGAGATCGACGACGCGGTGCGCGCCCAGCTCCTGGTCCAGCGGCTGGCGGGGAAGCTGGGCGTGGACGTCCAGACCCCGCAGGGGCAGCAGAGGATGACGGAGGCGCTGGCGGAGGCGTCCCGGAAGCTGGACGTGACCGTCAACCCGCGCTACGGCACCTGGGACGACCGGCAGATCACCCTGGCCGAGACCGAGGAGCCGTGGATCAAGAACGTCTCCCGGCCCGAGCCGCAGCAGCCCGCCTGACGCGCCCGGCCCGGCGGTCCCGGCGGCCCCCGCGCGGGGGCCGCCCCGCATCGGGGCCGCCCCGCATCGGGACCGCCGGGCATCGGTTACGTTCGGAGCGTGAACGCTTCCCCCTCCGCTCCGGCCCCCGCCACCGGCCGCATCGTCCTGCTCACCACCAGCCACCGCGTCGCCCCCGGACTGCTGTCCTGGCCCGCCTGGCAGGCGCTGCGCACCGCCGACCGCGTGCTGTGCGCGGACCCGGACCACCCGCAGCTCCCCTACGTCCGCGAGGCGGGCGTCACGGTGGAGATCGCCGAGCCCACGGCCCGCGAACTGGTGGACGCCTGCGCGGGCGGGGACGGCGGGGACGGGAGCGGGGGCCGCACCGTCGTCGTCATCGCCGGGGCCGAGGGCGAGCCGCGCCTGACCGACGGGCTCGCCCGGCTGGCCGGCACGGGCCGCGAGGCGATGCCGGAGCTGGAGCTGCTGCCCGGCTCCTACGACCTGCCCGGCGCCCGCCTGCTCGACCTGGTCCAGGTGATGGACCGCATCCGCGCCGACTGCCCCTGGAGCGGCGTGCGCACCCACGAGGACCTGGCCAAGTACGGCCTCGAAGAGGCGTACGAGCTGGTCGAGGCCATCGAGGAGGGCGACCGCGAGGCCCTGCGCGAGGAACTGGGCGACGTGCTGCTCCAGGTGGTCTTCCACGCCCGGATCGCCCAGGACGACCCGGACGAGCCGTTCTCCGTCGACGACGTGGCGGGCACGATCGTCGAGAAGCTGATCCACCGCCACCCCCACGTCTTCGGCGACGAGACCGCCGAGACCCCCGAGGACGTCAAGGCCCACTGGCTGCGCACCAAGGCGGTCGAGAAGCGGCGGACGTCGGTGACCGAGGGCGTCCCGCTGGGCCAGCCCGCCCTCGCCCTGGCCGCGAAGCTGGCGGGCCGGGCCCGTACGGCGGGCATCGACGCCCCCCTGCCCGCGGGCGAGGGCGTCGGCTACGAACTGCTGGCCCTGGCCGCCCGCGCCGAGGCCGAGGGCACCGACCCGGAGACGGCCCTGCGGGCGGCGGCCCGCACCTACCGGGACGCCATCCTGACGGCGGAGGCGGCCCGCGCCGCGGGGTGACGGAGGGGTGACCGGGGCCCACCGCCGGTACGGTCGCGTTGCCCCGGACGAGTGACCCGACCGGAGGGGGGTACCCGAAGGCCATGAACGGCACACACGCAGCGGACGACATCCCCCTGGCGGCTTCCGACCTGACGATCGGCATCGGCCCGTTCGTCGCGGGACTCGTGGTGGCGGCCCTGCTGATCCTGGCCGTGGTGTACGGGCTGCGCCTGCTCAACCGGGGCGACGAGGGCATCTCCACCGAAGCCGGCCCCCGCCCGGAGAACCCGCGCGGCTACGAGGACGGCATCCGCGACGACGAGCCGATCCCCACCGACGGCAGGCGCCGGTACCCCCACGAGCTCCAGGAACACGAGGACACCCGCCCCAGCAGCCCCGACGAACGGCGCACCTGGAACCCCGGCAGCAGCGGCGGCTTCGGCTCCGGCGGCCCGGGACACACCTGATCCACCGATCCCCAGCAGAACCACTGATCGACGGCCGGGCCACTCCGTGTCCCGGCCGCCCCCGTGCGTCCGCGACCGTCGTGCCCCGGTATGACTATCACGGTGCGTGCTTCGATTGTCACCCTCCGCGTCTAGTGTGGTCACGTACCGCACACACCGGCCGTACGGGCCGTACCGCGAAGGGGAGGGTGTCATGGCGAAGGAGACCGGCATCGGGGGCGTGAACCAGCCCAGGCTGGGATGGGAGTTCTTCGGCTCGGAGCTGAAGCGGTGCCGCGAGGCGGCGGGCCTCACCCAGCAGGAGCTGGGGGAGCGCGTCTACGTCTCCGGCGCGTACATCGGCCAGTTCGAGGTGGCCGTGCGCAAGCCGCAGCTCGACGTGGCGCAGCGCATCGACGTGGAGCTGAAGACGGGCGGTTTCTTCGAGCGCTTCTGCCGGGAGATGATCGACCGGTCGCCGTACGCGAAGTACTTCACCGAGGTCGTCGACATGGAGCTGTCGGCGACGAGCATCTACGAGTACGACCCGCTGTTCGTCCCCGGCCTGCTCCAGACGGCGGCCTACGCACGGGCGGTCTTCCTCGCTCATCAGCCCTTGGCTCCGGAGAAGGAGATCGAGGAGCACATCCAGGCCCGACTGGCACGGGCGAAGCTCCTCCACCGGCCGAAGAAGCCCTTCTTCTGGGCGGTGCTGGACGAGAGCGTGCTCCGGCGCCCCGTCGGCGGTCCTGCGGTGATGGCCGAACTCCTCCACCACATCGCAGAGATGATCAAGGGCCGCCGCGCCGTGATCCAGGTGCTCCCGTTCTCGGCGGGCGCCCCCGCACTGAGCAGCATGACTGCCCTCATGACCTTCACCGATGCCCCGCCCGTGGCGTACGTCGAGGGCACGGCCACGGGCAATCTGCTGGACGATCCGGCCACCGTCGCGCAGTGCCAACTGTCCTACGATCTGCTCAGGGCCGCCGCGCTGTCCCCGGAGGCGTCCCTGTCCCTGATCGAATCGGTGGCGGAGGACTACGCGAATGAGCACAGAGCTTGAGCTGGGCGCGGCGCTGTGGCGGAAGTCGTCGTACAGCGGCGGAGAAGGCGGCAACTGCGTCGAGGTGGCGGGCGGCTTCCCCGGTGCGGCGCTGTGGCGGAAGTCCTCCTACAGCAACGGCGAGGGCGGCAGTTGCGTCGAGGTCGCCGACGGGGTGCCGGGTGTGGTGCCCGTCCGTGACAGCAAGGTCCCGGACGGGCCGGTGCTCGTCTTCGGGGCGCCCGCGTGGGCCTCGTTCGTCGCGGCCGTCCGGGGAGGGACGGCCGCTTCCGCCTAAAGCGTGTCCTGTGGACCGTGCCGCTGCGCCCGGCCCGCGAGGGTGTGGGCGAGTGCGGCCACCTGCGAGGTGAGATCGGTCCAGTCGTCGGTGATCGTGCCGAGGTAGCCGGCCCGGGCACGCTCCAGCAGATCACGCTCGGTCGCCGTGAGCGTCCGTGCGACCGTCTCGGCGGCGGCGTCCTTGGAGACGATCCGGCCGGTGTCGAGCGTGACGAGGATGCGCGCCAGGGTGAGGAGGGCGTTGCGCTCGTCGCCTTCGATCCCTTCCAGGACGTCCGGGATGACGGCGAGGACCGCGTTCCTGAGCAGTTCGGGCGGGACGGAGGGGACGACGTCACCGAACGCGGGGCCGCGCAGTACCCGGTGCGCCGAGTGGGCCGTGGCCAGGAGGACGACGGTGTCGGGATCGTCCGTGGGCTGCGGAAGGCGGCCGTTGACGAAGTCTTCGCGGAGCCACTCGCCGTACTGGACGTCGCGGCGAGGCGTGTCCGTCAGCGGGTGGATGTCGTCGAGGACGATGCCGGTCAGTTCGATGGGGCGCCGGTGCGCCGCTTCGGGGAAGCGTTCGGCGTGGCCGTGCCATCCGGAGATGTCCAGCAGCAGCGAGACCAGCGCGGCACGCTCGGGTGCGGTCAGCGAGCGGCGGGTGAGCACGAGCAGGTCGATGTCGCTGTCCGGACGCAGCCCGGAGGCGCCGGCGGAGCCGTAGAGATAGACGCCGACGACGTTCCCCGGGTCCTCCCGGTCCAGGTGCTCCAGGAGCGGAGCGATCAGCTCGTCCATCGCCCCTCAGGCTAACGACCCCGGGAAGCAGGGCTCCCTCTCCGCATGGGCGATGGAGAACCCCTACGGCTCCGGTCCGTGCTCAGCCACCGGGCAGCGCGGCGGTGTCCGTGGGGAAGATCCGGGCCACGTGGTAGTCCAGCACCGCCCGGGCGTCCGCCAAGGAGCGGCGCTCGTGCAGAACGTCCACGCCCAGGCCCGTGGCCCCCGCCACCAGGAGGTCGGCCTCGTGCCGCCGGTCGAGGCCCGGCACCGCGTCCCCGGTCGCCTGGCCCGCCTCGATGATGTCGGCGACGAGCTGTTCCAGCGGCTGCTCGGCGGCCAGGAAGACCGCCGCGAGCGACCGGTCGGTCAGGCTGCGGGCGTAGTACGCCGCGAGCACCCGCAGGGCGAAGGCGCGCTGCTCGTCCAGCGGCAGGAACTCGTCCAGCAGCCCCCGCAGCAGTCCGCGCGGGTCCGACATGTCGTGGCGGATGCGCGTCCTGGCCAGCCGCTCGTTCTCCTCGTGCAGCAGGCGCAGCGCGTCGACCAGGAGGGTGTGCTTGCTGCCGAAGTGGTGCTGGACCGCCCGCAGCGACACTCCGGCCTCGGCCGCGATCGTGCGCATGCTCGCCGCGTCCAGCCCCCGCTCGGCGGCGATGCGCCACACCGCCTCGGCGATCCGGCGCCGTTGGCGCGCCCGGGTGTCCGTCGGCCGCGCCGCGGGCGGTGCGGCCGGAGAGGTCAGGTGCTGCTTGCGCCGGCGGTATGCGCGGGCCTGGCAGCTCCGGGAGCAGTAGACGGGCGGGCGGCCCCGCTTCGGAGGAGTCGTGGGCGTTCCGCACATCGGGCACGCCCTCGCTTTTTCGTCACGCACGCCTCCCACCGTAGCGCTGAA
>NZ_DASQNP010000218.1:0-9078 GCF_035644915.1 Streptomyces sp.
CCGCCGCTGCGTCCGCTGCGGCTGGGCGAGGGCGCGGGGCCGCGGGACGGTGCGGGCGCGGTGCTGGCCGCCCTGCTGGCCCGCCGCACCCCGCTGCCGCCGCAGGACCGCGAGGACCTCGCCGCCGTCCTGCCGTACGCCGACCCCGGTCTGGGCTGGCTGCCGCAGGAGATCCCGGTGCGCGAGACCAAGGCCGCGGTCCTGGCCGCGCTGCTGCGCGACCCCCGGGCCGCCCCGGCGGCGCGGGAGGCGCTGCGCACCCGCCTGGACACCGCCACCGACGTGCTGCGGCTGCTGTGGGCGTACTCCGGCGCCGAGCCGGACCTGCTGGTCCCGCCGCGCCTGCGGTCGGTGCCGCGTCCGCTGCGCCGGGAACTGCTCGGCGTGCTCGACGCCCTGCCGCCCGGCCCGGTGGCGGAGGACGTGCTGCGCCACCGCCAGGCGTGGAAGCGCGTGGGCGAGGTGCTGCACCCGTTCGAGTACCGGGACCGGTTCCCGCGCGCCGCGGTGGCGTTCGCCGCCGTCCGCGGCACCGACCTGGCGCCGGGGAGGGCCGCGTGGCTGGTGGACGCCGCGGGCGGCCTCGGCGACCGGGCGCGGCTGGTCGCGGGCCGCCCCGGCGGGGCCGTCCGCCTCGCGGTGCGCACCTTCGCCTCGGAGGTGGAGGAGCTGCTCGCCACCGGGGACACCGCGCGCGCCACCGCGCTGCTGCTGCGCCGCCCCGGCGACCTGGTGCGCCGGCTGCACCAGGTGCTGCGCGTCCACGCCGCGTGGCACGGGGACGGCGGGGCGGCGCCCGAGCTGCCTGCGGGACTGCTCGACGGCCTCCCGGCCGTCCTGCGCCGGGTCGGCCCGGGGCCGCTGCTGGGCGCCTGGGGGCGGCTGCGGGCCGTACCGCACCGGGCGGGCGAGCGACGGGTGTTCTTCCCGCGCGGCACGGTGGCCCTCGCCCACGGCGTCGACGACCACGCCCCGCCGGTGCCGCGCCCCGCGGCCGACGCGGTGTGCGCGCTGCTGGAGGCCGAACTGCTGCGCCGCGCGGGCGAGTCGGCCGGTGAACCGCACGGTGTGGCCGTCCTCGACGCGGGGCTGGCCGACCTGCCGGTGCCGTTCGCCGAGCGGGCGGTGTCCAGGTCGCTGGTCGCCGTGCCGCGCGGCAGCCGCCGGGCACTGCCCGGCAGCGGGCGGCTGCGCCTGTTCCTGCACTGGACGGAGGCCCGGGGCCAGCGGGTCGACCTGGACCTGTCGGTGGCGCTGTACGACGACCGGTGGCGCTCCGCCGGCTGGTGCGACTACACCCGCCTGGTCTTCGGCGACCGCGCCGCGGTGCACTCGGGGGACTACACCTCCGCCCCGCCGCCGCACGGCGCGACGGAGTTCGTCGACCTGGACCCGGACGGCCTGGCCCGGGCCGGGGTGCGGTACGCCGCGGTGGTGGTGTTCAGCTACAACGACGTGCCCTTCGACGAGCTGGCCGACGCGTTCGCCGGCGTCATGCCGCTCGCCTCGGGGGACGCGCTCCGCCCCGGGCGGCCGTACGCCCCGGGGCGGGTCCGGCAGCGGTTCGACCTGGCCGGGCCCGCCCGGGTGTGCCTGCCCATGGTCCTGGACCTGGCAGAGCGCACCGCCCTGTGGACGGACACCAACCTGTCGGTCTCCGGCGGCCTGCACAACGTGTACCGCCACCGCGACCGGCTGGGCCTGCTCGCCTCCGACCTGACCGCCCACTTCGCGCCCGGCGCCCGCGCCACCGTGTGGGACCTCGCCGCCCGCCTGGCCGCGGCCGGTTCTCCACAGGTGTGGGTCCGCTCGTCCGACGGGCACTCCCTGGCCCGCTACCGGCGGGGCGCGGAGGAGACCGCCGCGGGGTTCACGGCCCGCGTCCTGGCGGGGCACGCGCCCGACGAACTGCGCACGGGCACCGACGAGGAGATCGCCCGGGCCCTCGCGGAAGCGGCGGGGCCGCACCCCCGCTTCGCCGCCCTGGTCCACGGCGACCTCCCGGCCCGCTGGGAGCGCGGGGACGTCCACCGCCTCTTCCCCGGCCCCCTGGACGCCGGCCTCGGCCGGGACGTCCGCCTCCTGTCCGCCTCCGATCTCACCGCCCGCTTCGCCCCGGCCGCGGACTGATGCCCTGCCCGCGCCTCCCGGGTGCTCCGGGCCCTCCGGTCCGGAGCACCCGGAGGGCCGGATCGGTCACCTGCCGCCGAGCAGCCGTACGGGGGAGCGGAACGGGCACCATGACCCGTACCGGGTTCGGCCGCCGTCCGGGTGTCGGCGGGCCGCGCCGCCGGGCACAGGCACGGCACGAGGCAAGCACGGCACGAGGGAAGGCCCCATGGGCGACTGGCTGTTCATCGTGAGGCCCGCGGAGACGGCGGCGGGCGACGCGTCCGCCGCCAAGGACCGCATGCTGGAACTCGCCGAGACGGCGCCCCGCCGGGAGTGGTGCCTGTCGAGGCGACGCCGCATGTCCCCCGGGGACCGCCTGTGGATCTACTTCGCCGCCCCGGTGAAGGAGGTCGCCGCGGTGGCCGAGATCGAGGGCGAGCCGTACGAGGTGCCCGGCAGCCCCCGGCAGCCGTGGCGGTTCCCGGCGACGCTGGACCCGGTGGCGACGCGTGCGCTCCACCGCAACCCCGTCCCGCTCCGGGCGCTGGCCAACCGGCACCCGCAGGGGGTCACCCGCGTCCAGGGCGCGGACCTCGGCCTGCTGCTGCGGCACGCCGGCCTGTGACGGCGCCCCCGCGCTCGTACCCGCGCCCGTCCCCTCGGCGCCCCCGCGCCCGGCCCGGCTCAGCCCCGGCTCAGCCGTCCAGGCACGTCCGCAGCGCGGCGACCAGGTGGTCCACCCGGTCGTCGTCCGCGCCGATCATGCGGTTGGCGACGTAGCCGAAGCCGACGCCCCACTCGTCGTCGCCGAAGCCCATCGGGCCGCCCGCGCCGTCGTGGCCGAAGCTGCGCGGGCCGAGCATGGGGCAGGAGGGGCAGTCCAGCTTGAAGCCCGTGCCCCAGCGCGTGCCCATGTCAGGCAGGCCCGACCAGTGCGGGCCGGACGACAGCTCCCGGACGGCGTCGGTGACCGTCTCGCGGGACAGCAGGCGCGGCGCGCCGTCCACACCGGTGGCCGCCGCCGCGTACAGCGTGGCCAGGCCGCGCGCCGAGGAGGCCCCGCCCGCGCCCGGGAACTCGGCGGCCAGCGCCTCCGGCGAGCAGTAGCCGCCGGGGACGTCGACGCCGGGGAAGACCAGCGCGCCGTTGAGCGTCAGGATGCGGGTGAGCAGCGTGTCGGCGGGCGGCAGCGGGACACCGCCGTCGGGCTCCTTGAGGCGGGCCAGCCGCGGAAGCTCCTCCCCGGGCACACCGATCCAGGTGCGCAGGCCCAGCCCGTCGGCGACGGCCTCGCGGAAGTACGCGCCGGGGGTGAGGCCGGTGATCCGCCGGATCACCTCGCCCACGACGAAGCCGAGGGTGTGCCCGTGGTACTCGATCGCCTCACCCGGCTCCCACAGCGGCTCCTGTTCCTCCAGTGCGCGGACCACCGGGAGCCAGGCGGTGATCTCCTCGAAGTCCAGGGCGCGGTCGAGGGCGGGCAGCCCGGCGCGGTGCGCGAGCACCGTGCGCGTGGTGATCGCCTCCTTGGCGTTCCGCGCGAACTCCGGCCAGTACCGGGCCACCGGGGCGTCCAGGTCCAGCCGCCCCTCCTGCGCGAGCAGCAGCGCGCACAGGGTCGTGACGCCCTTGACGGCGGAGAAGACCGGGGTGGCGGTGTCCTCCTCCCAGGGGCGGCCGGTCCGCTCGTCGGCGATGCCGCCCCACAGGTCGACGACCTTGCGCCCACCCACGAACACCGTGACGGCGGCGCCGAGTTCACCGGGCTCGGCGAAGTTCCGGCGGAACGCGTCGGCGACGGCTCCGTACCCCTCGTCAGCCCATCCGCCATACCCCACGGTCTCCCACTCCCCCTCGCCTCGTGGTCATCGGCCGAGGGGGGACGATACGCGTTCCGTCCGTCGTGTTCGAGCGATTTCCCGTGGGGGCGGGCCGGGCCGCTCCGGGGTCCGGGACCGGGAGTCGGGGGCCGGGGGCCGCGCCCGCTCCGGAAGGCACCGTCGGACGGTACGGCCCGGTGCGTACGCTTCGTGACCATGAGCGGTGAGATGGGGCTGCGGGAACGCAAGAAGCGGCGGATGTACCGGGAGATCTCCGAGACCGCGATCGCGCTCTTCCTGGAGAAGGGCTTCGACCGGGTGTCGGTGGCGGAGGTGGCGGCGGCGGCCGAGGTGTCCAAGCCGACCCTCTTCCGCTACTTCCCGGCCAAGGAGGACCTGGTCCTCCACCGCTTCGCCGACCACGAGGACGAGGCGGGCCGCGTGGTGGCCGAGCGGCCCGCGGGCGTCTCGCCGCTGGACGCCCTGCACCGCCACTTCCTCGACGGGCTGGAGCGGCGCGATCCGGTGACCGGGCTCAACGACGACCCCCGGGTGCTGGCCTTCCACCGGCTGCTGTACGGGACGCCGAGCCTGGTCGCCCGCCTGTACGCGTACCTGAACCGCTCCGAGGAGGCGCTGGCCGCCGCCCTGGGCGGCCCGGACGAGATCGGCGCGCGGCTGGCGGCCGGGCAGATCGTCGCGGTGCAGCGGATCCTCGCCCTGGAGAACTGGCGGCGGATCGACGCGGGGGCGAGCGCGGACGAGGTCCGTCCCGACGCGGTCGCGGCGGCCGACCGGGCCTTCGCCCAGCTCCGGGAGGGCCTGGGCCACCACCTCTGAAACCATTACTGAGTAAATTTTTTAACCAAGTTGCACTACCCTGTGCGGCATGACGCCACTCGACCACGAACTCGACCGCGAACTCGACGGGGAGCGCACGTACCACGAGGCATGCCGCGCGGCGATGGCCGGGATGGTCGAGGGCGCGGCGGAACGCGTCGTCACCGGCGAGGACGTCTCCGCATCCGGCGCCGACGCCGAGGTCCTCGGCTACCGGCTGCGCAGCCACGCCAGGGAACTGCGCGAACTCCCCGACGCCCCGCTCTTCTTCGGCCGCCTGGACTTCCAGGACTCGGACGCCGCCGGGGAACACCGCGGCCAGCGCTACCACATCGGCCGCCGCCGCATCACCACCGATCCCTCCGCCCCGCCCCTGGTCGTCGACTGGCGCGCCCCCGTCTCGCGGGCCTTCTACCGGGCGAGCGCCCGTGACCCCCAGGGCGTCGCCGTCCGGCGCCGCTTCGGCTGGGCACCGGGCAGCCGGGGCGACTCCGCGGACCTGACCGGCCTGGAGGACGAACACCTCGGCCCCGGGAGCCCCGGGAGCGAGGGGGGCGGGGACGGCACCGGGGACGGAACCGGCGGCAGCGCGATCCTGGCGGCGGAGATCGGCCGGCCGCGCGTCGGCCCGATGCGCGACATCGTCGCCACCATCCAGCCCGAGCAGGACGACCTCGTACGCCGTGACCTCGCCGACTCCGTCTGCGTGCAGGGCGCCCCGGGCACCGGCAAGACCGCCGTGGGCCTGCACCGGGCCGCGTACCTCCTCTACACCCATCCGCAGCGCCTCCAGCGCGGCGGGCTGCTGGTCCTCGGCCCCAACCGCGCCTTCCTCCGCTACATCTCCGAGGTGCTGCCCTCGCTCGGCGAGACCGGCGTACGGCAGTCCACGATCGACGACGAGATCGCCCGGTGGCCGGTGCGGTCGGTGGACGAGGAGGAGGCGGCGGTCGTCAAGCACGACGCCCGGATGGCGACCGTGCTGCACCGCGCGCTGTACGGGCGGATCGCCGCGCCCTCCGGCCCGGTGGCGGTGCCCGACGGCTCGTACCGCTGGCGGATTCCGGCGGACGAGCTGGCGCGGATCGTCGAGGAGGTGCGCGCCGAGGCGCCGCCGTACGCCGTCGGGCGCGAGCGCGTGCGCACCCGCGCCGTCGCCGTGCTGCAACGGCAGGCGGAGCGGCGCGCGGGCCCGCCGACGAACGAGTGGTTGCGCAGGACGGGACGCTCCCGGGCCGTCACCGCCTTCGTCGACGAGGTCTGGCCGAAGGTGCGCCCCGAGGAGGTGGTGGCCTCCCTCCTCACCGATCCGGACGTCCTCGCCGCCGCGGCCGACGGCGTCCTCACCGCCGGGGAGCAGAAGGCGGTCCTGTGGCGCAGGCCCCCGCGCTCCTGGAAGAGCGCCCGGTGGTCGGCGGCCGACCTGCTCCTCCTCGACGAGGTCGCCGGGCTCCTCGAACGCCCCCGGGGATACGGCCACGTGGTCGTCGACGAGGCCCAGGACCTCTCCCCCATGCAGTGCCGCGCGATCGCCCGCCGCATCGGCTTCGGCTCGGTGACGGTCCTCGGCGACCTGGCCCAGGGCACCACCCCGTGGGCGGCCCGCGACTGGTCCGAGCAGCTCGCCCACCTCGGCCGGCCGCAGGCCGCGGTGGTCCCGCTGACCACCGGCTTCCGCGTCCCCGCCGCGATCGTGGAGCTGGCCAACCGGCTCGTGGGGGCCCTCGGCGTCGACGTGCCGCCCGCCCGTTCCCTCCGGTACGACGGCGAGCTGGCGATCCGCCGGGTGTCCGACCTGCGGGCCGCGACGGTCGGGGCCGTCCGGGCCGCCCTGGCGCACGAGGGGTCGGTCGGCGTCATCGCCGACGCCCCCGAGGTCCCGCGCCTGCACGCCGCGCTCACCGCGGCGGGCGTCCCCGCCGCGGTCCTCGACGAGCCCGGCGCCTCCGGCGGCCCAGGCGCCCCGGACGGCCCGGACGCCCCGGACCCGGCGGCGGCCCGTGTGACGGTGCTCCCCGCGGCCCTCGCCAAGGGCCTGGAGTACGACCACGTCATCGCCGTGGAACCCGCCGCGATCGCCGGTGCGGAGGCCCGCGGCCTCCACCGCCTCTACGTGGTCCTCACCCGGGCCGTCTCCCGCCTCGACGTCCTCCACCACCGCCCCCTGCCGCCCGAGCTGGCGGCCTGACACCGGGTGCGGCGGCGGCGCGCGCCACCGCCGCACCCGCGGGACTCACTCCCGGGCCAGGTCCGCCGCCGTGGCCCGGAACCGGGCCACGGTCGCGTCACCGCCCCAGCGCCGCAGCCCGGCCTTCTCCAGCACGCGGACCGAGGCCGGGTTGGGCAGTTCCACGCCCGCGCACACCGTGTGCACGCCCGGCGCGGTCAGGGCGAACGCCACGATCGCGCGGGCGGCCTCGGTGGCGTAACCACGGCCCCGCCGCGACGCCACCACGCCGTACCCGAACTCGACGGTGCCGTCACCGGACGGCCGGAACAGCCCGATGGCCCCCACCACCAGACCGCTGCTCCGCTCGACGATCTGGCGCTGGCCGTACTCGCCCAGGCCCTCGGGATGCTCGGCGAGGTATCCGGCGATGACGCGGTCGCCCTCGGCGGGGAAGTCCTCCGCCCAGTGCGCCGGCCGCCCGCCGCCGAGGACGGCGCCGACCTCCTCGGCCGTCCACGGCCGCAGGAGGAGACGGCCGGTGGTCAGGTCCGTACCGGCCGGTGGAAAAGATGAAGACACGTGAGGCTCCTGGTCGTTCGGAACGACCGGGCCACGCCGCCGCTCAGCCGCGCGCGACCCGGACAAGGGCATGCCGGAGACGGCCGTGGCGGGCCATATTCACCGACCTCCCCCTGTCGCGGTGGCATCGCGCGTCTCGCGCGCGGGCCGACGCTACCAGCGGCATCCCCTCGGCGGCACCGGGAATTAGCCGTCAGCCGACCGCCGCCCCGAGAGGTGGCGGTTCCGCCTCCGGGGGCGGCAGGGTGGGCCCATGGTGACGGTCTCCCTCCAGGCACAGCCCAAGGACGCGCGGTCCTGGACCGCCCTCGCGCGGCGCTGCGAGGCGGCGGGCTTCGACGCGCTGCTCGCCGCCGACCACCCGGGGGCGGCGGCGTCCCCCTTCGTCGCCCTGGCCGCCGCCGCATCGGTCACCGAGCGCCTCGGCCTGGGGTCCTACGTGTCCAACGCCGGCGTCCGGGAACCGCTGCTGCTCGCGAGCGACGTCGCGACCCTCGACGTCGTCTCCGGCGGACGGGCCCGCCTGGCGCTGGGCGCCGGCCACACCCCGGCCGAGTGGGAGATGCTCGGGTCGAGCCGCCCGGACGTCGCCGGACGCGTCCGGCGCTTCCTCGCGGTGGCACAGGCGTGCCGCGCGCTGCTGGCGGGCGAGGAGGTGACCCTCGACGGCCCGGAGGTGTACGCGCGGGCGGCGCGGCTGGACGGCCCCCGCCCCGTGCAGACCCGGGTGCCGTTCACCTTCGGCGGCGGCAACTCCACGCTGCTGCGGTGGGCCGGCGAGCACGCCGACGTCGTCGCCCTGGCCGGACTCGGCCGCACGCTGGCGGACGGGCACAGCCACGAGATCCGGTGGCGGGGCGAGGACGTCGACCGGCAGGTGGAACTGATCGAACGCGGTGCCGCCGGCCGCGGCACCGCACCGGCGCGGGAGGCGCTCGTCCAACTGGTCGAGGTCACCGACGACGCGCAGGCCGCCGCCCACCGCATCGCCGAGCAGGTCGGCGGCACCGAGGAGGAGGTGCTGTCCGCGCCCTACGTCTGGATCGGCACCGAGGACGAGATCCTCGCGGCGATCGCCCGCCACGAGCGGCGCTGGGGCATCACCCGCTACGTGGTGCGCGAACCGGCCCTGGAGGCGGCCGGGAGACTCCTCGCCCGCCTCCGCTCCGCACCCCCCGCCTGACGCCCCCATGCCCCCGGACACCCCCGGCCCGCGGCACGGGCGTGCGGGTCCTCAGGAGGAGGTCTTGGCGATGACGCTTTCGATCTCTTCCCGGCTGAAGGCCCGCAGGGTCGTGGTGCGGACGTTGCCCATCCCGCCGAGTTGCAGGAGCGCCGCGGTGGCGGTCTCGTCGTCGGGCGCCTCGACGGTGGCCACGAGGTCGTACGGGCCGACGGTCCAGTGGATGTCCACGAGCCTCGCCCCGAGCTTCTGCAACGCCGCGACGAAGGCGTCGGTACGCTCCGTGGTGTTCTTGTAGGCGCGGATTCCCTGGTCGGTCCAGTTCAGCAGCGTGATGTAGGTCGGCACGATCTCACCTCCAGAAACGGAGGAAC
>NZ_DASQNP010000219.1:0-18100 GCF_035644915.1 Streptomyces sp.
ATGGTGGTCGGCGCCGTCGCCGGCGGCGCGGCGGCCGCCTGGAAGTGGTGGAACAAGCAGTCCAACCCCGACTGGCTGGTGGAACCCCCGGCCGCCACCGAGGTCGGCGGCGGCGCCACCCTCGCCGACGGGAGCACCACCGCGGACGGCGCCCCCCTGGACCCGGAGGTCGAGGCCAAGCAGGCCGACGCGGAGGCCACCCCGTCCGAAGAGGAACGCTGACGGCGCCCGCGGCGCGCACGCCTTCGCGCGCACCCTTCGCACATCCCTCGCACAGCAACGCCGCAGGCCCGGTGCCCGGACCCCGTGAGGTCCGCCGGCACCGGGCCTGAGCGGCGTGGAGCTTAGGGGAGTCGAACCCCTGACATCTGCCATGCAAAGACAGCGCTCTACCAACTGAGCTAAAGCCCCGCCATGACCAGAGTACCCAATGACCGTCGTTGCTTCCGACCGGGTATCGCTCCGCGTCCGCCCGCTCCGTAGGATGCTCCGCAAGTTCGCTCCAGCGAAGCGGACAGGGGAGACAGGGGAGATGCGATGGACGCAGCACAACAGGAGGCCACCGCGAGGGCAAGGGAACTCCAGAGCCAGTGGTACGGCGAGCCCCTGGGCACCCTCTTCCGGCGGCTCATCGACGACCTCGGCCTCAACCAGGCCCGGCTGGCGACGATCCTCGGGCTGTCGGCCCCCATGCTCTCCCAACTGATGAGCGGTCAGCGGGCGAAGATCGGCAACCCGGCCGTCGTCCAGCGGGTCCAGGCGCTCCAGGAGCTGGCCGCCGAGGTCAGCAAGGGCAACGTCACCGCCGCCGAGGCCACCCAGCGCATGGACGAGATCCGCCGTACCGCCGGGGGCAACGTGCTCAGCAGCACCACCCACGCCACCTCCTCCGGCGGCCAGGCCACCACCGTCAAGCGCGTGGTGCGCGAGATCCAGGCGCTGCTGCGCTCGGTCGCGGACGCGGCCGACATCATCGACGCCTCCAACGCCCTCGCCCCCACCCACCCGGAGCTGGCGGAGTTCCTCAGGGTCTACGGTGCGGGGAAGACCGCGGACGCGGTCCGGCACTACGAGGCGCACCAGAGCTGAACGGCCCCGGGCGGGCACGGCCGGGACGACACGACCGGGACGGGGACGTGACGGCGGACATGAGGAACACGGGGACGGGACGGACGCGGCGCCATGGGTGAGGTCTTCGCCGGTCGGTACGAGCTGGTCGATCCGATCGGGCGCGGTGGGATCGGCGCGGTCTGGCGGGCCTGGGACCACCGGCGCAAACGCTACGTGGCGGCCAAGGTCCTCCAGCAGAGCGACGCGCACACCCTGCTGCGCTTCGTCCGCGAGCAGGCGCTGCGCATCGACCACCCCCACGTCCTGGCCCCGGCGAGCTGGGCCGCCGACGACGACAAGGTCCTGTTCACCATGGAACTGGTGCGCGGCGGCTCGCTCGTGCACCTCGTCGGCGACTACGGTCCCCTGCCGCCCACCTATGTGTGCACCCTGCTCGACCAACTGCTGTCCGGGCTGTCCGCGGTGCACGCCGAGGACGTGGTGCACCGCGACATCAAACCGGCCAACATCCTGCTGGAGGCCACCGGCACCGGCCGTCCCCACCTGCGGCTGTCCGACTTCGGCATCGCGATGCGCAAGGGCGAGCCCCGGCTGACCGAGACCAACTACGTGGTCGGCACGCCGGGTTACTTCGCCCCCGAACAACTGCTGGGCGCCGAACCGGACTTCCCCGCCGACCTGTACGCGGTCGGACTGGTCGCGCTGTACCTGCTCACCGGTCAGAAGCCGGATTCGCAGGCGCTGGTGGAGGCGTACGCCCACGGCGTTCCCCCGACGCCGCAGGGCATACCGGAACCGCTGTGGCAGGTGCTCGCCAACCTGCTGCACCCCGACCCGGAGGCACGTTTCCGTACGGCGACCGGCGTGCGCAGGGCGCTGGCCTCCGCCGTGGAACTGCTCTCCACGGACTCCACGCTGGAGCAGGAGGTCGTGGAGGTCTTCGACCAGATCGGGCCCCTGCCCCCGGGCTTCGGTCCGGACGGCCCGGTGGGGAACCGCGCCGCCGGGTCGCCCACCACCACCGGCACCGCCACCTCCGCGTCCGCCGCTCCCTCCGCACCCTCCCCCTCGGACACCGGCAGCTTCCACCTCCCGCCACCCGCCCCGCAGGCGCCGCCGGCCGCGGCCCGGCCCGGCACCCCGCCGCCCCCCGCGCCCGTCCCCGCCCAGGAGGCGGTCATGGTGCCCGGGCATCCGCACCCGGCGCCGCCGGCGCGACCGGCACCGCCCTACGGCGCCCCCCAGCACGTCCCCGCGCCCGTCCACAACACCACCGCCCCCGCGGCACCGGCCGCCCACCACCCGGCCCATGTGTCGGCCACGGCGCCCACGGCCTCCATGGCGCGTTCCGTCCCCGCGCGGCGGCCGGGACCGCCCCCGAGGGTGGTGGTCCCGGTCCTGGTGCTCGCCCTGGTCTGCTTCGCCGTCGGCATCTGGGCACTGACCCAGGCCTGACGGCCCTTGACGGCCCCGACGCCGCATCCCCGCCCGGTCCCCGACGCCCGGGCGGGGACCGGTGTCACGGCCGCGATCCGGCCCGCCGGGCGAGGACCGTCCACAGGCCGAGCCCGAGGAGCAGCACGGTCCCGGACCCGATCCCGGCCCAGGCCACCGTCCGCATGACGCCGCTGCTCCCGGCCTCCGCCGCGCTCTGCCCCCTGGCCGCGGCCTCGCGGTCCTCGTCGGTGACCCCGAAGCCCGCCTCGACCGCGTTCCCGTCGTAGTCGGGTCCGGGCTCGACGCCGCCCTCGACGGAGGTGCGCAGCACCATCGGCACCGTGCCGTCGACGGTGTCGGTCAGTCCCTCGTGGGCGTGCACCGCGATGTAGTACCACCCGGCGAAGCCCGCGTTGCCGATCCGCGCGCTGCTGTCGTAGCGGTTGGCGAAGTCGATGGGCGGGCCGGCCAGGGAGATCTCGGCGGGCTCGCTCGCCTGGTAGCCCACGCCCTGGCCGCTGATGTGCCCCCGGGCGGGGTTGTAGACGTCCACCCGGAAGGCGTCGCCGAGGTAGGCGTCGTCCTTGGCCTTGGCGGTGCCGAACTCCAGGCCGACGAAGAGCTGCTGGCCCCAGTCGAGCGGCACCCGGTAGAAGCGGGTCTCGCCGGGCCGCAGCCGGTCCCGCCAGTTGCCCTCGTCCATGCCCGCGGCGTCGTTGAAGCCGGTGCCGCCCTCGATGGCCTTGGGCTCCCCGGTCGGCGGGCCGGGCGGGGAGGGCGTCTCCCCGGTCTCGGGCGGAGTGGTGGAGGTGGTGCCCTTCAGTCCCGGCTCCTGCATGAAGCGGATCTCCACCGGCCAGGGGGAGGGGTCGGAGGTGGGCTCGCTCTCCCGTTCCACGGAGAAGTGGTAGACCCGCCTCTCCTGGCAGTTCCCGTCCGGCTCGATCATGCGCCGGGCGTAGTCGGCGATCGGCCGGGCCGTGCCGTCGGCCCCGAAGTCGGCGTCCGACTGACCGCAGGTGGTGCCGTCCGGAGCCTTCAGGGCGACGTTGATGCCGTCGCCGTAGGCGACCTTGCTGCCCGGCTCGGGCAGGGCGACCGCGGAGATCCAGGCGTTGGACGTGTCGTCCAGCGGGACGCTGTAGTACTTCTTCTGTCCCGGCGCGACGGTGTCGGTGTAGACGCCGGGTTTGAGCGTAGGCCCGGCGGCGCTGCTCTCGTCGCCCTTGACGGCCTCGGCGTCCTCGGCCGTCGCGTAGGCGGGCAGATCGCCCGGGTCCGCGGTCGCCGTCCCCGGCAGTGCCGCGACCGCGCACAGCGCCGCCGTCACGGCCAGCCCGCTCCTCATCGTGCGCCCCTTCACCGTGCGCCACCTCCAGTCGTCCCGGTCGTGCCGTTGTCTGCGGTCCCCGGCAGCGCGCCGGCCGCCGCCGTACGCCGCCCGGACCGTACGTACACCGCGGCCAGGACGGCCGACAGTGCCGCGCCGGCGGCCGCGGCCACCACGACGACCGGCCCGGACCGTCCCGCACCACCCTCGCCGTCACCGGCGGCCCCTGTCCCGCGGTCCGCGACGACGGGCGCGTCGTGCTGCGGCCCGGTCTTCTCCTCACCGAGCACCGCCACGCGCAGGACGACGCCGATGGCGACGTTCTCGGCGAGCCGGGCGGCGTCCGGGCCGAGGCTGACGCCGATGTAGTAGTCGCCGGCGCGCCGTACCGGAGCCGCCCGGGTGTCGTCCTCCCAGCGGTTGGTCCACGCCGTGGGCACCGTGCCGTTGGACACGGCCGCGGGCCCACCGTCGTACGCGGCCCCGGTGTCGAACTCCGGGAAGGACTCGATCGGCACCCGGGTGGGGCTGTAGGCGTCGGTGCGCACGTGCGCCAGGACCCCGGTGGAGCCCTCGACGGTCGGCTCGTTGCCGAACTCCACGTCGTAGCGGAGCTGTTGGCCCCAGCCGACCGGCACCTTGTACCAGCGGGTCTGCGCGGGCAGCAGCCTGTCGCGCCACACGCCCTCGCCGATGCGCCGGGCGTCGTTGAAGCCGGTGCCGCCCTCGACGTCGCGCGGGGCGTCGGTGGGCAGGGCCGCGTCCTTGCCCCCGTGGCCGTACTCGGTCTCCGAGTGCGCCGGCACGGTGCCCTTCCGCAGCGGCTTCTCGGTGCTGAAGCGCAGCTCGACCGGCCACCGGCCCTGGTCGGACTCCTCGTCGGAGGTCCGCTCGACCATCAGCAGGTAGCGGCCGGGCGCGTCGCAGCCGCCATCGCCCCCGGCGGAGGGGATGCGGCTGACGGCCGCGGTGATCGGCACGGCGCCGGCGTCCTGGCGGAAGGACCGCTCGGTGCTGTCGCAGGTGGCCGGGTACTCGTCGTCGCCGACCAGCTCGGCCCGGAGCCCGTCCCGGGCGGCCACCGGCACCCCCGGCTGCGGCACGGCCGTCACCGCGAAGTCGTCGGCGGCCGAGGCGCCCAGGTCGGCGGCGTACCAGCGCTTCTCGCCGGGGCCGATGGTGTCCGTGTACTGGCCGGGCACGAGATCCGGGGCGGCGTCCGCCGTCGGGCCGCCGGTGATCTGCCGGCCCCTGAGGCGGTAGCCGCCGGCGGAGAGCTGCGAGGCGCGCTGCAACTGGCGGGCCAGCGCATCGGCGTCGGGAGCGTCGTAGTACGAGCCGTGGCCGGCCTCGGCGATGCACCGGAGCTGTTCGCGGGCCTTGCCGCGCACCCGGAATCCGATGGCGTCGATCCGCAGGTCGACGCCCCGCCCGCTCAGTTCCCCGGCCACCTCGCACGGGTCGGGGGTGCCGCAGGTGTCCTCGCCGTCGGAGATCAGCAGGATGGTGCGGCGGCCGTGGGAGCCCTCGGGCACCGGGGGGAGGTCGTCGGCGGCCTCGCGCAGTGCCGGCCCGATGGGGGTGTCGCCCCTGGGCTCCACCTGTTCCACCGCCCGCTTCAGCGCGCCGCGGTCCAGCGGTTCCACCGGCCGCACCAGCCGGGTGTCGGTGCAGCCGCGCGGCTTGTCGGCCCCGTAGACCCGCAGCCCGGTGGGGTGGCCGTCGGGGAGTGCGTCGACGACCGTGGCCACGGCCCGGCGGGCTGCCTCGATGCGGGTGCTGCCCGCACCGTCGTCCTCGGCCATCGAGCCGGAGGAGTCCAGCACCATCACCAGGGAACCGTTGTCATCCGCAACCGCGCGGGGCGCCGTCGGCGCGGCGGCGAGCGGGGTCGCGGTCAGGGCGATGAGCGCCCCGCAGGTCAGCGCCACCGTCGCGGGACGGCGGAGTCGTTGCATGTTCTACTTCCCCCCTGGGTGGACCGTGTCCGACCGTGCGCGTGAGCACCGTATTGATTTGCTAAAGCACACATCAAGAGCGGTGCTGTCACGGTCCTGCAACACGGTGCGCCGACCGCCCCCCACGGCGAAGCCCCGGCCGGCCGGCCGGGGCTTCGCGCGAAGTACTGGGGATGCCCGCTCTCAGGCGCCGGAGCCTGCGGACACGGAGTCGGTCGCCTCCGTCCACAGATCCTGCTCGGCGCGGTCCGCCTGGATCTGGCGGTACACGAGGAGCCCGCCAACGGCGGCCAGTGCGACCAGGAGAAGCTTCTTCACCGCGCTACCTCGTCCTTCATAGACGTTGGGACCTACTGGCGCCGATGATACCCATGCGACCTCCGGTGCCGGGTGATCGACCCGGGTGGTCACGGCCGGGCCCCGCGGCGGCCCGGCGGGGCGCGGCCGGTCTGCCGTTCGGCCCCTCCGGCCTGCCCCGCCTGCCCGGCCCGTCCCGACATGACGAAAGCCCGGCCCCTCGACAGAGGTTCCGGGCGTTCGATCCGCTTCTCGCGCGGTGGTGGGGCTAACAGGACTTGAACCTGTGGCCTCTTCCTTATCAGGGAAGCGCTCTAACCGTCTGAGCTATAGCCCCGCGCTGCACCGAAAGATTAGCGCACTTCAGCCGCGTACCAAAATCGCCCGCCCCCCGGGCCGGGGAGCGGGCGATCCGGGACCGTCACTCGTCCTCCGCGAGCGTCACCTCGATGCCGCCCACGAACCCGGCCGACAGGTTGTAGATGAACGCCCCCAGCGTGGCCAGCGCCGTCGCCAGCACCACGTCGATCACCGCTATGACCGAGGTGAACGACAGCACCCGGGACAGGGACAGGAAGCCCTCCAGGTCGAAGCCGCCGCCCCCGTCCGTGGACGTCGCCTCGCTGACCGTCCCGCCGACGGCGGCGAACACCCCCATGGCGTCCATCACCATCCACAGCACGGCCACCGCGATGACCGTGCAGATCCCCAGGGCGATCGACAGCAGGAAGCTGACCTTCATCACCGACCACGGATCGACCTTGGCCACCCGCAGCCGCGCCTTGCGGGTCCTGGGCACCGTACGGGCGCCCGTGCGCGGTCGGCGCATGACGTCCTGGTGGAAGTCCTCCTGCTGGCTGTGCTGGTCCGGCCGGCCCGGCTGAGGCTGTGCCTGGGGCTGTGCGGGCCTGGGCGGCGGAGTGCTGCCCGGCGGGGCCGGATACGGCTGCGGCGCGCCCGCTTGCGTCTGGGCCTGGGGCTGCGGTTGCGGGTGGGCACTGGTCACGGTTGTTCCCCCACGGTGGGATTCGCCCTGGTGGCGGGCGTCGTCAGCGGCCGTCCCACGGGCGCCGCCATCATCGTTGCCGCCCCTGGCGGCGCCCGTGGTTCCACTCACGATCTGCCTACTCCTCGTTCTCCGGCACTGTCCGGGTGGTCGTCGTCTCCGGAGAAGACGCTTCCGCGGCCTCTCCGGTGCCATCCTCGGCGTCGACCTCCTCGGCCTCGCGACCGGCCTCGGCGTTGCGTGCGATGCCGACCACCGCGTCGCGCTTGCCGAGGTTGATCAGTTGGACGCCCATCGTGTCACGGCCCGTCTCCCTGACCTCGCTGACCCGCGTACGGATCACACCGCCGCTGAGGGTGATGGCGAGGATCTCGTCCGTCTCCTCGACCACCAGGGCCCCCACCAGCGAGCCGCGATCCTCGACGATCTTGGCCGCCTTGATGCCCAGACCGCCACGGCCCTGCACGCGGTACTCGTCCACGGCCGTGCGCTTCGCGTACCCGCCGTCGGTGGCGGTGAAAACGAAGGTACCGGCCCGGACCACGTTCATCGAGAGCAGCTCGTCCCCGTCGCGGAAGCTCATGCCCTTCACGCCCGAGGTGGCCCGGCCCATCGGGCGTAGCGCCTCGTCGGTGGCGGTGAACCGGATCGACTGCGCCTTCTTGCTGATCAGCAGCAGGTCGTTCTCCGGCGAGACCAGCTCCGCGCCGATGAGTTCGTCCTCGCTGCCGTCCTCCAACTCCCGGAGGTTGATGGCGATGACGCCGCCGGAGCGCGGCGAGTCGTAGTCCTTCAGTGGAGTTTTCTTCACCAGACCCGACTTGGTGGCCAGCACCAGGTACGGCGCGGCCTCGTAGTCGCGGATGGCCAGCACCTGGGCGATCGTCTCGTCCGGCTGGAAGGCCAGCAGGTTCGCCACGTGCTGCCCGCGCGCGTCCCGGCCGGCGTCCGGCAGCTCGTAGGCCTTCGCCCGGTACACGCGGCCCTTGTTGGTGAAGAACAGCAGCCAGTGGTGCGTGGTGGTGACGAAGAAGTGGTCGACGATGTCGTCTTCCTTCAGCTTCGTGCCCCGTACGCCCTTGCCGCCGCGCTTCTGCGAGCGGTAGTCGTCGGTCCTGGTGCGCTTCACATAGCCGCCGCGCGTGATGGTGACGACGATGTCCTCCTCGGCGATCAGGTCCTCGATGGACATGTCGCCCTCGAAGGGCACCAGCTTGGTGCGCCGGTCGTCGCCGTACTTCTCGACGATCGCGGCCAGTTCCTCGCCGATGATCTGCCGCTGCCGCTCGGGCGAGGCCAGGATCGCGTTGTACTCGTCGATCTTCGCCTGGAGTTCGTCGTGCTCGGCGGTGATCTTCTGCCGCTCCAGGGCCGCCAGCCGCCTGAGCTGCATCTCCAGGATCGCGTTCGCCTGGACCTCGTCGATGGCCAGCAGGCCCATCAGGCCCCCGCGCGCCACCTCCACGGTCTGGCTGCGCCGGATCAGGGCGATGACCTCGTCGATCGCGTCCAGCGCCTTGAGCAGGCCGCGCAGGATGTGGGCGCGCTCCTCGGCCTTGCGCAGCCGGTAGCGGGTGCGGCGGACGATGACGTCGATCTGGTGGTTGACCCAGTTGCGGATGAAGGCGTCCAGCGACAGCGTCCTGGGCACCCCGTCGACCAGGGCCAGCATGTTGGCGCCGAAGTTGGTCTGCAGGTCGGTGTGCTTGTACAGGTTGTTCAGCACGACCTTGGCGACCGCGTCCCGCTTGAGCACGATCACCAGCCGCTGGCCGGTGCGGGAGGACGTCTCGTCGCGGACGTCCGCGATGCCGGCGATCTTGCCGTCCTTGACCAACTCGGCGATCTTCAGCGCCAGGTTGTCCGGATTCACCTGGTACGGCAGCTCGGTGACGACCAGGCACTGACGGCCCTGGATCTCCTCCACCTCGACCACCGCGCGCATCGTGATCGAGCCGCGGCCGGTGCGGTACGCCTCCTCGATGCCCTTGCGGCCCACCACCAGCGCGCCGGTGGGGAAGTCGGGGCCCTTGATCCGCTCCAGCAGCGCGTCCAGCAGCTCCTCGTTGGACGCCTCCGGGTGCTCCAGGTACCACTGGGCGCCGGCGGCGATCTCCCGCAGGTTGTGCGGCGGGATGTTGGTGGCCATGCCGACCGCGATGCCCGCCGATCCGTTGACCAGCAGGTTGGGGATGCGCGACGGCAGGACGGTCGGCTCCTGGTTGCGGCCGTCGTAGTTGTCCTGGAAGTCGACGGTCTCCTCGTCGATGTCCCGGAGCATCTCCATGGCCAGCGGCGCCATCTTGCACTCGGTGTACCGCATGGCCGCCGCCGGGTCGTTGCCGGGCGAACCGAAGTTGCCGTTGGAGTCCACCAGCGGCATCCGCATCGACCACGTCTGGGCGAGGCGGACCAGGGCGTCGTAGATGGAGGTGTCACCGTGCGGGTGGTACGTGCCCATCACGTCGCCGACGACGCGGGCGCACTTGTAGAAGCCCTTCTCGGGCCGGTAGCCCCCGTCGTACATCGCGTACAGCACGCGGCGGTGCACCGGCTTGAGACCGTCACGGACGTCCGGCAGCGCGCGCGAGACGATGACGCTCATCGCGTAGTCGAGGTACGAGCGCTGCATCTCGGTCTCGAGGCTGACGGGCTCCACGCGGTGCCCGGCGCTCTCGTTGACCGGCGTGTCGGCGGGGGTGGGGACGTTCCCGCCGAAGGAGGTCGGGGAAATCTCGTCGGCCATGGGTGGTCGATCCTTTTCGTTCTGCGGCGTACGGCCGACTCAGATCAGATGTCGAGGAAGCGGACGTCCTTGGCGTTGCGCTGGATGAACGAACGCCGTGCCTCCACGTCCTCGCCCATCAGGATCGAGAACAGGTCGTCGGCGGCGGCCGCGTCGTCCAGCGTCACCTGCCGCAGCACCCGGTGGGCCGGGTCCATGGTGGTGATGCGCAGTTCCTCGGCGTTCATCTCGCCCAGACCCTTGAAGCGCTGCACCGAGTCGTCCCTGATGCGCTTGCCCTGTTCGCGGCCGAGCCGGATGAGGCTGTCGCGCTCGCGGTCGGAGTAGGCGTATTCGAACTCGTCCCGCGACCACTTGATCTTGTACAGCGGAGGCTGCGACAGGTAGACGTGGCCGGCCTCCACCAGCGGACGCATGAAGCGGAACAGCAGCGTCAGCAGCAGGGTGTTGATGTGCTGGCCGTCGACGTCGGCGTCCGCCATGAGGATGATCTTGTGGTAGCGGAGCTTGGCGATGTCGAAGTCCTCGTGGATCCCGGTGCCGAACGCCGAGATCAGCGCCTGGACCTCCTGGTTCTGGAGGACCTTGTCGATCCGCGCCTTCTCCACGTTCAGGATCTTGCCGCGGATCGGCAGGATGGCCTGGTACTGCGGGTTGCGGCCGGACTTCGCGCTGCCGCCCGCGGAGTCGCCCTCGACGATGAAGATCTCGCACTTGGACGGGTCGTTGGACTGGCAGTCGCTCAGCTTGCCCGGCAGCGACGCCGTCTCCAGCAGGCCCTTGCGCCGGGTCAGGTCCCGCGCCTTGCGGGCCGCCACGCGCGCGGTGGCCGCCTGGATGGCCTTGCGGATGATGTCGGCGGCCTCATTGGGGTTGCGGTCCAGCCAGTCGCCGAAGTGCTCGTGGACGATCTTCTGGACGAAGGTCTTGGCCTCGGTGTTGCCCAGCTTCGTCTTGGTCTGCCCCTCGAACTGGGGCTCGCCCAGCTTCACCGAGATGATCGCGGTCAGACCCTCGCGGATGTCCTCGCCCGTGAGGTTGTCGTCCTTCTCCCGCAGCAGCTTCTTCTCCCGGGCGTAACGGTTGACCAGCGCGGTCAGCGCCGCCCGGAAGCCCTCCTCGTGGGTGCCGCCCTCGTGGGTGTGGATGGTGTTCGCGAAGCTGTAGACACCCTCGGTGTACTGGGTGTTCCACTGCATCGCGATCTCCACGGAGAGCATCCGCTCCTTGTCCTCCGCCTCGATGCCGATCACCGAGGGGTGGACCGGCTCGCCCTTGCGGGAGTTGAGGTGGCGGACGAAGTCCGAGATGCCGCCCTCGTAGTGGTAGCGCACGAAGCGCGGCTTGTCGTCCTCCGCCGAGTCCGCGGTGTCCGCGCCCGAGGTCTGCTTGGCCGCCGCCCGCTCGTCGGTCAGCGAGATCGTCAGACCGCGGTTGAGGAACGCCATCTCCTGGAAGCGGCGCGAGAGCGTCTCGAAGGAGTAGTCGGTCGTCTCGAAGATGTCGCCGTCGGCCCAGAAGGTGACCGACGTACCGGTCTCGTCGGTGGGCTCGTTGCGCTGCAGGGGAGCGGTCGGCACGCCCATCTTGTAGTCCTGCGTCCAGCGGTAGCCGTCCCGCTTGACCTCGACCGACACCTTGGTCGACAGCGCGTTGACCACCGAGACGCCCACACCGTGCAGACCGCCGGAGACCGCGTAGCCGCCGCCCCCGAACTTGCCGCCCGCGTGCAGCACCGTCAGCACGACCTCGACCGCGGGCTTGCCCTCCGAGGGCACGATGTCCACCGGGATGCCGCGGCCGTTGTCGACGACCCGGACACCGCCGTCCGCGAGCAGCGTCACGTCGATGGTGTCCGCGTAACCGGCCAGTGCCTCGTCGACGGAGTTGTCGACCACCTCGTAGACGAGGTGATGAAGACCACGCTCACCGGTGGAGCCGATGTACATGCCGGGCCGTTTGCGGACCGCGTCCAGGCCCTCCAGAACCGTGATCGCACTGGCGTCGTACGACGACTCGCCACCGCCGGCGCCAGGGGCCTGCGGGGTCGCGGACGGGACAGGGGACTCTCCCCCGGGGGCGGGGAAGGTTTCGTTGGAGTTGCCGGAATCGGCCACGAAGCGCCCTTTCTGGCACAGCACAAGCCTCCCCCTGCGATCGGAGGGAAGAACCCCGTCCGGGCGAGCAGGAGCGGCTGCGTCGTTCGACTTTTTCCGCAATGAGGCGGGTGTACTTCCAGTCTACCGGTACCACTGACAACGATGGGGGTTTGCCGGTACCTGGGCCCGCATGTGCCGCCCTGAACCGGCATCCGCCGACTCCCTATATGTGGACGGGGCCCTCAAGACGCTCACAACGGCCCTCAGCGCTTCCGCGTGTCAATGCTCCGGCGCTGTGAGCGCGGTCACGGAATGAAGAATTCCGGATCACTTCCGGTTCTTGGAACGGGGTCGGAAACGGGCCCGAAAACGACCCGACAAAAAGGAATAAAAGGGAGGAGATGGGCGGCGCACGGTGGCGGAGAGGGCCGACCGGGCAGGGAGCAGGAGAAGAGAGAAGAGAAGAGAAGAGAAGAGAGGAAGGGGAGGAGGACGGGAGGGGCCTGCCGTCAGCCGTAGGTGTCCCCCGGCCCCCTGCTGCCCGGCGCGCGCAGCGGACCGTGCCGGGTGTCCGGCGCCTCCGGACCCCGCACCTTGATCAACTTCACCGTCCCCTGTCCGAGATCGGCGTTCAGCCGCGCCAGGAGCTGCGGCGCCAGCAGCCGCACCTGCGTCGCCCACGCCGTCGAGTCGCAGCGCACCGACAGCACCCGCGCCTGCTCGTCGTACGCCTGCGGTACGCAGTGCCGCGCCAGGTCCGGTCCCACCAGTTCCGGCCAGCGGCCCATCACGCCGCCCACCGCCATCGGCATCTCCCAGCCGCGCTCGGTCTTCAGCCGCTCGATCGCCGCGCCCAGCGGCAACGGGTCACGGCCGTCCCGCCGCGCCCCCGAACGCAACCCCCCGGCCGGAACCTGCCGCTTCTGCCGCGCCGCCGTACCGCGCGACCGCGCCTGCTCCCGGGCGGCCCGCAGCGCCACCCTCGCCAGGTCGACGCCCGACGGTTCCGCCGCCGGCCCCGGGATCCTCACCCCGGGCGACCGGTCGGCGGACCGGTCGGCGCCACCCTCCTCGGGACGTCCGGGCTCACTCACAGACGGGTCACCTCCCCACCGCCGACCGCGTACCGCGCCCCCGTGAGCACTCCGGGCACGTCCTCGTCGACCGCCGCGGTCACCAGCACCTGCTCGCCCGGCGCCACCAGCTCCGCCAGCCGCTCCCGCCGCCGCGCGTCCAGTTCGGCGAAGACGTCGTCGAGCACGAGCACCGGCTCGTTGCCCTCGGCGCGCAGCAGGTCGTAGGAGGCCAGCCGCAGCGCCAGGGCGTACGACCACGACTCGCCGTGGCTCGCGTACCCCTTGGCGGGCAACTCCCCCAGTTTGAGCACCAGCTCGTCGCGGTGCGGCCCCACCAGGGTCACCCCGCGCTCGATCTCCTGGCGGCGCGCGTCGGCCAGCGCCGCCAGGAGTTGCTCGTACAACTCCTGGCGCGTACCGCCCTCCACGGGACAGCGGTACTCCAGCGCCACCGGGCCCCCGCCGGGCGCCAGCCGCTCGTACGCCTTGTCCGTCAGCGGTCCCAGCGCGGCCACCAGCGCCATCCGCTGGGCCAGCAACTCCGCCCCGGCGCGGGCCAGGTGCTGGTCCCACACGTCCAGCGTGGACAGCGCGCCGCCACCGCCCGGGGCACTGCCGTGCCGGCGCGCCATCGCCGCCGTCTTCAGCAGGGTGTTCCGCTGCTTGAGCACCCGCTCGTAGTCCGCCCGCACCCCCGCCATCCGCGGCGACCGCGCCGTCACCAGCTCGTCCAGGAAGCGGCGCCGCTCACCGGGATCGCCCTTCACCAGCGCCAGGTCCTCCGGCGCGAACAGCACGGTGCGCACGATGCCCAGCACGTCCCTCGGCCTGACCTGCGAGGAGCGGTTGATCCGGGCGCGGTTGGCGCGCCCCGGATTCAGTTCCAGCTCCACCAGTTGCTGCCGGTCCCCCTGCCGCACCGCCGCCCGTATGACGGCGCGGTCGGCACCCGCCCGCACCAGCGGCGCGTCGGAGGACACCCGGTGGCTGCCCAGCGTCGCGAGGTAGCCGACGGCCTCGACGAGGTTGGTCTTGCCCTGGCCGTTCGGGCCGACGAACGTCGTGACGCCCGGGTCGAGCGGGACCTCGACCCGGGCGTAGGACCGGAAGTCGGCGAGGGACAGATGCGTGACGTGCATCGGACCGCTGGGGCCGGTCAGCCGCCGACCGGCGGGACGACGTCCGCGCCCGGCGAGTCGGCGCCCTTCTCGCCGCCGGCCGCGGCGGTCACCGCGTGGCCGCCGAACTGGTTGCGCAGCGCGGCGACCATCTTCATCTGCGGGGAGTCGTCCTGGCGCGAGGAGAAGCGGGCGAACAGCGACGCGGTGATCGCGGGCAGCGGCACGGCGTGGTCGATCGCCGCCTCCACCGTCCAGCGGCCCTCGCCGGAGTCCGCCGCGTAGCCCCGCAGCGCCTCCAGGTGCTCGTCGTCGTCCAGCGCGCGGACGGCCAGGTCGAGCAGCCAGGAGCGGATGACCGTGCCCTCCCGCCAGGAGCGGAAGACCTCGCGGACGTCGGTCACCGCGTCCGCCGCCTCCAGCAGCTCCCAGCCCTCGGCGAAGGCCTGCATCATCGCGTACTCGATGCCGTTGTGGACCATCTTCGCGAAGTGGCCCGCGCCCACCTTCCCGGCGTGCACGGAGCCGAACTCGCCCTCCGGCTTGAGCGCGTCGAAGATCGGCTGCACCTTCGCGACGTGCTCGGCGTCACCGCCGTACATCAGCGCGTAGCCGTTCTCCAGGCCCCACACGCCACCGGAGACGCCGCAGTCCACGAAGCCGATGCCCTTGGCCGCGAGCTGCTCGGCGTGCTTCTCGTCGTCGGTCCAGCGGGAGTTGCCGCCGTCCACCACCACGTCTCCGGGGGAGAGCAGCTCGGCCAGCGCGTCGATGGTCGACTGGGTGGGGGCGCCGGCCGGGACCATCACCCACACCACCCGCGGCGCCTTCAGCGCTTTGACCAGGTCTTCCAGGCTGTGGACGTCGGCGAGATCCGGGTTGCGGTCGTATCCGACGACGGTGTGGCCGGCGCGGCGGATGCGCTCGCGCATGTTGCCGCCCATCTTGCCGAGACCGACGAGACCGAGCTCCATCAAGGGGCCTTTCTTCGGTGTCCTAGCGTTGCGTACCCGGGTACGAGCCTACGCCCGAGGGGGTGGCGCACAGCTGCGGCCGTACCCCGCTCGAATGCGCACCGCGACTCCCTCCCCCGCCGCCGTACGGCGACGGCCGGGCGCGGGCGCGCGGCCCGGGCCGCGGCCGCCGCGGGGACCCGCCGGGTGCGGGCGCGGCGGGCTCAGCCCGACAGCCGCACCGGCATGATCAGGTACTTGTACGCCTCGTCCGCCTCCGCGTCCACCGCGGGCCTGCCGCTCAGCAGGGCGGGCTTGGTGGAGGTCGTGAAGGACAACTGCGCGACCGGTGCGTCGATGGCGCTCAGCCCCTCCAGCAGGAAGCCGGGGTTGAAGGCGATCGAGATGTCGTCGCCCTCAAGCTGCGCCTCCACGCGCTCCACAGCCTGTGCGTCGTCGCTGGACCCCGCCTCCAGGGTCAGCACGCCCTGCTCGAAGGTGAGCCGCACCGGGGTGTTCCGCTCGGCCACCAGCGACACGCGCTTGACGGCCTCCACGAAGGGGGCCGTCTCGATCACGGCGACCGAGTTGAACTCCGTCGGGAACAGCGTGCGGTACTTCGGCAGGTCGCCCTCCAGCAGACGCGTCGTGGTCCGCCGCCCGTTGCCCTCGAAGCCGATCAGGCCCTCACCCGCGCCCGCGCCCGACAGCGCCAGCGTCACGTTGTCCGCGCCGCTCAGCGACTTCGCCGTCTCCAGCAGCGTCTTGGCCGGCACCAGGGCCACCGCGGAGGCGTCCGGCGTCTCCGGCTTCCACAGGAACTCCCGGACCGCGAAGCGGTAGCGGTCGGTGGACGCCAGGGTGACCGTGTCGCCCTCGATCTCGATCCGCACACCGGTGAGCACCGGCAGGGTGTCGTCGCGCCCCGCGGCGATGGCGACCTGGGCGGCGGCCGCGGCGAACACCTCGCCGGGGACCGTGCCGGTCGCGCTGGGCATCTGGGGGAGCGCCGGGTACTCCTCCACAGGCAGGGTGTGGAGGGTGAACCGCGAGGAGCCGCAGACGACGCTCACCCGTACACCGTCTGTGGAGATCTCCACGGGCCGGTTGGGGAGGGCGCGGGAGATGTCCGCCAGGAGGCGGCCGGAGACGAGGACCGTCCCCTCCTCCTCCACATCGGCCTCCACCGAGACCCGCGCCGAGACCTCGTAGTCGAAGCCGGACAGGCTCAGCGAGCCCTCCTCGGCCTTCAGCAGCAGTCCCGCGAGGACCGGCACGGGGGGCCGGGCCGGGAGGCTGCGGGCCGCCCAGGCCACCGCCTCCGCGAGGACGTCGCGCTCCACCCGGATCTTCACTTAAGCCGCCTCCTGCTGTTGCTGGCTGCTCGCCCTGCTGGTCTTCGTCATCGGCTTGTCGCCGGGAACCAGTCTGACGCACCCGACTGACAGCCGGGGCGGGTCGGGGTCAAGTCGGGGGGAGGGGGCCGGGGCGCGCTCGGGCCGAGTTGTGCACAGGGCCCGTTTCCGAGCGAAGTTCCCGCTTTATATCCGTGGTCGTAGTAGTAGGGCCTGTGGAAACCGGGGATAACTCGATCCGCGCAGGTCAGGCCGGAAGTTTTGTCCACCGGCCCTGTGGGCGCGGCCGTGGACGGACCGGGGGTGGCTGTGGACGCGCGGAAGTTCTGCACACCCGATGCACAGGGATCGGGGACTTCTCCCCAGGGCCGCCCACAGTTTTACCCAGCTTCTCAACAGCCCAATCCAGCTCCATGGTGTGATGCCTTTCACACGGACCGGTGACACACCGCGTTGCGTTGTCGAACAGTGGACAGCCCTGTGGAGAAGCTGTGCACAACCCGGCTCCGCCTGTGGGTCGGCGGTGGACAACCCGGATCGCCCGCTGTGACCACAGCCTGTGTCCACAGCCTGTGGAAAACGTTTGACCACAGATCCCCAACCGTCTGACCTGGCCCGTCCGGCCGTCGACCGGCACCTGTGTGGACGCTATCGGGACAACCCACCGGTCCCCAGCATGTGGACGGAAGAAAGTCGGTGAATCTGTGGATCATGCTCCTCCGCGTCCGCGGATTCGAACAGCGAGAAGCCCCCGGGAGGAGTCCCGAGGGCCGGATGGAGGCGGAGAGGGAGGTGGAAGGGCCGGGGGCCGGCCGTCCCCTCGGTGCGTCGGGGCGGCCGGCCGCCCTCCGTCAGGCGTTCTTGATGCGGTTGGTCAGCTCGGTGACCTGGTTGTAGATGGACCGCCGCTCGGCCATCAGGGCGCGGATCTTGCGGTCCGCGTGCATCACGGTGGTGTGGTCGCGGCCGCCGAACTGGGCGCCGATCTTCGGCAGCGACAGGTCGGTCAGCTCCCGGCACAGGTACATGGCGATCTGCCGCGCGGTGACCAGCACCCGGCTGCGCGAGGACCCGCACAGGTCGTCCACCGTCAGCCCGAAGTAGTCGGCGGTCGCGGCCATGATGTTGGCCGCGGTGATCTCCGGCGCCGCGTCCTCACCGCCGGGGATGAGGTCCTTCAGGACGATCTCGGTCAGGCCGAGGTCGACGGGCTGCCGGTTGAGGCTGGCGAAGGCCGTGACGCGGATCAGCGCGCCCTCCAGCTCGCGGATGTTGCGCGAGATGCGGGAGGCGATGAACTCCAGCACCTCCGGCGGCGCGTTGAGCTGCTCCTGGACGGCCTTCTTCCGCAGGATCGCGATGCGCGTCTCCAGCTCGGGCGGCTGGACGTCGGTGATCAGTCCCCACTCGAAGCGGTTGCGCAGCCGGTCCTCCAGGGTGACCAGTTGCTTGGGCGGCCGGTCGGAGGAGAGCACGATCTGCTTGTTGGCGTTGTGGAGGGTGTTGAAGGTGTGGAAGAACTCCTCCTGCGTCGACTCCTTGCTCGCCAGGAACTGGATGTCGTCGACCAGCAGGATGTCCATGTCGCGGTAGCGCTTGCGGAACGCGTCCGCCTTGCCGTCGCGGATGGAGTTGATGAACTCGTTGGTGAACT
>NZ_DASQNP010000220.1:0-3213 GCF_035644915.1 Streptomyces sp.
CCGAGTACGAACCGCTGGAGGTCGTCGTCGGGCTCCCGCGCTCGCTCAGCGGGCGCGAGGGCCCGGCGGCGGCCCGCGTCCGGGCCTTCGCCGGGACGCTGGCCCGGGACATCGCCCCGGTTCCGGTGCGGCTGGTGGACGAGCGGATGAGCACCGTCACCGCGGCCCAGAGCATGCGCGCCTCGGGCGTGTCGTCGAAGAAGGGGCGCGGCCGCATCGACCAGGCGGCGGCCGTGATCATCCTCCAGAGCGCTCTGGAGACCGAGCGGGTGTCCGGTGAAGTTCCTGGTGAGTGCGTCGAGGCGGACGCCTGATCGCGGTACGGTAACGTTCGCTCGGACGGCGCTGTTCGAATACCAGCCGTACGGCAGGCGGTTCTTCGGACACAAGTGCCCGTGTGTACCACCACCGGCTGCCGCCTCGCGGCTCTAGGGGATCGATGACTGAGTATGGCCGGGGCCCCGGCTCCCACCCGTGGCATCCCGACGACCCTCTCTACGGCGACCAGGGATGGAACGGGACCCAGCACGGAGACTGGGACCCGTACGGCGGACAGCAGCACCCCCAGCAGTCCCAGCACCCCCACGCGTCCGGCCACGCCGGACAGGGCTGGGACACCCAGGGAGGCGGGCAGGCGTACGGCAGCCACCACGGCGATCCCTACGGACAGCAGCCGCACGGCGACCCGTACGGCCACCAGCCGCACGGCGACCCCTACGGTCAGCAGCAGTACGGCGACCCCTACGGTCAGCAGCACGGCGATCCCTACGGGGGCGGGCAGCACCACGACCACCACGGTCACCACGACCACCCCGCGGACCCCGGCCACCAGGGCCAGGGCGCCTACCAGCAGCCCCAGCCCGAGCAGCAGCCCCAGCCCCCGTACGGCCAGCAGCCCCCGCCGCAGGGCCGGCGCCGCGACGAGCCGGACCCGGGCCCCGGCCCCGACGAGGAGACCGGCTGGGACCCCGGCCCCGACCAGGGCGAACACGCCTTCTTCGCGGACGACGACGGGGACGAGGACGACGGCGGCCGCGGCCGGTCCTCCCGCGGCAGCCGCGGCCGCCGGGACAAGGGGAGGGGCAGGAACGGCATCGCCTGCCTCGTCGTCGCGACCGTCCTGGTGGGAGGCATCGGCGGCGCGGGCTACCTCGCCTACGACTTCTACCAGAGCCACTTCGCCGCCGCGCCGGACTTCTCCGGCGGCGGCAGCGGCGAGGTCCAGGTCGAGATCCCCGACGGCAGCAGCCTGGCGCAGATGGGGGCCATCCTGGAGAAGGCGGGCGTGGTCAAGAGCCAGGGCGCGTTCATCGAGGCGTCCAACGCCAACCCCAAGGCGCAGAGCATCCAGCCCGGCGTCTACACGCTCCGCAAGGAGATGTCCGCGGAGGCCGCCATCGGGATGATGCTCGACCCCTCCAGCCAGAACTCCCTGATCATCGCCGAGGGGAAGCGGGCCTCGGAGATCTACGCGCTGATCGACGAGAAGCTCGGCCTGGCGAAGGGCACCACCGAGAAGACGGCCGAGAAGGCCGACCTCGGCCTGCCCGAGTGGGCCGGGGGCAACCCCGAGGGCTTCCTCTTCCCCGCCAAGTACACCGTCGGCGAGAAGACCAGACCCGAGGACCTGCTCAGGGAGATGGTCGAGCGGGCCGAGAAGGAGTTCGCGAAGATCGACCTGGAGACCCAGGCCGCGAAGCTCGACAAGACCCCGTACGAGATCATCATCATCGCGTCGCTGATCCAGGCGGAGGCCCAGGAGGACGACGAGTTCGGCAAGGTCGCGCGGGTCATCTACAACCGCCTCGACCCCGGCAACACCGCCACCAACGGCAGGCTCGAGTTCGACTCGACCATCAACTACGCGCTGGGACGCTCCACCCTGGACGTCACGCACGAGGACACCGACCTCGCCTCGCCGTACAACACCTACCGGAACAAGGGGCTGCCGCCCGGTCCCATCGACAACCCCGGGCACCAGGCGTTCGAGGCGGCCCTCAACCCGACCGAGGGGGACTGGTTGTACTTCGTCACCGTCAAACCGGGCGACACCCGCTTCACCGACAACATCGACGAGCACAACCGGAACGTGGAGGAGTTCAACGCGGAGCAGCGCAAGAACAGGGAGGGCCGGTGATGCCGGCGGGCAGGCGCGCGGCGGTCCTCGGCTCGCCCATCGCCCACTCCCTCTCCCCGGTGCTCCACCGGGCGGCGTACGCCGAGCTGGGCCTGACCGGCTGGTCGTACGACCGCTTCGAGGTGGACGAGGAGGGCATCGGGCCCTTCCTGGAGAAGCTGGCGGCCGGCGGGGAGGACTGGGCCGGGCTGTCGCTGACCATGCCGCTCAAGCGGGCCGTCATTCCGCTGCTGGACGAGGTCAGCGCCACCGCGGCGTCGGTCGAGGCCGTCAACACCGTGGTCTTCACCGGTGACGGCCGCCGCCACGGCGACAACACCGACATCCCCGGCATGCTCGCCGCCCTGCGCGAGCGCGGCGTCGGAAGCGTCCCGAGCGCCGCGGTGCTGGGCGCCGGGGCCACCGCCTCCTCGGCGCTCGCCGCGCTCGCCCGGATCTGCACCGGCGAGGTCACCGCGTACGTCCGCAGCCGGGCGCGGGCCGAGGAGATGCGCGGTTGGGGCGAACGGCTGGGCGTGACGGTGGTGACCGCCGACTGGGCGGACGCGCCACGGGCCCTGACCGCGCCCCTGGTGATCGCCACCACCCCGGCGGGCGCCACCGACGCCCTGGCACAGGCCGTGCCCGAACGCCCCGGCACCCTCTTCGACGTCCTCTACGAACCCTGGCCGACCCCGCTGGCCGCCGCCTGGGCGGCCCGCGGCGGGGCGGTCGTCGGCGGCCTGGACCTCCTGGTCCACCAGGCCGTCCTCCAGGTCGAGCTGATGACCGGCCGCACCCCGGCCCCGCTGGCCGCGATGCGCGCGGCGGGCGAGGCGGCGCTGGCGGCCCGCACGTCCTGAGAGCTGGGACGGACGTTCCGCCTGCCGGACGGAACGCCAACCCGGCGGAGCGCTCGTGAAAGGATCGGAGCAAGCACGTACGGGCCTGAACTGAGGAGCACCGTTGAGCAGGTTGCGCTGGCTGACCGCGGGGGAGTCGCACGGTCCCGCACTGGTGGCGACGCTGGAGGGGCTGCCCGCCGGTGTGCCGATCACCACGGAGATGGTGGCCGATCACCTGGCCCGGCGGCGGCT
>NZ_DASQNP010000221.1:0-18372 GCF_035644915.1 Streptomyces sp.
GATGGCCGCCTTGACCTCGCTGGGGGTGTGCAGGGCGACGGGCAGCCCCCGCCGGGCCGCGCAGAGCATGGCGACCGCGCTGGCCTGGGCGGTGCCCATCACGGTGCGGACGTTGTGCTGGCTGAACACCCGCTCCACCGCGACGACGTCGGGCCGGTGCTCCTCCAGCCACTCCTCCACGCCGCGCTCGACGAGCACCAGGCGTTCGGCGACCTCGGCGTCGGCGGGCGTACGGATGACGCCGACCCCGGCCATCCGCAGCGGGCGGCCCGGGGCCCCCTCCACCACTCCGATACCGCAGCGGGTCAGGCCCGGGTCCACGCCGAGCACGCGCACGGCGGCCCCCTCTCGTCCACCTCGTCGTTCGATCGTTTGTTCCCGCAGGTTATCGGTTGTCACCGACAACGCCGACGGGCGGCACGAAAAGGGGCGGGCGCCGGGCCGTCCGGGGCAGGCGCCGCGTCGGGTCGGGCCCCGGCCGTGGGGGTCAGGCCCCGACCTTCGCCATGATCTCGTCGGGCACGTCGAAGTTGGCGAAGACGTTCTGCACGTCGTCGCTGTCCTCCAGGGCGTCGATCAGCTTGAAGATCTTGCGCGCGCCCTCCTCGTCCAGCTCCACCTGCATGGTGGGCACGAAGTTGGCGTCCGCCGAGTCGTAGTCGATGCCCGCCTCCTGCAGGGCGGTGCGCACCGCGACCAGGTCGCCGGGCTCGCTGATGACCTCGAAGGACTCGCCGAGGTCGTTGACCTCCTCGGCGCCCGCGTCCAGGACGGCGGCCAGCACGTCGTCCTCGGTCAGGTCGCCCTTGGGGACGATGATGACGCCCTTCCGGTTGAACAGGTACGACACCGAGCCCGGGTCGGCCATGGAGCCGCCGTTGCGGGTCATGGCGACGCGCACGTCGGAGGCGGCGCGGTTGCGGTTGTCGGTGAGGCACTCGATCAGCAGCGCGACGCCGTTGGGGCCGTAGCCCTCGTACATGATCGTCTGGTAGTCGGCGCCGCCCGCCTCCAGGCCCGCGCCGCGCTTGACCGCGCGGTCGATGTTGTTGTTGGGGACGGAGTTCTTCTTCGCCTTCTGGATGGCGTCGTAGAGGGTGGGGTTGCCGTCGGGGTCGGGACCGCCCAGCCGCGCCGCGACCTCGATGTTCTTGATCAGCTTGGCGAAGAGCTTGCCGCGCTTGGCATCGATCACGGCCTTCTTGTGCTTGGTGGTTGCCCACTTAGAGTGGCCGGACACAGCCTCGCTCCTTCGATGTCACCAACGGGAAAACAACGCGCCGATCCTACAGCCGACTCACCGTGACGCCGCGCGCACCATCTCGGTGAAGAGCCGGTGCACCCGGTGGTCGCCGGTGAGTTCGGGGTGGAAGGCGGTGGCCAGCAGCCGGCCCTGGCGCACGGCGACGGGGTGGCCGTCGAAGACCGCCAGTTCCTCCACGTCCGCGCCGGTGGACTCCACCCACGGCGCGCGGATGAAGACGCCCTCGACCGGTCCGCCCTCGACGCCCGCCATCTCGACGGACGCCTCGAAGGACTCGTTCTGCCGCCCGAAGGCGTTGCGGCGCACGATCATGTCGATGCCGCCGATGGTCTCCTGGCCGGCCCGGGGGTCCAGGATCTTGTCGGCGAGCATGATCATGCCCGCGCAGGACCCGTAGGCGGGCATGCCCGCGCGCACCCGCTCGCGCAGCGGCTCCATCAGTCCGAACGCCGTGGCCAGCTTGGAGATGGTGGTGGACTCGCCGCCGGGGATCACCAGGCCGTCGACCTCGGCGAGCTCCTCCGGGCGGCGGACGGGGCGGGCCGTGGCGCCGGCCGCCTCCAGCGCGGCGAGGTGTTCTCGGACGTCGCCCTGGAGGGCGAGGACTCCGACGGTGACTTCGGTGGTCGCGGTGGTCACGGGGCGTACCTCTTCGTGGACGTCGTGGACGTTCCGGACGTTCCTGAACGTGCGGGAGGGGCGGCCCGCGGTGCGCGGGCCGCCCGTCGTGCGGGTCGGGGTCACCAGCCCCGGCCGGCGAAGCGCTCGGCCTCGGACAGGGTGTCGCAGTTGATGCCGACCATGGCCTCGCCCAGGCCGCGGGAGACCTCCGCGATGACCTTGGGGTCGTCGTAGAAGGTGGTGGCCTTCACGATGGCGGCGGCGCGCTTGACCGGGTCGCCGGACTTGAAGATGCCCGAGCCGACGAAGACGCCCTCGGCGCCGAGCTGGCGCATCAGCGCAGCGTCGGCCGGGGTGGCCACACCGCCGGCGGAGAACAGCACCACCGGCAGCTTGCCCAGCTCGGCGACCTCCTTGACCAGCTCGTAGGGGGCGCGCAGCTCCTTGGCGGCGGCGTACAGCTCGTTGTTGTCCAGGCCCTTCAGCCGCGCGATCTCATTCTTGATCTGGCGCAGGTGGCGGACGGCCTCGACGACGTTGCCGGTCCCGGCCTCGCCCTTGGAGCGGATCATGGCCGCGCCCTCGGCGATCCGGCGCAGGGCCTCGCCCAGGTTGGTGGCGCCGCAGACGAAGGGCGTGGTGAAGGCCCACTTGTCGCTGTGGTTGACCTCGTCGGCCGGGGTGAGGACCTCGGACTCGTCGATGTAGTCCACGCCGAGCGCCTGGAGCACCTGGGCCTCGACGAAGTGGCCGATGCGGGCCTTGGCCATCACCGGGATGGAGACGGCGTCGATGATGCTCTCGATCATGTCGGGGTCGGACATGCGGGCGACGCCGCCGTCCTTGCGGATGTCGGCGGGCACCCGCTCCAGGGCCATGACCGCGACGGCACCGGCGTCCTCGGCGATCTTCGCCTGCTCCGGGGTGACGACATCCATGATCACGCCGCCCTTGAGCTGCTCGGCCATGCCGCGCTTGACGCGCGCGGTGCCGGTCTCGGGCGTCGAGGCGGTGGCGGTTTCGGGCGTGCTGGGAGACGTGCTGGACAAGGTGTGACCTCACTCGACGACGGTTGGGACGGTGGGCGGCGACGGGCGGCGACGGCGCCCATGCGGTGAAACCATCGTAGGGCCGTTCGATTCGCTTCCGGATCTACCGCCCGGTCCACTTCACAGTGATCCCTGCTACAGGACTGATAAAACGGCCCGACTGGCCGCCGTGCAAGGGCCAATCGGAAGTCAGTGGCCTTCTGGGACCGGATTCGTGCGGTCCGCCAGGACGGCCGGCGGCTCGTCGTCCATCTCGAAGGCCAGGGGGAAGGGCGCGTGTCCGGCCAGCCGGAACCAGCGCACCGTCCGGTGGCGCCGCAGGGCCCGCGCGGCCCGTACGGCGTCGTTGTGGAAGCGCCGCGCCATCGGCACCCGGCGCACCGCGGCGGCCAGCTCCTCGGCGGTTGCCTCGCCGCCCGGCGCCGCCCGGACCGCCTCCAGTTGCGCGCTCTCGGCGAACACCGCCCGCAGCGCCTGGCTGAGCTCGCTCTCGGCGACCTCCCGCTGGTCCTCCTCGGCCTGCCGGGCGTCGTGGGCCGCCTGGTACAGCACGATCGAGGCGGCCGGGTCGAGCACCCCCGCGGTGGCCAGCTCCTGGGCGACGGAGGCGCGCCGCAGCAGTTGCGCGTCCAGGGCGGCCCGGGCCGCGTCGATGCGGGCGTGCAGCCGGTCCAGGCGTCCGGCGGTCCAGCTCAGGTAGACGGCGGTCAGCAGCAGTGCCGCCGCGATCCAGACGATCGTGGTGATCACGGTTCAGTTCCTCGGTCGCTCGGTCGTCCGCGCCCTCAGTCCCGGGCCAGGCCGAGGCGGGCGCGCAGTCCGACGCGCTCGTCCGGCGCGACCGAGGCGGCGCCGTCGGTGACGGTCTCGTAGACGGCCAGGATGTCGGCGCCGACGGTGGACCAGTCGAAGCGGCGGACGTGGCGGCTGCCCCGGTCGCGCAGCTCGGCGCGCCGGGCCGGGTCGCCCAGCAGACGCACCGCGGCGGCGGCCAGGGCACCGGCGTCCTCGTTGGCGTACAGCTCCCCCGCCTCTCCCCCGTCCAGCACCTGGGCGAACGCGTCCAGGTCGCTGGCCAGCACCGGGGCCCCGGCGGACATCGCCTCGACGAGGATGATGCCGAAGGACTCGCCGCCGGTGTTGGGGGCGACGTAGAGGTCCACGCTGCGCAGCAGCCGCGCCTTGTCCTCGTCGCTGACCATGCCCAGGAACTCCACCCGTCCGCGGAGCTCGCCCGGCAGCCCGGCGACGGCCTCCTCCGCGTCGCCGCGTCCGGCCACCAGCAGCCGGGTGCCGGGGCGTTCGGCGAGTATCCGCGGCAGCGCCCTCATCAGGACGGGCAGTCCCTTGCGGGGCTCGTCGATGCGGCCTATGAAGCCGATCGTGTGCTCCCCCTCCCGCCCCTGCCACTCGGCCCTGGGCTCGGCCCCGGCGAAGAAGCCGACGTCCACCCCGTTGGGGATGACGACCGCGTCCCCGCCCAGGTGCTCCACCAGGGTGCGGCGGGCGTACTCGCTGACCGCGATCCGCGCGCTGATCTTCTCCAGCGCGGGCTGGAGGATCGGGTACGCGGCGATCATCGCCCGCGAGCGCGGGTTGGAGGTGTGGAACGTGGCCACGATCGGCCCCTGCGCCGCCCAGCAGGCGAGCAGGGACAGCGAGGGCGTGGCGGGCTCGTGGATGTGCAGGACGTCGAAGGCGCCCTCGTGCACCCAGCGGCGGACGCGCGCGGCGGACAGGAAGCCGAAGTTCAGCCGGGCCACCGAGCCGTTGTAGGGGACGGGCACCGCCCGTCCGGCGGGGACGACGTACGGCGGCAGGGGGGTCTCCTCGTCGGCCGGGGCCAGGACGGACACCTGGTGCCCGAGGCCGATGAGGTGCTGGGCCAGGTCGCGGATGTGGAACTGGACGCCGCCGGGGACGTCCCAGGAGTACGGGCAGACGATGCCGATCCTCAACGCTTCTCCGTTTCCGGACTCGTCCCGTCGCGCGCCCCGGCCCGCGGCTCCAGGTCCGCCGACCACAGTCGTTGCAGCATGTGCCAGTCCTCCGGGTGCTCGGCGATGCCCGCGGCGAAGCCGTCGGCCATCGCCTGGGTCATGGCGGCGGCCCTCTCCCGGCGGGAGCCCCCGGCGGGGACCTCGACGGGCGGCAGGACGCGGCCCTTCATCACGGGCGAGGAGTCGAACCACAGGTGGGCCGGGAGCAGCACGGCCCCGGTCTGCAGGGCCAGCATGGCGGGTCCGGCGGGCATCCGGGCCGGTTCCCCGAAGAACGTCACCTCGATGCCGGAGGCGGACAGGTCGCGGTCGGCCACCAAGGCCACCAGCCCGCCCGCGCGCAGCCGCCGGGCCAGGACGCCGAAGGCGGCGCCGCCGGTGTGCGGCAGCACCTCCATGCCCAGGCTCTCGCGGTAGGCGACGAAGCGGTCGTACAGGCTCTCGGGTTTCAGCCGTTCGGCGACGGTGGTGAACGGGATGCCCAGGCCGGTGGTGAGGTAGGCGCCGGCCAGGTCCCAGTTGGCCATGTGCGGCAGGGCCAGTATCACGCCGCGGCCCGCGTCGAGGGCGTCGGTGAGCCGGTGCAGGTCCTCCACCTCGACGCTGTCCCGGACGCGCTGCGCGCTCCACACCGGCAGCCGGAAGGACTCCATCCAGTAGCGCAGGTAGGAGCGCATGCCCGCGCGGGACAGCTCCGCCAGTTGCTCGGGGTCCGCGCCGGGGACGACCCGGGCGTAGTTGGCCTCCAGGCGCCGCACCCCCTGGCCGCGGCGCCGCCAGGCGGCGTCGGCGATGGAGCGGCCCAGGGCCGCGGCGGCGGGTTCGGGAAGCCGTTTGACCGCGCTCCAGCCCAGTCCGTACAGGGCGTCGGCCAGCCGGTCCCTCACGGGGCCTCACTCCCCTGCCCGGCCGCGGTGGCGCCGTTCCGTCCGGGGGGCCGGCCGGACGCGCCGCCCCCGCCGCCCTGCCCGGTCCCGCCCCGCGCCGCCGCGGCGTCCGCCTCGGCGGCCTCCCGGCGCACGGTCACCATCCGCTGGAGGATCGTCACCAGGCTGCCCGCGGCCACCACCCACAGGGCGACGGGCAGCAGGACCCCGATGTGCGGGACGCCGAAGGTCGTCTCGAAGCCGGCGAGCCCGGCGCACACCAGGGTGATCACCAGCCGCTCGGCCCGCTCGACCAGGCCGTTGACGTTCACCGGCAGCCCGATGCTCTCGCCGCGTGCCTTGGTGTACGACACCACCTGGCCGCTGGCCAGGCAGAAGATCGCCACCGCGCACAGCACGGGGTCGCCGCCACCGCCCGCGTACCACAGCGCGATCCCGCCGAAGACCGCCGCGTCGGCGATGCGGTCGAGGGTGGAGTCGAGGAAGGCGCCCCAGCGGCTGGACCGTCCCGACTGCCGCGCCATGGTGCCGTCGACCAGGTCGGAGAAGACGAACAGGGTGATGGTGACGGTGCCCCAGAAGAACTCGCCGCGGGGGAAGAAGACCAGCGCCCCCGCCATGACGCCGCCGGTGCCGATGAGCGTGACCGTGTCGGGGCTGACCCCCAGCCGGAGGAGCAGGGCGGCGAACGGTGTGAGAACACGCGTGAAGAACGCACGCGCGTACTTGTTCAGCATGGCCTTCCCGGGGTCGAGGTGGGCCGGTGGCCAAGGGGGCCATCGGCGCGCCCATCGTAGCCAGCCCCCGCCGGCCGGCCACCAAGGCAGGGGAGGGCGGTCCCCGGCCGGCCCGGGACCGGCGCCGGTCCTGTCCCGACCTGCCCGTTACGGCGCAGCCTACGCCGTGTGCGCCGAACATCTCCATGCGCCCCGTATGGACGGACCTCGCATCCGGTGGAAAGCTCGGAGGCAGCGCTTCGTGTGCGATCCACCATCCGACCCAACCACCAGGCCCCGCGGGGGGCCGAACGGGAGGCGGGAGACATGGGCGACAGGACGAGCACACACCCCGGGGCCGCGGGCAGGGCACCGGTGGCCGACCGACCCGGTTCCCTGCGGAACGTGGTGCTGGTCGGCCACAGCGGTGCCGGGAAGACGACGCTGGTCGACGCCCTCGCCCTGGCGTCGGGCGCGGTCAACCGCACGGGCCGGGTCGAGGAGGGCGGGAGCCTGTCCGACTACGACGAGATCGAGCACCGGCAGCAGCGCTCGGTGCAGCTCTCCCTGGTCCCCCTGGAGTGGAACGGCATCAAGATCAACCTGCTGGACACCCCGGGCTACGCCGACTTCGTCGGTGAGCTGAGGGCCGGCCTGCGGGCCGCGGACGCGGCCCTCTTCGTGGTCTCGGCCGCCGACGGCGTGGACGGCTCGACCCGGCTGGTGTGGGAGGAGTGCGCGGCCGTCGGCATGCCGCGCGCCCTGGTCGTCACCCATCTGGAGGCGTCGCGCGCGGACTTCGACGAGATGACCGAGACCTGCCGGCAGGTCTTCGGCGGTGACGACCCCGACGCCGTGGTGCCGCTGTACCTGCCCCTGCGCGGGGAGGCGGGGACCTCCCCGGCGGGACGGGGCGGCAGGAGCGACGGGCACGCGCCGGTCGCCGGGCTGATCGGGCTGCTGACCCAGCGCGTCTTCGACTACTCCTCCGGCGAGCGCGTGGAGCGCCCCCCGGGCCCCGAGCACCTGCCGCTGATCGAGGAGGCCCGCAACCGGCTCATCGAGGCCGTCATCGCCGAGAGCGAGGACGAGACCCTCATGGACCGCTACCTCGGCGGCGAGGCCGTCGACGTCGGGACGCTGATCGGGGACCTGGAGAAGGCCGTGGCCCGCGGCGTCTTCCACCCCGTGCTGGCCGCCGCGCCCGCGGCGGAGGGGGCGCGGCAGGGCCTGGGCACCGTGGAGCTGCTGGACCTGATCACCCGCGGCTTCCCCGACCCCACCGAACGGGAGATCCCGCCGGTCACCACTCCCGACGGCCGTCCCCGTCCCCCGCTGGCCTGCGACCCCGACGGCCCGCTGGTGGCCGAGGTCGTCAAGACCTCCTCCGACCCCTACGTCGGCCGGATGTCGCTGGTGCGGGTCTTCTCCGGCACCCTGCGCCCGGACACCACCGTGCACGTCTGCGGCCACGGTGCGCGGCGGAGCGTGGACCCGTCCGGCAACGGACACCGGGCCGACTCCCCCGGCGGTCCCGCCGGGCGGTACGACGGCCCGGAGGGCCACGAGGAGGACGAGCGCGTGGGCGCCCTGTCCGCTCCCTTCGGCAAGCAGCAGCGGCACCTGCCCAAGGCCGTCGCGGGCGACCTGGCCTGCGTCACCAAGCTCTCCCGGGCCGAGACCGGCGACACCCTCTCGGACCGGGGCGATCCGCTGCTGGTGGAGCCCTGGGTGATGCCCGACCCCCTGCTGCCGGTGGCCATCGAGGCCCACAGCCGGAGCGACGAGGACCGGCTCTCCCAGGGGCTGGCCCGGCTGGCCGCCGAGGACCCCACGCTGCGCGTGGAGCAGAACCCCGACACCCACCAGGTGGTGCTGTGGTGCATGGGCGAGGCGCACCGCGAGGTGGCGCTGGAGCGGCTGCGCACCCGCGGCGGCGTCCGGGTCGACGCCGTGCCCCACCGGGTGGCCCTGCGCGAGACCTTCGCCGAGCCCGCGACCGGGCGCGGCCGGCACGTGAAGCAGTCCGGCGGCCACGGCCAGTACGCCATCTGCGAGATCACCGTGGAGCCGCTGCCGGTCGGCTCGGGCATCGAGTTCGTCGACCGGGTGGTGGGCGGCGCCGTGCCGCGCCAGTTCATCCCGTCGGTGGAGAAGGGCGTACGGGCCCAGGCGGCGCGCGGTGTGACCGCCGGGCATCCGCTGGTGGACATCCGGGTCACCCTCGTCGACGGCAAGGCCCATTCGGTGGACTCCTCCGACGCCGCCTTCCAGACGGCGGGCGCGCTGGCCCTGCGCGAGGCGGCCGCCGACACGCGGATCCACCTGCTGGAGCCGGTCGCCGAGGTGCGGGTGCTGGTCGCCGACGAGTACGTGGGGACGGTGATGAGCGATCTGTCCGGGCGCCGCGGCCGGGTGGTGGGCACCGAACAGGTGCCCGGTGGCAGCACCCTGGTCCGCGCGGAGGTCCCGGAGACGGAACTCGGCCGCTACGCGGTGGACCTGCGCTCCCTGTCGCACGGCACGGGCCGGTTCTCCCGCTCCTACCTCCGCCACGAGCCGGTGCCGCAGCAGATGGCGGCCAGGATCCGCGAACAGGCCGAAACGGGCGTGGCGTGACCCCGGGATGAGGATACGCTGAACGCCACGGCGACAGGCAGGACGGCACGGCAGCGCGGCAACGGGCGCGACAACAGGTGTGCGGCGGGCCGCTGTTGGGAACGGTGGGAACGAGCCTGTCGTCGGACGGCGCGAGCGGAGTGGGGGCACCATTGGCGGGCTTCGATGACGTCGAGGGCGGCGCGTACGACTTCAGTCCCGGCGCGCAGGTCCCGTTGACCGGGGCCGGCGGCGGACAGACCGCCGCCACCCAGGCACTGGCCTCGGCCGCCTACCGCGACGGCCCGGTGACGGACCTGCTCGCGGCGAACGACGAGGCCGCCGTCTCGGCGCCGCGGTTCTCGCTCTTCGAGCCGAACCTGGGCGAGGCGTTCTCCCGCGCGGTCCAGGCGCGGATGCTCGGCGGTGCCCGCAAGGCGCTGATCCAGTCCTTCGGCTGCGAGCCGCAGACCGTGGTCGAGCACTGCCTGGCGGCCAACCGCATCCGCCGGCAGCGCGACGCCCGGCTCACCGCCGTGATGGTGATCTTCGGGCTCCTCTTCCTGCCCGGGGTCCTGCTGTGGCTCGGCGGCTTCCAGCTCCGCCGCACCCTGGCGGGCGCGCAGGACAGGAGCGCCGGGGCGCTGGGCATGATCGCGATGGCCGGGCTCGCCGTGCTCGCGGTGGTCTTCGTGGTGCAACTGCCGTTCACCGGCTTCTGGGCGATCTACCTGCGCGTCATGCTGGTCGCCCCGGTCATCGGCTGGCTGTGGGCGAAGCAGATCTGCGAGCGCTACGCCAAGGACCTGCGGTCCCGCTGGGAGGGGCTGCTCTCGGGCGGCGGCGTCGGCGCCAAGATCCCCGAGGCCGTGCCGCACGCCCCCGGCGACGCGGGCGCCGAGAACATCCGGCTGAACCTGGCCAAGCTCGCCGCCGAGCAGCGCAGCAACCTCGTCTTCTACGCCGGCCCCAAGGGCATCCTCGGCATGGGCACCCGCTGGGGGAGCTGGCAGCTCGCCGAGGAGCTGGTGCCCGCCACCCCCGGCACCGAGATCCACCCCTTCCGGAGCTGGGACGTGATCCGCGCGATCCACGACCAGTTGCGGATGCTGGAGCGCGGGCCGCTGCACACCGGCGGCTTCCCCACCCCCTCCATCCGGCACTGGATCGTCGCCCCGGTCGGGGAGGGCGCCAAGGAGGTGTCCCGGCCCGACGGCCAGGAGGTCGAGGCGTACCGGATCAAGGACTTCGAGGTCCAGCGGATCTGCAACGAGCAGCAGTTCGGCAGCGGCAACCGCCACTACCTCGGCGTCCAGTTCGTGCTGTGGGACGGCCAGCTCGTGATCACCCTGCTGGTCAACGTGACCGTCCTGCACCACACCCTGCGCATCGAGGTCACCGGCCACGCGCTCGGCCCGGTGCACCCGCTGTTCACCACCAAGCCGTCGCCGAGGACCAAGACGGTCTCCAAGACCGTCAGGTTCTGGGAGACCAAGGACATCACCCTCCCCCTGATCGAGGCCCGCGAGGTGGTGCGGCTGGCGGCGCGCGCTCCCCTGACGTGGTTCCCGCCGGTGCTGGACTTCCTGGGCGGCAAGCTGAGCCTGCCCGAGCCCTTCGGGCTGCGGCACGTGTGGGCCGACAAGCCGTGGCGCCACCGCTTCATGGCCGACGACGCCCTGCGCACGGCCACGCCGGTGCTGCGGGTGGTGCACGCGGCGGCCCTGAAGGTGCTGAAGGAGAACGGCGTGGACACCGAGAAGTTCGGTGCCCGCTCGCTGGCGCTCAGCGGCCAGGTGCAGGCCGCCGAGCCGGGCCGGCCCGACGTGTACAACGCCTGAGCCTCATCCGCCCGGCCCGCCGCGGCCGCCCTGCTCCCGCGCGGGGCGGGGGCTGCGGCGGGCCGGGCGGTCCTCAGTCGGCGGGCCAGGCCTCGGCGAGCATCCGGCGGGTGTCGGCCAGCAGTTGCGGCAGCACCTTGGTGTGGCCCACCACCGGCATGAAGTTGGTGTCGCCTCCCCAGCGCGGCACGATGTGCTGGTGCAGGTGGGCGGCGATCCCGGCGCCCGCGACCGCGCCCTGGTTCATGCCGATGTTGAATCCCTGCGCTCCGGAGGCCGCGCGCAGCGCCCGCATGGCCCGCTTGGTGTAGTCGGCCAGCTCCACCGTCTCCTCGTCGGTGAGGTCGGTGTAGTCGGCGACGTGGCGGAAGGGCACGACCATCAGGTGGCCGCCGTTGTACGGGTAGAGGTTGAGCACCGCGTACACCCGCTCGCCGCGGGCGATCACCAGCCCGTCCTCGTCGGACTTGGCCGGGATCGTGCAGAACGGGCAGCCGTCACCGGCCCCCGGGCCGCTCGGCTTGTTCTCCCCCTGGATGTAGGCCATCCGGTGGGGCGTCCACAGGCGCTGGAAGGCGTCCGGCGACCCCACCCCGATCTGCTGCTCCGGCTCGCTGCTCATGCGGGCCAGCATAGGACTTCACCGCCCCGCTCCGCGCCGTCGGGGCGGACATCGGCGGCGGTGCGGGACCGCCCGCTCCGCACGCGAACGGGTGGGGCCCGGCACGGTCGCGCCGGGCCCCACCCGGAGGAGGTACGGACGGCCGGAGGGGCCGTGCGGCGGCGGTCAGACCTGGACGCGGGCCTCGACGGCCTTGACCATCTCCGCGACGGCCTCCTCGCGCGGCACCCCGTTCTTCTGGGAGCCGTCGCGGTAGCGGAAGCTCACCGCTCCCGCCGCCATGTCGTCGTCACCGGCGATGATCATGAACGGCACCTTGCTCTTCTGCGCGTTCCTGATCTTCTTCTGCATCCGGTCCGCGGAGGAGTCCACCTCCATCCGCAGGCCGGCGGCCCTGGCCTGGGCCGCGAACTCCTCCAGGTACGGCACGTGGGCGTCGCCCACGGGGATGCCCACCGCCTGGACGGGGGCCAGCCAGGCCGGGAAGGCGCCCGCGTAGTGCTCCAGCAGGACGGCGAAGAACCGCTCGATCGAGCCGAACAGCGCCCGGTGGATCATCACCGGCCGCCGGCGGGAGCCGTCGGCCGCGGTGTACTCCAGCTCGAACCGCTTGGGCTGCTGGAAGTCCACCTGGATCGTGGACATCTGCCAGGTGCGGCCGATGGCGTCACGGGCCTGGACGGAGATCTTGGGCCCGTAGTAGGCCGCGCCGCCCGGGTCCATCACCAGCTCCAGGCCCTGCTTGCCGGCGGCCTGCCGCAACGCCTCGGTGGCCTCCTCCCACTCCTCCGGCTCGCCGATGAACTTCTCGGAGTCGTCGCGGGTGGACAGCTCCAGGTAGAAGTCGCTCAGGCCGTAGTCGCGCAGCAGGTTCAGCACGAAGGTGAGCAGGTTGTCCAGCTCGTCGGGCATCTGCTCCTTGGTGCAGTAGATGTGCGAGTCGTCCTGGGTGAAGCCGCGGGCCCGGGTCAGGCCGTGCACCACACCGGACTTCTCGTAGCGGTAGACCGTGCCGAACTCGAACAGCCGCAGGGGGAGTTCACGGTAGGACCGCCCGCGCGCCTTGAAGATCAGGTTGTGCATCGGGCAGTTCATGGCCTTGAGGCGGTAGTTCTGCCCCTCGAACTCCAGGGGCGGGAACATCGCGTCGGCGTAGTTCGGCAGGTGCCCGGAGATCTCGAAGAGCCTCTCCTTGGAGATGTGCGGGGTGTTGACGAACTCGTACCCCGCCTCCTCGTGGCGCCTGCGGGAGTAGTCCTCCATCACCCGGCGGACGGTGCCGCCCTTGGGGTGGAAGACGGCCAGGCCCGATCCCAGCTCCTCGGGGATGGAGAACAGGTCCAGCTCGGCGCCGAGCTTGCGGTGGTCGCGCTTCTCGGCCTCGGCCAGGAACTCCAGGTACGCCTTCAGCTCGTCCTTCGACGGCCAGGCGGTGCCGTAGATCCGCTGGAGCTGGGGGTTCTTCTCGCTGCCCCGCCAGTACGCGGCGGCCGACCGCATCAGCTTGAAGGCCGGGATGTTGCGGGTGGTGGGCAGGTGCGGACCGCGGCACAGGTCCTTCCAGCACAGCTCGCCCGTCTTGGCGTCGAGGTTGTCGTAGATGGTCAGCTCGCCCGCGCCGACCTCCGCGGAGGCGCCCTCGGCGGCCTCGGCCGCGTTCCCCTTGAGCCCGATCAGCTCCAGCTTGTACGGCTCCCCCGCCAGTTCCTCGCGGGCCTCCTCGTCGCTGGTCACCCGGCGGGAGAAGCGCTGGCCGCGCTTGATGATCTCCTGCATCCGCTTCTCGATGCGCTTGAGATCGTCCGGGGTGAACGGCTCCGGGACGTCGAAGTCGTAGTAGAAGCCGTCCCGGATGGGCGGACCGATGCCGAGCTTGGCCTCCGGGAAGAGGTCCTGCACGGCCTGGGCCATCACGTGCGCGGTGGAGTGCCGCAGGATGTCCAGGCCGTCGGGGCTGCCGATCTCCACCGGCTCGACCTCGTCGCCGTCGGCGAGCTCGTAGGACAGGTCCCTCAGCCGGCCCCCGACGCGCGCGGCGACGACCGAGCGGTCGCCCTCGAAGAGCGCGGCGGCCGTGGTGCCCGTGGTCACCACGCGCTCTTCCCGCTCGGAATCGCGTTGGATGATCACACGGACGTCCGCCACCGGTCTCTCCTGACTGCCTTCTGTCGTGGTGCGCGTCAGCGATCGCTGCGCACCGTGAATCGTACCGAGCCGGGGGCCCTCACTGCGAAACGGTTCCGGGCAGCGCGCGAGGGCCGGAGGTTGATCGCGCGCCGGGCGAGGTATCAGCGGGGCGACGGACACGGCCGGCCCGGCGCCGGAGCGGACACGGAGGGGAACGGGACATGACGGTGTGGTACGAGGGGCCGCTCGCCGCCTTCGACACCGAGACCACGGGGCTGGACCCGGAGCGGGACCGGATCGTCTCGGCCGCGCTGGTGGTCCAGGACGCGCCCGGCCGGCCGGTGCGCGCCACCTGCTGGCTGGTCGATCCCGGGGTGCCGGTGCCGAAGGAGGCGTCCGCGGTGCACGGGCTGACCGGGGAGCACCTGCGCGAGCACGGCCGCCGCCCGGCGGAGGTGCTGGGGGAGGTCGTCCGGGCCCTGGCCGCGCAGCAGTCCTCGGGCAGACCGCTGGTGGTGATGAACGCGCCGTTCGACCTGACGCTGCTGGACCGGGAGTTGCGCCGGCACCGCGACACCTCGCTGGCCCGCTCCGTGGGGTCCGCGCCGCTGTGCGTGCTGGATCCGCGGGTGCTGGACAAGCACCTGGACCGCTACCGCAGGGGCCGCCGCACCCTGACCGACCTGTGCGGGCACTACGGCGTGGAGCTGACCGGGGCCCATGACGCCGAGGCCGACGCCACGGCGGCGCTGAAGGTCGTACGGGAGGTGGGCCGCCGCTTCGCACCGCGGCTGTCGTCGCTGTCACCGGCCGAACTGCACACCCTGCAGGAGGTCTGGCACGCGGCCCAGGCGCGGGGTCTGCAGGCGTGGTTCGCGCGCAACGGCTCCGACGAGGAGGTCGATCCGGCGTGGCCGCTGCGGCCGCCGGTCCCGGCCGCGGTCTGAGGCACCGGCGCCCGGGACGCGAAACGGCGAGGCCGGTCCCGTCCGCGGACGGGACCGGCCTCGCCGGGTGGTGGGCGATACTGGGTTCGAACCAGTGACCTCTTCGGTGTGAACGAAGCGCTCTCCCACTGAGCTAATCGCCCTCGTTCGGTGCCCTCGGCACGACGAGAACCATACAGGGCGGCCGGGTGTTCATCAAAACCGCTTCCCGTACCCGGCGTCCGCCCCGGTGTTCACCCCCGCGACCGGCCCCGTGTCCCTCCCCCGGGCCCGCCCCGGCCGTCCGCCGGTCCGGACCTCCCCGGGCCGTCCGCCAGCCGGCGGCACAGCCCGCGCCGCCCGGCGCGCATCATCAGGGCGTGGTTGGCCGCGAACAGGGGGCGGCCGGGCAGCGCCAGCACCCGCAGCAGGGGCTTGCGGACCTCCACCTCCTGCTCGAAGACGGCCCGGGTGCCGCCGTCCACACCGCGCGGGACCAGCCGCCAGCGGGCCCAGCCCTCCAGGTCCCCCGCCATGGAGACCGCCAGGACGCGGGCGCCGGGGTCGCGGTACGTCTGCCGGGCGGTGACCCGCAGGTCGTACGGCAGGAGGGAGCGGAAGCGGGCGGTGCCGGTACCCCCGCCACCGGCCCCGTCACCGTCGCCGTCCCGCCAGCGGACCTCGCGCACCTGCGGCCACCACTCGGGGTACTCCCCGGCCCGCTCCAGGACGGCGTAGACGGCGTCCGGCGGCGCGTCCAGCTCCCAGACGCTGCGGAAGCGGTAGTGGTTCAGGCCCATGGTCACGGTCCTCCTCGGGACGGGGGCGCGTCCCCGTCCGTGCCGAACGTCCCACCCGCCCCTCCTGCCCCGGCCGTCCCCCGCCACGCATCGACGGGTCGTCCGGGGTCATTCGGGGATGCGGTCGCCGATCAGGGCGAGGTTCTGGATGGCGGCCAGGCCGTACAGGGCGGTGGTGTTGGTGTCCACCCAGGGGGCCTCGCTGCCCTCGACCAGCGCCATGGGGCCGGTGATCCTCTCCGTCCGCCACGGCGAGGACTCGCCGTAGCCCCACTGGTCCTTGGTGAAGAACTCCCGCCAGGCGCGGGTGGCGTAGGCGTCCCCGTCCTCATTCGACCGGGAGGCCGCGTAGGCGGTGAGGCGTGAGTGTCCCTGCTGGAGGATGAGGCCGGTGGCGTGTCCCCCGAGTTCGGCCTGCTGCTCCTCCCTCGTGGCGCCGTAGAGGCGGCAGTACTGGAGCCAGGCGTCCTCGAAGCCCTCGACATCGGTGAGGTGGATCAGTTCGGCGCAGATCTCCACCTGGCCGAACATCGCGCTCAGGTGGCTCATGGCGACCTTCGGCCCCTCCTCGGCGAACTCCCCGGTCTCCAGGTCGTAGCGGCCCTCGCCGGTGCAGAAGCCGTTGGGCATCCGCGCGATGGTGCGCATGGTGGCCTTGAGCTTCCTCTCGGCGGTCTCCGCCGCGGGACCGCGGCGCTCCCACTCGGTGAGCCATGCGGCGGCCAGCCCGCTCCAGTCGGTGCCCAGCCCGATGCCCAGCGCCCTGGGGTCGGGCTCGTAGGGCTCGGTGCGGACCTTGCGCAGGGGATCGAGGACGAGGAAGGTCCTGTCGGAGTCGACCAGGGCGCGCATCAGGTCGCCGCAGCGCTCGTCGGCGGTGAGGAAGTAGTACGGGCGCCGGTAGGCGGCGGTGGAGATGCGCTGCTGCTTGGCGCTGTCCGCGTAGTGCTGGACGCCGTGGCGGGTGCCGAGCCCGGCCCATGTGCCGAGGTGGTAGACGTCGACCTCGCCGGTGTGGCGGGTCATGGCCTCGGCGAGGCGGAAGACGTCGGCGCGGCCGGAGCGCAGGTAGGCGTACCACAGCCACAGGTCCGGGGAGAGTTCGGAGTTGTCCCAGGCGTAGCCCCCGACGTCGTACCGCCACTGGTGCCGGTCCGGGTCGTAGGTGTGCATGATGTCGCCGTAGTCCCAGAAGCCGTACCAGCGGCGCTGTTCCACCTGGTCCCGGTAGTGGTCGAAGAGGAAGTCCAGGTGGTCCTCCAGCCTCGCCCTGGCGGGCGTGGAGCGGTCGACGGGGGCGAAGAGGCCGCCGAACACCCCGGCGGTGGTGAGGTGTCGGGGCGGGGCGGCGAGCTGGGGCGGGGTCTGCACGGCCGCGGCCTGCCGGGCGAGGGTCTCGCCGTCGGGGGTGGCGCCGTTGGCCCAGAACACCAGCTCGCTGGTGCGGGCGATGCCGTACGGGGTGCCGAAGCCCGGTTCGTGGTCCTCGTAGGTGATGTCGAGCCCCTCCAACTGCTCGGCGTGGGTGTCTTGGCCCATGCCGTCGTGGTAGAAGCGCAGGTCCATCGGCCGGGCCTCGGGCGACCAGAGCCAGAGGGTGATCTCGGCCTCCTCGCCCGCCGCGCCGCGGACGTCGAGCTGGGCCGGGTGCTTGCGCCAGAAGTCGCGCAGCCCGAAGGAGAGTCCGCCGCCCGCGCCGCCGACGTAGCCGAAGCCCGACGCCCGGCGTCCGCCGCCCGCCGCGATCCAGCCGTGGCCGGGCCCGGTGCGCTTGCGCACGGTGAAGCCGTCGGCGCTGAGCTGACCGAGGGTGTAGTCGCCCCAGGCGGGGACGAGGTGCAGCCGGCTGGTGACGCGCTGGTCCCAGGTGGCCGGGTCGGGCAGCCTCTCGCCCCTGACCTGCCGGGCGCGCACCTCGGCACCGGGGTCGCGGCGCAGTCCGGTGATCCCCCGCACGGCCTCCGACAGCAGCCCCCTGCCCTCGCCGCCGATGCGGACGTGCCGGTCGTGGAGTTCGTCGCGCATCGGGACGGTGAAGCGCACGCCGAGGCCGCGGATGAAGTCCTCGTGCTCGTCGCCGTCGAAGGTGATGGTGTGCACCATCCGGAAGGAGTCGGCACCGGCGTGGAAGTACAGGCGGACGCTGAACGGCAGCCAGGCGCGCCCTCCGCGGCGGTGCCGGCCGTCGATGCGGACCACCGCCCGGACCGGGCCGTCCTGTTCGACGGTGACGTCCTCGATGTCGCCGTCGAAGCGCTCCCACGTCTCCGAGCCCCGGTCGCCGTCGTCGATCCGTCCCTGGCGGAGCAGGACGAGGCGGCCGTCGCCGGCGATCTCGGTGCCGCCCCTGCGGACGGAGGTCACCAGGGCCTTCCCGCTTCCGCCGACGCGGGCGGTGACGACGCCGGTGTCCACCTCGACGGCACGGCCCCTGCGGGTGACGGTGACGGCCCGGGCGGGGGCGGCGGGGGCGGCGCCGGGGGTGAGGCGGTAGGAGGCGGCGTTCCCGGCCTCGGGGCCGACGGCGTGCGCGGTCCACTTCAGGGTGCCGTCGGGCCAGTACGCGGTGGGCCAGGTCTGGACGGGGACCTGTCCGCCGTCGGCGGTGGTCAGCGAGAACGGCGTTCCGGCCCGGAGGGCGCCCCGGGGCCAGGGCACTCCGAAGGTGTTGCCGGGGGCCGCGCCGAGGCCGCCGTCCTCCAGCCAGGTGATCTCCACCGGGCCGTCCGCGCCCCGGTGGCCGTCGGTGGTCCCGGTGGTGCGGGCCGCGGGGGCCAGGGCGTCGCCGGGCAGCCGGGACGCCTGGGCGGCGGCGCCGGCCGCGGCGGCCGCCCGGAGCACGCCGCGTCGGGGGATCGAGGACATCCATCCTCCTTGTGAATGGCAGGGGCATGACAGATTGCCGCGCCGTCCGGGCCGGT
>NZ_DASQNP010000222.1:0-9187 GCF_035644915.1 Streptomyces sp.
GCGGGGAACACTTGGTGAGTGTTTCGGTGGTCATGGCGAAGGGGAAACGCCCGGTTACATTCCGAACCCGGAAGCTAAGCTCTTCAGCGCCGATGGTACTGCACGGGGGACCGTGTGGGAGAGTAGGACGCCGCCGAACAATACGTGAGGGCCCTTGGTCCCAGCGTGCACGCTGGGACCAAGGGCCTTTTTCCTTTGCCCAATACTCGAAACGCACCGAGTTGATCGGTGCGCGAGAATGAACGTGCATTACCCCAAGACAGGAGCCACGTCGATGTCCAACTCGCCTGAGGAACGGCCCGGCAGGCCTGAGTGGTCCGACAGGCCGCGGAGTCATGGCGGCGGTGAAAGGCGGGGCGGTGGTTCCCGTCACGGTGACCGGCGTGGCGACTGGCGTGATGATCGACCCTCGTACCGCCGTGACGATCGGCGTGATGACCGGCGTCGTGACGACGACCGGGGCGGTTCGGGGCGTGACCGCGGTGAGCGGCGGGACGAGCGTTCCGCGTACCGGCGCGACGACCGGCCTTCGTACCGCCGGGACGACCGGGACCGGGGCGGTTCGGGGCGCGATCGTGGTGAGCGACGGGACTTCCGTCGGGATGACGATCGACGGGACTTCCGTCGGGGCGAGCGTCCCCCGCACCACCGGGGTGACCGGGATGACCGTCGCGACGACCGGCCCTCGTACCGCCGGGACGAGCGGCCCTCGTACCGCCGTGACGATCGGCGTGATGACCGGCGTCGTGACGACGACCGGGGCGGTTCGGGGCGTGACCGTGGTGAGCGGCGGGAGTTCCGTCGCGACGACCGGCCCTCGTACCGCCGGGGTGACCGGGACTTCCGGCGTGATGACCGGCCTCCGCACCACCGGGGTGACCGGGACGACCGGCGCGATGACCGGCCCTCGTACCGCCGTGACGATCGGCGTGATGACCGGCGTCGCGATGACGACCGGGGTGAGCGTCGGGGCTTCCATCGGGATCGGGACGACGATCGACGGGACTTCCGTAGGGACGAGCGTCCCTCGTACCGTCGCGATGACCGGCCTTCGTACCGCCGGGACGATCGGCGTGACGACCGCCGGGACGACCGGCCCTCGTACCGTAGGGACGACCGGCGTGACCGTCCCCGTGGAGGACCGCGGGGCGACGAGCGGAGCGGGCGGCGCCCGTACGGCCAGGGTGGCGGTCGGGACCGCGGCGAGCAGGGCGGCTACCGCGGTCACCGGGACGACCGGCGCGGCGGCCACTGGCGCGAGGACCGGCCGCGTGAGCGCGGTCAGGAGCGGGACGCGTTCACGCGGCTGCCCATCCCGGACGACGTCACCGGCAACGAGCTGGACAAGGACGTGCGGCAGGAACTCAAGAGCCTGCCCAAGACGCTCGCCGAGGATGTCGCCAAGAACTTGGTGATGGTGGCGAAGCTGCTGGATGAGGAACCGGAGAAGGCCTACGCCTACGCGAAGGTCGCGCTGCGGTTGGCCTCCCGTGTCGCCGCGGTGCGCGAGGCCGCCGGCTTCGCCGCCTATGGGGTGCAGAAGTACGCGGAGGCGCTCGCCGAGTTCCGGGCGGCACGGCGGATGACCGGCTCCGTCCACCTGTGGCCGGTGATGGCCGACTGCGAGCGCGGTCTCGGCCGGCCGGAGAAGGCCCTCGCCATGGCGGGCGAGCCCGAGGTGCAGAAGCTCGACAAGGCCGGACAGGTCGAGATGCGGCTGGTCGCGGCGGGCGCGCGGCGTGACATGGGGCAGGCCGAGGCCGCCGTGGTCACGCTCCAGAGCCCCGAACTGGCCTCGCACTCCGTGCAGCCGTGGACGGCACGGCTGCGGTACGCGTACGCCGACGCGCTGCTGGCCGTGGGGCGCGAGGAGGAGGCCCGCGAGTGGTTCGCCCGGGCCATCGAGGCCGACCAGGGCGGAACGACCGACGCGTCGGACCGGCTGGCGGAGCTGGACGGGGTGGAGTTCATGGACGCGCTCGACCCGGACGCCGACCGCGAGGACGACCTGGAGGGTCCGGAAGACCTGGGACAGGGCCCGGAAGCGGGCGGTGACGGAGCCGACGAGCGCTGAGGGCGGCTCGGCGGAAACGACGAGGTGAGGGGATGGTGCCCGGCTCTCCGTGAGCCGGGCACCGCCGTCTCCGGAAGCCGTCAGCCCTCCCGGCCGTCCCCGAGGGCGCGCAGTACCAGGCCGGTGGCCGGCTTGGGGCCGAACGACGTCGACTTGCGCGGCATGGTGACGCCCCGGCGGGCCAGTTCGCGGACGGTGTCCTCCGCCACCGCGCGCAGCAGGATCGCCGAGCCCTCCAGCCGTTCCGCCTGCGCCACGGCCGCCGCCGCGTCGTGGAGGTAGCCGATCTCGGCGGAGCTGTCCGGGACCCGCCAGACGGTGCCCAGCAGCACGGAGTGGAGGACCGTGGCGTCCAGCCGGCGCCACTCCTCCGGGCGGTCGTCGCGGACCGTACGCGCGACCAGCGCGGGATCCGGGTCGTGGAGCAGGTGGAAGACGCCGTCCCCGGTGAGCAGTAAGGCGTTGCCGGGGGTGGTCTCCAGGGCGCGCAGGGCGTGCGGAAGGGGGCCGTCGACGGTCCGGACGCGGAAGGCGCCGTCCAGCCGGGCGAGGGCCTCGGCCACCGGCAGGTGGGGCAGCACGCGGTGGATGGCCTGCACTCCCAGCGGATGGCGGGCGGTGTCGACCAGCAGCACCAGGCCGTGGTCCCAGAAGCCGTCATGACCGTCGCGTTGTCCGTCGTGTCCGGTGTGCTCGGCCTGGAGCCGCAGGTAGGTGGCCCACCGGTGGTGGCCGTCGGCGATGAGCGCCTGCCGGCGGGAGAGGTCGCGGTCGATCTCGGCGAGTTCGCGGGGGTCGGCGACCGACCAGAGCCGGTGCGAGAAGCCGTCCTCGGTGGTGGTGGAGAGCAGCGGGGCCCGGCCGGTCGTGCGCTCGATGACGGCGGTGGCGCCGGTGGCGGTGCCGTCGCCGCGGTACGACAGCAGCAGCGGTTCGAGGTTGGCGGCGGTCGCGCGCATCAGGGCCGCGCGGTCCTCGACGACCTCCGGTATCACGTCCTCGTGGGGGAGGACGACGCCCTCGTCCGGCGGGGTCAGCCGCAGGGCGCCGATCAGGCCGCGCTGCAGCACGTCGCCCTTGCGCTGCTCGTAGACGTACAGCGCCGGGCGCGGATCCCGGACGAGCACGCCGTCGGCCTGCCAGCGGCGCAGGGTCTCCGCGGCCTGCCGGTGGCGGGCGGCGGGATCGGTGGCCTCCGGGAGGATCAGCCGGACGATGTTGTACGGGTCGGCGGTCTGGAGGTGGTGCAGGCCGTCGGGCCGGACCACGACGTCGTACGGGGGCGAGGTCACGGCCGCCAGACTGCCGACCCGGTCCGGGGCGTAGCGCAGCCCGCGGAAGGGGACGAGGCGGAGGCCGCCCGCGGGGCTGTCGGGACCGGGAGATCGCAGCATTGGTGCATGTTATGCCCCTGGGCGGAGTGGGAGATGATCGGGGGAGACGACCGCGAGCGCGAGGAGCAGGAAGACGATGACCGGTCCCCACCGCCCGATCCGCACCCGGCCCCAGGGCTGTGCACGCCCGCTGAGCGGGGCGTACGACACGGCGCTGCTCGACCTGGACGGGGTGGTCTACGCGGGCGGCGAGGCGATCGCCCACGCGGTGGAGGCGCTCGGGGCGGCCCGGGACGCCGGGATGCGGCTGGCGTATGTGACCAACAACGCGGCGCGCACCCCCCTGACCGTCGCCGAGCACCTGACCCGGCTCGGGATACCGGCGGAGCCGGAGGAGGTGGTCACCTCGGCGCAGGCGGTGGCGAGGATGATCGCCGAGGAAGTGCCCCCGGGCTCGCGGGTGCTGTGCGTGGGCGGCGAGGGGCTGGCGGTGGCGCTGCGCGAGCGCGGACTGGAGCCGGTGGAGTCGGCGGACGACGACCCGGTGGCGGTCGTGCAGGGGTACGGCGGCCCGCAGATGCCGTGGGGACGGCTGGCGGAGGCGGCGATCGCGGTGGGCCGGGGGCTGCCGTGGTTCGCGTCCAACACGGATCTGACGATCCCCTCCGGCCGGGGCATCGCCCCGGGCAACGGCGCGGCCGTGGAGGCGGTGCGGATCGCGACCCGGTGGATGCGGCCCGCGCCGGAACCGAAGGTGGCGGGCAAGCCGCTGCCGCCGATGCACCGCGAGACGATCCTGCGCACCGGCGCCGAGCGGCCGCTGGTGGTCGGGGACCGGCTGGACACCGACATCGAGGGCGCCCACGCGGGCGGCGTGGACTCGCTGCTGGTGCTCACCGGGGTGACGGACGCGGCGCAGTTGCTGGCCGCGCCCCCCGAGCACCGGCCGACGTACGTGGCGGCCGACCTGCGGGGGCTGCACCGCGCGCAGCCGGAGGTGGAGGAGACGCGGACCGGTGGCCGGAGCGGGTTCGCGTGCGGCGGCTGGGTGGCCGCGGCGGAGGACGGCACGCTGCTGCTGGAGGGCGGGGGCGGTGATCCGCTGGACGGGCTGCGGGCGCTGTGCGCGGCCGCGTGGACGGACGCGGGGGACGGCGTGTGCCGGGCCGGGGCCGACAAGGCGCTCGCGATCCTGGGGCTGTGACCGGGGCATGACCGGACGCCCGCGGCGGGAGCCGCCGCGGGCGTCCTGGTCCGGCCGGATCTGAGGGGCCCGTCAGCGGGCCTTCCGGGCGTCCTCCAGGGCCTTGGCCAGGGACTCGATGAGGGGGGCGCAGCCCGCGTGGGAGAAGCGGGGCTCGCTGGCCCAGGGCACGACCTGGTCGGCCTTGACGGCCGGCAGCCGGGTCCAGGTGGGCTTGTCGGCGAGGGCCTTGGGCTGGAGCGCGGAGGTGCGGTTGTCCAGCAGGACGAGGTCGGCCCCGTACTTGTCGGCGTTCTCCCAGCTCAGGTTCTCGAAGAAGCCGCCGTCGGTCTTCTCGGGGGTGATCAGGTCGACGCCGAGCTCCTTGAAGTACGTCAGGTCGGCGTAGGCGGCCGGGTCGGAGACGTAGAGCAGGTCGGCGGAGGCCGAGGCGGCCAGGACCTTCAGGCCGCGCTTGGCCTTGGCGGCCCGGCGGAGGCGCTCGGAGGCGTCCTCGAAGCGCTTCTTGGCGTCGGTGACCTTCTTCGCCTTCAGGTCGGCGCCGAGGGAGGCGGCGAGGTCGACGTAGCGCCCGATGGCGTCGCTGAGGGAGGTGCGGGCCACCGAGATGGCGACGCTGGGGGCGAGGGAGAGGATCTTGTCCTTGCTCTCGTCGGGGACGTACCACAGCGCGCCCGGCTCGTACATGTTGGTGACCAGCAGTTCCGGGCCGAGGGCGGCGTACTTCTCGACGTTGAACTCGCCCCAGACGTTGCCCAGAACGGTCACCTTGTCGACGTCGAGGTCGCCGGCCTGCGGGTCGGGCTCGCCGTTCTTCAGCTTGGTGGGGCCGAAGACGCCGGCGCACTCGACGCCGTAGTCGTACAGGGCCGCGGCCGAGCCGGTGAAGGCGACGATCTTCCGCGGGGTGCTGTCGGCCCGGGCGGTCTTGCCGCGGTCGTCCTTGAACGACCAGGCGCCGGAGCCCCGGTCCGAGGTGGCGCCGCCCTTGGAGCCGCCGTCGCCGCAGGCGGCGAGCAGGGCGCCGAGGCCGAGGGCACCGCCCGCGGCGAGGAGGCCGCGGCGGGACAGGGCGGCGGAGGAGGGAGACGTGGACAGGGGTCTGGGATCGTTCATGGTGGATCTCCGTGCTGGCTCGAATTGAGGGTAGGCTAACCTAACGTTCGTGTTGACTGACAGCGCCCCCCGGCAGCGGCGGAACGCCGCCCGGGCGGCAGGACTCCTGGCCGCCTGCGGCGTACTGTCGCTGGTCGCGGTCGCGAGCATCGCGGTCGGCGCCAAGCAGATCCCCCTGGAGCAGGTGTGGCACGGGCTGTTCCACTACACCGGCACCGACACCGACGTGGTGGTCCGGGACCTGCGCCTGCCGCGCACCCTCCTCGGCCTGCTCGCCGGCGCCGGGCTCGGGCTCGCGGGCGCGGTGATGCAGGCGCTCACCCGCAATCCGCTCGCGGACCCCGGACTGCTCGGCATCAACGCCGGCGCCTCCGCCGCCGTCGTCTCCGCCATCGGCTTCCTCGGCATCACCTCGCTCACCGGCTACGTGTGGTTCGCCTTCGCCGGGGCCGCGGCGGTCTCGGTGCTGGTGTACGCGCTCGGCGGCAGCCGCCGCGCCACCCCGGCACGGCTGGCGCTCGCCGGTACGGCCGCGAGCGCCGCGCTCTACGGCTACGTGCAGGCCGTGGAACTGCTGAACACCGCGGCACTGGACCGGATGCGCTTCTGGACGGTCGGCTCGCTGGCCACCGCCACCGCGCCGGTGGTCGGCCAGGTGCTGCCGTTCATCGGCGCCGGGATCGTCCTGGCGCTGGCCCTCGCCCGGCCGCTCAACGCCGTCGCCCTCGGCGACGACACCGCCCGCGCGCTGGGCACCGACCTCAACCGCACCCGCGCGGTCGCGATGGTCGCCATCACCCTGCTGTGCGGCGCCGCGACCGCCGCCTGCGGGCCCATCGTCTTCGTCGGGCTGCTGGTGCCCCACCTGGTGCGCGCCCTCACCGGTCCCGACCTGCGCTGGCTGCTGCCGTACGCCGCCGTGCTCTCGCCGGTGCTGCTGCTGGGGGCCGACGTCCTCGGCCGCGTCGTGGCGCGGCCCGCCGAACTCCAGGTGGGCATCGTCACCACCCTCCTCGGGGGGCCGCTCTTCCTCCACCTCGTCCGCCGTCGAAGGGTGGCCCAACTGTGACGCCCGTGACGAGTCCACCGCGGCCGAGGGGAGCCGTACTGCGCACCCGGGGCGGCCTGTCCGTGCGGATCGACCCGCGCGCCACCCTGGTCGGGGTGCTGCTGGCCGTCGCCGCCCTGGCCATGGGCGTGGTGCTCATCGGCACCGGCGACTTCGCGATCCCGCCCGCCGACGTACTGCGCGTCCTGGCCGGGCGGGGCAGCACCGCCCACACCTTCGTCGTCCACGAGCTGCGGCTGCCGCGGGTGCTGGTCGCGCTGGGCGTCGGGGTGGCGCTGGGCCTGGCGGGCGCGGTCTTCCAGTCCGTCTCCCGCAACCCCCTGGGTAGCCCGGACATCCTCGGCTTCGGGTACGGCTCGGCGGCGGGCGCGCTGACCGTCATCGTGCTGTTCGACGGCGGTTCCTACGCGGTCGCGGGCGGCGCGGTGGCCGGGGTGCTGGTGACCGGCGTGGCCATCTACCTGCTGGCCTGGCGGCACGGCAGCCACGGCTACCGGCTGGTACTGGTCGGCGTCGGCGCCGCCGCGATGCTCAGCGCCGCCAACGGCTACCTGCTCACCCGGGCCGACATCGTCGAGGCCACGCGCGCCGTCCTGTGGATCACCGGGTCCCTCGACGGCCGCGACTGGGCGCAGGTGTGGCCGCTGCTGGCCGCCTGCGCGGTGCTGGTGCCGACGGCGCTCGCCCTGGGACGTCCGCTGCGGATGCTGGAGATGGGCGACGACAGCGCGTACGCGCTCGGGGTGCCGGTGGAGCGGACCCGGCTGCTGGCGATGCTCTCGGCCGTCCTGCTGACCGCCGCCGCCACCGCCGCGGCCGGCCCGATCGCCTTCGTCGCCCTCGCCGCGCCCCAGCTCGCCCGCCGCCTCACCCGGGCGCCCGGCCCGAACCTGCTGCCCGCGGCGTGCATGGGCGCCGTGCTGCTGGTGACCGCCGACTGGCTGGCGCAGCACGCCTTCGGCGCCAGCCGGCTGCCCGTCGGCGTGCTCACCGCGGTGCTCGGCGGCGGCTATCTGCTGTGGCTCCTGGTCACCGAGCGCAGGGCGGGCCGGATATGACCCGCGGCGCGTTCCCCGGCGGGCGCGGAGCCGGCCGGGTGGCAGCAGGCCAGGAGGAAACCGGAGGGGAGAACGTGTCCATCGACCAGTCCGTCCAGCCGTCCGCCGCCCCGCCCGCGGAACCGCCCCCGCCAGGGGCCGCCGGGCGGGTCTCCTCCCGGCTGGCCGCCGACTCCGTCACGCTCGCCTACGACCAGCGGGTCATCGCCGAGCGGCTGTCGGTGCGGATCCCCGACCGGTCCTTCACGGTCATCGTCGGGCCGAACGCCTGCGGCAAGTCCACCCTGCTGCGGGCGCTGGCCCGGATGCTGCGGCCGACCGCCGGGGCGGTGCTGCTGGACGGGCAGGCCATCGGCTCGCTGCCCGCGAAGAAGGTGGCCCGCACCCTCGGACTGCTGCCGCAGTCGTCGATCGCCCCCGACGGCATCACCGTCGCCGACCTGGTGTCCCGCGGCCGCTACCCGCACCAGGGCCTGCTGCGGCAGTGGTCGGCCGAGGACGAGCGGATCGTGGCCGAGTCCATGGCCGCCACCGGCGTCGACGGGCTGGCCGAGCGGTACGTGGACGAGCTGTCGGGCGGACAGCGGCAGCGGGTGTGGATCGCCATGGCCATCGCCCAGCAGACCCCGCTGCTGCTGCTGGACGAGCCGACGACGTACCTCGACATCCAGCACCAGATCGACGTGCTCGACCTGTGCGCGCGGCTGCACGAGGAGCAGGGCCGCACCCTGGTGGCCGTCCTGCACGACCTCAACCACGCGGCGCGCTACGCCACGCACCTGATCGCGATGCGCGGCGGCGAGGTGATCGCCGAGGGACCGCCGGGCGAGATCGTCACCGCCGGGCTGGTGGAGCGGGTCTTCGGCCTGCGCTGCCAGGTCATCGAGGACCCCGAGACCGGCACGCCGCTGGTGGTCCCCGCCGCGCGGCGCCCCCGCGCGGACCGTCCGGTGCCGGGGGCGGCCGGCTGAGCCGCGTCCGGCCCGGCCGGAGGACGCCGGTGCGGGGGTTCAGCGTCCGCGGCGGCGGAGCATCAGCGCCGCGACGGTGACGACGGCCAGGCCCACGCCGACGAGGTTGCCCACGGCGACGTCGCGGGCCCGCTCGCCGCCGAGCGCGATGCCGGCCGCGAGCAGCCCGACGACGTACGCGGTGAAGGCGGCGGCGAGGTCCACCCACAGCAGTTCCACCCGGCCGCGCCGGTACGGCGGGCCGGGCGCGTCCGCGCCGCGCGGGGGCGTGCCCGGGGGCGTCCCCCTGCCGCGCCGCCACGGCCACCACATGCCACCTCCCGGGCGCTCTCCACCCGGCCGCCGCCGGGAGCGCCGGCTA
>NZ_DASQNP010000223.1:0-11620 GCF_035644915.1 Streptomyces sp.
ACCGCCGTATCACCGCGGTCCGGGGCCGCCGCGGCACGGACCTTCGCCTCCGCACAACGACCCGCCGGTGGGCCGCCGGCCCAGCTCCGTCCACAGACCGCGGCCGGCCCATCCCGCCCCTTCGTCACCGACGACGCGAAGCACCTCAAAGAGCCGGACGAAACCGGGCACCACGACACCCCGCACCGCACCGACACCATCCACCGAACACCGGAGTGCAACCATGTCCATGGCCGACGAAACCACTCTGCCGCGTCCCGCGAAGACCACCGCGAGGCAATCCGCACCGGATACGGGCAGCGAATTCACGCCCCTGCTGCGCCACATCAGGGAACAGGGGCTACTTGATCGGCGCACCGGCTGGTACGCACGCACCATGGTGACCAACGCGCTCAGCCTGGCCGCCGTCGTCACCGGCATGGCACTCATCGGCGATTCGTGGTGGGTACTCGCCCTCGCCCCCGTCCTCGCCGTCCTGTGTGCCCGCACCGCGTTCATCGGCCACGACGCGGGCCACGCCCAGATCAGCGGCAACCGGGCCACGAACCGCCGCATCGGGCTCGTCCACGGCAACCTGCTGCTCGGCATGAGCTACGCGTGGTGGAACGACAAGCACAACCGCCACCACGCCAACCCCAACCACATCGACAAGGACCCGGACGTCGCCGCCGACGTCCTCGTCTTCACCAGCAAGCAGGCCGCCACCCGCACGGGCTTCCGCGGCTGGCTCACCCGCCACCAGGCCTGGCTCTTCTTCCCCCTCACCCTCCTCGAAGGCCTCGCCCTGAAGCTCTACGGCTTCCAGGACCTGCGCCGCCGGACCGGCCGCGAGCGCCTGGTGGAGGGCGCGCTCCTCATCGCCCACGTCGCCGGGTACCTCACCCTGCTCCTGACGACCATGCCACTCGCGCATGCACTCGTCTTCGCCGTACTCCACCAGGCCCTGTTCGGGCTGCACCTGGGCATGGCCTTCGCGCCCAATCACAAGGGGATGGAGATGCCCGACCCCGACGGCGAGAAGTGGGGCCACCTGCGCCGCCAGGTCCTCACGTCCCGCAACATCAGGGGCGGCGTCCTCACCGACTGGTTCCTCGGCGGCCTCAACTACCAGATCGAGCACCACCTGTTCCCCAGCATGCCCCGCCCCCACCTGAAGCTCGCCCAGCCCATGGTGAAGGCCCACTGCCGCGATCTCGGCATCCCCTACACGGAGACCGGTCTCATCGACTCCTACCGCCAGGTCCTGCGGCACATGCACGACGTGGGAGAGCCGCTCCGTGCCGACACCTGATGAGCAGGCGAGCCGGTGCTGCTCCGGAACCGGCCGGCAAGCGCAGGCGTCGCGTTGACGCGTTCCCCGGCGGCCGGTTCGCGGAGTTGCCGATGCCGGCCCTACGCCGGCGCACCCCGGAACGCAACGTACTCATACACGGGTGTTCGTGCTCACCGGAGTGCGCCCGCCTCAAGAACACGGAGAGGACGACCAGGATGGAGACACCGGCCCGGCCCCGCAGCGCTGATCCCCATGCGCTTCGTTCCCGGAGACCGGGCCACCGGTGCAGCGGCGGCCGGCCTCGGCAAGATCCCCGCCACCCGGTACGCGACGGCCGCGATCCTGTCCGAGACCGCTTGGACGGGGCTGTACGTGTCGCCCGGCCACGGCGGGGGCAGCGCGGCTCCGCATCCGCTCGTCGCGGTATGTCCGGCACCGTCGATCGGACGCACCGTGGGATTCGCGGGGTTCCTGCTCCGGCGACCGGCATGACGCACAGCCGCGTTCCGCCGCCGTCCGTCATGCCGGAATTCAGCCCGCTTCCGCCACCTGCGGTCCACAGGCAACCCCTCCTCCGAGCATGGGCGGCACCGCCGGGCTGCACGCCGGGGCGCACGCGTGGGCGATGCGGGCCCCGGGCGACTGGATCACGGCCGTGCCCCACCTGGAATTCAGTCGCCCCGGTCACGGTGCCGGCCCCGTCCCGAAGGCGTTCGGCGCACACCGGCCCACGGCCCGGAGTGCGTCCGGGCACAGCGGTTGCTCCGCGCCCGGCCTGGGCAGCCCGGCGAACCCCGCCGCCGGAACCGGTGACTACGGTTGCGCCGAGTCCGCCCGACAGCCGCGCGTGTCCTGACGCCGTCCCGCCGCACCTAAGCTGGGCCCCATGACCTCAGCGGAGGAGGAACGCCCGCGTGCGCTGCTCGCCGACGCCTCGCGTCGGTGGGTACGGCTGCTGCCGTGGGGCGTGGCGTTCGTGCTGTGCGTCGCCCTGCTGCCCACCACCATCCATGTGCTCAGCGCCGACTACGGCCTGAACAGCGGCGTGGCGAGCGCACTGGCCGTCGCGCAGACGGCACCGCTGCTGCTCGCCGTCGTCCGCCCGCTGCGGGCCTGGTACGTGATCTTCGCCGCGGACGTGGCCGGGGCGCTCGTCCTGCTCGCTGCCGACTTCGAGGAGCGGCTCTTGTGGCCGTTCCCGGCCATGGAGATCGTCGGATACGTCGGCCTCTGCCTCGCCCTCGGCCTGCGCGAATCGCGCCGGACGCTTCTGCTGGTGTGGCTGGCGACGGCGGGCGCGGGCGTCGGCCTGGAGTTCGTCGTGCCCCACGGCACGAGCGGCAACAGCACACTGCTCATCGTGCTCAGCGGCGTCACACTCGTGCTCGGCGGTGCGCTCCGCGAGCGGTACGAGGCGCAGCGCAGGCTGGCCGAGCAGGAGACGATCAGCGAGGCCGAGCGCAGCCGGCGGACGCTGCTGGAGGAACGCGCCCGCATCGCGCGCGAGCTGCACGACGTGGTGGCGCACCACATGTCCGTCATCACGGTGCAGGCGGACACCGCGGCGTACCGCCTCCACGGGCTGCCGCCGCACGTGCAGGAGGAGTTCACGTCCATCGCGGCGACCGCACGCGAGTCGCTCGGGGAGATGCGACGGCTCCTCGGCGTGCTGCGGAACGAGGAGGCGCACGGCGAGCTCGCGCCCCAGCCGGGCCTGACGCGGATCGGGCAGCTCGTGGAGGCGACGGTGAGGGCGGGCGTGCCGGTGGAGTTCACCCCCTGCGACGCCGACGTGCCCGAGGTGGTGGGCCTCTCCGCGTACCGCATCGTCCAGGAGGCCCTCGCGAACGTCGTGCGGCACGCGCCGGGCGCCCCGACGCAGGTGGTGGTGTCGGAGGACGGGGAGCGGCTCACCGTCCTCGTCGTCAACGGGCCGCCGCCCGAGCCGCCCGCCGCGCCGCTCGAAGAGGGCCGCACCGGGCACGGCCTGGTCGGCATGCGCGAGCGGGTGCGGCTGGTGGGCGGCGAGCTGGACACCGGGCCGCTGCCGGACGGCGGCTTCCGGGTGGCGGCGCGGTTGCCGGTGACAGGGAACGACAGCGAAGGAGCGGCATGACGATCCGGGTCATCGTCGTCGACGACCAGGCCATGGTGCGGGCCGGCTTCGCCGCGCTGCTGGCCGCCCAGAGCGACATCGACGTGGTGGGCGAGGCCCCTGACGGTGCGCAGGGCGTCGAGCTGAGCCGGCGCACCCATCCCGACGTCGTGCTGATGGATGTCCGCATGCCCGAGATGGACGGCCTCGAGGCCGCGCGCCGCCTCCTCGCGCCCCCGCCGGGCGTGACGCACCGGCCGCGCGTCCTGATGCTCACCACGTTCGACGTCGACGACTACGTCTACGAGGCGCTGCGGGCGGGCGCGAGCGGCTTCCTGCTGAAGGACGCGCCGCCGACCGACCTCATCGCGGCGGTACGCGTCGTGGCCTCGGGCGACGCGCTGCTCGCCCCCTCCGTGACGCGCCGCCTCATCGCGGACTTCGCCCGGCAGCGTCCCGCCGCCCGGGGCAAGCCCGCGCTGCGGCTCAAGGACCTGACGGAACGCGAAACCGAGGTCCTCACCCTGGTGGCCCGCGGCCGGTCCAACGCGGAGATAGCGGAGACGCTGGTGCTGGCCGAGCAGACGGTGAAGACGCACGTGAGCCGCGTCCTGACCAAGCTCGGTCTGCGCGACCGCGCCCAGGCGGTGGTCTTCGCGTACGAATCGGGGCTGGTGACCGCGGGCGAATAGGACGGCCCCCTTTCCCGGACACGTCGCCATCGGAGGCGGAGGGGCTGCGGCCACTGGTGCTCGCACAGTGCCGGTGCCGGCGTCCCTTGAGCCTCGTCGGGCGGGTTGCGGTCTCGTGGTGGGGGAGTGGCTCCCTCCACGTCCCGAGGCCGCCGTGTCGTGTCAAGCCGCTTGAGTGTGTTCCTTGATGCTCCCGGCCTTGTTGCGGCCGGTCCGTTCGAGGACCTTGAAGATCTGACGGCAGACGGCGGACTTGAGGTACCGCTGCGCGTCACGAGCGATCTTCTCCTCGGTGATCCCGCGGGAGACGTATATGCCCTCGTGGTGGGGTCGATCCGCGCGCGGATCGGGGTGATGGCGTGCACGGCCCGGCTGAGCTGCTGGTCTCCGCTGCGGTTGAGCCGGTGCCGGTTGGTGAGCCCGGAAGAAGCGGGGGATCGGCGAGATGCCGGCGAAGGACGCTGCGGTGATCGCGGACGCCGCACGCGCCATGCCGCACACCCCGCGCTCGCTGGAACCGGCCGACGGGATCACCTGTGGTCATCCGGTCCCCGGCCCGCTCGCTCGCGGCCGTCCACGGACGACGACGCGCGCCGGAAGTCCGGATCCAGGCTCTGACGGAGGCTCGGCCTCTCCCCGGTCCCGACGTCGATGCCCGGCGTCGGCGTTAGGGCGTGCATCGAAAGTGCCTGGTGAGGATGGCGGAGAGGCCATGTGTGACCCAGAATGATTGGATGGTCACGCTTGAGACTCCCCGCTTGATCCTGCGTCGCTGGCGCGAGGAAGACGTTGCGCCCATGGCTGCCATCAATGCCGACCCCGAGGTCATGCGGTGGATCCGTGACGGCAGCGTCCGTGACGAACAGCAGACTCGCGGCGGGATCCAGGCATGGGAGAGCGAGTGGGAGTCACAGGGCTTCGGCCTGTTCGCCGTGGAGATCCGGTCCACTGGCGAGCTGGCCGGGTTCACCGGCCTTTCGGTGCCAGACTTCTTGCCGGAGGTACTGCCGGCGGTTGAGGTCGGCTGGCGGCTGGGACGTTCCCACTGGGGGCAGGGCTTGGCCACCGAGGCCGCTGCGGCCGCTGTACGGTTCGGGTTCGAAGAGCGAGGGCTGGAGCGGATCGTCAGCATCACTCAAGTGGGCAACGACGCCTCCGAACGGATCATGACCAAACTGGGGATGCATCCGGTCCGTGAGACCGTCAATCCCACCTGTGGTCGGCGAGTACGGGTGTTCGAGTTGTCGTCGGACCAGTACGTCACGACCACTCGTTGATGGCGGCAACGAGGACGGTAGCTTCGTAGCGGACCGCGAGTTTGTCGTACCTGGTGGCCACGGCTCGATGTCTCTTGAGGCGATTGATGCCGCACTCGACCGCGTGCCGGGCCTTGTGATCCTCTGGGGCGAACGTCGGTGACCGGCCACCGCTGGAGCCGCGCTTCCTGCGGTTGCGGACCTGGTCGGCCTTGTCCGGAATGGTGCAGCGGATACCGCGACGCCGCAGGCAGGCGCGGTTGGTGCGGGACGCGTACGCCTTGTCCGTCCGCACCCGTCGCGGGCGCACGCGGGGCCTGCCGCACCCCAGTCGGGGCACCCGGATGCGGCCCAGCACGACCTCGAACTGCGGAGAATCCCCGCGCTGCCCGGCCGTGACCACGATGGACATGGGCTTCTGCCTCTGTTCGACGGCCAGGTGCAGCTTGGTGGTAAGACCGCCGCGGGAGCGTCCTGGCCCATGGTCGTCCGGCTCGCAGGCGACACCGCCAGGCGGTTCCTGTTGGAACTCCTCTTTTTACGCGCACCGGCGGCGTGCTGGTGGGCGCGCAGGATCGTGGAATCTACGTTGAGGTCCCAGGTGATCAGCTCCTTGGCATCCGCCCGGGCCTGCAACACGGCGAAGATCCGATGCCAGGTGCCGTCCCGCTGCCATCGACGGAACAGGTCGTACACCCGACCCCAGGGTCCGTACGCGGCGGGCATGTCCCGCCACGGGACACTGGTGCGGACCCGGAACCGTATGCCGTCGATCAGCTGTCGCCGGGCCCACGTCAGCGGGCGGCCGGGCTTCTTGCCCCTCGGCAACAACGGCTCCAGCACCGCCCATTGTTCGTCCGCCAGGTCTCCACGTGCCACGAACCGAGATCATCCCACGACCAAGATCTGCTTTCGATACACGCCCTAGGACCGTCGCCGTCCTGCTGGTCGCCGTCGGGCCGTATCGCCGAATGCCGGTGGTGGCAAGGCAGGCAACCGGCAACCGAAGATCCCCGACAGAGTCGCTCAGTGTGTCATCACCTGCGAGATCACGGTAACCGATGGTTCCTTTGCTCCGGGGTCGTCTGGGCGAGCTGATGCGGACCGTGCCGTCCCTTTCCCCCGCTGACGGTCCCTTCGGTCCTTCTCCCGCCGCCCGGTGGGTGCGGGCCCGTCCGGAGCACGGGAGCCGGCGGGCCGAGCGGGAACCGGGCGTTGGGCCCCGCTCGGCCCGCCGGTGTCTCAGCACCAACCGTTGACCGGTCCGTTGACTCCTGTCCAGACGTAGGCGTCGCTGACCCAGGTGCCGTCGGTCAGCCTGTTCCACAGGTTCGTGGTGCCGTAGCGGCCGGTGTGCGAGGTGCCGTAGGCGGAACAGGCGATGCCGACCGTGGCGCCGTCCGCCACCGTGCCCTGGGCCGTGTGACCGGCGCCGGGCCCGGAGCGCTTGTTGACGTATGTGCCGTCGTTGGCGTCGACCACGGCCTGGGTGAGCCCCAGCGCGCCGTGGTTGTAGAGGGTCCCTCCGGCGTACACCCGCCGGCTGCCGTGCATCGCCGACCCCTGGTAGGCGGCGGAGCCGTTGTAGAGCACCCACTTGCCCAGGTTGTGGCCCGCGATCGGAATGTACGAGCCGTTCTGGATCAGGCCGAAGTGGACGTGGCGGCCGTAGGCGGCACCGCCGCAGGTGACGTCCGTGCCCGTGTGACCGAGGAAGGCGCCGGTGTCCACCCAGCCACCGTTGGTGTTGATGTTGCTCCACAGGTGGTAGTAGTCCGTGGCGTAGCCGCGGTCGTGGACGACCCTGATCCAACCCTGACACATGGTGTAGGCCGTGCCCTGCCGGGCCGCGCGCACCACCTCGTCGCCGCCGGCGAAGTCCAGGGAGCTCCACGGCGCCGCGCTGCCGCTCCAGCCGTGGGGACCGCTGGTCATGACCGTGTTGGCGCCGACGGTCGTGGGCAGCGCCATGCCCGTGCGGTAGTCACCGGCGCCGTACACGGTGACGTCGCCGTCGGCGCCGGGGGCCCCGCGGCCGAGGGTGTCCTTCTGCTTGCCGTCCCGCTGGGCGAAGAGGGGCTTCTCCTGGGCCTTCACGACGGGGGAGCGCTTCGACAGCTCGGCGAACCCCTCCTCGCCCTCGAATGCCACACGCCACGTGCCGCGTTCGCGTTCGGCGAGGAACAGCCACCCCTGGGGCATCCGGTCCGATCCCGGTTCGGTGGCCAGCACGGCCGTGCCGAAGGCCCAGCCGTCGGCGCTGCGGGTGATGTCGACGCGCGGTGTGTCGCGGGCGGCGGCACCGATCGCGGTGCGGCCGTGTTCCAGCAGGTGCTCGGTCACGGCGGCCGCAGGGGTGGCGGCCGGCCGGTCCGCGGCGGCGGCGCCCGCCGGGGCGGTCAGCGCCAGCGCCCCGGCCAGCATCGCCAGGACACTGCTGGTGGCGGTCCATCGGGTTCTCGGTCTTCTCCGGCCGAACATGGGGCCTCCTGGGGTGTCGAGGCGCCGCTTGTGACAGCACCCCGATTTGAATGTACGCCGTCAAAATAGAGGTGGGTGGGTCCGGCGCCAAGTACGCCTCGACGCAGGGCCCTTCGCCCGGGGGCGCGGAGGGGCACCACGGCCGGGAAGGCCCGGTGGCCGGGCCGTCAGCACGGCGTCGGGCCGTGGGCCGCGAGGACCTCGGTGATCGGCTGGTGGAAGGCGGTGCCGCCGGAGGCGCGGTTCCCGCTGCCGCCCGGGATCAGGCCGAGGGCCGTGGTGCCGGAGAAGGCGGGCCCTCCGGTGTCGCCCGCCCCGGTGCGGATGTCGGTTTGGACCGGGCCGCAGACGACGTCGCCACCGCGCTTCCTCAGCCGATGGTGACGACACGCGCCCAGGGCGGTGGGGCATCCGGGACGTGGTCGGGGTTCTCCTCGTCCACGGCGCGAGCGGGACGGGGGAAGAGACCGACGACGGTGCGGCAGGGCGGCTGCGCGGAGGGCCACGGCGTCTGGCCGTCCGTCAAGGCGACGATCACGTCCGGGCGGGGCCGGGAGCGGAGCGCCCGGGCGAAACCGGAGCGCAGATCCGTTCCCCCGCCGCCGATCAGCTCGATGCTCTCGGCGCGGCAGAGCGGGACGGCGACCCCGGCCGCCGCGTCACAGGAGATCACCGAGACCAGGTCGCGCCGCCCGCCCACCGCCCGCGAGATCGCCGCCACCTCCAGCAATGCGCTGCCCAGCTCGGCGTCGCTCACCGACCCGGAGGTGTCGATCACGACGCAGACCCGGGGCGGCGTACGGCGCAGGCTCGGCAACAGCACCCCGGGGACACCGGCCGAGCGCCGGGACGGGCGCCGGTAACTGTGGTCCTCGCCCACCCCCGGCGCACCCACCGCCGAGCGGACCGCCGCCCCCAGCAACTGCCGCCACGGTTGCGGCGGGTGGAATGCCTCGTCCGCCCATCGGCGCCACCCGTCCGGCGCGTCGCCCGGTCGGCCCTTGATTCCCTCCGCGACCCGGAAGCGGACCGCGTCCCGCTGCTGTCTGCTCAGCCCGTGCGCCCCGTCGGGCCCCAGCTCCCACGGCCGGTCCTGTCCGTCGGCTCCACTGCCGCAGTCCAGCCAGGCCAGGTCCGCGGCGAGCCCTGCCGTCGACGCCGTCCGCAGGTACTCCTCCATCAGCAGTCCGTCGGGCAGCCGCAACAGCGACGGCAGCACCGCACCGGCGGGCAGGGGCAGGCCATCACCGTAGATGTCGTCGTTGACCTCGAGGTCGGCGGCGATGTTCCGCCGCAGCCTCTCCCGGTCTTCGGCCGGGGGGATCCCCGTCTCGCTCCGCTCACCCGGCCGGTGCTCCCGGTGCTCCCGCGCGTACCTCTCGCTCCGCCCATGGTGGTCCCGGAGCAGATGGGAGACCTCGTGCACCCAGACGCCCGCCAGTTCCTCCACCGGGGTGCGGGTCACGAAGCCGGGGGAGACGTAGCAGCGCCAGTGGGCGTCCACCGCCATTGTCGGCACCGACTGGTCCTCCACCACGTGCAGTGCGAAGAGCGCGTCGGCCAGGTAGGGACGGACCTTCACCGCGTGCAGTCGGGCGGCCAGCAACTTCTCCATGTCCAGCGGGAGTCCGGTCCGGCCGGCCGGCGGCCTCGGCACGGTGGCCCGCACCGGGCGCGGCGGTGCGGGGCGGGGCATCGGGCGCTTCGCGGCCCCCGTCGTCGGCGCGTCCCCGTCGCACGCCCGGCGTCGGCCGTCGCTGCCCGCTTCACCGACCGATCCGCCCGCCGGGCGAGACCGACCACCGCGGCCAGCCGCTCCACCGCCTCCGGCACCTCCCAGTCCTCGCGCCGCAGCGCGGCCAGCGCCGTCGCCGGGGCGACCAGCAGGTCCGGGGCACCGGTCTCCAGCGCCCGGACCAGCACCGCCCAGCCCGCCTCCCACCGTTTCCGCTCCGGCCGCGCCCCGACGGCGGCCACCACCGCCTCCAGTGCCGCCTGACGCAGATCGCCCCGCGCCGGCAGCTCGGCGGAGGCCGGATCGGCCAGCAGCGACTCCGGGTCCGGCAGGTCCATCCGATCCAGGTGGGCGAGGAGTTCGAGCCCCGGCCCGTCCCCCACCGCGCCCCGCACCAGCAGCGCCAGCACCTCCCGGGAGACGGAGGCCGCCGTGCCGAAGGCCAGCAGGGTCAACGCGGCCTCCCAGCTCCTGGGCGAGGGCCAGGCACCGCCGCGCCGCGCCTCGGTGCTCGGCAGCCGGTGGATCAGTGTCGGTCGGGCCTTCAGGAAGCCGCAGACCGCGCGCCGGGCGAAAGCCACCGCCTCCGGCAGCCGCTCCGGTGCCAGCCGGGGCAGCTCCGCCCGGGGCCAGACCCCGCCCAGCCCGCGCACCACCACCTCCCGGTCGTGTACCCAGTGCAGATGCACGAACCGGTTGGCCAGTGGCGGGCTCAGCTCCCACCCGTCCGCCGCCGACGCGCGCGGATTGGCGGCGGCCACGATCCGAACCCCCGGCGGCAGTTGCAGCGCACCGACCTTCCGTTCCAGGACGACCCGGAGCAGCGCGGCCTGGACCGCCGGGGTGGCGGTGGAAAGCTCGTCCAGGAAGAGCAGCCCTCGCCCGGCCCGCACGATGTCCACGGCCCACTGCGGTGGTGCCATCGGCACTCCCTGCGCCGCCGGGTCGTCGCCCACGATGGGCAGCCCGGAGAAGTCGGACGGCTCGTGGACGCTGGCGATCACGGTCGTCAGCGGCAGGTCGAGGGAGGTGGCGAGCTGTGTCAGGGCCGCGGTCTTGCCGATGCCCGGCTCGCCCCAGAGCAGCACGGGCAGGTCGGCCGCGACGGCCAGGGTGAGCGCTTCGAGCTGCTCGTCGGGGCGCGGCTCGGTGGTGGTCGTCCGCAGGAGGGCCAGGAGGTCGTCGGCGAGGGCGAGGTGGGTGCCGGTTCCGGACGGGTCGGCGGGGGTGGGTACGGGGGTGTCGGCGGGCGGGACCGGGGTGGGCAGGAGAGGGCTGGAGGACATGGGCATCACCTGGGATGGGGTAGGGGAACGGGACGGTCCGTCCCGGACGTGGTGGGGACGTGCGGCGCGGAACGCGCCGTGCGGAGAAGGGGATTCGATGGGGGACGGCCGGTCAGCGGGTCAGACCGGTGCGGGGTCGGGCCCGGCTGCTCCGCTTGCGGCGCACTGCGGGAGGCGTACGGCGGTCGAGCCGGGGGCGGTGGCCCGCCACATCGACCACAGGACGAGTGCGACACGTTCTTCGGCTGGCGCATTGACAATCCGTGTATGGGATGTCGGAACGTCGAACGGTTGGGTCGCCCGGGTGTGCAGGGCGCTCAGAGAGCGCTTCCATGCAGAACAGGCCGTTGAAGTAGGGTGACGGCGAAGGGAGCGTGAGCAGTGCCAGACCGGGTCACCATGGCGGACGTCGCCCGTGCTGCCGGAGTCTCGTCCGCCACGGTCTCCTACGTCCTGTCCGGCAAGCGGGCGGTGGCTCCCGCGACCCGAGCGGCCGTGGAGGCCGCCATCGCCGAACTGGGGTTCACCGTGAACACGGCGGCTCGCAGTCTGCGCACCGGCCGGTCGAGCCTCGTCGCGCTGATCGTGCCCGACATCGCCAACCCGTTCTTCGCGCAGCTCGCCGCCACGCTCCAGGAAGGGCTGCGGAGCCTCGGCATCCACGTGGTCGTCTGCAACACGCGGGCCCGCCGCGACGAGGAGCGCGCACTGCTGGCCGAGGCGGTGCAGCAGCGTTTCGCCGGTATCGTGATCACGCCGTTCCGGCTGCTGCCGCGGGACATGCGGACGGTCACCGACGCCG
>NZ_DASQNP010000224.1:0-3924 GCF_035644915.1 Streptomyces sp.
CGAGGACGGAGCCTGGTTCCGCCTGCCCTCCACCACCTTCGCGGCAGCGCCAATCCCACCCTCCCCTGTCTTCCGGAGACCTCCATGCCTTCTTCCCCCGCCACGCCCGTGACCGTCCTCGGCCTCGGCCCGATGGGCCAGGCCCTGGCCGCCGCCTTCCTCGCCGCGGGCCACCCCACCACCGTGTGGAACCGCTCCCCGGGGCGGGCGGCCGACCTGGTCGAACGCGGCGCCGTGGAGGCCGATTCGGCGGCCCGGGCGATCGAGGCCAGCCCGCTGGTCGTGGTGTGCGTGCTCGACTACGACGCCGTGCACGCGATCGTCGGCCCCCACGCCGACTCCCTCGCGGGACGCACCCTGGTCAACCTCACCGCGGACACCCCCGACCGCGCCCGCGCCACCGCCGAGTGGGCCGCCGCGCACGGGATCGACTACCTCGACGGCGCGATCATGGTCCCCACGTACCTCATCGGCGGCCCGTCGGCGGTCGTCCTCCACAGCGGACCCAAGGACGTCTACGAGCGGCACCGGGCCACCCTGGAGGCGCTCGGCGGCACGTCCGTGCACCTCGGCGAGGACCCGGGCCGGGCCGCGGCGCACGACGTGGCCCTGCTGGACGTGTTCTGGACGGCGATGTCCGGCATCGTCCACGCCTTCGCGCTGGGCACGGCCGAGGGCATCGCCCCGGAGGCCCTCGCCCCCTACGCCAAGGGGATCAGCAACCTCCTGCCGGACATCATCGACGAGTACGCGCAGCAGATCGGCGACGGCGAGTTCCCACCCGAGGGCTCCAACCTCCGGTCGGCGGCGACCGGCATGGCGCACATCGTGGAGGCCACCAAGGCCCGGGGGCTCGACGCCTCGGTGATCTCCGCCGCCCACGACCTCGCCCGGCGCGGGCTGGACGCCGGGCACGGGGACGACTCCTTCGCCCGGACCGTCGAGGCCGTCCGGGGGACCGTCCGGAGCTGAGACACGAGCGGCCCCGCGGCCGGGCGAAGCGCGCCCGGGCCACGGGGCCGGTCTCCGTCCGTACGGAGTCCGCTGCGGAGTCCGTACGGGCGGGTCAGTCCAGGGTCGGCTTGATGCCCAGCGGGGCGGCGATCTCCGCCGCCATCACCGCGCCCGCCTGCCGCTCCAGCTCGCCGTCGTCGGCCGCGGCGTCGCTGTCGGTGTCCAGGCCGTCCAACTCGTCCAGCGGGGTGTCCAGGCGGACGTGGGCGACCAGCGACTGGAGGGCGCGCAGGGCCGCCGAGGCGGTGGGCCCCCAGTTGGAGAGGTAGGAGAACTGCCACCACCACAGCGCCTCGCTGACCCGCCCCGCCCGGTAGTGGGCCATGCCGTGCCGCAGGTCGGTGATCACGTCGGCGAGGTCGTCGGAGATGCGGCAGGCGACGGGGGCGCTGCGCGCGTACGGGTCGAAGACCTCCGAGTAGACGTCCACCGGGTCCAGGAGCTGGGCGAGGCGCAGCCGCAGGTCGTCGACGTCCGGCTCGGGGCCGGTGTCCGGCTCGTACCGCTCCTCGGGGACGATGTCCTCGTGCGCGCCGAGCCGGCCGCCCGCGAGGAGCAATTGGGAGACCTCCAGCAGCAGGAACGGAACGGCGCTGTCCGGCTCGTCCCCCTTGGCCACCTCGGTGACCGCCACGAGAAAACTCTCGATCTGGTCCGCGATCTGTACCGCGAAGTCGTCCGGACCCTGGTTCGGGTTCCTCGTCTCCGGCATGGCTTCAGACATCGAGCAGTCTTCTCCCCTCGAAGGCACGTCCCAGCGTGACCTCGTCGGCGTACTCCAGGTCTCCTCCGACGGGGAGGCCGCTGGCCAAGCGGGTCACGCGCAGGCCCATGGAGGACACCATGCGCGCGAGGTAGGTGGCCGTCGCCTCCCCTTCGAGGTTCGGATCGGTGGCCAGGATCAGCTCGGTGACGGTGCCGTCGGCGAGCCGGGCCAGCAGTTCCCTTATCCGCAGATCGTCCGGGCCCACTCCCTCGATCGGGCTGATCGCGCCGCCGAGCACGTGGTAGCGCCCGCGGAACTCACGCGTCCGCTCGATCGCGACGACGTCCTTGGGCTCCTCCACGACGCAGATGACCGCCGGATCGCGGCGCGGGTCGAGGCAGACCCTGCACCGCTCGGCCTCCGCGACGTTGCCGCAGACCTCGCAGAACCGGACTTTCTCCTTCACCTCGGTCAGTGCGTGGGCGAGCCGGCGGACGTCGGCGGGCTCGGCCTGGAGGATGTGGAAGGCGATCCGCTGCGCGCTCTTGGGACCGACGCCGGGCAGCCTGCCCAGCTCGTCGATCAGGTCCTGAACCACGCCTTCGTACACGGTCGCCTACTCCACTCTTCCCGTTCGTGCCGTTCTCGCCGCTCTCGCTCCGGTCGTCCCTCGTACGGTCGTCCCAGCACTGACCGTACGCTCGTATCCGGTTTTCAGAACGGCATGCCCGGCAGCCCGCCCAGTCCCTGGGCGAGGGGGCCGAGCTTCTGCTGCTGGAGCTGCTGGGCGGCGCTGTTGGCGTCGCGCACGGCCGCGAGCACCAGGTCGGCGAGGGTCTCGGTGTCCTCCGGGTCCACCGCCTTGGGGTCGATGACGAGGCCCTTGAGCTCCCCGGCCCCGGTGACCGTGGCCTTCACCAGACCACCGCCCGCGGAGCCCTCCACCACCGCGTCGGCCAGCTCCTGCTGGGCCGCCGCAAGGTCCTGCTGCATCTTCTGGGCCTGCTGAAGCAGCTGCTGCATGTTGGGCTGGCCACCACCGGGAATCACGGCTTCGCTCCTGGCTCGTCGACGACGTGTCCGCACGTGTACGCACCTTCGTACTCCGTACACCCTGAGCGTACGCGTTCCCCCCGCCTCTTCGCCTCGCCCTGCGGGGGTCTTTCCCCCTCCCTTTTCCACTCCCCTCCCCGCTCCCTCCTCCGCTCCCTTTCCGCTCCGCGGGCGGATTCCGGGACGGGCGGGCCGGGGGCCGGGGACGGGCGGCCGTCGGACCGGGGCCAGGCCGGTGATCAGGCCGGTGACCAGGCCGGTGATCAGGCGGCGGCCGGGCGGCGGATCACTCGGCGGATCACTCGTGGTACAGCTCCTCCAGCACCGTCGCGCCCAGCTCGCGCACGATCAGGTCGTGGCCGGACAGGGCGGTGTCGTCCAGGTCCGGGTCGTCCTCGGCGGGCATGTCGTCCTCCGGCGCCACGGGAGGGGGCGGCGGCTCGGACTCGCGGCGCACCGGCGCCTGGGGCGCTGGCTGCTGCGGGCGCGGGGCCGGCGGCTGCGCGGGCGGGGCGGCGGCCGGGGGTCCCGCGGGGGCCGCGGCGGGCGCGGTGGACGCGAACGACCGGGCGGAGGCGGCGACCGGAGCCTGCGCCGAGGAGACCGCCGCACCGCCGGACGGGTCGACGACGGCCTCGATCCTCCACTGGACGCCGAACGTGTCGGCCAGCGCGGCGCGCAGCACCTCCTCGCTGCCGCCGTTGACGAAGCTGTCGCGGGCGCCGGGGTTGGAGAAGCCGAGCTGGAGCGTGGTGCCGTCGAACCCGGCGACGTGGGCGTTCTGGCTGAGCAGGATCCAGGTGAACCGGCGGCGGCCCTTGACGGCCTCCAGGACGTCGGGCCACATCTGCCGCACCTGCGCGGCGCCCTGCCCGCCGGCGGCACCGCCGCCCTGCGGCGCGGGCGCGGCGGCTGCGGGGGCGGCGGGCGCGGCGGCCGGGGCGGGAGCGGGCGCGGACACCTCGGGCTGCCGTCCGGGCCCGGCGGGGGTCGGCCACGCGCCGGGGCGGCGACCGCCGGACGCCTGCGCGGCGGGCGCGCCCGGCCCCGTACCGCCGCCCGCCGGCGTCGGCCAGGCGCCGGGACGCCGGCCGGCCTCCGACGTGGGCGGCGCCTGGGGGGCCTGCGGGGCCGGAGCCTGCGGGACCGGC
>NZ_DASQNP010000225.1:0-7097 GCF_035644915.1 Streptomyces sp.
TGTCGATGTCTGAGTTCGTCTGCACGGCTGACCTGCCGCGTTGCCTGGTTGTGCTGACGAGTTCGGGCGCGGGTGGTGTCCGAGTTCGTGTGCACTACGGTGCGCGTTGCTCGAGTTCGTCTGCACGAAGGCGCGGGGATGGTCGGGGAGTCGGTTCGGGGACCGGGGGCGCTGGACGTCCCGCGTGAGGTGTGGGAGGTCGCGGTCGCCCGCGCACGGGTGATCGGCCCGCTGGCGGTAGCTGATCGTCTCGGCGCGGCGGCGGTGGAGTCGGCGGCCGTGGAGCTGGGGTTGTCGCGGCGGCACGTGTACGCGCTGGTGGCGCGGTGGCGGGCCGGGCGGGGGGTGGTGTCGGATCTGCTGCCGGGCCGCTCGAGCGGCGGCCGGGGCCGTGAGCAGCTGGCCGAGCCGGTGGAGGCGGTGATCCGCGAGGTGCTGCGCCGGCGGTACGTGGACCGGCAGCGTCGAAGCGTCGCGGTGGTGCACCGCGAGATCGAGCGGATCTGCCGCACACGCGGGCTGGCGGTGCCGTCGCGGGGGTCGGTGGTGCGCCGGATCGCCAAGCTCGACCCGGTGGTGACGACCCGGCAGCGGGAGGGCGTGGACGCGGCCCGGTCCCGGCAGGGCGCCGGCGGTGCGCCGCCAGCGGTGACCCGGCCGTTGGAGCAGGTGCAGATCGATCACACGGTGGTGGACGTGGTGATCGTGGACGAGACGCACCGGCTGCCGATTGGCCGCCCCTACGTGACGGTCGCGGTCGACGTGTTCAGCCGCGCGGTGGTCGGCCTGGTGGTCACCTTGGAGGCGCCGTCGGCGCTGTCGGTGGGCCTATGCCTGGCGCACATGGTCACGGACAAGCGGGCGTGGCTGGAGGGCCTGGGTGTGCAGGCCGAGTGGGTGATGAGCGGCAAGCCTGAGCAGCTGTACGTCGACAACGCCGCGGAGTTCAAGAGTGAGGCGCTGCGCCGGGGCTGTGAGCAGCACGGCATCGCCGTGTCGTACCGGCCGCCGGGTCGCCCGCACTACGGCGGGATCGTGGAGCGGTTGATCGGCACGATGATGCGCACGGTCCATGAGCTGCCGGGGACCACGTTCTCCAACCCGGCCCAGCGCGGTGGGTACGACGCCGACGCCGCGGCGTGCCTGACGCTGACCGAGCTGCAGCGGTGGCTCGCCCTGGCGGTGTGCAGCTACCACCAGACGGTTCACCGTGGGATCTCGCAGGCTCCGGCCGCGCGGTGGGCCGGGGGGCTCGAGGCGGCGGGCGCCGGGGGCCTGCCGGTGACGGTGCAGCACGAGGCGGGGTTCCTGCTGGACTTCCTGCCGGTGGAACGCCGGCGGTTGACCCGGACCGGGTTCGTGCTGGACCACGTGCACTACTACTGCGATGCGCTGCGGCCGTGGATCGCGCGCCGCGAGCAGCTGGACAGGTTCGTGGTGCGCCGCGACCCGCGCGACATCAGCCGGATCTGGGTCCTGGACCCCGACGACGGCGCCTACCTTCCGGTGCCGTACCGGACGATGTCCAACCCGCCGCTGACCCTGTGGGAGCACCGAGCCGCCGTCGCGGCGCTGCGCACCGCGGGCCGCGCCGAGGTCGACGAGGCGGCGGTCTTCGCGATGGTGGCGCAGATGCGCGCGATCACCGACACCGCGCAGACCACCACCCGCCGGGCCCGCCGTGACTCCACCCGCCGCGCCATGGCCGGCACCGTCGCGGGCACCCCGGCTGGCACCCTGGCTGGCACCCCGGCGGGGGCCGACTCGACACCACCTGCCATGCCGACGCCGCCGGGGCTGCCGGGGTTTGCTGGTGCGGCGGCGTTCGAGGTGATCGAGCAGTGGTGACCCCCGGCCGGGCCGGGGCGGCGTCGAGCCAAGCGGGTGACAGGCCGGGGGCGTGGCCGGTGGAGGGGGAGGTGGTGGAGCCGTTGGATCCGGTGGACCTGTCGCACTTACACGTCTCGGCGCAGGCGGTGGCGATGCTGCCGGCGGACGAGCGGGTGCGGTTCGTGCGCGCGGACCGGTGGATCGGGTACCCGCGTGCGGTGCAGGCGGTGGAGCAGCTGGAGACGTTGCTGTCGTGGCCGGCGAAACAGCGGATGCCGAACCTGCTGCTGATCGGGCCGACGAACAACGGCAAGTCGATGATCGTGGAGAAGTTCCGGCGGCTGCACCCGGCGGTCTCGCACGCCGACCGGGAGGAGATCCCGGTGCTGGTCGTGCAGATGCCCTCGGACCCGTCGGTGGCCAGGTTCTACACCGCGGTGCTGGCCGAGCTCGGCGCCCCGCTGGGGCGCTCCTACCGCCTGCCGGACCTGGAGCAGCTGGTCCTGGGCCTGCTGCGGGCGGTGAAGGTGCGGATGCTGGTCATCGATGAGCTGCACAACGTGCTGAGCGGGCGCGGGGACCGCCGGCGGGAGTTCTTGAACCTGCTGCGGTTCCTGGGCAACCAGCTGCGGATCCCACTGGTCGGGGTCGGCACCCACGAGGCGTACCTGGCGATCCGCTCGGACGACCAGCTGGAGAACAGGTTCGCGCCGTTCGCCCTGCCACGCTGGGACGCCGGCAACGAACCTGGGCACGGCCTGGCCGACACCTGCAGCCTGCTGGCTAGCTTCGCGGCGTCGTTCCCGCTGCGCCGTCCCTCCTCGATCGCAGACCCCACCACGGCCCGCTACCTGCTGACCCGCAGCGAGGGCACCATCGGGGAGCTGGCGCACCTGCTCACCGACGCCGCGGTCGCCGCGATCGAATGCGGCGAGGAATCGATCACCCAGCGGACCCTGCTGCTGGCCGACTACACCGGCCCCACCCAACGCCGCCGCCAGTTCGAACGCACCCTCACGTGAGCCCTGACGTGGGCCGCTGACGTGAACCCGCTGACGTGAACCGGGCCGGTCGCCATGGGGTGCGGCGGTGGCCGCTGCACCCACCGCCAGGGGACCTCGAGGCGCTGTCGTCGTGGCTGGACCGCCTGGCCACCGTCCACGGCCTGAGCGTCACGCAGCTGCTGGGCAACCTCAACCTCCCCCTCTACCCCTTTGATTTGCCCGACCTCGCCCGCCGGGTCGCGCGCGAGGTCGACGACGACCCTCCACCGGGCCTGGCCCAGGCCCTGGCCGAACGGACCGGCGTGGAGGCGGGCCGGATACACGCCATGACCCTGCCGGGGTGGCAGGGCCTGCTGCTGCAGACCCCCGACCCCGAGGACGGCTGGGGTCAGGCGGTCTTCGAGGACTACGTGCGCGCGAACTCGGTGCTGCTGGCCCCCGGTGAGGCCCGGGCACATCAGGTGGAGCGCACCCGCGGCCAATGGGCCGGGCCCTGGATCCCCCGCTACCCGCTGAACCGGGTGTGCCCGGCCTGCGTCGCCGAGATCGCGGCCGGCCGCCCGCGCGGGCCGGCCCTGGTCTGGAGGCTGGCGCTGATGAGCAGCTGCGTCGAGCACGCCTGCCTGCTGATCGACTGCGCGCCCAGTGCTCAGCCCCGCGGGCCGGTGGCAGTGCCCGAGCCGCTGGCCACGATGGACAGGTACACCCACCAGGGCCTGACCATGGGCCGGGTCGACCTTCCCGGGCGCAGCGTCCACGCCGCGGTGTGGTTCCGGTTGCTGCGATCGTTGCTCGACGAGGTGTCCCTGGCGCCGGGCACCTGCCGCCGGCAGGCCCGATGGACCCTGGAACGGGTGTGGGCCGCCACCGGGCGGCCACCACGCGGGGGCGTGCGGATGTGGCAGGTCTTCGAGGATCTGCAGCCCGAGCACCGCGACGCAGTGTGGCACGCAGCCGCTACCGCACTACAGATGGCCGCGGACGGGACGATCACCGCCCGCGGCCGGCTCGCCGACACGATCGCCGCACCCCCAGCCAAGGCCGTCTACGCCGGTTACCCACCACGGGCAGCCCGGCCCACCCCCCTGCCCGAGCTCACCCAGGAGTCGTGGGAACGCATCAGCGCCGACATCAACGCCACGATCACCGCCGGGCGGACCGACCCAGACACCGCGGTGGCAGTGCTGGGCTGGTTCCTGATCGTCTGCCGCACCCCTGAGCAGTTCGAACGGGAACGCCGCTACGTGATCGGCCTGGGGATCCCCGAGCAGTTCCTGCCCACCACCATGGACGACTTCGAGCAAGCCCAACACGCCCGTGATCGTGCGCAGGCAGACCGCCGCAGGGCCCGGATCGAGCAGCCCGGACCGGCCTACGCCACCGTTTCGACGGCGACCTCGCCGTCCGGATCGATCTCCGGCACAGCACCCGATCCGGACCCAGGTGCAACCCCGGACCCGGCACCAGGACCAGCGGCGCCGGGCTGGGCCCGCAGGTAGGTGTAGAGGGTTTCGCGGCTGATGCCGAACTCGCGGGCGACGGTGGCCTTGGGGACGCCGTCGGCGACCCGGGCCCGCAGCTGCGCGGCCTGGTCGGCGGTCAAGGCCGGGGTGCGGCCGCGGTAGGCGCCTCGCTGGCGGGCGAGGGCGATGCCTTCGCGTTGGCGTTCGCGGATCAGGGAGCGTTCGAACTCGGCGAACGCGCCCATCACCGACAGCAGCAGGGTGGCCATCGCGGTGTCGTCGCCGGTGAAGGTCAGCTGCTCCTTCACGAACTGCACCCGCACTCCTCGCCCAGTCAGGGCCCGGACCAGGGCACGTAGGTCGTCGAGGTTGCGTGCAAGGCGGTCCATGGAGTGCACGACCACCGTGTCGCCGTCGCGGACGAAGGCGAGCATCGCCTCCAGCTGTGGGCGGCTGGTGCTGCGGCCCGACGCGCTGTCGGTGAACACCCGGTCGACCGGCACGCCGTCCAGCTGCCGGTCGGGGTTCTGGTCCAGGGTGCTCACCCGCATGTACCCGACCCGCTGACCCGTCACAGGCCCTCCAACCCCAGTCCGACCCCGAAAGTGTCAGGTTGAACCCTAGACCCGCGGGCGGGGGTGTCCAACAAGCCACACACCGGCCCTAACCTGACGGGTTCCGGCTGCCTGCCCTGACGTCAGATTGGGGTATACCCCAACCGGGCGTATGCCGTCTGGGATGGCTCGTCCTCAGCCAACTGGCCGAGGGCGACGGGTTGACCTGTGGGCTCCGGTGAGGGGGGCGATGCGGGGGCCGCTCGGGTGAGCGGGGGTGAGTCCTGTGACGCTAAGTCGGGCTGCGGCGTAGTAGTAAATGTGACAGCACGACGAGACCTACTCCCGCCAGGGGCCGGCGATGCCGCGCCCGGCCGTGCTCTCGATGCGAAAAGCGCGGTGAGCGAGTGGAGCGATGCGGACCTGCTCGCCGTGCTGTCCACCGATGCGGCGGCGTTCACCGAGTTCTACCGTCGCCACCTGCCGCGGGTGCGGGCCATCGGGCTGCGCCGGCTCGGCACGGCCGAAGACGTCGCCGACATGGTCGCGTCGGTGTTCCTCAAGATCATCGAGTCGGCGGACGGGTTCGACGCCCGTCGCGGGCGGGCCGTCCCGTGGTTGCACGCCGTCGCCGCGAACGTGGCTGCCGACGAGCGGCGCCGTGCAGGTCGCGCCACGGCCGCGCAGACCCGCCTGCAGGGCCGCCGCTACTGGGACGACGCGGACCTGGCGCGGCTGGAGGAGCAGCTCGACGCGGCTGCCGCCGTACGTGCGCTGGCCACCTCGATCGCCCAACTGCCGGACGGCGAACGCCGCCTGCTCGAGCTGGTCGCCGTCGACGACCTCACCGTGGCCGAGGCCGCGGCGGTGCTGGGCCTGCGCGCCGGCACCGCCCGGATGCGGCTCAACCGTGCCCGCCGCCACCTGCAACGCCACCTGCAACAGACGTCTGCGCCGGCAACCACCCCGACAGTGCCCCTCGCCGTCATCAAGGAGTCCCGATGAGCACCACGCCCCCTCCCCCGCTCTCCCCGTCCGAACAGCGCCTACTGCACGCCCTCACCGACGTCGTCGACGACCGCCGTCGCGCCGCGCCCCCCGCGCAGCCCGCCCGTTCGGGCAACCGCTCCGGGGCGGGCGTGGTGATCCTGCGACGCAGGACCCTCGTCGGCCTGGCCGCCGCCGCGGCCGTCGCGACCGTCGCGGTCCCCGCGATGCTGCCGACCGGGCCCGGTGACGGGCTGATCGCCGGCGCCAACGCCTCGGCGTTCCTCGGGGAGATGTCCGCGACCGTGGCCGCGCAGCCGGCGCCGCCCCGGGACGCGCCGTTCTGGTACGTGAAGTCACGCTCCCGGATCGGCGACGAGCGGGCCGGCATCCGCGAGGAGTGGTTCGGCCGCCGGGTGGCCGGCGGGTACGTCCAGTCGGGGCCGGACGGCAGCAGCTCCAACGTCGCACCCGGCCCGGCGACCTGGGTGATCGGGTTCTCCGGCCAGACCATGACCTGGGACCAGTTGCAGACCCTGCCCACCGACCCCACCGCCCTCGCCGCCGTCCTGCGACGCGCCTCCACCGTGCCCGGCTCCGACCCCGGCTCCGACCCCGGCTCCAACGTGGACACCGTCTTCGGCGTGATCGGTGAACTGCTCACCAGCCCGGCACCACCCAAGGTCAAGGCAGCGCTCTACGCGGTGGCCGCCCGGGTGCCCGGCGTCCGCCTGGTCGGCACCGTCATCGACGACGCCGGCCGGTCCGGCGTCGCCGTCGAACAGGACGGCTCGGGGCAGACCACCAGGTACGTCATCGACCGGCGCACCGGAAGCCTCCTGACGGAGACGAACACCCCCCTCGGGCCGTGCACCCCAGGACCTGTCACCGGCCTCGACGGCCGCACCATCCCCGACACACGAGGCCGGACGGTCCGTAGTTCATGCCTCGACAAGGTGTACACCTGGACCTACCTGCAGGCCGGGCCCGCTACCACGCTCGGCCGGCAGGTGACCCCCTCCCCGTCCCCGTCGCCGTCCGACGACGTCAGCCCCTCGCCGTCGCCGTCCGACGACGTCAGCCCCTCGCCCTCACCCACGTTCTGACGGTCCCCGCACACAGGACACCGGCACCAGCCAACCCTCGGCTGGTGCCGGTGTCCTGCCGTTCCGCTGCCACCCCGGCAGGAACTCCGCCTACCCCGACAAGCCTGTGCACGCGAACTCGAACACCCGTGCACGCGAACTCGAACATCGACA
>NZ_DASQNP010000226.1:0-23799 GCF_035644915.1 Streptomyces sp.
CTCAGGCGTCGGTGATGTGCTGGTCGCGTCCGGCCATGTAGATCCGCGCGGAGTCACGGGCCTCGGCCCGCATGACGACCGCCTGGTTCCGGGCCCGCTCGTCCGGGGAGAGGGCAGGGGCCAGGTGCTCCTCCAGCAGCCGCCGCAGCCCGTCCGCCAGGGCCGGGTCCTCCTCCAGAAGCTGCTGCAAGCGCAGCCGCCAGGCTCCCGTCAGCGCCTGCTCGGTCTCCTGGTCCGCCTCCTGGCGGGCCGTCAGCACCCGGCCCCGCAGCGCCTCCAGCTCCGAGTCGACCTCCTCGGCCCGTTCGGGACGGTGGCGCCGCCACCAGGCCACCACCGCGTCCCGCACGTGCTGCCAGCCGTCGGTGGCCATCGCGCTCACCAGTGCCCCGCCCGCCGCCGCGACGATCGGATCCATCTCCGTCCCTCCCCTGTTCCGTGCCCTGTCCTGTGTCCCCGGCTCCGTCGGGTTCTTCCGCTCGCCGGCCTTCCGCCACTCCGTCACGAGGGGGCGGCGTCCCCGTCCGCTCTCCCGTCCCCCCTGAGTTCGCGCAGGAGTCCGCGGCTCGCGGCCGTGAAGGGATGGTCGGCTCCCAGAGCACGTTCGCGCCGGGCCACGACATCGGCCATGAGTTCGGCCCCCTCGTCCGGGTGGCCGAGGGCGGACCGGGTCCGGGCGAGGAGCTGCCTGGCCGAGAGCGCGATCGGGTAGTCGGGGCCGAAGCGGCGGTCGTACTCCTCGGTGACCAGCCGGATCTCCTCGTCGGCCGCTTCGATGCGGCCCAGCACGTACAGCGCCCAGGCGTGATTGTGCCGGGCGCCCAGCGTGACGGTGTGGTCCGGGCCGAGGTGCCTCGCGCACTCCTGCGGCAGGGAGAGCAGGGTGCCGTCGTCCTCGGTCGTGAGTTCGGAGGCGGAGAGGATCACCAGGAGGCTGGCGCGCGAGCGCAGGGTCAACGGGTGCGAGGGGCCCAGCACTGCGCGCCGGCCCGCCACGGTCCGCCGCAGGAGCGTCAGGGCCTCCTCACGTCTGCCGACGTTGCCGAGGACGAGCTGGAGGCCGTGGCAGGTGTCCAGGGTGTCCGGGTCGTCGGCGCCGAACAGCCGTTCCTGGACAGCTCGGACGCTGCGGAGCAGGGGTTCGGCCTCGGCGTACCTCCCCAGCCGGAAGAGTGCCCGTCCCTCTCTGGACCGCGCGGCCAGCACGAGCCGGTGCTCCGGTCCGAGGCGCGGTTCCGCGAGGACCGCCGCGGCGCGGACGGTCTCCCAGGCGGACGGGTAGTCCCCGGTGCGGTGCAGGGCGACGGACAGCCGCGTCGCGACGGACAGCGCATCGGCCGCCGCCGACGGGTCGTCCGCCACCCGCCGCAGCAGGGCGAGCGCGTGGGGGGCGAGCAGCCGTAACCGCGGCTCGTACGGCCCGGCGTCGGGGACCGTGGGGACGGCCGCGTCGAGCAGCCGGATCGCCGTCGCGTCGAGGACCGCGAGCCCTTCGCGGGGTGTGGCGGCGGCAACGCTGTCGAGCAGTACGCCGTGGCAGCGCACGCAGCGCACGCCGGCGTCGACCAGTTCGGTCAGCGAGTGGTCGAGGAGTGCTCTGAGCGCGGTCTCGATGCGGGCGCGGGGCAGGACGTCGCCGACTTCCGGGCTGTTCAGCACGGACAGGGGCAGCGGTTCGGGCGCCAGACGGGCCAGCAGCCTCAGCAGGGCCACGGCCTCGGGCAGCCCGTGGGCCTCGAACGAGTCGAGGCTCAGCTGCCACGTCCGGCCCACCAGGTGCCGGGGGTCCTCCTCGTCCAAGGCGTCAGCTCCCTGGTCTATGAGCTCCACTCGTTCGCCCTCGTCGAGACGGCGTCCGTAGACCTCCATCGACCAGGGATCGATCAGTTGGTGGGAGAGGAAGCCGCCCGCGAGCGTGAGCGCCAGCGGCAGCCGTCCCAGCCGGTCGGCGATCTCGGCCGCCTGCTCCATTGTGCCGCTCTGCGGGGCCAGGTCACAGAGCACGCGCGCGGCGTCCTCGCGCGGCAGCACCCCGATGTGCTGCAACTGCGCCCCCGGCCACCAGTGGGCGGCGGCCCGGCGGGTGGTGACCACGACGATGCCGCGGGGGCTGGTGCGCAGCCAGCTTCCGTCCCGGAGGATCGCGGGGTCGTCGGCGTTGTCGAGCACCAGCAGCCAGGGCTCGGCAGAGCGGTCGAGGTAGTCCCACACCAGGTCGGCGGCGGGGCGGAAGCCGTTGCGGACCGCCAGCAGCTCGCCGTCGCCGGCTCCTCGGTCGGCGGCGACGGCGAGCATGCCGGCACGCAGACTCGCGCGGTCGGACGCGTTGACCCACAGTCCGACCCGGCCGAACTCCTCGGTGGCGGTCCGGAAGAAGTCGTAGGCGACAGCCGTCTTGCCGCAGCCGCCCATGCCGTGGAGCACGTGGATGTCGCAGCCGCGGTCCGATGCCGCGCTCTCCCGCAGGCGTTCCAGGACCTCGGCCCGGTCGCGCAGGACCACCGGAGGCCGGCCGACCATCGGGCGGCGGACGGAGTCGGGGGTGTCCGAGACGGGCTCCCGGCCGGCGTGGTGATGGTGGTGGTGCTCGCTGATGTGCTGGTCGCCCGACGCCTGGTAGACACGGCCGCCGTCCTCGGCACGGCCGTCCATCGCGCCCCTCATCGCCCCACGGCCGACCGTCGTCGGGCGTTTGCCGTCATCGCGGTGACCGATGTTGCCTCCGCGCTGTGTGCGGGTGAAGAGACTTCCGGTTCCACAGTTCCCCAGCCTGGTTTTCCGGCGGCACCCGGTTGGACGTCAATGGTCCATATGGCTTAATTCCCGTCGCACGGACAGGTGATTCCTTTCTCGATCATTCGTTGATACACCAGTGCGGCGGAAGCGACAAGAGAGCCTGCCTGGAACAGCACACTGCGAAACTTACCGAACGCATATGCCACCCTTCCCCCATCTTGAGCAAGTCGACTCAAAAGAGGGTTTCCCGGGGCACTCCGAGCGCTACAGTTGTAACATTTCGGCCGATTCGAAAGGTCGACCGGCAGGGTCGGCCAGAGGGGGTGATGTTGTGGTCAGGCCATGGGAAGCCGACCCCGCAACGGGGTTCAGAAGGAGGCTGGGGAAGACACCCCAGGAGTTAGGGGTGACGACGGACAATCCCGACTGCCCCGACATCTGGGAACTGGACAACGGGGATATCGCCGTCATCGGGAGAGATCTCACGGAATCACTCGGAAAGCACCTTCCCACAGGGGTCTCGATCGGCGCCGACGAGCGCCTGGTGATAATCCCAAGGAGCATGATGATCGCGGCGAAGCCGGATATTCCCAATGTTTGACTCGTTCCCGGGAAACTCATCAGAACGCCTCGACCGGAAGGCGTACCACCAGGACTTCTACCGCGTCTTCGAGAGCGGGATCAGGCACCTGAGAAAGCTGGAGCGGGGCCAGCACTTCAAGGAGAAGGGCTTCGCGAGCTGGGAGGCCTTCGCCGCCGGGGAGTGGGAGGAGGCTCTCTCGCTCGTCGAGGAGAAACGCAAGCTCTACACCGAGCAGTTCCGGGACGCGGCCGACCGCGGCGTCCTGCAGCGCCGCCTCCGCGTCGTGGAATTCCCGGTGACCCCGTACGTGCAGTGGGAGTTCCACGTCCTCCGCCTGCGCGTGGAACTGGGCGACAACATCAGGGTGATCGACGCGCGGGCCATCTCCGACATCGAGGTGCACCGCCCCGTTCCCGAGGTCGTGATCCTCGGGGACCGGGTCATGTACGAGGTGCTCTACGACGACGGAAACGCGGCGGGAGCCAACCGGTTCACCGACCCGGAGCTGATCGCCGAGACGTCAGCCGGTTTCGACACCCTCTACGACCGCGCGGAGGACTTCCTCGGCTTCTTCGACCGGGAGATCTCCCCGCTTCCCCCGCCGCTGGTCGGCGACCGCGTCCCCGCCCATCACGGGCAACGCTGACCCGGTCCACCGCCCTCGCCGTGACGGCGTCGGGCCACACCGTCCTCGGACGGTGTGGCCCGACGCCTCATCGCCGGACGGTCCGCCGCAGCACGCCGGCACGGCTGCCTCGAACTCCTGCCGGCCGGCGGCCACGGGCGTCGGCCCTGGGGCGGCACCCACGGACATTGGCCAGGAAAAGCACGGAGACCGTGCTCGGTGTCCGCTTCCTCGCCGCCGAGTACGGCACCGGCCCCCGGCACGGCGGGCGGATCGACTCTCTCGGTAACGCGATCGGCGGTTCGCGCGTCAGCAGCTTCTGCCGCTCCAGCCGCGCCGCGATCCGCTGCGCGACCTCCTCCTCGGTGGGCGGCGGCGGGACGTTGAGCATCACCGCACGCGCGTACACCTCCGTCTGGAGCAGCCCCGGCACCACCCGGCACTCGTACGTGCACAGGCTCACCGCCGTCGCATCCAGTTGCGCCCACAGCCGGAACCACGCGGCCAGGCCCGGCTGCCGGGCGATGTACCGCGCCGCCGCCCGCGGTACGCCGAACGCCTCCAGGGCGTCCTCGGCCCGCTCGACGAAGTCGCCGGGCGGCAGGCGCCGGCCCTGCTCGACCGAGGCGACGAAGTGCGGCGAGTGGCACACCAGCGGTGCCAGTTCCTCCTGGGTGAGCGAGGCCCGCTCGCGGAAGACCTTGAGGACGGCCCCGAACACCTTGAGGCTGTCGGACGTCTCGGGCTCGTGGTTGCCGCTCGCCATGGGCGCCCCTCCCGTCGCAGCTTTCCAACGCGTCTCCCGTGCCCAACGAGCCGAGGGGCGGGGGGTGCTCGTACGGTGCGGGGCCCCGACTCGTACGGAGCGCCCCGGACGGGCCGCCGCCATGGCGCGGGCCGCGGCGGGGCCGACACGGTGCACGCATGACACCTCCAGCAGACGCCGTGGACACCGCCGGCACCGGACTGCCGCTGGCCGGGGACGAGTTCGCGGTGCGGTTCAGCTCCACCCACCGCGGCGCCCGTCTCGCCCGTCTCCTCGTCACCGAGCAGCTCAACGCCTGGGGCATCCCGTACGGCAGCGAACTCTCGGAGTCCGTCGCGCTGGTCGTGGCCGAACTCGCCACGAACGCGGTGACGCACGGACGCGTGCCGGGCCGGGACTTCGAGGTGCGACTGTCACGGGGCGGCGTCCTGCGCATCGAGGTGTCGGACGCGCGGGGCGAGCGGCTGCCGAGGATCGCCGCCCCTTCGGGGGAAGAGGAATCGGGGCGCGGTCTCCGGCTGGTCGCCGCCCTCGCCTCCGCCTGGGGCACCGTCCCGCGCCCGCCCTCGGGCAAGACGGTCTGGGCCGAGCTGCGGTTTGACCCCGCGCGGTAAGGGGTCGGTGCCAACAGTGGTAAACAGGACGGGTTTCTCCCAGGGCAGGGGGCTCGTAGCGCGGTCACGGATGGCTGGTTCCAGGTGACTCCGGCATGTGACGAGCGCATCAGTGAGATCGAGGCTCCGCCCCCCTTGGACAGCCGGAAGACCGATCCGGTTGAGCGAGACGGAATCCGTTCGAGGACACACCGTGACGGTTCCCGCCCTGACTGACGCTGCGTGACGCCGATTCGGCTGCACCGCTGACAGAACCAGGGAAAACAGGCCAAAAGAACTCACGTGCGAAATAGCATAATACCTCGCATAAGCGACCAAGGCGACTGGCGGGTTCGCTCCTTAAAAACCACGCCTATCTCAGACAAGCTGGAACGAACACAAAGTTGTCGCCTCCAAAGGCACCAACTTAATCGCGACACCACAAGAGGGCGAGAATCAGCATGAAATTCCGCAAGACCCTGAGCATGGCCGTTGCGGCCGTGGCACTGGTCGCCAGCCAACTGCTGGCCGGCAGCGCCGCAGCGGCTCCCTCGCCCGACAGCACCACCACACAGAACGGCACCAAGCTGACCGCCACCCAGGCGGCGCAGCTCCAGGAAAGGGTCGAGAACTACCTGGACAAGCACTCCGAGGCGCGCCGGATATCGGCGGACAAGCTCAGCATCCCGGGCGGCACCGTCACCCTCGCGGCCCCCGGCACGAACGTCGGCACCACGGCGATCAGCTGCTCCTCGGGATGGCTGTGCATCCAGGACGGCTACGGGGACCGCTACGACTACTACTACTGCGGCTACTACGACTTCTGGGGCCTCGGCGACGGGGTGTTCAACAACAACCAGAGCTCGGGGACCGTCGCCCGGTTCTACAACAACAACGGCACCCTCCGCTGGACGAACACCGCCAAGGACACCGGCACCGCCTCGTGGACGCCGGTGTACCACATCCGGCCTTGCTGACCTCCTAGAACCGCGCCACACCGCACGGCGGGCCCCGTCAGGCATTCGACGGGGCCCGCCCGCTGTCCTCCGGGGCACCGACGGCCGCTGTCCCGTCACCGCGATGGCACCGCCGCAGGAACCCTCCGGAGACGGCAGCCCGGAGTCCGCCGTCGACCACCGCACTTCTTCCGGCGACGCCGACGACCTCGGCCGGCGTATCGACGGAGGTGAACGGTTCGTCTCCGGCGTCCGGCCCACCGCCGGAGAGGACGAGGCGTCCGGTGGTTTTCCGATGGAGCCGTTCCCCGGCCCTCCCTACGGTGACCCGCGTCCCGACGGCTCTGCCAGGAGCGGGCCATGCGTGTGCCCTACCCCCGTACGCCGCATCTGCCGTGGTCGCCGGGGGCGTCGCCGGACGACGAGCCGCTGGCACGGACCCGGCCGGGCCTGGCCTGGTCCGTGCTGGCGGCGCGTACGGTGCGCGAGGCCGGGCACCGGCCCGCTACGCGATCGGCCTCGGCCGGACCCCGCCCGACAGATCGGTGGTCGCGGGGATCACCGAGAGGTGGGGCAGGGGGCTGCCCGGGACCGGGGTCGAGGTGGTGGAGTGCGGCGCGGTACCGACCCTGCGCTGAACAGCGGGAACCGGCGTCCGTCAGTGGCGTGCGCTTGGATGGACGCGTGACCGTCCACGACATCGCCCGGCAACTGCCCGGGATCTCCGTCCTCCGCGACCACTGCCGCGCCATGGCCATGGTGGAGGCCGTCCTGAACCCGGAGAGGGCCTTCCGCTACCACTCCTTCGACGCCCGCTGGTCCGGCACGGAGGAACTGGCCTCGATGGACAACGGCTCGGGCGACGAGTATTCGATCGTCTTCTCCACGGCCGGGGCGTACATACGCGGGTTCGACCACGAGTCGCCCATGAGCCCCTACGCCGAGCACGGCGGGCCGTGGCCGGGCGTGCTCGACGAGGTCCCGGCGGTCTTCCGGCCGTACGTCGAGGAGCCGGCGTTCTCGGACGAGGACGGAACGCCCTTCGTCACCGCCTGCCTGTGGCGGGAGACCGGGGACGGTGCCTGGCGGGCGGGGACGATCGCCTTCCCCGAGGACGCGGACGACCACGGCGACCCGGACGGCGCCGGGTACCTGTTCCAACTGCTGGTGGACCGCTCGCCGGAGGCGTTCCGGCGGTTCGCCGAGGACTACTACGAGACGCCGGTCGACCTGGAGGCCGTCCGGCACGTCTTCGCCCTGCGACCGCTGACCGGCGAGGTGGTCTCCGCGCTGAACCCCGAGGCCACCCTGACCGGCCTCGCCGACGACATCGCCGGGATCGGCTACCCACGGGAGTGACGGGCGTCCGGGCACCGGGCACCCGTGCCCCGGCCCGTTCCGGCCCGTTTAACCGCTGGCACCCGCCGCGCCGGGTGCGCCACGCTGAGCGCCATGTCCCACACGGTCCCGGACCACCCGGTCCTGCGAGAACTGCACGCGTCCCTCGGGCAGCGCAAGCGCCCCGAGGACGTCGCGCACCTGGTGCTGCGGCTGCTCGACGACGGCGAGCGGCCGCTCGACCGCCGCACCCGGCGCATGCTGGAGAAGGCGGCCCGCGGCTCGCTGCGCAACCTCTGGCACGGCTACACGTCGATGCTGGAGGACTTCGCGCGCCCCGTCGGCGCCCAGCGCCAACTGTCGCGGGCCGCCGAGCTGTTCCCCACGCTGCCCGCGCTGCCGGAGTCGGCCGGCGACGATCCCGAGCGGATCGAGGCCGCGATCCGGACCGCGGGTGAAGAGATCGCCAAGCGCTTCGGCGCCAGCGACTTCCTGCACGACCGGCTCAACCGGGCCGAGCGCGCGGCGGCGGGGCTCGGGGAGCTGTCCAAGCGGCAGTACAACAAGCGGTTCCGGCTGCTGCGCCGGCTGGAGGCCAAGCTGGCCCGGATCGTGGCCGAGCAGCGCAAGCGCGAGGTCACGATGATCGGCAGGAGCGGGCTCGCCTCGCGGCTGCCGTACGGGGAGTTCGCGGCGGACCGCGACACCGCGGCCTTCGTCGCCTACCTCACCGCGCGCGCCAACCTGCGCAGCGAGTTCACCATCTCCGGTCAGCAGCGCCCCTACGACGAGGTGGCGGACGCGCTCTTCCGGCGGCTGCGGGACGAGCCCGCCCGCACCAACTGGTTCGCGGTCGCCCACGTCCACCCGACCGCCGAGGTGCTCGGGCACCTGACGGACGAACAGCGGGGGCGGCTGCTGGGGTTCTGGTACCGCTTCCTGCTGGACGTCGCCGAGCTGCTGGAGACCGCGTGGCGGCGCCGGCCGCTGGACCGCACCACGATGATCGTGCGCCGCGGGGACGACTCGACGACCTGGAACCAGGCCGCCCGCGCCTGGACCACGGCACGCGCCAACTGGTTCGCGCTGCTGCACGCCATGGGCGCAGGGGAGGTCGTCGACCGGCTCTGTCCCGGCAAGGTGCTGCTGCTGGTGGCCGCCGACGTGGCCGCCTGGCACCGGCGGGCCGGCGGTGGGCTCCACCCGGACACCGGGGTGTGGGCCGAACTGCCGCTTCCGTGGCAGGTGTTGCGCGGCGAGGCCGACTGCCCGCGGTCGCTGGTGGAGGAGGTGTGCCGGCGCCACGGCGTCGACCCGGTGAAGAGCGGCTGGACGGAACCGCGCCGGAGCGTACGCCCCGTGCCGTTCCGCCCCACCCCCGAGCTGGTGCACGGCGTGGAGGTCGGCGACCCGCTGCTGGCCCGTGTCCTGCGGTCGGCCGGTTTCTTCTCCGGCAAGCCGCCGCGCCCCGCGGCCCGGGAGGTCGCGCCCGGCCTCGGCGGCTGACGGGCGGGGGCGGGGCTGGGCCGGGCACAATTCGATTGACCGGCAACGGCTCCGGCCGACAGGATCGGGCTGCGGCGAGGAAGCTCAGTGGTGGAGCGCCCGGCTCGAAACCGGGTGGACGCAGGTTCGAGCCCTGCCCTCGCCGAACGGCCGTACGGGCACCGGGAAGCTCAGCGGTGGAGCGGCCGGCTCTCATCCGGTTGGACGCAGGTTCGAGCCCTGCCCCGCCGCCCGTACGGCCTTCCGGCCGATCACCGCGGTACGTCCTCCTCCCGCGGCGGGTGTTCCCTCCCCGTGCGCGGTGCTCACCGCCGTCCCCGACCGGCGGCGGACGACCGGCGGCCCGTTCACCGAGGGGCCCGGCGATCTCGCGCGGTGCGCCGCCGCGGCCAGGGCCGTCACGGGACTCCATCCGGCCGGAGGACTGGTCTCCGGCTCCTGGACCGGCGGCCTCTCCGCAGGTTGTGGGTCCACGGCTCCGTCTCACGGTCCGGCTGCGGTGATGTGCGATCCGCGCGTCCGGGCGTCGTCGGCGAACATATCGGCGGAACACGGGCGCACCTCGCAGCGCGGGGAACGGCGCGGTGCGTGACCGGCCGTGCACCGTGCCGGCTTCCTCCTTGCCTCCGACCACCACCCTCGTTATCGTCATCCTGACATTTAAGGAGGTCGCCGCGTGCCCGACGTCGCGGACCTGCTCGCTCCCCTCCAGCAGCCCCTGTTCACCGTCCTGGACACCCCCGTCAGTTGGACGGAGGTGCTCGGCTTCGGCAGCGGGGCGCTGTGCGTGTGGCTCGTCGCCCGCCAGCACATCGCCAACTGGCCGATCGGCATCGCCAACAACCTGTTCTTCATCCTGCTGTTCACCGGCGCCGGCCTGTACGCGGACGCCGGGCTCCAGGTGGTCTACATCGCGCTGGCGGTGTACGGCTGGTGGGCGTGGGCCACCGGCGGCCCGGAGTCCGCCTCCGGCCGCCTGCCGGTCAGCCGTACCGGCGCCCGCACCTGGTGGGTGCTGGCGCTCGCCACCGCCGCCGCCACCGCGGCGCTGACCCTGCTGCTGGACCGGGCCACCGACTCCACCGTGCCCTTCTGGGACGCCCTGACCACCGCGCTGTCGCTGGCCGCCACCTACGGCCAGTGCCGCAAGAAGGTCGAGTGCTGGTACCTGTGGATCGCCGCCGACGTCGTCTACGTCCCCCTCTACGCCCACAAGGGCCTGTACCTGACCGCGCTGCTCTACGTGGGCTTCATGGCCCTGTGCGTGGTCGGGCTGCTGGGCTGGCGGCGCGAGCTGGCCGACCGCACAGGTCCGGCGGGTCCGGCGGGGCCGGCGGGCCCGGCGGCTGCGGCGGAGGCCATGGCGTGAGCGAGTTCGAACACGGCCTGGTGCTGGGCAAGTTCTATCCGCCGCACGCGGGCCACCACCACCTGATCCGCACCGCCGCCGCGCGCTGCCGTCGGCTCACCGTGCTGGTGTGCGCCTCCTCCGTGGAGTCGATACCGCTCGCCGACCGGGTGGCGTGGCTGCGGGAGGTGCACCCCGGGGAGGGCGTGGAGGTCGTCGGCACGGTCGACGACGTGCCCGTCGACTACTCCGATCCCGCCGTCTGGGACGCCCACATGGCGGTCTTCCGGGCCGCCGTCCCCGGGCCGGTCGACGCCGTCTTCACCTCCGAGGCGTACGGCGGGGAGCTCGGCCGCCGCTTCGGCGCGGCGGCGGTCACGGTGGATCCCGACCGCACCGCGTACCCCGTCTCGAGCACGGCCGTGCGCAAGGATCCCGTCGGCTGCTGGCCCCACCTCGCCGCCCCGGTGCGGGCGGCCCTGGCCCGCCGGGTGGTCGTGGTCGGCGCGGAGTCCACCGGGACCACCACCCTGGCCCGCGCCCTGGCCGGGCACTACCGCGCCCGCGGTGGGGTGTGGGAGGAGACCCGCTGGGTGCCCGAGTACGGGCGCCGCTACAGCGAGGAGAAGCACGCGCGGCTGCTGGCGGAGCGGCCCGGCGCCCCGTTCGCCGACGTCACCTGGGAGTCGGCCGAGTTCGAGCTGATCGCCGAGCGCCAGCTCGCCGAGGAGGAGGCCGCCGCGCGGGCCGGTTCGCCCGTGCTGTTCTGCGACACCGACGCCCTGGCCACCACCGTCTGGCACGAGCGCTACACCGGCCGTTGCAGCTCCCGGGTGGCGGCCGTCGCCGCCCGCGGCCGCCACCACCTGTGGCTGCTCACCGACCACACCGGCGTACCCTTCGAGGACGACGGGCTGCGCGACGGGGAGCACCTGCGCGCCTGGATGACCGACCGCTTCCGCGCCGAACTGACCCGCCGCGGCCTGCCCCACCTGGTCCTCACCGGACCCCACGAGCACCGGCTGCGCACCGCCGTGGCGGCCGTCGACGACCTGCTGGCCCGCGGCTGGCACTTCGCCGACCCGCTCCCGGAACGCGGCTGATGCCCCGGCCGCGGACGCCGGGGCGGGAGGGCTGCCAGAATCGGGCCCCATGGCACGGCAGAACGGAACGGCGTCCGCCCCGGGCGCCGGCGGGCGGGAGCCCCTGGAGGTGGTCGCCGCCGCGATCGTCCGGGAGGGACGCCTGCTGGTGGTGAGCAAGGAGGCGGCTCCGGACGTCTTCTACCTGCCCGGCGGCAAGCCCGACCCGGGCGAGGGCCCGCTGGAGACCCTGGTACGGGAGCTGGACGAGGAACTCGGCGTGGAACCCCTGGAGCCGCGCCTCCTGGCGTCCGTCGACTCGGTGGCCGCCCTGGAGGGCCTGCCCATGCGGCTGACGGTGTACGAGGCGCGCGTCGACGGGACGCCCCGGCCCGCGGCCGAGCTGGCGGACCTGCGGTGGATCTCCGGCCGCGAGGGCGGCATCCGGCTCTCCCCCGCCCTGCGCGACCACGTACTGCCGCTGCTGCGGCGGCGCGGCACGCTCCCCGCGTGAGGGCCGGCGGCGGCACCCGTCCGGTCCGCCGCCGGTGTCACTGCTCGTACCAGCCCATCTCGCGGGGCTCCGACGTCCAGGGCACCCTGGGTACGGCCCTGGGCGCGGCGGCGCCCGTACCGCCGCCGGGGACCGAACCGGCGGCCCAGAAGGCCGCGTTGGCCAGGACGGTGCGGACGTCCTGGCGGCGGTAGACCGGGTACTCCTCGTGTCCGGGGCTGAAGTAGAAGATCCGGCCGAGCCCGCGCCGGTAGGTGATGCCGCTGCGGAAGACCTCGCCGCCGGCGAAGCTGGAGAGGAAGACCAGCTCGTCGGGGGCGGGGATGTCGAACGGCTCGGCGTACATCTCCTGTTCGGGGATGACCATCGGCTGCGGAACCCCGGCGGCGATGGGGTGCGTCACGTCGACCGTCCACACCACCTCGCGGTCGCCGTGGCGCCACCCCGAGATCCGTCCGCTGGTGCCCAGCAGGGCGCGGAAGACCTTCGACTCGGCGCTGGAGTGCAGCAGGACCAGCCCCATGCCCTCCAGCACCCGGTCACGCACCCGCTCCACGACCGCGTCCCGCACTTCGGCGTGCCGCTTGTGCCCCCACCAGAAGAGCACGTCGGTCCCGTCCAGCACCGTGCCGCCGAGCCCGTGCTCCTCCTGGTCCATGGTGGCCGTCCGCACCCGCAGGCCGTCGTGGGGGACGAGGCCGTCGGCGATGGCGTTGTGCATGCCCTCGGGGTAGGCGGCCCCCGCTTCCGCGTCGTCCGGCCCGCACTCGGTCCAGACCGTCACGGCGATGCTCACGCCGCGCTCCTTTCCTCAGCCCGCCGGACGCCTGCCGCGCACCTGCCGGATGCCTGCCGGGAGGCCCGCCGGGAACGTCCCGGGCTACCCGAGGTGGCCCTCGATCTCGGCGAGTTCACCGTCGGTGAAGTCGAGGTTGCCGACGGCGGCGACGTTGTCCTCCAGTTGCTTCACGCTGCTGGCCCCGATGAGCGCGGAGGTCACCCGTCCGCCGCGCAGCACCCAGGCGAGCGCCATCTGCGCCAGGGACTGGCCGCGCCGCTGGGCGACGGCGTTCAGGGCGCGGACCTTCCCCAGCGTCTCCTCGGTGATGCCCTGGGCGGTCAGGAACGGGCTGGCGCCCGCGGCCCGGGAGTCGGCGGGGATGCCGGACAGGTAGCGGTCGGTCAGCAGGCCCTGGGCCAGCGGGGAGTAGGCGATCGAGCCCGCGCCGGCCTCCTCCAGGACGTCGAGCAGGCCGTCCTCCACCCAGCGGTTGAACATCGAGTACGACGGCTGGTGGATCAGCAGCGGGGTGCCGAGGTCGGCCAGGATGCGGGCCGCCTCGCGGGTCTGCTCGGGGCTGTAGTTGGAGACGCCGACGTACAGGGCCTTGCCCTGCTGGACCGCCGAGTGGAGGGCGCCCATGGTCTCCTCCAGGGGCGTGTCGGGGTCGGGGCGGTGGGAGTAGAAGATGTCCACGTACTCCAGGCCCATCCGGCCCAGGCTCTGGTCGAGGCTGGCCAGCAGGTACTTCCGCGAGCCCCACTCGCCGTACGGGCCGGGCCACATGAGGTGGCCGGCCTTGGTGGAGACGATGATCTCGTCGCGGTACGGGCGGAGGTCCCGGGCGAAGTTCCGGCCGAAGTTGGTCTCGGCCGCGCCGGGCGGCGGGCCGTAGTTGTTGGCCAGGTCGAAGTGCGTGATCCCCAGGTCGAACGCGCGGCGCAGGATCGCCCGCTGGGTCTCCAGCGGCTTGTCGTCGCCGAAGTTGTGCCACAGGCCCAGCGAGATCGCCGGGAGCTTCAGTCCACTGCGGCCGACACGGCGGTAGGGCATGGCGTCGTATCGCGTGTCCGCGGCGGTGTAGGTCATGGTGCTCCTCAACAAGGGGACAGAGCAGGGGAAATGGGCCGGTGGTTCGGCGATTGCAACGTTACACCTCGCCTCGTTCCGGCACCCGCGTCCGGGTGCCGGCGGGACCCGTGGCGCCGCACGGCGGGCCGGAGGGCTCCGGAGGGAACTTCCCTTCCCGGGCTTCCGGGGCGTTCGCGGCGCGCGGTCGCCGGAGGGTGCCGGCACCCGTCCGGGCAGTGTGCCCGCCGGATGGTCGCCGCCGCATCCGGATTATGTCCGTCCGCCTCCCGGGCGGCCGGGGCGCGGCGGCGCCCTCCGGCGTCGAGGACCGGAACACGGATGACGCACGCCCCTATTGACATGACCGGAACGATCGGGCCTCATGTGGGAACGGTGCCTCCGCCGCGTCCGGAACGGCGGTGCCACCACCGGACGGCCGAGGAGGGACGACGCGGTGCGACGGCTTCCCCGGTTTCCCGCGCGCCCACACCCCGGCCGTACGCACGATCAGACAACGTTGTCAGCCATGACAACGATGTCTTGCTCCATGCGGCCGCCGGACACCCCGCGGCCGCCGTCTCCCGGAACTGCTCACCCCCCTGGCCCGCGGTCCGGAAACGGCCCGGGCATCCCGGGACCCTCCCCACGGGTGCTCCCCCGGGACAGGGCACTTCTACGAGGAGAGGACAGACCATGGAACAGACCAGGGCACGACGCATGGCACGACGATCGAGAAGCTCCGTCCTGACGGCCGTGGCCGCGGCGTTAGCGGGCCTGGCCGGCCTGCTGCTGCCGGTGTTAGGGCCGGCCGGTGAGGCGGAGGCCGCCACCGGGATCCGCGTCAGCAACGGGCGCGTGGTCGAGGCCAACGGCAACGACTTCGTGATGCGCGGCGTCAACCACGCCCACGCCTGGTACACCGGCCGGACCGGCTCCATCGCCGACATCAAGGCCAAGGGCGCCAACACCGTCCGCGTGGTGCTCGCCAGCGGCCAGCGGTGGACGAGGACCAGCGCCTCCGAGGTCTCCGGCATCGTCAACCTGTGCAAGCAGAACCGGCTGATCTGCGTCCTGGAGGTGCACGACACCACCGGCTACGGCGAGCAGAGCGGCGCCGCCACGCTCTCCCAGGCCGCCGACTACTGGATCGGCGTCAAGAGCGCGCTGGCCGGCCAGGAGAACTACGTCGTCATCAACATCGGCAACGAGCCGTTCGGCAACACCGGCTACGACCGCTGGGCGTCCGAGACCAGTGCCGCGATCCGGAAGCTGCGCGACGCCGGCTTCGACCACGCGCTGATGGTGGACGCGCCCAACTGGGGCCAGGACTGGTCGAACACCATGCGCAACAGCGCCTCGACGGTGTTCAACTCCGACCCCGACCGCAACACGATCTTCTCCGTCCACATGTACGGGGTCTACGACACCGCCGCCGAGGTGCAGTCCTACCTGAACCACTTCGTGAGCAACCGGCTGCCGATCGTGGTGGGCGAGTTCGGTCACAACCACAGCGACGGCAACCCGGACGAGGACGCGATCATGTCGACCGCGCAGTCGCTGCGGATCGGCTACCTGGGCTGGCCCTGGAGCGGCAACAGCAGTGACGTCGGGTACCTGGACATGGTCAACAACTTCAACGCCAACTCCCTGACCTCCTGGGGCACCCGCATCTTCAACGGCGCCAACGGCATCGCCTCCACCTCCCGCGAGGCGACCGTCTACCGCGGCGGCGGCGGCAGCGGTACCGGCACCGCGCCCAACGGCTACCCGTACTGCGCGGGCGGCGGCTCCTCCGATCCCGACGGCGACGGATGGGGCTGGGAGAACAACCGGTCCTGCGTCGTGCCGGGCGGTCCGGCCGACCGTCCCTGACGCCCTCCGCGGCCCCCGCCGGACGGCGGAGGCCGTACGGCGGACGCGCGCGGTGTCCTCCCGCCCGGGACCGGACGGGAGGACACCGCGCGGCCCTTCGCGCCGCCGCCCCTCGCGCCGCTCAGCAGGTGCTGCGGCTGGTGTTGTTGAGGGTGAGGTTGCGGTAGGTGATGTTCGTGCCGCAGGGGCTCTCGCGCAGCGAGGTGTTGGTCAGCGTCAGGTTCTGCAGGGTGATGTCGCGGTTGCCCGGGAACTCGCTGCGGGCGGCCAGCCGGACCTCGCCGCCGCCGCTGACCGTGCCGCTCTGGCCGGCGATGGTCACGTTGTAGCAGTTCTCGATCAGGATGGCGTTGTTGCCGGTGTTCGTCAGCGTCACCCGGTCGATGACCGCGCCGCCGCTCTCGGAGACGCAGAACACCCCGCGCCCGCCGCCGCGCGCGATCACCTCGCCGACGCGGATGTTGGTCGGGTAGCCGTCGCCGACGCGGCCGTTGCGGTTGGCCATCCGGAACGCCGCGTACCCGGTGCCGGTGCCGGTGTTCTCGGCGTCGACCCGGGTGACGGTGGCGTTGACGGTGTCGTTCAGCAGCAGCCCGGAGTAGCCGACGTTGCGGGTGGTGACCGTGCCGACGGTCAGGCCGTCCACCCCGTAGGTCTCCACGCCCTGGTTGGTGGCCCCGGAGATGTAGACGTTGTCGATCCGGATGTTGCGCGAACGCACCGAGCGGTCGGCGTGGTTGTCGATCCGGATGCCCAGGCCGCCCGACAGCCGCATGTCGATCTGGCCCAGCACCACGTTGCTGACGTTGCGCATGAAGATCCCGTACAGCGGGCTGCCGGTCAGCGTCAGGTGCCCCACCTCGACGTTGGAGACCCCGCGGGCGTAGATCGGCGCCTGGTCGCCGGAACCGGAGCCGGTCACGTCGATGGTGCCGCAGACGTCGATCGCGGTGTTGCTCGGCAGCGACACCCTGGTCCCGGCGCTGATCGATCCCGAACCGCGCACCACGACGCGCTCCTTGGCGGTGCGGTTGGGCGTCAGGCTGTTCACCGCCGCCTGCATCGCGTCGCGCATGCTGCCGCCGGTGTAGACGGTGCTGCCGCCCCGGCGCGCGGTCCAGGTGTCGCCGCTCCGCACCGCCTCCGCCTGGTACGAGCCGTCACCGCAGGCCAGCGCCGCCCCGGTGGCGTTCGACGCCGTCCGGGCGGGGGCCCGGTACGACTGCTCCGACTGTCCCGACCGCTCCGGCCGCGTCTGGGGCTCCGCGGCCCCGGCCGGGTCCGGCGCCGCTGTGAACACGGCCGCCGATAACAGGCCGGCCGTGACGGCGCCGAGCACACGGTGTCCGATGGGCCTCGCGGCTCTGCTTCCCATCCTTCGACTCCTTCGTGGGGGTGTGGGGGTGCGCGCCTGCCGCGCGCCGTCCCGGGCCGCATGGTCCGGCCGGGCGGACCCGCCCCGCCACGGCCGTTCCCGGCCGGATCGGAGAAGAACAGAAGAACACAGAGCGGCACAAAACGGCACAGAACGCAAAGGAGCGCGGCAAGCGCTTTCTCAAGCGCCGCCGAGTATTGCAACGTTTCATTCGAAGGGTCAAGAAGTGGAATTGAGGCGGAATCGGCCCCACTGCGGCCGCCTCCCGCCCCCGTTCCGCGCGATTCCGTTTTCCGCCTCCGCGACCAGCGGTTTCCCCTTCGCCCCGCCCTCCGTCCTCCCCCGGAAAACTCCTCGGAATTCCCCGGCGACCGAACAGGCCGCCGACGGCGTGAGTCCGTTCACGCGGAATCCCTTTCCGAATTCCGGTCAGCCTGCGGACCGGGCGGTACGGCGGCCCTGTCCGGTCGCCCCCCAAAGGCCCGGCCGCCCTCGCCGTCGCCGCCGATGTGCCACCGGTGTCCCCGGTGCGCCGACCAAGAGGCCGCCGGCCGCGGGCGCCCCGGGCTTCACACCGCCCGGTCCAGCACCTCCAGCACCGTGCGCAGCTCCGTCACGTCGATCTGGCCCGGCGCGGAGGCCGTGCCGACCATGCCGAACGTCGCCGCGGACCCGAAGACCCGGCCCGCCAGCCGCGAGACCAGCCCCAGCCCGCCCATCGCCATCGTGATCAGGGGCCGGTCGGCGTACTCCTCGTGCATGGTGCGCGTGGCGTCCAGGAGGGTCAGCACGTCGGCGGCCGAGCGGGGCATCACGGCGATCTTGCAGATGTCGGCGCCCAGTTCCTGCATCTCCCGCAGGCGCGCGACGATCTCGTCCTTCTCCGGGGTCCCGGAGAAGTCGTGGTTGGAGGCGATCACGGGCACCCCGTGCCCGTGCGCGGCCTCGACGATCCGCCGCACCACCCCGGACGCGCGCCGGTACTCCACGTCCACCAGGTCCGCGTGCCCGGAACGGATGACGGCGGTGTTGAGCTCGCCGTACGCCTCGTCGTCGATCTCCGCCTGTCCGCCCTCGGCCCGGGTGCGGCAGGTGAACAGCAGGGGGATGCCCGCCAGCCGGCCGGTCAGTTCCCGTGCGGTGGCCGTGACGGCGGCGGTGTCGGAGAGGGGGGCGAAGTGGTCGGCGCGCCATTCGGCCAGGTCGGGGCGGACGTCGAGGAGGGCGTCCACCTGGCTCCGGAGCTGTTCGGGGGAGCTGCCGGTGAGCGGTGCGATGACCTTGGGGCTCCCCTCCCCGATCGTCACCCCGCGCACCGTGACGGTCCTGATCGCCTTGCCGGCCATGCCTCTCCTTCGCCTCGTGCGCATCCCGCGCCCGCACCCGCCGGACGGGCCGGCGAAGGACGCGGCTCCTGGGGGTACATCATCGCGCCCGGAGGCGTACGGTGCCGCCGCGTACGGCTCCCTCAGCGCCCGCCGCTCCCGGTGCCGGAGGCGCCGGACCGCAGCAGGTCCTCGATCGCGGCGAGCCGCCGCTCCAGACGGTCGATGTCGGCCCGAGTCGCCTTCGCCTCCTCCGGTTTGGGCACGATGACGAGCCGGCCGTCGGGCTCCAGCCGCCCCAGGGCGACGCCGCCGATCCCGCCGCCGGTCTGGAGGCGGACCGCGTGCTCCAGCTCCGCGCGCCGCAGCACCAGGTGCCTGGCCGCCTTCTCCACCACCCGGCCGTCCCTGATGACGGTGGTCGGGGTGCCCTCCAGCAGGCGGGCGAGGTGATCGTCGGCGACCAGCCAGCGGTTCAGCGCGGCGTTGACCGCGATCAGGGTGACCGCGCCGATCATCCCGCCCAGCAGGCTGTCGTCGTCGCCGATGACGGCGTTCTGGACGACGTTGGACAGCAGGAAGATCACGACGAAGTCGAAGGTGTTCAGATTCGCCAGGCCCCGCTTCCCGGTGAACCGGAAGAGCGCCACGATGGTCAGGTAGACGACCACCGTGCGCACCACCTTGTCCAGGACCGGGATCCCCATCGTCGTCAAGTCGTCCCACATGGCACCCTCTCCCGGACGGAACACACCACACGCCGCATACCGGACGCCGGAAATCTACCGGCGGCGTCCCCCGGGACCAGGTGACGCCGCCGGTCGTGACGGGAATCCGGGTTCCAGGGACCGCCCCCCCCGGGCGCGGCAGGAGGGCCAGGACACGGGAGCGATCACGGTGGGGCCCGGTGAACCGGGGCGGATCGGGGTGGACGAGGCGCTCGCCCGAGTCCCCGTCGGGGAGGGCTGCGGCGAGCCGCCGCCGGGCCGGGCCGACAGGGACCGGCTGGAGGGGATCGTCACCCCGCGGGTTCCCACGGGGGGACTTCGCCCGACTCCCCGCACAACGGCCCGGACGGCGTCGGGACCGCTGCCTGTCTGCACGCCTGCCCCGCGCCCCGGCACCGGACCGGGGCGCGGGGCAGGCGGCCGGGGCGGACCGGGCCGTACCGCCCCGCCCCGGCCGCGGCGCTCAAGGCCGTTACAGGGTGCGCTCCAGGCGTTCGGCGAGGAGCCTGGTGAAACGGGCCGGGTCGTCGGGGCGGCCGCCCTCCGCGAGGAGCGCCATCCCGTAGACGATCTCGGCCATGCCCGGCAGCCCCGGGTCGGACGCGTCGGCGGCATGGGCCTTGCGCAGGCCGGCGATCAGCGGGTGGCCGGGGTTGAGTTCGAGGATGCGCTTGCTCTCGGGCATCTCCTGACCCATGGCGCGGAGCATGTTCCGCAGGCCGGGCGTCACGTCGTCGGTGTCCGAGACGACGCAGGCCGGCGAGGTGGTGAGGCGGGAGGACAGCCGCACCTCCTTCACCTCGTCGCCGAGCTGCTTGCCCAGCCACTCCAGCAGGTCGCCGTACTCCTGCTGCTTCTGCTCCCGTTCCGCCTTGGCCTGCTCCTTCTCCTCCTCGGTGCCGAGTTCGGCCTCTCCCTTGGCGATGGAGCGCAGCTTCTTGCCCTGGAAGTCGGGCACCGCGTCGACCCACAGCTCGTCCACCGGGTCGGTCAGGACGAGCACCTCAAGGCCCTTGTCCCGGTAGGCCTCCATGTGCGGCGAGTTCTCGACGGCGGCGCGGGAGGGGCCGGTCATGTAGTAGATGTGCTCCTGCCCCTCCTTCATGCGCTCGACGTACTCCTGGAGGGTCGCCGTCTTCTCCGCGTCGTGGGTGGTGGCGAACGAGCAGGCCGCGAGGATCGCGTCGCGGTTCTCGAAGTCGTTGAGCAGCCCCTCCTTGACGACCGCCCCGAACTCCCGCCAGAACGCCGTGTACTTCTCCGGCTGCTTGACCCTCATCTCCTTGATGGTGGACAGCACCTTCTTCGCCAGCCGCCGGCGCATCATCTGGATGTGCCGGTCCTGCTGGAGGATCTCGCGGGAGATGTTGAGCGACAGGTCCTGGGCGTCGACGACACCCTTGACGAAGCGCAGGTACGTCGGGACCAGCTCCTCGCAGTCCTCCATGATCAGCACGCGCTTCACATAGAGCTGCACACCGCGCTTGCCCGACGCGAACAGGTCGCGCGGCGGCTGCGCGGGGAGGAAGAGCAGCGCCTGGTACTCGAAGGTGCCCTCCGCGTGGATGCGGATGGTCTCCAGCGGGTCGGTCCAGTCGTGGCTGATGTGCTTGTACAGCTCGTGGTACTCCTCGTCGGAGACCTCGTTCCTGGGCCGCGCCCACAGGGCCTGCCGGGAGTTGATCGTCTCCGGCTCGGACTTCTCGCCGTCCTTCCCGTCCTCGTCCTTCTTCTCACCGGTCGCCGTGATCAGCCTGATCGGCCAGGTGATGAAGTCCGAGTAGCGCTTGACGATCTCCTTGATCTTCCAGGGAGAGGTGTAGTCGAAGAGCTGGTTGTCGTTGTCCACCGGCTTGAGCCGCAGGGTGACCGACGTGCCCTGCGGCGCGTCCTCCACCGTCTCGACGGTGTACGTGCCCTCGCCGGTGGACGTCCAGCGGGTGCCCGTGCTCTCCCCGGCGCGGCGGGTCAGCAGCGTGACCTCGTCGGCCACCATGAAGGCCGAGTAGAAGCCGACGCCGAACTGTCCGATGAGCCCTTCCGCGGCGGCGGCGTTGTCGCTCTTCTGGGCCTCCTTGAGCTTCCGGAGGAACTCCGCGGTGCCGGACTTGGCGATCGTCCCGATGAGCCCCACGACCTCGTCGCGCGACATGCCGATGCCGTTGTCGCGCACGGTCAGGGTGCGGGCGTCCTTGTCCGCCTCGATCTCGATGTGCAGGTCGGAGACGTCGGCGCCCAGCGTGTCGTCGCGCAGCGCCTCGATGCGCAGCTTGTCGAGCGCGTCGGAGGCGTTGGAGACGAGTTCGCGCAGGAACACGTCCTTGTTCGAGTAGATCGAGTGGACCATCATCTGGAGGAGCTGGCGCGCCTCCACCTGGAACTCGAACGTCTCGGCCGTCATGGTCGTGTCTTCCCCACCAAGTCCTTCCGTCGCCGGAGGGCCGGGGCGCCGCCGGGCGGCGCGGGCCTTCCGAGCGTGCCTTTTACGCTGATGGTATGCGGTACGGGCGTTCGGTCCGCGCGCGCCCGGTGGATCCGCGACGGCCCCCGATGCCCGCACCGGGCGGACGCCGGGTTCAAAACCGGCCGCATTCCCTGCGTCCCGCACCGGGTCCGTGGGAGCCCGGGCGGGGTGCAGGGCTGCGGCTGGTCATTCGTCGCCGATATCCTCGGCGAGGAGCTCGCCGGCGGACGGCCAGATCCGCAGCGCGAGGTTGGCGAGGTAGGTCCCCCGCCGGATGATGCGGGTCTCATCCCAGGTGCGCCCCCAGTCCTCCAGCTCGGCGCCAGGCGGAGGATTGAGCAGAGTGCCGTGGGTGAGACGGAGCAGACTGTGCTCACCAAGCCACTGCCGCTTCTCGTGCCATCCCATATTGCCGATGGCCGGGTTGAGTTTCGCGGTCGCCAGAGTGAGGTTGCCGAGCGTGTGGACGATCTCGTCCCGAGCGGCGGCCGCGTCAGGGGCGTCACTGCTGATCGGCCAGTTCTCCTGCCAGCTCTGCGGCATGACGTGCTCGATGGTGAGCTTGGACCCGATGTTCTCCCCGACGGGAACGGTGAGCTGCTCGGTCAGCGGCGTGCGCAGGGCGTCCTCCAGCGCCTCGAGGAGGATGCGCACCCGGTGACGGTAGAGACGCTGGTAGATGGGGTCGTTGACGAGCGCGTTCCGGAACTCCTCATCGGTTGGCCATTGACGGTGTTGTCCCTGCATGGCCGCCAGTGTCTTGAGAATCGCCTCGTCAGCCTGGTCAGGCTGCTTGATCGCGGCGCCGACGAGATCCCGGAAGACGTGGTTGTAATCCCTGTTGCTGAGGTTGAGGATGGAACGTCGTACGAGATAGCTGTCGATACCCCGGATCGCCCGTACGCGCCGCTGCTCGGACAGCCGTTCCCCCATCCCGTACAGGCACAGGAGTAGAGGCATCGGCGTGGACAGCTGCATGACCTTCATCCGGTACAGGAAACGGCCTTCCGCTCCGTCCGGCGCACGGTTCTCCAGACCGTCGTAGATCTCCGCGTAGCGGGAGAGTTCCGTGAAGATCTCTTCGACGGAAACCTGCTGTCCGCGCTGCCAGCGCTCGAACTCCTTGAACAGAGCGGGGAAGGTGAAGTCCCGCTGGGTTCGCATGGTGAGCCAGTGGGTCAGGAAGACATCGAGCCGACTGCGCGTGATACGCCCGGTGGTCTGGTCGACTCGCCATTCGTCCTGGTCGAAGGGCTCCCAGTAGGTGCTGTACAGACGGCCGGTGTCCATTCCGGCGTGCTCGGCTTCACGGAACAGCAGGTTTTTCACCAAGTCCGCGTGTTCGAGCGGGGTGCCGCGGCTGTTGAGGGTTTCGAAGACCATCTGGGCGTCATCGTGTTCCTCCAGATCGATGATGACCAGCCTCAAATGCTCTCGGAGGGTCTGGACCAGGCTGCCGAGCCTCTGCTTGGGGTCCTCGCTGTCCTCCAACCAGTCGTTGACAACGCGTTGAAAGTAGGTGACCGCCTCGGACAGACGTCCCTTGCCGTCCTCTCCGCTCATCACGGAGCGGAACTCGTCCCGGTCGGCGTTGGTCGGCCAGACCTTGAAGCGGTGATCCGGGTTGCGCGCGGTGTCGTACAGGTCCGGGTCGTTCTCCAGGAACCTGCTGAGCAAGCGCACGGAGCGGTCATCCCCGGCTTTCTGGGCAGACTGGCGTGCGGCGAACAGGAACAGTTGCAGGGTGGTGAGCCGCTGCTGGCCGTCGATGACCTGCCGGGCCTCCAGGTCCGAAGAGGCGTAACGCGCCTCGTCGAAGACCACTGCACCCAGGAAGTGCGGAAAGACGGTGTCACCGGTCTCCGCCGCTCTCTCGGCCTGCTCGGCGGTGCGGCGAATGTCCTCCCAGAAAGCGGTCCAGTTGTCGTCTCTGTTCCACACGTACGGCCTCTGGAAGAGGGGCACCATGTATCGGATATCCCTGCCGAAGATCCGCTTCAGGTCGACCGTGTCGGCACGCACTCAGGCTCCTTCCATTGGTATGACCTGGATCACGGTACCGACCTTCGCGCGGCATTGTAGGGGGATCGTCCCGATCAAGCCGGGGAGTGAACCTGCGTTGTCGGCCGGTGGTTC
>NZ_DASQNP010000227.1:0-14264 GCF_035644915.1 Streptomyces sp.
GCTGTTCGTGGAGACCTTCGGCACCTCCACGGTGCCGGTGGAGAGGATCCAGCGGGCGATCACCGAGGTGTTCGATCTGCGCCCGGCGGCGATCATCCGGGATCTGGAGCTGCTGCGGCCGATCTATGCGCAGACCGCGGCGTATGGGCACTTCGGGCGGGAGTTGCCGGACTTCACCTGGGAACGCACCGACCGCACCGACGCCCTCCGCACCGCCGCCGGCCTGTAGGACTGCCGGCACCGACGGCGCCACGGGCCGCCGGTGCCGCCGACACGGCCCGGTCCCCGCAGCGGGGGACCGGGCCGTGTCGGTGCCGTCTGGTAGGACTGAAAGCTGTGAGCAGCGACAACGGGCGGCCGGACGGTCCCCCGGCGGCGGGACCGCCGGGGGGAGAGCAACTCGCGCTGATCCGGGAGACCGTCCGCAGGACCAAACGACTGCCCCGGGCCCGGCCGCGCACCTGGCGCGGCGCCGAACTCGCCGCGCACGACCCCGTGGCCCGGGTCCTGGTCGACAAGGGACTGCTCCACCTCGACCGCCTCTTCGACTACGCCGTCCCCGCCGCGATGGACGCCGAGGCCCGCCCCGGGGCACGGGTGCGGGTGCGCTTCGGCGCCGGGGAGCGCAACGGACGCCGCGAGGGCGGCGGGCTGGTCAACGGCTTCATCGTCGAACGCCGCGCCGAGTCCGACTTCCCCGGCGTCCTGGCCCCCATCGCCCAGGTCCTCTCCCCGGAGCCGGTCCTCACCCCCGGACTGCTGCGGCTGTGCCGGGCCGTCGCCGACCGCTACGCCGGGGCCCTGGCCGACGTCGTCCAGCTCGCCGTGCCCCCGCGCACGGCCCGCGCGGAGAGGACCGGGACGGGCGGCCCCCCGGCCCCGCCCCCGCCGCCCGGCCCGGGCCCCTGGACCCGCTACCCCGCCGGCCCCGGCTACCTGCGGGCGCTCGCCGCGGGCGAGTCCCCCCGCGCGGTGTGGACGGCCCTGCCCGGCCCGCACTGGCCCGGGGAACTGGCCCGGGCGCTGGCCGCCACCCTGGCCTCCGGCCGCGGCGCGCTGGCCGTCCTGCCCGACGGGCGGGCCGCCGCCCGCGTGGACGCCGCCCTCACCGCCCTGATCGGCGACGGACACCACGTGGTGCTCACCGCCGACTCCGGGGCCGAGACCCGCTACCGCCGCTGGCTCGCCGTCAACCGCGGCGCCGTACGCGCCGTCGTCGGCACCCGGGCCGCGATGTTCGCCCCCGTGCACGACCTGGGGCTCGTCGCCATCTGGGACGACGGGGACGCCAGCCACCGCGACCCCCGCGAGCCGATGCCGCATGCCCGCGAGGTGCTGCTGCTGCGCGCCGCCCGCGAGGGAACGGGCTTCCTGCTCGGCGCGCACGGCTGCACCGTGGAGGCCGCCCAGCTCGTCGAGACCGGCTGGGCCCGCCCGCTGGCCGCCGACCGGGACGCGGTGCGCGCCGCCGCGCCCCTGGTCCGCACCGTCGGCGACGGCGACGAGGAGCGCGACCCGGCCGCCCGTGCCGCCCGGCTGCCCAGCCTCGCCTGGAGCACCGTGCGCGACGCCCTGACGCGCGGCCCGGTGCTGGTGCAGGTGCCGCGCCGCGGCTACGTGCCCCGGCTGGCCTGCGCGCGCTGCCGCGGACCCGCCCGCTGCGCCCACTGCTCCGGCCCGCTCCAGGCCACCGGCGGCGACGCCCCGCCCGGCTGCGGCTGGTGCGGCCGCGGCGCACCCCACTGGACGTGCGCGGAGTGCGGCGGGACGCGGCTGCGCGGCCAGGTCTTCGGGGCCCGGCGCACCGCCGAGGAACTGGGCCGCGCCTTCCCGTCCGTCCCCGTCCGCACCTCCGGCCGCGACCACGTCCTGGCCACGGTGCCCGACCGGCCCGCGCTGGTGGTGAGCACCCCGGGCGCGGAGCCGGTCGCCGAGGGGCCGGGGTACGCGGCGGCACTGCTGCTGGACGGCTGGGCGCTGCTCTCCCGCCCCGACCTGCGGGCGGCGGAGGAGGCGCTGCGCCGCTGGCTGGACGCCGCGGCGCTGGTGCGCCCCCGTGCCGAGGGCGGCACGGTGGTGGTCATGGCCGAGCCGACGCTGCGTCCCGTCCAGGCGCTGGTGCGCTGGGACCCGGCCGGGCACGCCCGGCGCGAACTGGCCGAGCGCGCCGAACTGGGCTTCCCGCCGGTGTCCCGGATGGCCGCCGTGACCGGGCCGCCGGAAGCCGTCGCCGAACTGCTGGCATCGGCCGACCTGCCCGCCGACGCCGAGGTCCTGGGGCCGGTGCCGCTGCCGGTGCCCGGGCCGGGGCGGCCCCGGCGGCCGGGCGCGCCTCCCGAGGGCGAGCGGTGGGACCGCGCCCTGGTACGGGTGCCGCCGGGCAGCGGCCCCGCGCTCGCCGCCGCCCTCAAGACCGCGCAGGCGGCCCGGCTCGCCCGCCGCGAGGGGGCACCCGTACGGGTCCGCATCGACCCGGAGGACATCGGCTGACCGCGGGCACCGCCCACCGGCGGGCGGGCCGTCCGGCGGGCCCCGGCCGGACGGACGCCGGGAGGGGGAGGAGACGCGGAGGGTCAGGCGCCCCGGGGGCCGGGGAACGCCCCCGTGCGGGGCTCCGGCGGCGGCGCCGGCCGTCCGGGCGGGGCGGCGGCCGGCGCCCCGGGCGCGCCCTGCCCCACGGCCGCGGCGCGCGGGGGCGCCGCGGGGGGCTCCTCGCCGGGGGGAACCCGCCGTGCCGTCTCCGCCCCCTCCGCGCCGCCCTGCGCCGCGGGCCGGCGCGCGCCGTAGCGGCGGTGCACGGCCTGCTTGGTCACGCCGAGCGCCGAGCCCACCGCGTCCCAGGAGAACCCCAGCGAGCGGTCGAACTCCACCGCCGCCGTCACCAGCGCCTCCACGCTGTCGCGCAGTTCCTGGGCGAGCCGCACGGTGGGTGCCGGGGCCCTGCCGTAGACGATGAAGCCCGTGGACGGGCCCGTGCGCCGCGGCCGGTAGACGTTGCCGAGCTGCGCGGTGAGCGTGCGCAGCGCGTCCACCTGCCGGCGGACCCGCTCGATGTCCCGCACCAGCAGGTGCAGACTGGCCCGTGTCCGGGCGTCGGGAGTGGCGTGGTCGGCCATCAGACTCCTCGCGAGGGAACCACCGGTTTCGGCCGGTGAGGGAATCGCTTCCCGGGTTTGTGGTACTTTCTGCCGGTCCCGCAGGGGGCGGTTCGGGCCGGACCGCAACCCCCGGGCGGGAAGCCCCCTCCGCCAGGCGGGGGCGGAGTCACGAACGAGCCTTCCGAACCGGCGCGGGACGGACCGGCCGCTGCCCGCGGCCGTTCTCGGTCAAGCTGCATTGACCAACGCGGTACCGGGCGCCGGGTCACGCTGCGGGGGCGCGCGGAAGGCGGCGAGGGCGGCGCGCCGGAGGCCGTACGCCCCCGGGGCGCGGGGCCGTGACGGACCGTAGACTGGTGCGCCGTTCCGCGCACCGCCCGTGCGTTCCCGCGCGTCCCGCGGTCCCGCCGTTCGCGAGAGGTAGTTCCCCACCGATGAGGCTCGTCTTCGCCGGCACCCCCGAGGTCGCCGTCCCCGCCCTCGACGCCCTGATCGCATCGGAGAGGCACGAGGTCGTGGCCGTGGTCACCCGGCCCGACGCGCCCGCCGGCCGCGGACGCCGCATGGTGGCCAGCCCGGTCGCCCAGCGGGCCGAGGAGGCCGGCATCGAGGTCCTCAAGCCCGCCCGCCCCCGCGAGGAGGACTTCCTCGCCCGCCTGCGCGAGATCGCCCCGGACTGCTGCCCGGTCGTCGCCTACGGCGCCCTGCTGCCCAAGGCCGCCCTGGACATCCCGCCCCGCGGCTGGGTCAACCTGCACTTCTCGCTGCTGCCCGCCTGGCGCGGCGCGGCCCCCGTCCAGCACGCGATCATGGCCGGCGACGAGGTCACCGGCGCGTCCACCTTCCTGATCGAGGAGGGGCTCGACTCCGGGCCGGTCTACGGAGTGATCACCGAGGAGATCCGGCCCACCGACACCAGCGGCGACCTGCTGACCCGGCTCGCCTTCGCGGGCGCCGGACTGCTGGCCGCCACCATGGACGGGATCGAGGACGGCACGCTGCGGGCCGTCCCCCAGACCGGGGAGGGCGTCAGCCTCGCCCCCAAGATCACGGTCGAGGACGCCCGCGTCGACTGGTCCGCGCCCGCGCTGCGCGTGGACCGGGTGGTGCGCGGCTGCTCGCCCGCGCCCGGCGCCTGGACCTCCTTCCGCGGCGAGCGGCTCAAGCTGCGGCAGGTCGCCCTCGCCTCCGAGCGGACCGGTCTGGCCCCGGGCGAGCTGGCCGCAGGCAAGAACACCGTGCACGTCGGGACCGGTTCGCACGCCGTCGAGCTGCTGTGGGTCCAGCCGCAGGGGAAGAAGCCGATGTCCGCCGCCGACTGGGCGCGCGGGGTCCGCATCGCGCCCGGGGAGCGGCTGGGGGAGTGACCGCGCCGGGGACGTAGGCTGGGGACCGCGCCCACCGCGCGTCCCCCGTCCCCGACCAGGCCCGATCGGGCCCGACCGAGCCGGAGCAGCCATCCCGTGAGCAGTCGGCCACGCCGCCCCGCCAGGCCCTACCGCCGCCCGAAGAAGGACCCCGTACGCCTCCTCGCCTTCGAGGCGCTGCGGGCCGTCCACGAGCGCGACGCGTACGCCAACCTCGTCCTGCCCCCGCTGCTGCGCGAGGCGCGGGAGAAGGGGTCCTTCGACGGGCGGGACGCGGCGCTCGCCACCGAGCTGGTCTACGGCACCCTCCGCCGGCAGGGCACCTACGACGCGATCATCGCCGCCTGCGTGGACCGGCCGCTGCGCGAGGTGGACCCGCCCGTGCTGGACGTGCTCTCGCTCGGCGCGCACCAGTTGCTGAGCACCCGGATCCCCTCCCACGCGGCGGTGAGCGCCACCGTGGAGCTGGCCCGGGTGGTGCTCGGGGACGGACGGGCGAAGTTCGTCAACGCCGTGCTGCGCCGGATCGCGGCCGACGACCTGGACGGCTGGCTGCGGACGGTGGCCCCGCCCTACGAGGAGGCGCCCGAGGAGCACCTGGGGATCGTCCACGCCCACCCCCGCTGGATCGTCTCCGCCCTGTGGGACGCGCTCGGCGGCGGCCGCAAGGACATCGAGGACCTGCTGGCGGCCGACAACGCCCGCCCCGAGGTCACCCTGGTGGCCCGCCCCGGCCGGGCCACCACCGAAGAGCTGCTGACCGGCGACGCCGCGCCGGGCCGCTGGTCGCCGTACGCCGTCCGGCTCGCCGAGGGCGGCGACCCCGGCGCGATCGACGCCGTGCGCGAGGGACGGGCCGGGGTGCAGGACGAGGGCAGCCAACTCGTGGCGCTCGCGCTGGCGAACGCGCCCCTGGAGGGCAGCGACCGCCGCTGGCTCGACGGCTGCGCCGGCCCGGGCGGCAAGGCCGCCCTGCTGGGCGCGCTGGCCGCCGGACGCGGCGCGGCCCTGCTCGCGGCCGAGCGGCAGCCGCACCGCGCCCGCCTGGTCGACCGCGCCCTGCACGGCAACCCCGGCCCGTACCAGGTGGTCACCGCCGACGGAACCCGCCCCGCCTGGCGGCCCGGCACCTTCGACCGCGTCCTGGTCGACGTGCCCTGCACCGGACTCGGCGCGCTGCGCCGCCGCCCCGAGGCGCGCTGGCGCCGCCGTCCCGAGGACCTGGCCGGACTCGCCCCGCTCCAGCGCGGCCTGCTCACCGAGGCGCTGCGGGCGGCCCGCACCGGCGGCGTCGTCGGCTACGCCACCTGCTCGCCGCACCCGGCCGAGACCCGGGCGGTCGTCGACGACGTGCTCAAGCACGAGAGCGCCGAACTCATCGACGCCCGCCCGCTGCTGCCCGGCGTACCCGCCCTCGGCGACGGTCCCGACGTCCAGCTCTGGCCGCACCTGCACGGCACCGACGCGATGTACCTCGCCCTACTGCGCCGCACCTGACGCCCCGGCAGAAGACACCGGCGGAGGGGGCGGCACGGGAACGGGCCGGCGAACGCCGCACGGACGCCGCGCGAACGACGGAAGACGGCGGCGGGCGGCGGGAGGACGGCCCGGGGGCGAGGGACCGGGGACGGCGGGGCCACGACATACTGGGGCCATGGTTCAGATCAACCCCAGCATCCTGTCCGCCGACTTCGCGCGCCTGGCCGACGAGGCGCGGCGGGTCGGAGGGCCCGAGGGCGCCGACTGGCTCCACGTGGACGTGATGGACAACCACTTCGTCCCCAACCTCACGCTCGGCGTCCCGGTCGTCGAGTCGCTGCGCAAGGCGACCGACACCCCGCTGGACTGCCATCTGATGATCGAGGACCCCGACCGCTGGGCACCGCAGTACGTGGAGGCCGGGGCCGGATCGGTCACCTTCCACGTCGAGGCCGCCGCCGCGCCCGTGCGGCTGGCCCGCGAGATCCGCGCCAAGGGCGCCCGCGCCGCCATGGCGCTCAAGCCCGCCACGCCCGTCGAGCCGTACGAGGACCTGCTGCCCGAGCTGGACATGCTGCTGGTGATGACCGTCGAGCCGGGCTTCGGCGGCCAGGCGTTCCTCGACGTCATGCTGCCCAAGATCCGCCGCGCCCGGCAGCTCATCGACAAGCACGGCCTGGAGCTGTGGCTCCAGGTGGACGGCGGCGTGTCGGCCTCCACCATCGAGCGGTGCGCGGAGGCGGGCGCGGACGTCTTCGTGGCCGGCTCGGCGGTCTACGGCGCGGACGACCCGGCCGCGGCCGTGCGGGAACTGCGCGCCCGGGCCCGGGGAGCCGGGGGAGCCGCCGGGGGCGGATGCTCCCACTGAGACGGACCCGTTGCGCGCCCCCGCATGGATGCACCGTGCACGGAGTGAATCAGGGTCACCACGGATCTGCGAGGATGAACGCGCGGAGTGAGTACGGCACGTACTGGAGTACGGCGGAACGGTAGCGAGGTGAGTGCGGTGTCGACCGGGCGGTCAGCCACGAGGATGGGTCCCGCCGAGCTGATGCAGGCGGCGGCCATGGCGCGCCGCTTCTATCTGGAGGGCAAGTCCAAGATCCAGATCGCCGACGAGTTCGGGGTGAGCCGCTTCAAGGTGGCCCGGGTCCTGGAGACCGCGCTGGAGCGCGATCTGGTCCGCATCGAGATCCGCGTCCCCGCCGAGCTGGACGCCGAGCGGTCCGACGCGCTGCGCTCCCGCTACGGGCTGCGGCACGCCGTCGTCGTCGAGTCGCCCTCGGACGCCGCCGAGGACGCCGCCGACCCGGAGAACCTCGGCGAGGTCGCCGCCGACCTGCTCGGCGAACTGGTCACCGAGGGCGACGTGCTGGGTCTGGCCTGGGGGCGTTCCACCATCCACATGGCCACGGCGCTGCGCCGCCTGCCGCCGTGCACCGTGGTGCAGCTCACCGGCGTCTACGACGCGGGCACCGCCGAGCGCGGCTCGGTGGAGGCCGTCCGCCGCGCCGCCGCCGTCTCCGGCGGCGAGGCCCACCCCATCTACGCGCCGATGCTGCTGCCGGACCCGGCCACCGCGGCCGCGCTGCGCGGCCAGACGAGCATCGCGGCCGCGTTCGAGTACTTCGACAAGGTGACCGTGGCCGCGGTGTCCATCGGCTCCTGGGAGCCGGGCATCTCCACCGTCCACGACATGCTCAGCGAGGAGGAGCGCGCCCACTACGCCTCCCTCGGGGTCGCCGCCGAGATGTCCGCCCACCTCTTCGACGCCGAGGGCCGCCGCATCGGCCGCGACCTGGGGGAGCGCTGCATCACCGTCGAGGCCGACCGGCTGCGCCGCATCCCCGAGGTCATCGCCATAGCGGGCGGGCGCCGCAAGGCCGCGGCGATCGGCGCGGTGCTCCGCTCCGGCCTGGTGACCAGCCTGGTCACCGACACCGCCGCGGCCGACTACCTGCTGCACGAGACCGGCCCGGGCCCGTGGCCCGCGCTGGAGCGGGTGGACCCGGACGAGGGCGCTCCCTGAGCACCCGGCCCCGCGGGCCGCCGTCCGCCGCGGACGGCGGCCCGCCGGGCCGAACGCTTGTGGGAAAGCACGGCGGCACCCCCGCTCACCTGGGCTTTCCTCCAGGGCCGGGGGTGAGGCCGGCCGTGCAACAATGAAGTACGTGCGATTTCTCAACGACCAGCGGCCCCCGTACGAGCTGACGTACGACGACGTCTTCATGGTGCCCAACCGCTCCGCGGTCGGCTCCCGGCACGGCGTGGACCTGTCGACACCCGACGGGAGCGGCACCACCATCCCGATCGTGGTCGCCAACATGACCGCGATCGCGGGACGCCGGATGGCCGAGACGGTCGCCCGCCGCGGCGGCCTCGTCGTCATCCCCCAGGACATCCCCCTCGACGTCGTCACCGAGGTCATCTCCTGGGTCAAGCAGCGCCACCTGGTCCTGGACACCCCCATCGTCCTCGAACCCACCGCGACCGTCGCCGACGCACTGGCCCTGCTGCCCAAGCGGGCGCACGGCGCGGGCGTCGTCGTCGAGGACGGACGGCCGGTCGGGGTCGTGACCGAGTCCGACCTGACGGGCGTGGACCGCTTCACCCAGCTCAACCGGGTCATGTCCCGCGACCTGCTGCTGCTGGACGCCGACATCGACCCGCGCGAGGCGTTCACCCGCCTGGACTCCGCACACCGCAAGCTGGCCCCCGCCGTCGACGCCGACGGACGGCTGGCCGGCATCCTCACCCGCAAGGGCGCCCTGCGCGCCACCCTCTACACCCCCGCCACCGACGCCCGGGGACGCCTGCGCGTCGCCGCCGCCGTCGGCGTCAACGGCGATGTCGCGGGCCGCGCCAAGGGGCTGCTCGACGCCGGGGTGGACACCCTGGTGGTGGACACCGCGCACGGCCACCAGGAGTCGATGCTCTCCGCCCTGAGGACGATCCGCGACCTGGACCCGCAGGTCCCCGTCGTCGCGGGCAACGTCGTCTCCGCCGAGGGCGTGCGCGACCTGGTCGAGGCGGGCGCCGACATCGTCAAGGTCGGGGTCGGCCCGGGCGCCATGTGCACCACCCGCATGATGACCGGGGTGGGCCGCCCGCAGTTCTCCGCCGTCCTGGAGTGCGCCGCGGAGGCGCGCAGGCTCGGCCGGCACGTCTGGGCCGACGGCGGGGTGCGCCACCCCCGCGACGTGGCCATGGCCCTGGCCGCCGGGGCCTCCAACGTGATGATCGGGTCGTGGTTCGCCGGGACGTACGAGTCCCCGGGCGACCTCCAGCAGAGCCCCGACGGCCGCCTGTACAAGGAGAGCTTCGGCATGGCCTCCGCCCGCGCCGTACGGGGCCGCACCGCCGAGGACTCCCCCTACGACCGGGCCCGCAAGGCGCTGTTCGAGGAGGGCATCTCCACCTCCCGGATGTTCCTCGACCCGGAGCGGCCGGGCGTGGAGGACCTGATCGACTCGATCGTCGCGGGTGTCCGCTCCGCCTGCACCTACGCCGGCGCGGCCACCCTGGAGGAGTTCGCCGAGAAGGCCGTGGTCGGCGTCCAGAGCGCCGCGGGCTACGCCGAGGGCAAGCCGCTGCACGCGAGCTGGGCGTAGCCCCCGGTCCCGCGCCCGCCCCGCCCCTTTCCGGGGCGGGGCGCGGATGATTCGATGGGCGCGTGAGCGAAGGGACACGCCGGGAGCGGCGCGAGGGATACGACGGCACCGGCCCCGGGGCGATCACCCCGGACGGCTGCGCGGTGGAGGTCTACACCCGCCTGCCCGTGGGCGACGAGCCGGACGTCATCGCCTCGGCCGTCCCCGCCGGGGCACGCCTGCTCGAACTGGGCTGCGGCACCGGCCGGATGACCCACCCGCTGCTGGCCCGCGGCTTCGACGTGACGGCCGTCGACGAGTCGCCGCGGATGCTGGAGCGGGTGCGCGGCGCCCGTACGGTGTGCTCGCCCATCGAGACGCTGGACCTGGACGAGCGCTTCGACGCCGTCCTGCTGGCCTCCTTCCTGGTCCACGCCGGTGATCCGCAGGTGCGCCAGGGGCTGCTGCGCACCTGCCGGCGGCACGTCGCGGACGACGGCTGCGTGCTGATCCAGCGCGAGGGCGAGGACTGGCACGACCGGGTGCCGCGCGAGAGGAGGGTCGGCGAGGGCCTGGTCCGGGTCGTCTCCGCCGAGCCCGTCGCCCCCGAGGTGTCGTCCGTCCACGTCGAGTACGTCTTCCCGGACGGGAGATGGACCCAGACGTTTCTCTCCCGGCGGCTCGGAAAGGCGCAGTTCGAGCGGGCCCTGGCGGATGCGGGGCTCGCCGTCGACAGCTACCTCACCGAGGACCGGACCTGGGTCAGGGCGCTTCCCGCATGACCTCGGGGAGCGCGTCGGGCGGGTCGGTTGCACACGAGGTAAACGATCTTGCGTACAGACGCCGATCACGCAACGAATCACCACCGGTGCGCAAGGGATCCCCGTTACGGGCCGGCGCGCGGGGACCGTAGGGTCATGCGCCGTACGTGAACGACCGTTTAAGGAGAGCTGTACCGTGATGGACCAGGGCACCGCCCCACCCCCGCCCACCCCCGCCCCGTCCCCCTCCGGTGCTCCCGGCTCCCGGCTGACCCGCCGCAAGCCCGTAGAACTCCTCGTCGCCGAGAGCGGCCAGGGGGAGGGCGGCGCGCTGCGGCGCTCGCTCGGGATGTGGCAGCTAACCATGATCAGCATCGGGGCGACCCTGGGCACCGGCATCTTCGTCGTCCTCGGCGAGGCGGTGCCCGAGGCGGGCCCGGCCGTGATCGTCTCCTTCGTCCTCGCCGGACTGACCGCGCTGTTCTCCGCCCTGTCCTACGCCGAGCTGGCCGGAGTGATCCCGGTCTCCGGATCCTCCTACTCCTACACCTACGCCACCATGGGCGAACTGATCGCCTGGGTGTGCGGCTGGTGCCTGATCCTGGAGTACGGGGTGTCGGTGGCCGCCGTCGCCGTCGGCTGGGGCGAGTACCTGAACGAGCTGCTCGACGGCACCGTCGGCATCACCATCCCGGCCGCCTTCTCCGCCCCGCCGGGCGACGGCGGGATCGTCAACCTGCCCGCGCTGCTGGTCGTCCTGCTCGCCATGGGCTTCCTGCTGGGCGGTGCCCGGGAGAGCGCCCGCGCCAACACCGTCATGGTCGTGGTGAAGATCGCCGCCCTGCTGCTGTTCTGCGCGGTCGCCTTCACCGGCATCCGCGCCGGGAACTACGCGCCGTTCCTGCCGCTGGGCATGGCCGGGGTCACCGCCGCGGGCGCGACGCTGTTCTTCTCCTACATCGGCTTCGACGCCGCCTCCACCGCGGGCGAGGAGGCGAAGAACGCCCAGCGCGACCTGCCGCGCGCCATCATGCTGTCGCTGCTCATCGTCACGGTGCTGTACTGCCTGGTGGCGACCGTCGCGGTCGGCGCCATGCCGTGGCAGGAGTTCGACGGCTCCGAGGCCACCCTCGCCGGGATCATGGAGGACGTCACCGGCCACGCCTTCTGGTCCGTCCTGCTCGCCCTCGGCGCCGTCATCGCCATCGCCAGCGTCGTCCTGGCCGTCCTCTACGGCCAGACCCGCATCCTGTTCGCCATGGCCCGCGACGGGCTCGTCCCCAAGGTGTTCTCCCAGGTGCACCCGCGCACCGGCACGCCGCGCGCCAACACCGTCATCGTCTCCGTCTTCTGCGGTGTCCTGGCCGCCGCGATCCCGCTCGGGCAGCTCGCCGACGCCACCAGCATCGGCACGCTCTTCGCCTTCGCGCTGGTCAACGTGGCCGTCATCGTGCTGCGGCGCACCCGCCCGGAGATGCCCCGCGGCTTCCGCGTCCCGCTCTCGCCGCTGCTGCCCGCGCTCGGCTTCTGCTTCTGCGTGTGGACGATGACCGGCCTCGACGCCGTCACCTGGACCGTCTTCCTGCTCTGGATGGCCGCGGGCCTCGCGTTCTACTTCGCCTACGGCATCCGCCACTCCCGCCTCAACGCCGACGCCGCCGCCACCGGCCGGAACGGCCGGTAGCGGCGGCGGCCCGCAGCGGGGGTCAGGTGCACTCGTCGGACGTGCCGACGGCCTCGGCGTAGGCGGCGATGAGCTTCCTCATCGCCGCCTCGTCGGGCTTGCCGGAGTTGGCCACCCTCGTCGCCACGAAGAGATCTCCGCTGGTCTTCCGCGGCTTCGGGCAGGTGACTTTTCCGACGGCTCCGGTATCGGAGTAGAGGTACCGGCCGTCCTCCGACTCCTTGTCACTGGGATCGACGCCGGGGAACACGGAGGCGAAGTTGAACAGGGAGGACCCCTTCTCCCGCCACTCGATGTTGAAGGCGAGCACCTGCTCGCCGTCCACGTTGACGAGGCAGCGCTTCATTCCCTCGGCTCTGTCCGAGAGGGTGGTGGAGATCTTGTCCCCCGGCGGGAGGAGGGGTTCCAGGAGGTCGGGGGAGACGGCCGTGCCGCACATGGTGGAGGGGATCTCGTAATTCCTCTCCTGAGGGGAGCAGGCGGCCGTGCCGAGGCCGAGGAGCAGTGCTCCGACGACCGGGACCACGAGTCGGGTTCGCTGCCGTGTGAGTTCTCCTGGGCTTCTCAATTCGACCTCGGTGTCGTCATAAGGGCGGAGGCGCGGCTGCGGCATGCCGTCAGTTGGGGATGTTGGTGTCCAGATCATCGGCCATTCGGGAGACGTTGTCCGAGGCGTTGGAGAAACCGTCCTCGATCCCGTACTTGACCCAGTCCGCCACCTGGTTGGAGTAGGAGCCGTTGTGTGCTTTGGCGGCCTCCATAGCCGCCACTTGGCCGTGCTCGATGCTGTTCTCCCTGGCGCTTTCCCACCGCACTCCCGCGTCTTTCCCGGCTTCTTTGAGGTTGTTCGGCTCAAGGTTGCCGAAGATCTGCTCCAGGACGACACTGCTGACCGTGTTGGCGGCTCCGCCGGCAGCGGCTCCGCCGACGGGCGTCGCGATGAAACTCGTCCCCACACCGATTCCGGCACCGACGACCCCGGAGATGGTGTTCTTCACCTGGGCCATCGACTTCTGGTAGTCCTCGTCCTTCTGGTGCGCCTCTCCCAGAACCGCCTCCTGGCGGCCGATGGCCAGGGTCCCGCTGATCTCGCCGGAGCGCCGTGCGATCTCCTCGACCGTGGTCTGGGGGTCCTGCGGGTACCGCTTGTCCTCGGGGAGGTCGGGGTTCAGGTGGTAGTCGAAGAGGTTGGTCATGTAGGCCTTCTGGCCCAGCTCGACCTTCGCGTACCCGTCCGGGTTCTGGCCCACGCTGACGAGGAAGCGCGTGACGTCGCTGTGGCCCAGATCGGCGGCGGCGCCGGCGATGGGGAAGAGCTTGTCGGTGTTCCCGTGCTTGTCGTCGGCGGTGGCCCGGTTGATGTCGGGCAGGTACTCCGCCGCGATCTGGCCGAAGCTGTCGGACATGTAGCCGCGCTTGGTCAGGCGCTCGGGGTCCTCGGAGACGGAGGTGACGATGCTCTCCATCAGCTTGGCCTGCTCCGGCGTGTGCGGAGGGAGGTCCTGGGTGGGCTGCTCGCCGGCCGGGTGGCCGGTCGTGGCGGCCTCCAGCGCCTCGGCGAGGGCGTTGCGCCCGGTGACGCTCTCCTTGAAGTCGCTGTTGTACTCCTTGGGCCAGTCCCGCTCCTCGAAGAGGTACTGGAAGTTGGTCAGCCCGACCTTGCCCTTCTTGCCGTCGCCGTCGGTGTCCCGCTCGAAGTCGTGGTCCTCGTCCTTGGTGACGAAGGTGCCGTTGAAGAACTCGGTGGCGGCGTCCGGGCTGCGCTTGAGGGCCATCATGAAGCCGGTCATCGGGTCCGCGCCCTGGTCGGTGCCCGTCCGGTTGAGCATGGGATCCATGGGGAACTGGCGCCAGGCCAGGGAGGCGTCCCTGCCGTTGCCGCTGCGTTCCTTCTCGATCCGCATCAGCTCGTTGCCGTAGTTGTTCAGGAACCGGTCGTCGAAGTCCCCCCAGCGCATGAGGTTGCTCATGACCTGGACGCCCATGGCCCGCGGGTTGTTCCTGTCGGGGATGAACTCGCCGCCCAGGCCGACCATGTCCTTCTCCCAGCGCTGCATGGCGGGGCTGTCGGACTGGGTGGCGTTGGCCAGGGTGAGGCCGAGGTGCTCCTGGAGGGCGCCGTACTGCTTCACGCGGGCCTGGCCCAGCTCCGTGTTCAGGTGCGGGTCGTTGATGCCCGCCCAGAACTCCAGGGTGCCCTTGGGGCCGAGGGTCGTCGCGAAGTTCTCGGCGAAGAGGTCGTCGTTGCCGTACTTCTCCAGCAGCCCGTTGAGTTCGTCGAACTT
>NZ_DASQNP010000228.1:0-10502 GCF_035644915.1 Streptomyces sp.
GGGGCCGGCGCGCAGCGGCACCCCGCCCGCCGTGGAGCACGGGCGGGCGGGGTGCCGGGTGGTGCGGGTCAGGAGCGGTAGGCCTCCAGCTCGCCGATCTGCGCGGCGGGCCAGCCCGTGTTGGCGGTGACCGTCACCCGCAGGTGGCGGGTGCTGGTGCCGGCCGGCAGGGACACGGTGGCCGTGTTGCCGGTCGCCGGGTCGAAGCGGAGGTCCCTCGGCGCGGCCAGGGTGGTGAAGGAGGAGCCGTCGGTGCTGCCCAGCACGGACAGGGTCTGGGTCCGCGCCTGCCAGACGGCGGCCGGGGGCAGCTTGAGGACCAGCCGGCGCACCTCGGCCGCCGTCCCCAGGTCCACCGTCAGCGACTGCGGGAACGCGTGGTTGGTGCTCTCCCAGTAGGAGTTCGCGTCACCGTCGACCGCCTTGCCGGGGCTGTAGACGTCCACGTGGCCGGTCGCGGTGACGGGCCGCCCCTTGGCGAGGTTGACCGTCGGGTCCGGCCCGGGACCGGGGCCCGGGTCGGTGCCGTGGTCGTGGTCGGGCGCGGGCCACGGCCCGCAGTACGTGGCGGGGAGCTTCTCGTTCCAACCGGAGTTGCCCGGCCCCTGGGTGAGGGCCAGCGAGCTGCCCAGGCAACTGTAGACCGGCTCGGAGAAGCCGATGTTCCTGGCCCTGACGTCGGTGAAGGACGCCTGCGCCGGGTCGTTGAACTGGAGGGCGAAGGTGCCGGTGCCGTCGATGGTCACGTTCTTGAAGTGGACGCCCCGGGTGGTGCCGGACACGAAGTGGATCGCGGCGTAGGAGCTGTCCAGGACGTCCGTGTCGGTGACGTTGATCGTCGCCTTGTCGATGGGGCTGTTGCGGGAGTCGAACCAGATCGCGCCGACGGGGAAGGGCCAGTTGTAGTCCGTGTTCCCGGCCCGGATGGTGGTGTTGCGGGCGAGGGTGAAGGTGCCCCGGACGTCGGTGCCCTGGCCCGGCGAGACCCCGGGGTAGCGGTTGCCCACGTGGAGCGCGCCGCCGTTGGTGAGGCTCTCGGCCAGGACGTTGTCCGTGACCGAGATGTCCGTGCCCCCGTAGACGGCGATGTGGTTCGCCAGGATCGGCGCCACCACGGTGTTGCTCTTGAAGGAGTTGCCGGCGTTCGGCCTGGTGTCGGACCACATGGCCAGGGCGTCGTCGCCGAGGTTGCGCAGGAAGGTGTTCTCCACGGAGGAGTTGGTCACGCCCCAGTGGAAGTTCACCCCGTCCGCCGTCTGGTCCAGGATGCGGCTGTTCCTGATGTGGAAGTTGTCCATCGGGCCGTCCATCCAGGCCCCGACCTTGGTGTGCTGGATCCAGAGGTTGTCGACGACGGAGTCGCTCATCGCGCCCCCGATCGCGTTGACCTGGTCCTCGTCGACGCGTTCGGTGATCTCGCCGATGATCGCGAAGTCCTTCAGCGTCACGTTGCGGCTCGGCCCGCCGGCCTCGTGCGGGCGTATCTCGCCGCTGTAGCCGCCGCCGGAGACGTACTTGCCGTAGATGCCCGCGGCCCGCTTGCGGTCCGTGGGGTGGCGGCCGGTCAGCACGCTGTACCAGGGGCCGGCGCCGCGCAGCGTGACCCGGTCGACGACCACGTGGTCGGTGAGCTTGAAGGTGCCCTGCGGGATCCACACCTCCTTGCCCTGCTCCCGGCCCGCGTCGACGGCCCGCTGGAAGGCGGCGGTGGAGTCGGCGGCGCCGCCGGGGTCGGCGCCGTAGTCCGTCACCGACAGCGAGCCCGCCGGGCGGGCGACGGGGGCGGTCTGCTCGAAGTCGGCGAGGTCGACGACCGCCCAGGGCGTGGCCGAGGTGGACGGGAGCGTGATCCGCACCTTCGACCCGGCGGCCAGGGTGCGGCCGAAGAGCGTCCTGGTCTCGTCGTAGAAGTGGTGCGGTTTGTCGCCGGGGGTGTTGGTGAAGGGGTAGCTGCCGTAGAACCAGCCGTACCGGGAGGTGAACTCCAGGTCCTTCAGCTTGGTGCCGTCCAGGCTCAGCGACACCGGCGCGGTGATGCCGGTGCCCGCCGCGTTGTCCGGCACGGCGTAGCGCACGGTCATCGCGTTGGCCGGCTCGGTGAGGGTGAACTCCACGTACTCCCCGGGGGCGTCGAGCCGTACGGCGCGGCGGCCGGACGCCTCGGAGGGCAGCGTGGTGTAGGTGCGGTCGGGGCCGATCACCGAGCCGTTGGTGGCGGCGGCCTCCGCCTCCAGTTCGGTGAAGGGCACCTGCGCGCCGCGGCCCTCGACCGCGAACGGGGAGAGGGCGGCGGATTCGGCGGCGACGGCGGTGCCGGATCCGGCCGGGAAGCCGGTGACCGCGGCACCGAGCGGGACGGCGCAGGCGAGCGAGACGAGCAGGGCGAGCAGCCGGCCACGCGGCGCGGCTCGTGTGGGGCTCATGGAGTTCGGACCTCCGAAGGTGGGGGGAACGGTGACCGGCGGACGGCCGCGGCGGGTCAGGTCCGCAGCCAGACCGCCGTGTCCTGCGGCAGACGGCCCCCGTCCAGGGGGCCGCTGGCGAGCAGGACGCCTGTGTGGGCGGGCAGTTCGACGGGTTCCGCGCCGAGGTTGACGGCGCAGACCAGGCCCGCCGGGCGGGCGAAGCAGAGGAGGCCGGACGGTGCGGGCAGCCACCTCAGCGGCCCGTCGCCGAAGCCGGCCGTGGTGCGGCGCAGCCGCAGGGCCCTCCGGTAGAGGGAGAGCATCGAGTCCGGGTCGGTGGCCTGGCGGTCGGCGGCGTACGCGGCCCAGCCCTCGGGCTGCGGCAGCCAGGGCTCGTCCCTCGACCCGAAGCCGCACCAGGGGGCGTCCGCGGTCCAGGGCAGCGGCACCCGGCAGCCGTCCCGGCCCGGGTCCGTGCCCCCGGAGCGGTGGTGCATCGGGTCCTGGATGCGGTCGAGCGGGATCTCCGCCTCGGGAAGCCCCAGCTCCTCGCCCTGGTAGAGGTAGACCGCCCCCGGCAGCGCCAGGGTGAGCAGGGCGGCGGCCCGGGCCCGGCGGGTGCCGAGCTCCAGGTCGGCCGGGACGCCGAAGGCCTTGGCGGCGAAGTCGAAACCGGTGTCCGCGCGGCCGTACCGCGTGACGGTGCGGGTCACGTCGTGGTTGCACAGCACCCAGGTCGCCGGGGCGCCGACCGGGGCGTGCCCGGCGAGCGTCTCGTCGATGGTGCGGCGCAGCGCCGCCGCGTCCCAGGGACAGGCCAGGAAGGCGAAGTTGAAGGCGGTGTGCAGTTCGTCGGGGCGCAGGTAGCGGGCGAAGCGCCCGGGGTCCGGCAGCCACACCTCGCCGACGAAGATCCCGCCGTACTCGTCGGCCACGGCCCGCCAGGAGCGGTAGATGTCGTGGAGTTCGTCGCGGTCGACGTACGGGTGGGGGTCGACGCCCTCCGTGAAGTCGGGCAGGTCGGGGTCCTTGGCCGGCAGGGCGGCGGAGTCGATCCGCACGCCCGCCACCCCCCGCTCGAACCAGAACCGCAGCACGTCCTCGTGCTCCTCGCGGACCGTGGGGTGCGCCCAGTTGAGGTCGGGCTGCTGGGGGGTGAAGAGGTGGAGGTACCACTCCCCGTCCGCCACCCGGGTCCAGGGACGGCCGGAGAACTGCGAGGTCCAGTCGTTCGGCGGCAGCTCGCCCCGCTCGCCGCGCCCCGGCCGGAAGTGGAACAGCTCGCGCTCGGGGCTGCCGGGTCCGGCGGCCAGCGCCGCCCGGAACCAGGGGTGCTGGTCGGAGACGTGGTTGGGGACGATGTCGACGATGGTGCGGATGCCCAGCCCGCGGGCCTCGGCGATGAGCTTCTCGGCCTCGGCCAGGGTGCCGAACGCCGGGTCGATGGTGCGGTAGTCGGCGACGTCGTAGCCGCCGTCGGCCAGCGGCGAGAGGTACCAGGGGGTGAACCAGAGCGCGTCGACGCCCAGTTCGGCGAGGTAGGGCAGCTTCGCCCGGACGCCCGCGAGGTCGCCGGTGCCGTCGCCGTCGCCGTCGGCGAAGCTGCGGACGTACACCTGGTAGATGACGGCGCCGCGCCACCAGTCGTCGGTGGGGTGCGAGGGGGAGGCTGCCACGTGGCGGTCCTTTCGGGCACGTCGGGCACGGGGCTCCGCCGGCCGGACGGCGGAGCGTCCCGCGGCGGTCGGCTGCGGGGTTCGGCGGGTGGGCGGTGTGGTCGGGGGCGGTCGGGGACTCGGGGTGTGGTCGGGGGCGGCCGGGGCCCGGTCAGCCCTTGAGGCCGCCCGCGGTGAGGCCGCTCATGATGTTCCGCTGGAAGACCAGGAAGATGATCAGCATCGGGACGGAGGCGATGGTGAGCGCGGCGATGAGGACGTTCTCGGGCACGCCGCTGGAGAGCGAGTAGATGCCGACGTTGAGCGTCTGTTTGGCGGGGTCGGGCAGGGTGAGCATCGGCCACAGGAAGTCCTTCCAGACCCCGACCACCGCGAAGATGGAGACGACGCCCAGGATCGGCCGGGACACCGGCAGGACCACGGACCACAGGGTGCGCAGCGGTCCGGCGCCGTCGATGGACGCGGCGTCGAGGAGTTCGCCCGGGACCGAGTCGAAGAACCGCTTCAGCAGGAAGATGTTGAAGGCGTTGGTGACGGACGGCAGCCAGATGGCCCAGGGCGAGTCGAGGAGGTTGCGTTCGACGATCGGCACGTCCAGCACCGTCAGGTACTGCGGCACCACCAGCACGGTGGCCGGGATCATCAGGGTCGCCAGCATCATGCCGAGGACGGCCCTGCCCAGGACCGGCCGGAGCCTGGAGAGCGAGTAGGCCGCGGCGACGTCGAGGACGAGCTGGAAGGCCAGGGCCCCGAGGGCGTAGTAGAGCGTGTTGAACAGCAACCGGGACAGGTCCATGACCTCCCAGGCCTGGGAGTAGTTCTCCAGGTGGACGCCGTCGGGCAGGAGGGTCGGCGGCGACTGGACGGCCTCCTGGGTGGTCTTGAGCCCGCCGGAGACCATCCAGTACAGCGGGCCGAGGAAGACCAGCGTGAACAGGACGACCACCAGGGTGAGGACCACCCGGTAGAGGAACCGGCCGCGGGGCCGCGCGAGCTGCGCGGGCGGGATGAGCGTGCGTGTGGACATCGGTCTCCTCCCGGCCCTACTCGTCCCCGCCGCCGCGGCCGAGCCGCACGTACGCGGCGGAGAACCCCGCGAGCAGCACGAGCAGGAGCAGGCCGAGCGCGGCTGCGCCGCCGTAGTCGTTGAAGTTGAAGGCGTACTGGTAGATGAGGTGGACGACGGTGGTGGTCGCCCCTTCCGGGCCCGCCCCGCCCGTGAGCAGGAACGGCTCGGTGAAGACCTGCATGGTCGCGATGATCTGCATGAGCAGCATCAGCGAGAGGACCAGCCGGGTCTGCGGAACGGTGACGTGCCAGATCTTGCGCAGCAGGCCCGCGCCGTCGAGTTCGGCCGCCTCGTAGAGCTCCCCGGGGATGTCCTGCAGGGCGGCGAGGTAGATCAGGGTGGCGCCGCCCATGTTCATCCAGGTCGCCGCGATGACGACGGAGAGCATGGCGGTGTCGGGGTCCTGCAGCCACTGCTGCTCGGGCAGGTGGAGGAAGGCCAGGATCTCGTTGAACAGGCCGTAGCCGGGGTCGTAGAGGTACTTGAAGAGCAGGACCGACGCGACGGGCGGGAGCATCACCGGCAGGTAGACCAGCATCCGCAGATAGCCCCGGGCGTGCCGGAACTCGTTGAGGACGAGCGCCACGACGAAGGGGACGGCGAAGCCGAGGACCAGGGCGAGCAGGGTGAACAGCAGGGTGTTGCGCCAGGCCTGCCAGAACGCCGGGTCGTTCGCGACGGTGGTGAAGTTGGACCAGCCGGCCCAGGTGGTGCGTCCGTCCTCGGTCCGCTGGAAGGCCAGGAGGAACTCCCTGACCATCGGGTACCAGGAGAAGAACGCGAAGCAGAGCACGGCGCCGATCAGGAAACCGTGCGCGGTGAGCTGGCGGCGCAGCGCCTGGCGGAACGCCCCGCCGGCCGGCGGGCCCACCGCGGGACCGGGACGGGGACGGCGGGGCCCGGCCGCCTGCCGGGTGGACTGCGTGGACACGGTGGGGGCCGACACGGTCGCTCCTTGCTGCGGACGGGGACCGGACCGGGCCGGAGGGCTTCGGCCCGGCCCCCGCGCGGGCGGCTACGGGTGGGCGAGGATCTGGTTGACCTGGGACGCGGCGGTGGAGAGCAGCTTGTCCACGTCCGCGTCCCGGTTGGTGAGGACGCCGGACACCACGGTGTCCAGGATCTTGTAGATCTCCTGCGCCCGGGGCGGCTCCGTCCTGCCCTCGACCGGGTGGTCCGTGAAGGTCTTGAAGTTCCCGATCGGCACGGTGGCGTTGGCGGCGCGGTTCGCGTCGTCCTTCTCCTTGCTCCCGTTCAGCCAGAAGTCGGGCTGCGGCAGGCCGACGGGCAGCTTGTCGGCCTTGGCGCGGGCCCAGTCGAACTGGCCCTCGCCCACCGTGAGGTTCTTGAAGTTGAGCCAGGCGACGGCGGCCTTGATCTTGTCGGGGGAGCTGCCCTTCTTGATCATGTAGTTGTTGCCGCCGAAGAGGGTGGCCTTGCCGCCCGGGATCGGGCCCATGCCGAAGTTGCCGTAGTCGGCGCCCAGTTGCTGCACCATGTAGGTGATGTCGTCGGGCGCGGCGAGGTACATGCCGAGCTTGTCCGAGGCGATCCGCTTCTGCAGGTCGCCCCATTTGAGCAACTGGGTCTCGCCCATGCTGCGGTCCTCCCAGCGCATGGTGCGGAGGTTCTCCAGGACCCGTCGGCCCGGCGCGCCCGCGAACGCCGCCTTCCGGCCGCTCGCGTCGACGACGTCACCGCCGAGGCTGTAGAGCTGGGCGGTGAAGTGCCAGCCGCCGGTGTTGGCCGTGCTGTACGTGCCGAAGCCGGCGATGCCGTCGCCGAGGCCGGCGATCCTCTTCGCGGCGGTGCGGACCTCCTCCCAGGTGCGCGGCGGCCGGTCGGGATCGAGCCCGGCCCGTTCGAAGAGCTTGCGGTTGATCAGCAGGCCCATCCGGTAGTTGCTGGTCGGCAGGCCGTAGAGCCTGCCCTGGTGCCGGAGCGAGTCCAGGACGGCGGGGTCGATGTCGTCCAGCGCCGGGACGGTCTGCTCGGTGACGTACTCGGTGATGTCCGCGGCGCCGTCGTTGTCGAGCACCTGCTTGAGGTCGGTGAAGTAGGTGTAGAAGACGTCCGGCTGGGACCTGGCCTTCAGCATCGCCGTGAAGCGCGGGGGTTCCAGGCACTGGCCCGGGGTGGAGCGGCCCTCGATCCTGATGTTCGGGTACCTCTTGTTGAACTCCCTGACGTCCTCCGTCCACTGCCTGCGCTCGGCGGCCTTGGCCTTGGGGGGCATGCAGTCGATCGTCAGGGTCAGTCGCGTCTTCGGATCGAGGGGCGCCGACGGGTCGGACGAACCGCCGCCGGAGTCCTCCCCGCCGTCGCTGCTGCTGGTGCCGCAGGCGGTCAGGGCGGTCAGGGCGAGGGCGGAGGCGAGGACGGTCGCGGCGGTGAGGCGGGTACGGCGGAACCGGGCACTTCTCATCGGTGGTCCCCTTCGGGCAGGACGTGGAGGACCCGCGGTCGGCGCGGTGCGGGGCGTGGACACTCAACCACCGCCAACAGATGTCCGCAATATCTCGCGCAGATTTCGTAAAAGATTGACAGCGCCTGCGTCCTGTCGGAGGCGCGCTGTACGGGAATTTCGCCGGAGGTCCCGGAGGCCGTGGGGGAGGCCGCGGCCCGCTACCGCGGGGCCTGGGCCGTCGACCCGCGCACGACCAGCTCGGGCTCGAAGAGCAGCTCGTCGTGCTGGACCTGACCGCCCTGGATCTGCGCGCACAGCAGCTCGACCGCGGCCCGCCCCATCGCCTCGATGGGCTGGCGCACGGTGGTGAGCGGCGGCTCGGTGCAGGTCATGAAGGCCGAGTCGTCGAAGCCGACCACCGAGACGTCGCCGGGGACGGCCAGACCGCGCCGGCGGGCCGCCCGTACGGCCCCCAGCGCCAGCGGGTCGCTGGCGCAGACGATCCCGGTGACGCCGCGCTCCAGGAGCCTGGCCGCGGCCGCCTGGCCGCCCTCCAGGGAGAACATCGCGCGCTCGACGCGCTCGTCCGGCAGCGCGGCGCCGGCCGCCCCGGCCGCCGCCCGGGCGGCGGCGAGCTTGCGCCGGGAGGGCACGTGGTCGCCCGGGCCGAGGACCAGGCCGATCCGCTCGTGCCCGAGGGAGGACAGGTGCCGCCACGCCTGCTCGACCGCCACGGCGTCGTCGCAGGAGACGCAGGGGAAGTCGAGCCCCTCGATGGGGGCGTTGACGAGGACGACCGGGATCCGGCGCCGGGCGAGCAGCCGGTAGTGCTCGTGCGGGGCGTCGGCCTGGGCGAACAGGCCGCCCGCGAACACCACGCCGGAGACCTGCTGCTGCAGCAGCAGGTCGACGTAGTCGGCCTCGGAGACCCCGCCCTTGGTCTGGGTGCACAGCACGGGGGTGAGGCCCTGCTGCGCCAGGGCGCCGCCGATCACCTCGGCGAAGGCGGGGAAGATGGGGTTCTGCAGCTCGGGGAGGACGAGACCGACCAGACGGGCCCGCTCGCCGCGCAACTGGGTGGGGCGCTCGTAGCCGAGGACGTCCAGCGCGGTCAGCACGGCCTGCCGGGTGGCCTCGGAGACCCCCGGCTTCCCGTTGAGCACCCGGCTGACCGTGGCCTCGCTGACCCCCACCTTCTTGGCCACCTGGGCAAGTCGTCGCGTCATGAGCGCAAGAGTAGCGCAAATCATGCAAGACATTTGCGTTCGCTTGCGTCCGGTGGACGGCCCGGGAACCGCCGGACGGCCGGGCGGCGCCCGGGTGCCGCGGACCGCGCGGACCGGTGGAGAACCGGTGGGGACGGAAACCGGCGGATGCCGGTCACCGGCGGTGCGCTCCCGCCACCGGTGCGGCACACTGTTGTCCCTCCGGAGGGCGGGAGACGCCGTCCGGCCGCAGGGGTTCGGGGGGACCGTGCTGGAATTCCTCGTCCGGCGGACGTGGGCGCACCGGCCGCTGGTGGCCGCCGTGCTGCTCACCGTCCTCCTGACAAGCTGTGCGCTGACCGCGCTCGCGGTGTTCGGCGACGCCGTCGCGGACGCGGGCCTGCGCCGCGTGCTCCAGCACCGGTCGGTCGCCAGGACCCTGCTCGAGGCCGAGGCCGGCGTCGACGCCGGCAACCGGGCGCGGTGCGACGCGCTGGTGCGCCGTGCCGCGCGGGACGCCTTCGACGGACTGCCGGTGCGCGTCGCCGCCAGCACCCGGTCGGGCCCCTACCAACTGCCGCGCGGGGAGCGGGGGGAGCGGACGGCGGGCTCCGGCGCGGACGACCCGCGCCTGACGCTGCTGGCCACCTTCGACACCTCCCGGGTGTCCTTCACCGCGGGGACCCGCCCGGGTCCGGCGAAGGCCGCGGACGCCGTTCCGGTCGCCGTGCCGCAGGCGGCGGCCCGCGCGCTGGACCTGCGTCCCGGCGACCGGCTGACCCTCGCCGACCGGCGCCGCGGCCCGCCGCTGCGGATCCGGGTGACGGGCGTCTACCGCCCGGCGGACCGCGGCGCCCCGTACTGGCGCCTCGACCCGCTGGCCGGCCGCGGGGTGCGCACGGTCGGCTTCACCACCTACGGGCCGCTGCTCACCGACCCCTCGGTGTTCACCGGCGGCCGGGTCGCCCCGGCCGCCATGTCCTGGCAGGCGCGGGCGGACTTCTCGGCGGTGACCACCGACCGCACCGACCGGCTGCGGGACAGTGTGCGCCGGGCCGTGGCCCGCCTCGGCGAGGACCCGGCCACCGGCGGCGTCCAGGTCACCACCGAACTGCCCGACCTGCTGTCCGAGACGGAGCGGTCGCTGCTGGTGAGCCGGTCGGCGATCCTGGTGGGCGCGGTCGAACTGGCGGTCCTGGCCGCGGGCGTGATGCTCCTGGTGGCCGGGGCGCTGAACGAGCGGCGCGCCGGGGAGAACGCCCTGCTGAGGGCACGGGGAGCCACCCGGGGACGCATCGCGGCCCTCGCGGCCGGTGAGGCGCTGCTGCCGGCGGTCCCGGCGGCGGTCGCCTCCGTGCTGCTGGCCGGGCCGCTGGTGGGCCTGTCGGCCGGGCACGGCGCCCTGGCGCAGGCCGGCGTACGGGTCCCCGCGGTGGCGGGCGGCGGGCCCCTGGTGGTCGCCGGCCTGGTGGCCCTGGGCTGCGTGGCGGCGCTGACCGCGCCCCACCTGCGCCGCCACGGCACCCACGTGCGGGAGCGGGCCGCACGGGCGCGCCGCCCGGTGCTCGGCGCCGCGGTACGGGCCGGGGCCGACCTGGGCCTGCTGGCGGTCGCCGTGGTGGCCTACGGGCAACTGGCGCGGCGGGCGTCCGGCGGCGCCCTCACGTCCGGCGGCGGAGCGCTCGGCGTGGACCCCGTGCTCGTCGCCGCCCCCGCCTGCTGCCTGCTGGCCGGGGCGGC
>NZ_DASQNP010000229.1:0-27364 GCF_035644915.1 Streptomyces sp.
CGCGAACCGCGCGCAGCAGACGGTGAAGGCCGCCCAGAACCGCATCCGCAGAGCCAGGCAGGCCCTCGACCGCAAGGACCGCGACGGCCGCCTCGACCGCTCCCTCGACAACAACGCCCGCCGCATGCGCGACGCCTACCGTCGCCGCCGCGACCTCCTCCGCGACCAGCAGAAGCGCCGCCAGGAGCAGAGGCGGCAGCAGCAGAGAGCGCGTGAACAGAGGTGGTGGCAGCGTGAGCAGAGACGGCAGAGGGAGAACTCCTCTGAGTCGAAGACGGACAGACTGCGGAGGATCGTCGCGCGAATCCGTCCCCGGCTGAAGCGTTTGCTCGACCGAGGGGTGCACCGCCAGGTGATGCAGGCGACGCTGGCGGGAATGCGTGCCTGGTACCGGCTTACCGCATTGGAAATCCAGGGCCGGGAGAAGTTCGCCATCATGGCGCACCTCAACCCCGGCATGCCAGCTGGGGAGGGTGAGACCGACGTACCGTTGAACCCGGAATTGGAGAAGCTTCTCAAGGACAACCCCCTCAATGTCCCGAAGAACCAGTATGTGCAGGTCGGTGAGACGCTCCCGTATGTGGAGGGGGCGCGTATCCCACGCGACGGCATACCCCGGCCGGGATACCGCGCCAAGAGGAAAGACGATCTGACACCCGACCACATTCCCTCCGGGGCCGCGGTCTTTCTGGCGGCGAAGAACAGGCAGAAGGCGAAGCTGGAGGAAGCGGCGGCGAGGGACCCCCGACTGCGGGAACTCCTAGACCAGGAGGCGAATGAGGAACTGACCGAGCGAGGCCAGGCGGAACTTGAGAAAAAACGGGGAGAAGTGCTCGGCGAGCCGGTTCTGCGTACGCGGAAGGACCCCAATGGAAAGGCGCACTACAATAATGCCCTGGCGGTCATGTTGCCCCATAGGATACACAAGGAGGGGCGTACCTACGGAAACAAGAACACTGACGCTCAGATCCAGGAGGACGCCAGGAACCTCACTCTGGCGGCCAAGAAGGACTTTGAACACTATTTCAAGTTCCTCAAGGGTCCGCCGCCTCCCGACGAACTGACGAAAGAATACGTAGCCCACTTCGCACGGCACTACAAGAATTTGGTCAACAAGCGAATTATCGAGCACTCCCTGGAGATCGATGCGCTGATGTTGAAGTATCTGAAGGAAGCCAAGAGATGAAATTTCTGCAAGAGATCGAGGAAATTCTGACGCGAGAAGACATCTCGGCTCCGGAGCAGCGGATGCAGGTGTTCGCGCGGCTCGCGGCGGAGCCGGACCGTGGAACTTCGGCTGCGCTCGAATGCCTCCTTCGGACTGACAGCCGACGCATTGCCGCCTACCTTACGCAATACTTCGAGTTCATTCCCGGGGCCGTGGAGGAGAAGACGCGCGCAGCGGACCGGTTGCGACGTGAACCTCGGCTGCTCTCCGCGGTCTCGCGGTTGGTTCCCTGGCTGCCCGAGGCGATGATCGACGAACTCGTCTCGGACTACCTGGCGCACGGAGATTCCGTGCCTGCGCTCTCAGACGTGGTCTTCGTCGTCGGAAAATACTTTCCGGAACGGCTTCGTCCGTTCGCGGAACGGATCGATGACGAGTACGTCCGGCGCGCCCTGTTGTCCGGGGCGCCCGACGGCAAAGCGGAGAGCTTTCTGGAGGACTGGCGCCGTAGTGGTGACCTGCGTGCATTGATCGCTCTCGCCTACATTCGAACCGAGCGTGCCAGGGAACTCATCCGGTCTGTCCGCGGTGAGGTCGAGGATTCCGCGCAGTGGGAGACGTTGATCGAATTGGCGGGACAGCTTCCGGACACGGGGAAGCCAGCGGGAAGTTGGCCGGCGTTTAGGGGGTTCGTATCCGGCCGAGGGGAGGGTCCCCATGTCGTCGGCGGCCCCCCGGGGGGCGAAGTACCGGTGTGCCATGTGTGCGAGGCGCCCGCGGCGCGCCTGCTCAAGCTGTCCGCGCGATCACTTCCGTACGGTTTTGTGAACGACCCGGTTTTTTACTGGTACTCATGTGACTGCGGCATCATGGATTCGATCACCGTCCGGGTGGGTACTGGCGGGATGCATGTCTTCTACGGCCCCAAGGGGTCGGGTGATCCAAGTGCGTCCATTACGCCGGGGGAACTCTCCCTTGTTCTGGAAAGGCATCCGAACCAGACGGGAATCAGTCTCCGGGAAATGCCGGGGAATGCTGGTCACCAGGTCGGAGGTCTGCCGGCGTGGCGAGATCCGGATATTCATCCCAGGTGTCCCGACTGCGGGAATTCCATGCCCTATGCCGCGACGATGGACTGCGGTCGGACCCCTTTCGGTGACATGAAGTACGACGGGATCATCTACTGCTTCTGGTGCGACGGATGCCGTGTATCGAGCACGCAGATCCAACACTGACGAGATCGGAGAATCTTGTGACCCGCTACGCGGACATCCCCAAGCCCATCCGCTCCGGCATCGTCATCGTCGACCCCGAGCGCGGGACGCCGCAGCGCATCATCGTGCTGCAGTTCAACCCCGACACCCTCGAACGGAGCCTGAGCCCCCAGGCTGCCGGGAGCAGTGGTGATGCCGGGGGCGGGGGGAGTGGGGGAGACCGGAACGAGGCGCTGCGGCTGAAGGGGCCGGCGCAGGAGACGTGGAAGTTCACCGCCGAGATCGACGCCACCGACCAGTTCGAAGTGGCGGCGCCCGACGGGATCCACCCGCAGCTCGCCGTCCTGGAGATGCTCGTGCAGCCGACCACGGCCCAGCTCAGGGAGGGCACGCGGCTGGCGCAGAAGGGCAGCATCGAGATTAGCCCGATCGAGATGCCGCTGACCCTGTTCACCTGGGGCAGCAAGCGCGTCATGCCCGTGCGGCTGACCGAGCTGTCCGTCAACGAGTCCGCGTTCGACGTGAACCTGAATCCGATACGGGCGTCCCTGAGCATCGGCATGAAGGTGCTCACCGTCAGCGATCTGCCCGCCGGGCACCGCGGTGCCGAGCTGTACCTGGCGCACCTCGCGCAGAAGGAGCGCCTCGCCGGCGCCGCCCGCGCGGGCAGCCTCGGGGCGCTCGGGCTGACCGGGGCCGACATCGGGATGGGGAGGGTGTAGCACAGCCATGGCCGATTCCCACGAACAGTACGAGAGCCCGCTGGACGCGATCCCCGGATCGCATCCGTACCCGAGGACGAGCCGCTACCACGACGCCGAGATCGCGGTGCACCGCAGGCCCGACGGCACCGAGGTGCGGTACGCCAGGCGGCGCCTGCTGCCGCCGCTGCCCGAGGAGCGGGACGAGGACACCGTCGTCCACACCGTGCGCAGTGGCGAGCGTCCCGACCAGCTCGCCCAGCGCTACTTCGGCGACCCCTCCCAGTGGTGGCGGATCGCCGATGCCAACCCCGTCCTCGACCCGCGCGAGCTGACCGCCGAGCCGGGCCGGGAGATCGACATCCCGCTCCCGGGCGGCTTCCCCCGCGGGGGCGCACATGGCCGATGAGCACGTCGGCGGCGGGCCGATCCACCTCACCCTGCACATGGGGCCCAGGCTCACCCGGCCCGTGCCCCGGGCGGTGAGCGAGGCACTGCTGTCCGCGCAGATCACCGGCACCGCGGGCGAACGCTCGGGCTTCCAACTGGCGTTCGACCTCACCAAGAGGGGCGCGATCATCGAGCGGTTACTGCCCGAGGGGTTCTTCGACCCCCGCACCCGCGTCATCCTCACCACGACCGTCAGGGGCACCACGACCGTCCTCCTCGACGGGCTGATCGTGCGGCAGGAGGTCGGGGCGAGCAACCAGCCCGGACAGACGACGCTGACCGTCACCGGTGAGGACCTGACCCTCCTGATGGACCTGGAGGAGAGGGCGGACCGCTACCCGAACCTCTCCCCGGCCCGGCGCGTGGAGCGCATCCTCGTCAAGTACGCCGACTACGGCATCCACCCGGACGTCGTCCCCGAGCAGATCGTCCAACAGCCCCGCGAGCAGTACCGGGTGGACTACCAGACGGGCACGGACCTGGCCTACGTCAACGAACTCGCCCGCGCCAACGGCTACGTCTTCTACCTCGAACCCGGCCCGGAGCCCGGCCGTTCCACCGCCTACTGGGGCCCGCAGCGCCGCCTCGGGCAGCGGCAGCACGCACTCAACGTCAACATGGACGTCAACTCCACCGTCGACCAGCTCACCTTCGCCTACGACGGTGCCGCCCGCGAGGAGCCGCAGGCCCGCTGGCAGGACCCGCTCACCCGCGAGTCGCCCCTGATCCCGCAGCCCGACATCAGCCCGCTGCGCCCGCCGCTGGGCAGGCGCGCGAGCCCGGCGCTCAAGCGCCGTCGGCTGTCCGGCACCGCCAAGAAGGACCTCGCCCAGGTCCAGGCCGAAGCCCTCGCGCGCGCCGCGACCTCCGCCGACGCGATCTCCGGCTCCGGGCACCTCGACGTCAACCGCCACGGCTACGTCCTGCGCCCGCGCGAACTCGTCGGCGTGCGCGGCGCGGGCGTGACGTACGACGGCGACTACTACGTCACCTCCGTCACGCACAACCTCACGCCCGGCTCGTACCGGCAGAACTTCACGCTCTCGCGCGAGGGCCTGATCGCGCGCAGCACCACCGTCCGCCCGTAGAGACGAACAGACCCGTAGAGACGAACAGATTCGACCAGGAGCAGTCCGCATGGCGCCAGCACCGAACAACCGCTTCCTCGGCAAGTTCAGAGGCCGGGTGGCGGACAACGACGATCCGCTGCGCATGGGTCGGATCACCGCCTTCGTCCCGGACGTGCTCGGCGACGAGGCCTCCACCTGGGCCATGCCCTGCTTCCCGTTCACCGGCACGGGGGCCGGCCAGTACGTGATCCCCACTGAGGGGGCCGGCGTCTGGATCGAGTTCGAGCAGGGCGACCCCAGCTACCCGGTCTGGACGGGCTGTTGGTACGGGCAGGAGAGCGAGCTGCCCGCGGACGCCCGGGCCGGGGCCCGGGCGGGAGCCGAACCGGTGGTCCTCGAGACCCAGGGCCACCACAAGATCGTGCTCTCCGACGACCCGGAGACCGGGATCCTGCTCCAGGCCCCGGGATCCGACGGCAGGCCGGGCCCGTCCATCCGCATCACCCGGGACGGCATCCACATCGACAACGGGCAGGGGGCCTCGGTCTCGGTGGCCGGGGACCGGGTCGACATCAACCAGGGCCGGCTGATCGTGCCCATCAAACGCTGACCGAGACGGGGGAGAAGAGCTTGTCCGGGAAAGTCATCCACGCGGGCACCGTGATCGGCTGCCCGCACGGCGGCCGGGCGGCCGCCACCGGCCCCGGCGGCGGGACGCGCGCCGTGCTGGTCGACGGGCAGCCCGTCGCCACCGGCGCGGCCGTCCACGCCGTCACCGGCTGCCGGCACACCGTCGACGGGGTCCCCGTGCCGTGCACCGGCGTCCGCTGGACGCCGGCCTCCGGCGGGGTGCTGGTCGACGGCTCGCCGCTGCTGCTGGAGAACACGCCGGGACTGTGCCTCACCGCCGGCCTGGTACCGCAGGGCGCGCCGGTCGTCACGGCCACGGAGGGGGAGGGGGCGACCTGCGGATGAGGGCCAGGACGGCGCGCAGGGACATCGCCTTCCCGTTCCGCGTCGACCGGCGCGGGCGGACGGCGCACGCGGCGTACGACGAGCACGTGCGCGACCTGGTCGAGCAACTGCTGTTCACCAGCCCCGGGGAGCGCGTGATGCGCCCCGACTTCGGCTGCGGGCTGCTCGACCTGGTGTTCACCCCCAACAGCCCGGAGCTGGCCTCCGCCGTGGAGCTGTCCGTACAGGCGTCGCTCCAGCGCTGGCTGGGCGAGCTGATCGAGGTGGAGGACCTGGACGTGGTGAGCGAGGAGAACGTCGTCCGCGTCCATCTGCGCTACGTGGTGCGGGCCACCGCGAGCCGGCGCGACGAGGTGTTCGAGGGGAGGGGCGCGGCATGAGCGGCAGTCCGAGCGGGACGGCCCGCCACCCGGGCGGCCGGCGCGGCCGGGTGCGCGCGGCACGGCTGAACGGCGTGGACGCGGTCGAGGTCGCCGGCGACGGGCTCACCCTGACCGTCACCTTCCTCGGCAAGGCGCCCCGCGGCCTGGGCCCGGAGAACATCCGCATCGACGGCGGCCGGCGCGTCACCGGCATCGAGGCCGTCGCGGTGGAGGTCGAGCGCGAGGAGGACCCCGAACTCGACGACCTGCTGTACGTCACCGTGGACCGCAGGGGCGACACCGGCCGCTACCGGCTGGCGATCGTCGACACCGACCCGTACGGGCGTCCGGGCACCGAGCCGTACCCCGGCTTCGACCAGCGCTACCACGCCGCCGAGTTCTCCTTCCACCCCGACCGCCCCTCGCCCTTCGACTGCGCGGACGAACCCCCGGACGTGCCGGAGACCTTCCGGCCCGCCCCCGTCATCGACTACACCGCCCGCGACTACGACACCCTGCGCCGGCTCGTCATGGACCGGCTGGCCCTGACGGCGCCCGACTGGATCGAACGCAACCCGGCCGACCTGGGCACCACCCTGGTCGAGCTGCTGGCGTACACCGCCGACCAGATCAGCCACCAGCAGGACGCGGTGGCCACCGAGGCGTACCTGGACACCGCGCGCCGCCGCGTCTCCGTGCGCCGCCACGTCAGGCTGATCGACTATCCGATGCACGACGGCTGCAACGCCCGCGCGTTCGTCACCGTCGAGGTGGCGCGGCCGCTGACGCTGCGCGCCGGGACGTACCGCTTCGCCGCCGTCGACGTGCGCACCCCCGGCCCGCGCGACCGGCCGGGCCCCGGCACGGTCATCGACGACGGCGACCTGGCCGTGCTGGAGGAGCGCGGCTCGGTGGAGGTCTTCGAACCGGTCACCGACGCGCCGCTGCGGCTGCGGCCCGAGCACAACACCATCCGCTTCTGGACCTGGGACGGCGAGCAGTGCCTGCTGCCCAGGGGCGCCACGTCCGCCACCCTGCGCGACGAGTGGGCCGACGAGACGTGCGAGGAACGCGCCCTGGACCTGCGGCCCGGTGACCTGCTGGTGCTGGAGGAGGTCAAGGGCCCGCGCTCGGGAACGCCCGGCGACGCCGATCCCGCCCACCGGCAGGCCGTGCGCCTGACCTCCGTCACCCCGGCCGTCGACCGGCTGTGCGACCAGCCGGTGCTGGAGGTGACCTGGGCCCGCGAGGACGCCCTCGCCTTCCCGCTGTGCCTGACCACGCTCGGCGGCCGGGACTGCGAGCCGGTGGAGGACGTCGGCGTGGCCCGCGGCAACGTGGCGCTCGTCGACCACGGCCGCTCGCTCACCTTCTGCGGCCGCACCCCCGAGCTGCTGACCGTGCCGCCGGTGCCGGCCGTCGTCCCCTCCTGCGAACCGCCGGCCTTCGGCTGCCGGTCCGCCGCGGACCCGGCCGGGGGCAACCGGCCCGGCCGGCTGATCCAGGACCGCCTCGAACAGACCGGCTGCGGACGGCTGCTGACGCCGGACCAGGTGCGCGAGCTGTTCGCGGTCGTCGGCGAGGAGGCGGTGCGGCGGGCCGGGCTGGGAGTGGAGCCGGCCGGGAAGCGGCGGGAGAAGGTGGTGCCCGGCACCGCCCACGACCAGGCGGCCGCCCTGGAGACGCTGCTCGCCCAGTCCGTCTACCCGGGCATCGTCCCGCGCTTCCGCCCGCTGCTGCACCGCTTCCCCGTCACCCAGGCCGCCCCGTTCCCCGACCCGCGCCACGTCTCGGCCGGGCAGGCCGAACGGCTGGCCGCCGTCCCCGGCCGGGTCCGGCGGCGGCTGGTGGAGCTGTGGCGCAGCGCCCGGGACCGCGACGGGCTGGACGAGGCGGAGATCGGCGAGCTGACCGTGCTGTTCGGGCTGCGGGTGCTGGAGCGGCTGGAGCTGCGCCGCCACCCGGAGCGCGCGCTGCGCGAACTGCTGCACCGCGGCGACCGGCTGCTGGCCGCCAAGCGGCGCCGCCTGGAGGTGCTGACGGCCAGGGCCCGCGCCGGGCGCGTCCTGGACGGGCGGACGGCCTGGGAGATCGCGCACAGTTGGGGCCCGCCGTACGCGGCCGGGCTGCACCCGGACGCGCCGGAGCTGTCCGGGCCCGCGTCCGCGGTCGTCCAGGACCCGCGGGCGGCGCTCCCGGCCGTACGGCTGGTCCCCGCCGGGGACGGCGGAGACGCCGGGCACGGCAGGGGTGACGAGGAGGGCGAGGAGGCGTGGGAGCCGCGCCGTGACCTGCTCGACAGCGGACCCCGCGACCGGCACTTCGTCGGCGAGCTGGAGGACGACGGGCGGCTCGCGCTGCGCTTCGGCGACGGCCGCCACGGCGCACGGCCCGAGCCCGGCACCGTCCTCGCGGCGCACTACCGGCTGGGCGGCGGCACGGCCGGCAACGTCGGCGCGGAGTCCATCAACCACCTGGTGCTCTGCCGGTCCGGGCACGGTGTCGACAGCGGCGACCCGCCGCCGGTGGCCGGGGTGCGCAACCCGCTGCCGGCCGTCGGCGGCACCGAGCCGGAGCCCGTGGAGCGGGTGCGCCGCCTGGCACCGCTCGACATCAAGCGGGTGCGGCTGCGCGCCGTCACCGCCGGGGACTACGCCGAACTGGCGTCCGCCCTGCCCGGCGTACAGCGCGCGGCGGCCGAGATCCGCTGGACGGGCAGCGTGCAGGAGGTCCACGTCGCCGTCGACGCCGACGGCACCGGGCAGGCGCCCGCCGAACTGCTGGACGCGGTGGCGCACGCACTGGAGGCGTACCGGCGCATCGGCCACGACCTGGTGGTCAAATCCGCGCGGCCGGTGCCCCTCGACATCGCCCTGGAGGTGTGCGCGGCCCCCGGCCACCAGCACGGCCGGATCCTGGCCGACCTGCACCGGGCGCTGGGCAACGGCCGTCTGCCCGGCGGCCGGCTCGGCTTCTTCCACCCCGACGCCCTCGGCTTCGGCGAGCCGGTGCGGCTGAGCCGCCTGGTGGCGGTGGCGGCGGCCGTGCCGGGCGTGGAGGGCGTACGGGTCATCCGGCTGCGGCGGCTGTTCGCGGACGCCTCCACCGATGCCCCGGACGGAACCGGCGACTCGGCACTGGAGGACGGTGTGCTGCGGCTCGGCCCCCTGGAGGTCGCCCAGTGCGACAACGACCCGGAGCGGCCCGAGAACGGCCGGCTCACGCTGACACTCGGAGGCGCGCGATGACCGGCGAGCACCGCGACGGCACCAAGGGACGCGGCGGCTGCTCCTGCGGCTGCGGCGGCCACGACGAGCGGCGCGCGCCGCGCGCCCCCCACAACCCGCCCGGCCGCACCGCGCTCGACCACCGGGTGGGCGAGTACGGCTCCTTCCTGGCGGCCATGCTCGACCGGCTGGCCTCGCCCGCCCACCCCGCCCTGCGCGGGCTGACGGCGCGGACCGCCGACGACCCGGCGATCGCGCTGCTGGACGCCTGGGCGGTCCTGGGCGACCTGCTGACCTTCCACTCCGAGCGGATCGCCGACGAGGGCTACCTGCGCACCGCGGACGACCACCGCTCGCTGGTGCGGCTGGGACGGCTGGTCGGACACCGGCCGCGCCCCGGGGTCGCCGCCGGCACCTACCTGGCGTACACGGTGGACCGGGACCCGCGCAGCCGCGAGGACGTCCCGGTGCTGATCCCCCGCGGCGCGCGCAGCCACAGCGTGCCCGCCTCCTCCCAGGAGGAGCCGCAGACGTTCGAGACGGCCGAGGACCTGACGGCCCGCTGGTCGTGGAACGCGCTGGCGGTGCGCCGCCGCCGTCCCGCCCCGCTGACGCCCGAGGACCTGCGGGAACGGTCGGAGGTCTACGTCGCCGGGACGGCGAACGCCCTCTCACCCGGCGACCGGCTCCTGTTCGTCTTCAACCGCGACGGCTCCGCCGGCCCCGGGCAGCGGCTGCTGCTGCCGGTGACGCGTATCCGCATCGACCGGGACGACGACAGCACCGCCGTCGGGCTGCCGGTGTCCCCGCCCCCCACCCTGGGGGAGCTGGTCGAGGAGCTCCAGCGGTGGATCACGGTGACGGCCGACAGCCCCAACCCGCGGCCCGCGGGCAGCCGGCTCGTCGAGGACTTCGACGACCAGGTGCTGACGCAACTGCGGGCGGACCTCGACCTGCTGCGGACCCCCGCGCAGTTCGCGCGGCGGCTGGAGGACCCCCTGGAGCGGCTGGCGGAGGCGCAGGCCCTCGCGGCGCCGTACGAGGAGGTCCGCGACTGGTTCGAGCGGCTGGGCGCCGTGCTCGTGGACCTCCGGGAGCGGGCGGCGCAGTTGGAGCCGATGCTCCCGGAGGACGCGGGGACCACGACCGGGGCCACGGCCGGTTCCGCGTCCGGCGTCCCGGACGCGGCCCCGGAGCACGCGGCCGTCCGCGCGCTGGGCGCCCTGCTGCCCGCGCTGCGCTCCCGGGGAGCGCGCCGCCCGCCCGCCGCTGCCGCGCCGCCCGATCCGGCGCGGCTGTTCGGCTCGGACTCCGACCTCGGGGCGCGGCTGCTGACGGCCCTGGACCCGTCCGTGTCCGGCGAGCTCTACCCGGCCTGGCGGCGGGCCGTGCCCACCCCGCCCCCCGCCCTCACCGACCTGCTGGCGATGCGGGTGACGGCCGCGCCCTTCGGCTCGACGGCACCGCTGAAGCCGGTGCAGGACGAGCGGGGCCGGGTGATCCGGCAGTCCGACTGGCCGCTGACGGGCGCCGCGCTGACCACCATGCGGGTGGTGTTCGACACCGCGGGCAAGATCCCGGTGAAGGCGGAGTTCGTGCACGCGGAGGCCACCGCGTCGGTGCAGCGCACCGAGAACCTCCCGACCAACACCGAGTTCCTCCTCGGCACCGGCCGGGTCGCGCTGTCCACCGGCACCGGGCAGGACGGCGGCTCCCAGGAGCCGGGCGTGACGGCCGCGCTGAGCGAGGGACTGCCCGAGGCGGAGCTGTTCGTGTCCCGGCCCGGGGCGGACGGGCGGGTGCGGGTCACCGTGCGGACCACCGCGCAGGGCGGCGCCCCGCTGGAGCGGCACCTGACGCCCGGCCGGCGCGAACAGGTCACCCACGGCGGGTACGAGGTGACCGTCGCCTACACCACGGGCGGCGAACCGGCGGGCGTCGAGATCGGCCTGGCCACCGTCCCCGAGGCCGTCCACCGCAACGTCCTGGCCCTGGACACCGTGCACGACCGGATCACCGTCGGAAGCTGGGTCGCCGTCGAACGGCCCCGCAAGGGCGCCCCGGGCGGCATCCCCGGCGACGGCGCGCTCGCGCTGGTCACCACCCGCGTCACCGGTGTGCGCACCGGCTCGTACGCCCGTTACGGCATCACCGGCCGGGCCACCGAACTGACCCTCGCCGACCCCTGGCTCGACGAGCACGACGTCCTGCTGTCCCACATCCGGGACACCACCGTGCACGCGGCCGGCGAGCCGCTGCGCCCCGCCGACGAGCCGCTGGCCGACGACGTGGGCGGCAACGAGATCGAGCTGGCCGAGCTCTACGACGGCCTGCGCCCCGGCCGGACGCTGGTCTTCTCCGGCGAACGCACCGACGTCCCGGGCACCTCCGGGGTGCGGGGCGCCGAACCGGCGGTGATCGCGGCCGTCGAGCACCGGATCGACCCCGGGCTGCCGGGCGACCACGTCCACACCGTGCTCACCCTCACCGCCGACCTGGCGCACCGCTACCGGCGCGAGACGCTGCTCATCCACGGCAACGTGGTGCCGGCGACGCACGGCGAGAGCCGCGACGAGGCCATCGGCAGCGGCGACGCGGGCAAGGCCAACCAGACGTTCGCGCTCTGGCGCTCGCCGCTCACCTGGCTGCCCGCGAACACCCCGTCGGGTGCCGAACCGGCCCTGGAGGTGCGGGTCGACGGACTGCTGTGGCACCCCGTCGACAGCCTCGCCGGACGCGGACCACTGGAGCGGGTGTACGTCATCGGCACCGACGGGGACGGCCGCACCACCGTGACCTTCGGCGACGGCGTGCACGGCGCGCGGCTGCCCACCGGGCACGAGAACGTGCGGGCCCGCTACCGCTTCGGCACCGGCGGCGCCGCCAACGTCGCGGCGGGCCGCGTCACCCAGGCCGTCTCCCGTCCGCTGGGGGTCACCGCCGTCACCAATCCGCTGCCCGCGACCGGCGGTTCGGGCGGCGACGGGCCCGGACTGACCCGCCGCACCGTCCCGCTCGCCGTCTCCGCGCTCGACCGGCTGGTGTCCGTGCGGGACTACGAGGACTTCACCCGCTCCCGGGCGGGCATCGGACGGGCCTCGGCACGCGAGGTGTTCGACGGACGGCGGCAGGTGCTGCACGTGACGGTCGCCGGGGCGGACGACGTGCCGCTCGGCGCCGACTCCGACACCCTGCGCGCGCTGCGCGCCGCGCTCGCCGCCCACGGCGACTCCCGGCTGCCGGTGCGCGTGGACGTGCGCGAACTGGTGCTGCTGCTCCTGATGGCCCGCGTGACGGTGGCGCGCGACCACTCCTGGGCCGTCGTCGAACCGCGCGTGCGGCAGGCCCTGCTGCGCGACCTGGGCTTCGCGGGACGGGAGCTGGGGCAGCCCGCGCGGCTGTCGGAGGTCCTGGCGGCGGCGCACTCGGTGCCCGGGGTCGAGCACGTGGACGTGGACGTCTTCTCGGGCGTGCCGGCGTCCGGCGCCCCGTACGGCCCGGCGCGCCCGGCCGCCGGAGCGTACGGGCCGCAGGCGGTCGTACCGGCCCGGCTCGCCGAGTACGACGAGCGCGTCCACACGGTCACCGCCGACGGCGGCGAGACGCTCGGCGACATCGCCGCCCGCCACGGCATCTCCCTGGCCGAACTGCTGCGGCTCAACCCGGACGTCACCGACACCCGGCCCCTTCCCAGGGGCCGCTCGGTGTTCGTCTTCCGGGGCGTCCGGCCGGCGCAACTCGCCCTGTTCTCGCCCGAGGTGGCGGACACGCTGATCCTGACGGAGGTCCCCCGGTGAGCCCGACGAAACCGACGAGCCCGACCAGCCCGACCAGCGACGGGAGGACGCAGCGATGAGCAGGGAGCCGGACGGGCTCGCGGAGCTGCTGCCGCAGTGGCACAGACTGCGCGACGGCGGGAGGGGTAAGCACGGCGCGGACGGCGAGCCCCTGCGCGCGCTGCTCGCCGTGATCGCCGAGCAGGCCGACCTCGTCCGCACCGGGGTCGAGCAGCAGTACGACGACTGGTTCGTGGAGACCGCCGCCGACTGGGTGCTGCCCTACCTCGGCGACCTGGTGGGCTACCGTCCGCTGCCCGGCTACGAGCGGGTGCCGACCGCCGGCCTGAGGGACGGCGGCCCGCCGGACACCTCGCGGCAGCGGCTGGCGCAGGCGCTCGCGCCCCGCCGGGACGTCGCGGCCACCGTCGCCAACAGGCGCCGCAAGGGCACGCTGCACCTGCTGGAGGAGCTGGCGGAGGCGGTGACCGGCTGGCCCGCGCGGGCGGTGGAGTTCTCGCGGCTGGTCTCCCACCGGCAGCCGGTGCGGCTGTACGGGGCGGGGACCGGCGAGGCGGACGCACGGCGGCTCTCCCGCGGCCGGCTGGCCGACCTGCGCGACGGGGCGGCGCTGGACCTGGCGGGCGGCCCGTTCGGCGTGACGGCGCGCTCGGTCGACGTGCGGCGCGCGGGCTCGCGCCGCACGCCCGGCGGGCTCACCCCGGCCGGGGTGGGGCTGTTCGTGTGGCGGCTCAGGCCGTACTCGGTGACGAACGCGCCCGCGTACTGCGTCGACCGGGCCCGCAACCTCTACACCTTCTCCATCCTCGGCAACGACACCCCGCTGGTGACCCGGCCCGAACCGGAGCCGTCCCCCGCCCACGCCGCCACGATCGACAACGTCCCCGCGTACATCCGCCGTCGGCAGTTGCACGACCGGCTCGCGGACTACTACGGGCCGGGCAAGAGCTTCGTGATCCGGCGGGACGCGGGGGCACCCCTCGCCGGAGGCGGGGAGCGGGGGGAGAGGGAGGACCTGGTGCCGCCGTCGGACATCGTCGTCGCCGACCTCACCGACTGGCGCTACCGCCCCCGGCGCGGACAGGTGGCGGTCGACCCGGTGCTCGGCCGGATCGCCTTCGGCTCGCGCTCCGCGCCGCGCCACGGCGTCTGGGTCGACTACCACCACGCCTTCTCCGACGACACCGGCGGCGGCGAGTACGCCCGCGAGGACCGCCTCACCCCCGACGCCGCCACGGTCTACCGGGTCGGCCCCGGCCGCGCCCACCAGCGGATCATGGACGCGTACGCGCACTGGCGCGAGGACCGGCGGGCCGGACGCTGCGGCCCCGAGGGCATCATCGAGATCACCCACAGCGGCGCCCACCAGGAGCAGCTCGACTTCGACCTCGAACCCGGCGACCGGCTCCAGTTGCGCGCCGCCGAGGGGACGCGCCCGGTGATCCGCCTCCTGGACTGGTACAGCAACCGGCCGGACGCGCTCAACATCCGCGCCCGGGAGGACTGCGAGCCGGGCCGGGAGCCGCGCATCGTGCTGGACGGGCTGCTGGTCAGCGGGCGCGGCCTGAACGTCACCGGCCCGGTCGGCACCGTCGTCATCCGGCACAGCACGCTGGTGCCGGGCTGGTCGCTGGAGCCCCAGTGCGAGCCGCACTCGCCGGAGGAGCCGAGCCTGGTCCTGGAACGCACCACCGCGTGCGTGCAGATCGAGCGGAGCATCCTGGGCACCGTCCAGGTCATCGGAGACGAGGTGGGCACCGACCCGCTGCACATCCACCTCCGCGACAGCATCCTGGACGCCACCGGACACGACCTGGAGGCGCTGTCCGCACCCGACTGCCGGCACGCGCACGCCGTGCTCCACGCGCACCGCGCCACGGTCATCGGCGAGGTGTACGCGCACGCCGTGGAGATCGGCGAGAACAGCGTGTTCACGGGGCGGATGCACGTGGCCCGGCGCGGCACCGGCTGCCTGCGCCACTCCTACGTGCCGCCCGGCTCCCGGACGCCGCGCAGGTACCGCTGCCAGCCCGACCTGGCGGGGCCCGGGGAGGCCGGGCGGGTGCGGCCGCTGTTCACCAGCGAGCGGTACGGCACGCCCGGGTACGGGCAACTGGCCGCCGGCTGCGCCGAGGAGATCGTCCGGGGGGCGGAGGACGGCGCGTCGATGGGCGCCTTCCACGACCTCTACCTCCCGCAGCGCGAGGACAGCCTGCGCGCCCGGCTCGCCGAGTACACGCCCGCCGGCACCGACGCGGGACTCTTGTTCGTGACCTGACCACCGGCCGGCCCGGGGCGCCGCCCGTCGCCCCGCACCCGCAGACCTCGCAGACGCACGGAACCTTCCGAGGGGGACCCCTTCCCATGCACGCTGATCTCTCCCGCAACACCTTCCGGCCGGAGCGGCACTATTCGGCGGTGCTCGTCCAGCAGGGCCGCGTACAGCTCGACGCGGACGCCAACGAGCAGACGGCGATCCAGCTCCACCAGGCCCGCACCCTCGCCGCCGACCTCATCGGCCGGCACGGCGGACCCGCCGGCGCCACCGGCTTCGCCATCGGGCTCGACAGCCGCAGCCACGACCTGGACGACCTGGTCATCGGCGGCGGCCGCTACTACGTCGACGGCATCCTGTGCGACGCCGACCGGCCCGCCCCCGGCGAGGCCGTCGACGACCACGACGGCGACGGGGACGGCGGCCGGACGGACGGCCCGGCCCAGGACGCCGGACGACCCCAGGCGCCCGCCCACTGGACGTACTGGGACCAGCCCGACGGCCACCGGGACCCCGAGAAGCCCGGCGACCGGCTGCCCACGGCCTTCCCCTACCTCGCCTACCTGAAGGTGTGGGAGCGCTCGGTGACCGCCGCGGAGGACCCGGCGCTGCGCGAGGTGGCCCTGGGCTCCGCGATGCCGGACACGGCGGCCCGCGTGAAGGTGGTCTGGCAGGTGCTGGCACTGCCCGGCTCGCACCTGGACGTGGCGGAGGGGGAGACCGACAAGGACGCCCTGCGCGGCGCCTTCCACAGGTGGGCCGACGAGCAGTCCGCACCGAAGTCCCGGATGGCGGCCCGCAGCAGGCGGCCGGAGCGCGCCGACGAGGACCCGTGCCCGGTCAGCCCCGACGCCCGCTACCGGGGCCCGGAGAACCAGCTCTACCGGGTGGAGATCCACGAGGGCGGCGCGGCGGGCGAGGCGACCTTCAAGTGGTCGCGCGAGAACGGCTCCGTGGTCCTCCCCGTCGACGGCCTCGACGGCACCTGGGCCGAGCTGGCCTCGCTCGGCGGCGACGACAAGCTCGGCCTGGGCGTCGGCGACTGGGTGGAACTCGCCGACACCGCCCACGTCAGCCGCGGCGAACCGCTGCCGCTGCTGCGGGTGGAGGAGGTGGACCTGCCGGGGCGGCGCGTACGGCTGTCCCGGGAGCCGGAGCCCGGCGTCGGCCGGCGCCCCGACCTCCACCCGTACCTGCGCCGCTGGGACCACCACGAGGCGCCGCGGCGCGGCCGGCAGGGCGCGCGCGGGCGGCTGCGGAACGGAGCCGTCCCGGTCGGGGAGGGCGAGTGGCTGCCGCTGGAGGACGGCGTCGAGGTCTACTTCAGGCCGGGCGGCACCTACCGGCCCGGTGAGCACTGGCTGGTCCCGGCCCGCACCGCCACCGGATCGGTGGAGTGGCCGGTGAACGCGGCCCGCAGGCCGCTGCTGCGGGAGCCGGACGGCATCCGGGTGCACTACGCGCCGCTGGCCTGGGTGCTGGGCGAGGGCACCCTGTCCGACCTGCGGCTGTCCTTCGGACCGCTGGCCACCGCCGTCCCCGTGGCCGGCGAGGAGGAACTGGCGGCCGAGGCGGAGGCCGAGGCCGAGGCGAGGGCGCTGGCCGCCCGGGACGAGGCGGAGGCACAGGCCGAGGAGGAGACGCCGGCGGAACCGGACGCCGGGGAGCCGCGCACCTGACGCGGCCCGGAGCGCACACCGCCGGCACGACATCGGGCACGTCCGAGAGGAGCACGGAAGATGGCTGCGCCCTTGAGCGCCTCACGACTGGTCAAGGCGCTGCGCGACGAGGGACTGGAGGTCCGCGAGTACCGCAACTGGCGATCGCACAACCGCAACCACAAGGGCCCGTGGGGCCCGGTGCACGGCGTGATGATCCACCACACCGTCACCAGGGGCACCGGCCACAGCGTCGAGCTGTGCTACGAGGGGCACTCCACGCTGCCCGGGCCGCTCTGTCACGGGGTGATCGACAAGGAGGGCGTGGTGCACCTGGTCGGCAACGGCCGCGCCAACCACGCCGGCCTGGGCGACGGCGACGTGCTCAGAGCCGTCGTCGAGGAGCGCTCGCTGCCCGACGACAACGAGGCCGACACCGACGGCAACCGGCACTTCTACGGCTTCGAGTGCGTCAACCTCGGCGACGGCAAGGACCCGTGGCCCCAGGCGCAGATGCTGGCGATGGAGAAGGCCTCGGCCGCCCTCTGCCGCGCGCACGGCTGGACGGAGAAGTCCGTGATCGGCCACCGGGAGTGGCAGCCCGGCAAGGTCGACCCGCGCGGCTTCTCGATGGACACCCTGCGCGGCAGGATCGCCCGGCGGCTCGGCAGGAAACCGGACGGCCCCACCGAGCCCGCGCCCAGGCCCCCCGCCCGGTACGAGCCGTTCCCGGGCGCGGACTTCTTCCGGCCCGGCCGCACCAGCAAGATCATCACGGCGATGGGGAAGCGGCTCGTCGCCGAGGGCTGCGGGCGCTACGAGGTGGGACCCGGCCCCGAGTGGACCGAGGCCGACCGGAAGTCGTACGCCGCCTGGCAGCGCAAGCTGGGCTACTCCGGCAAGGACGCGGACGGCATCCCCGGCCCGGCCAGTTGGAACAAGCTGCGCGTGCCGAACGTCTGAGCCGTCCCGCGCCGCCCCTCCCGTCCGGGCGGGCCCCCTCACCGGTGGGCCCGCCCGGACGGTGTCCGTTGCCCGACGGCCGTCGCCGCCGCCGACCGCCCGCGACTCCGCGTCGTCCGGGCCCGGGTGCACCGCCCACCCGCCGGGCCCGGCCGGGGGAGGAGCTGTCCGGGAAGTCGTTGCCGGCGTTCCCGGAGCAGGCGTACGGCGTGCGGGGCACCGGGGCACGGTGCCACCGGGCTGCACGAGGCGGCGATCCCGTTCCCGGCCGAGCCGACGGCCGCGGTGCCGACCGTGCGGTACGGGCCCATACCGTCGCAGTTGACGGTGAGCACCCGGGCGTCGGAGGGGAGGCCGGGCGGTTCGCCCGACAGGGGCGGGGGCGCGGCGTCCGCGGGCCGCGGCGGGCGTCCGTCCATCCGCGCGGTCCGCCGGACATCCGGCCGGTGGGGCCGTGTCGGACCCGGTGGCGTGACGGCCGAGCGGCAGAGCGTGACGTCCGGCCCCCGCGCGGAGTTGTCCGGTCGACGAGTCCGGTCGACGAAGGCGTGGGGCATGCGGAAGACGGAGAGCGAAGGCGGACGGGCCCTCACCGTGGGCGTGGTGGTCGCGCGCACGGGAAGGCTGGCACGACTGGGGGACCCCCTGGCGTTCGCCATGTCGCTGCTGGGGCCGGAACTGCGCCGGGTCAGGAACGGCGGGCGGGACCACGAACTGCGCCTGGTGGACCGGGACAGCCGTTCGAGCGCCGAGGGCGCGCGGCAGGCGGTGCGGGAACTGGTGGAGGAGGAGGGGGCGCGGATCGTGCTGACCCTGGCCGGGACGGAGGTCCTCCCCGCCGTCGCCGACGCCTGCGAGGAGGCGGGCGTCCCCTGCGTGTCCAGCACCTTCCCCTGGCAGGTCTACTACTACGGGCGCGGCGGGACGGCGGAGCGGCCGTTCCGCTGGACCTACCACTTCTGCTGGGGCCTGGACGACATCGCCGAGACCTTCGCCGACCTGTGGGAGGCCGCCGGCGGCCCGGCGGGGCCGATCGGATGCCTGTGGAACGACGGCCCGCAGGGCGCCTGGTCGCGCCACGCCGAACGGGGTTTCCTGCCGGCGGCCCGCGCCCGCGGGCACCGCCTGGTCGATCCGGCCGGCTACCGCGAACCGGCCACCGACTTCGGCGCGCACCTGGCGGCGTTCCGCGCCGAGGGCACGGACATCGTCACCAGCGCGGCCACCGGGGCGGACCTGGCGCTGTTCCGCAGGCAGGCCGCCGAGCGGGGCGCACGCCCCCGGCTGATCACCTGCTCGCGGTGGCTGGCCTACCCGCCCTCCGTCACCGAGGCGGGGGAGCGGCCCGCCCAGGCGAACGTGGCGACGCTGGTCTACTGGTCCCCCAACCACCCCTACCGCTCGTCGATCGACGGCACGAGCGCGGCGGAACTGGCCGAGAACTACGAGCAGAGCACGGGCCGGCAGTGGCTGCAGCCGCTGGGGCTGGCCTACGCGCTGTTCGAGGTGGCCGTGCACGCCCTGGCGACCGCGGACGATCCCGCGCAGGCCGCGTCGGTCGCCGAGGCGCTCGGCCGGGCCCGGCTGGAGACCATCGCCGGACCGCTCGACTGGACCGCCGGGCCGGTGCCCAACATCGCCACCGTGCGGCTGTCCGGAGGGCAGTGGCAGCCGGGCCGCAGGCACGCGTACGAGCTCTCCGTCGTGACCAACCGGCAGGTCGACGGGCTGCCGGTCGACGGCGACCTCCTGCCCCTGGAGTGACGGGCCCCTGGACCGGCGGGGCCTCCGCAGCCGCCGGTCCGGCGCGCGGTGCCCGCGCCGGACGGTGCGCCCGCCCGGTCCCGGGGCGGACGCGGTGCCCGGCGCGGGCGCGGGGCGTCAGTGGACGTAGGGCCAGCCCGCCGAGTCGTAGGCCAACCAGTTGATGCCCAGCAGCGCCGTGCCGTCGTCCGCGTAGTAGTGGTACGCGAGGATGTCGCTGTCGGTGTCGGTGAACACGTCCTGGTGACCGGGGCCGTGGACGCTGCCGTGACCGGCCAGCACCTCGGTGCCGCCGCCGGAGGTCATCGGGACGCCGTTGCGGTCGTGGTACGGACCGGTGACGCTGGTGGAACGGCCGACCATGACCCGGTAGGTGCTCGACGCGCCCCGGCAGCACAGGTCGAACGACACGTAGAGGTAGTAGTAGGAGCCGCGCTTGACGATGGTCGGCGCCTCGATCGCGCCGCCGCCGCGTCCGGCGAGGGAGTACATGGTGCTGCCGGTCCGCTTCCCGGTGGACGGGTCGAGCCGGATCATCTTGATGCCCGACCAGAAGGAGCCGAACGCCAGCCACCAGCGGCCCTGGTCGTCCACGACGAGGTTGGGGTCGATGGCGTTGAAGTCGTCCGACTGCCGGGACTCGATCACCAGGCCGTGGTTGGTCCAGGAACCGGACGCGCCGGTGGTGCTGGTCGCCAGGAAGATCGCCGACCGGTTGGAGCCGAAGGTGGAGGCCGAGTAGTACATGTAGTACCGGCCGTTGTGGTACGAGAGGTCCGGGGCCCACAGGTTGCGGCTGCCGCCGGTGTAGGCGGTGGTCCAGGACGCCCCGCCGGGGAAGGCCGAACCGGCGTTGCGGAAGGCGGTGCGGTCGGCCGAGGTCTTCAGGGCGATGTTGTCGCCGGTGTGCGCGACCAGGTAGCTGCCGTCGGGCCGTTTGACGAAGGTCGGGTCGTGCACCCCGATGTCCCCGGTCACCAGGCCGGGGTTGGGGTATGCCGCGGCCCCGGCCTCGGCGGCCGCGGCTCCCTGCTGTCCGGTCGTGCCGATGACGGACGTCATGACCAGCGCGCCCGCCGTCAGCAGCGCGCCCAGCAGGCGGCGCCGGGACGGCCGGGCGGCCCGGCCGTCCCGGCGCCGCGTCCCGTGGTCCGCCACGTGTGCTGTCACTTCTGTGTCCACTTCTTGTCTCCTTGCTCCGCTGCCGAAGGGGGGTGGTCTTGCCGGAGAGGGCCGGTGCCGGGCGGGGCCGGGCGGAGGACCGGCCCGCGGTGGGCGACCCGCTGCTGTCGCGGTGGTGGAACGGGGAGTGGAGCGGTGGTACGGCGGCCGTCGAAAACTAGCGTCCGATATTTCGAACGATGACCGACTGTTCGGACGAGAAGATAGGCAGGGAGGGGAGGGCCGTCAATGCTCCGCGCACCACCGAAGGCGGCTCCCACGAGGAGGCCACCGTCACCGCCGACCGGGAGCCCGCCGACCAGGAGCCCGGAGCCGGGCCTCACCGGCCGTGGCCCCGGGCACGCGCCCGTGACCCGCCCGGGTGTGCGGCGCCCTCCCCGGTTCGGCATGATGGCGGCCCGGAACGCGGTCGCGGCGGTACGCCGTCGCGGGGGAGGGCCCACGGCAGCGGGGCGGGGAGGAAGACATGGCGGAGAACGGCGGCGGGCCGGGCGGACCGGCCGGGGAGAACCGGCAGGTGGCGCACAACGCCCGGGTGTGGAACTACTGGCTGGGCGGCAAGGACCACTACGAGGTGGACCGCCGGGTCGGCGACCACATCACCGGCATGTACCCCAGCATCCGCGAAGTGGCCCGCGCCGACCGGGCGTTCCTGGGCCGCGCCGTGCGGTACCTGGCGGGCGAGGCGGGCATCCGCCAGTTCCTGGACATCGGCACCGGGCTGCCCACGGTCGACAACACCCACGAGGTCGCCCAGCGCGTCGCCCCGGAGTCCCGGATCGTCTACGTCGACCACGACCCCGTCGTGCTGACGCACGCCCGTGCCCTGCTCACCTCCACCCCCCAGGGCGCCACCGACTACCTCGACGCCGACGCCCGCGACCCGGAGGCGATACTCCAGGCCGCCGCCGAGACGCTGGACTTCACCCGTCCCGTGGCGATCATGCTGCTGGGCATCCTGAACTTCATCCCCGACACCGACCAGGCGCGGGCGGTCGTACGGCGGCTGCTGGACGCCGTGCCCCCCGGCAGCCACCTGGCCGTCACCCACCCCACGCTGGAACTCGGCGGCGAGGCGAACGCCGACGCCATGCGGTACTGGAACGAGAACGCCACGCCCCCGATCGTCGCCCGCGACCGGGAGGAGTTCGCCCGCTTCTTCGAGGGCACGGAGCTGCTGGAGCCGGGCATCGTCTCCTGCGCCCGCTGGCGTGCCGGGGACGGCGCCGGCGGACCGGCGGAGGTCGCCCAGTTCGGCGCCGTCGGGCGGAAGGTCTGAGGAGCCGCGGCGGTCAGCCCTCCGCCAGCGCGTCGGAGACCGTGGCGTGGAGCGGCAGGATGTCCACCAGGTGAGTGAGCTCCATGACGCGCCTGACCTCGGGCTGGACCGCGGCGAGCGCGAAGCGGTGGCCGGTCTCGCTCCGCCGCCGGAAGACCTCGACGAAGACGCCCAGGCCGCTGGAGTCGCAGAACGCCACCCGGGACAGGTCCAGGACGACCAGGGGCACGCCCTGCAGCTCCTTCGTCATCAGGTGGCCCAGCAACTGCGGCGAGGTGTGGTAGTCGATGGACCCGCCGACGACGACAACGGTGTGCCCCTGCCCGGCGTGCGAGGTGATGGCCAGGCTGGGGCCGCTGGGAAGCGGCCCCGGGACGGTCGGCGCGCCCGTACCGGTGGGCTCGTGCGGCTGGGGGGTCGGCGGTCGGTTCATGCTCGGCGGCTGTCCGTTTCTCTGTACGAGGGGCGCGTCGGCGGTGCGTCCGCCCCTGCTCCCGGATGGAGACGTCCCGGCGGCCCGGTCACACCTTGACTTCCGCCCACACCACCTTGCCACCTTCGATCCACCGGGTGCCCCAGCGGGTCGCGATGGCGTCGATCAGGAAGATCCCCCGGTGCCCGAACCCTCCGGGAGCGGACGTCACCAGCAGGGGCTCGTCGGTGCTGCTGTCCGTGACCTCCAGCATGACCCTGTCCCCGGCGCGCCGCAGCTCCATGCGCAGCGGTGTCCTGGCGTGGCGGACGGCGTTGGCCACCAGTTCGTCGGCGATGAGCATCATGTCGGCCGCCAGCCCGCCGAGCCCCCAGGCGTGCATGGTCTCGGACACCAGTTGGCGCGCGTCCGGGACGGCGTCGGACACCGGGGGGTACTCGCGGACGACCGCGGTCCGGTCCTGGCCGCCGCCGGCGGCGGGGCGGTGGACGTAGAGCACGGCGATGTCGTCGTCGTGCCGGCCTCCGGCGGTCAGGGCGTCCACCCAGGAGTCGCAGTCGGCCTCGATCTCCCCGACCGGCCCGCCCAGCAGCGTCCGCAGTTCCCGCAGGCCGTCGTCGATGGAACGCCCCCGCCGCTCTATGAGGCCGTCGGTGTACATCAGCAGGCGGGCGTCGGAGGGGAAGGGGATCTCCTGCTCCGAGTAGGCCTGCCTGCCGACCCCCAGCGGAGGGCCGGTCGTGGCGTCCAGGAAGCGGACCCGGCCGTGCGGGTCGCGCAGTGCCGGCGGCAGGTGCCCGGCGACGGCCAGGCGCAGCCGCTCCCGGTCCGCGTCCAGCAGCGCGCAGGCACAGGTGATGATGCGCCCGGCGGCGATCTCGTCCACCAGGGCGCTGAGCTGCTCCAGCACCTCGGCCGGGGAGAGGCCGAGCAGCGCGTAGGCGCGGCAGGCGGTGCGCATCTGCCCCATGACGGCCGCGGCCCGCACTCCCTTTCCCATGACGTCCCCGACGACCAGCGCCGTTCTTCCGTCGGGCAGGGGGATGAGGTCGACCCAGTCGCCGCCGGCCTCCGTACCGCGGGTGGCGGGCAGGTAGCGCGAGGTGCTCGCGATGCCGTCGACCTGGGGCAGGGTGGGCAGCAGGTGGCGCTGCAGCTCCATGGCTGCGTTGCGCTCCCGGCGGTAGAGCTGCGCGTTCTGCAGCGCCACGGCGGTCTGGGCGGCCACCCCCGTGGCCAGCCGCTCGTGCCGCTCGGTGAAGACGCCCCGGTCGGGGTGGCCGAAGAAGAAGCCGCCCAGGACCTCGCCGCGGGAGACCACCGGGACGGCGAGGTAGCTGCGCACGGGCAGGTGCCCCTCGGGCATGCCGCGGTGGGGCGGGTTGCGGCCGTACCGGGGATCGGCGGTGATGTCGTCGGAGCGGAGGACGCCCAGGCCGCGGAAGGTCGTCTCGAACACCTGGGTGTTGCGGGGCATGGGGAACTTGTCGAAGGCCGACCGGTCCACCCCGGAGATCACGTACAGGAGGTAGGACTCGCCCGTCTCGCCCAGGACGTTGTAGAAGAAGGCCCCGAAGGCCGCCCCGGTCAGCCGGGTGGCGGCGTCGACCGCGTGCTGCACCAGGGCGTCGAGGTCCAGCTCCGCGGCCAGGGTGTTCCCGACCTGCTGCAGGGTCTCGACGATCGTCGCCTCCTCCCGCAGTTCCTCCTCGCGGCGCTGGAGTTCCCGCTGCGAACGGCGCAGTTCCCGCGCGGTGGCGCTCAACTCCGCCACCAGGGTCTCCAGATGGACGGCCTGCCGCTGGACGGAGTCCTCCAGGGCGCCGAGCAGGGCCTCCGCGGCGGCGGCGCGCTCGTGCACCGTCTGCTCGGCGGGCCCGGGTGACGGCGACGTGCCGCTGAAGGGGAGGAGCGCCATCCGGGTGCTGACGGCGACGGTGCGGAACAGGTCGGCGGTCTGGGGCGGAAGCGGAACGCGGGAGAACATGACGACGGCGAACAGTTCGCCCTCCGGCAGCGGCCCGCCGAACGCCAGGGCGGAGCGGATGCCGTGCTCCGCGACGAACTCCTCGCCCCACAGCCCGCGCGCCCGGTCCTCGTCACCGACGTGGAGGACGTCGAAGCGGGCCGACGGCGGCAGCGCGCCCTCGGTGATCCCCCCGGCGCCGGGAACGGAACCGGAGCCGATGCGGTCGATGAGCCGGGAGACCAGCGGGACCCGTCGGCTCGCCTCCTCGGAGGGCACGGGCAGGACGAGCCGTTCGAAGCCGGTGGACGACTCCCGGCCCGCAGCGGGCGGACCGCAGGACGCGACGGTCGCGAGGCAGCGGGTGCCCGGCGGCGGGGGAGCGGCGGCCGGCCGGGAGGAGGCCGCCGCGCGGAGCCCGGGCGGAAGGGCGTTCCAGCGCCGGGTCACGAACAGGTTCACCAGGGAACACGCCCTGCGGCCGGCTCCGTCGGCCATGCCGTGGTACAGGAAGTCCGCGACGGCCTGCGCCGCCGCGTCGAGCGACGACGCCCCGCGGGAGGCCCTGCGCAGTTCCGCCCCGCAGCGCACCATGTCGCTGAGGCTGAAAGCCGACAGGTCGAACCTGGTATCCCCCACTGCGTCACTTCCTGGTACGGGGTCACCGCCGAGAACTGCGGACACCAGAGGTTACCTCGCTCTGTGAGGAGTTCTTCGGGCCGGACTCTGTACCCGGAGCCCCTCCTTTCAGACCTCCCGGCGGGGACCGGTGGCGGGATCGGCCCGGGTGTGGGGTGTCCATGGCCGGAATCCGGCTCCGTGTTTCCTCTCCCGCCGACCGGGCACGCGACCGGGTGCCGATCCGGTGGCACCACTCCTTGGTCGAGCCTTGGCGAACGGCCCCGGTCCGTTGGACGTGCTCACAACCGGGCGGCACGAGACACCCAAGGAGCGAGCGCTGGTCATGACGGTCCCGTCCGAGCTGCCCCTCATCACGTCCCTCGACGAACTGGCCCGCCTGGTCGAGAACGGCCGGCGGCTGTACGTGCGCTGGTCCCGGGGGCCCCGGGCCGACCTGGGGGACGCGGCGAGCACCGACGACCTCACCGGCATCCCGCTGCCGGGCCTGTCGGTCAACGCCCTGGACATCGAGCCGTGGTGGTCCCGCCGGCCCGTCCGGCTGTGGGTCGCCCGGCGCCTGTACGACTACTGCCACCTGCGCCGCCAGAAGGGCCCGGGCATCCGCCCCTGGGTGCTGCGCGGCCGGGAGGTCGGGCGCGGGCCCGACAACGAGCCGCTGGTCCGGGAGGTGGAGCCGATCGCCTGGGTCGGCCCCCAGGTGATCACCGAGGCGGAGGAGGAGGTCGCCCGGCAGCGGGGGAGCTGGGGCCCGCTGGACCGGGGGGCGGGCCACGGCGCGGGCCGTGGCGCGGAGCCGCCGCGCTGACCGTCCCCGCAGGCGGGCCGTTTCCGATCCTGTCCGGAGGAATGCCCGAGTGCGCCTGCTTGTCGACGGTACGCGCGTAGCATGGCGCCGGAGCAACACATTCGGTTATGAAACGGACGCAAACCCCCATGTACGCTGCGGAGCGCCGGCAGGAGATCCTGCGCCTGGCCCGGGAGAGCGGTCGGGTCGACGTACCGGCCCTGGCCGAGGAGTTCCAGGTCACCGCCGAGACCGTCCGGCGCGACCTGAGGGCCCTCGACCGGGCCGGACTGGTCCGCCGCGTCCACGGTGGCGCCATCCCCGCCGGGCGGCTCGACGTCGAGCCCGACCTCGTCGAGCGCGGCACCGCCGCCGACGAGAAGGACCGCATCGCCCGGGCCGCACTGACCGAGCTGCCCGCCGGTGGAAGCGTGATCCTCGACGCCGGCACGACCGTCGCGCGCCTGGCCGCCGCGATCCCCGTGGACTCGGCCCTCACGGTCGTCACCCACGCGCTGCCCGTCGCCGCCCGGCTGGCCGACCACCCCGGCATCGCCCTCCACCTCGTCGGCGGCCGCGTCCGGCACCGCACCCGCGCCGCCGTCGACGCCTGGGCCCTGCGCGCCTACGGAGAAGTCAACGCCGACGTGCTCTTCCTGGCCACCAGCGGCTTCCGCGCGGACGGCGGCCTCACCACCCCCGACCCGGCCGAGGCCGCCGTCAAACGGGCCGCCGTCGCGGCCGCCCGCCGGGTCGTGCTCCTCGCCGACTCCACCAAGTTCAGCCAGGGGCACTTCGCCCGCTTCGGCGACCTCTCCCAGGTGGACCTGCTCATCACCGACACGGGACTCGGCCCCGGGGACGCCCTGGCCATCGAACGGCAGGGCACGGAAGTGGTGCGCGCATGATCCTCACGGTCACCCCGGACCCGGGCCCGGACCGCACCTACGGACTGCCGGCGCCGGCCCGCGGCGCCGTGCTGCGGGCCGGCGCGGACCGCGTCGACCCCGGCGGCAAGGGCGTCAACGTCTCCCGTGCCGTCGTCCCGCTCGGCGGGCCGGAGGGCGAGCAGCTCGCCCGGCTGCTCGGCGAGCGCGGCATCGAGGCGGCCGGTGTCCCGATCGCGGGCTCCACCCGCGTCAACATCACCCTGGTCGAGCCCGACGGCACCCTCACCAAGGTCAACGCCGCAGGCCCCGAGATCAGCGGTGCCGAGGCCGAGGCGCTGCCGGAGACCGCGCGGGCGCGGTCGGCCGACGCCGACTGGATCGCCTGCTGCGGCAGCCTGCCGCGGGGACTGCGACCCGAGTGGTACGCCGAACTGGTCCGCCGCGTCCACCGGGCCGGTGCCCGGATCGCCCTGGACACCTCCGGCCGGGCCCTGACCGCGGCGCTGGGGGAACGGCCGGACGTGGTGAAGCCGAACGCCGGGGAACTCGCCGAGGCCGTGGGCC
>NZ_DASQNP010000230.1:0-23723 GCF_035644915.1 Streptomyces sp.
CGAGGCGGCCGGACGCCGGCCGGCTCAGCGCGCCGGGATGCTGTCGCGCTTCTCCTTGATCTTGGCGGCCTTGCCGCGCAGCGAGCGCAGGTAGTACAGCTTCGCCCGGCGGACGTCACCGCGGGTTACGACCTCGATCCGGTCGATGATCGGCGTGTGCAGCGGGAACGTGCGCTCCACGCCGACGCCGAAGCTGACCTTGCGGACGGTGAAGGTCTCGCGGACGCCCGAGCCCTGGCGGCGGATGACGACGCCCTTGAACTGCTGCACGCGGGAGCGGTTGCCCTCGATGACGCGCACGTGGACGTTGACGGTGTCGCCGGGGCGGAACTTGGGGATGTCGCTGCGCAGGGAGGCGGCGTCGACGCTGTCGAGCAGGTGCATGACGGTCTGCTTTCCTCGCCGATGCCACAGGTCATCGGCGGAACGTTCGTTGAGTGGGTCTTCGGAGAGCCACCGCGCCGGACGGGCGTCGGTCCCCCTGTGGCAGGGTCGCGCGCCGGGCGTGAGGCAGCGGCCTATTCTTCCACGTCTTCGGCGGTGCGCCCAAATCGGCCGTCCGGGCGCTCGGTCCAGCCCAGTTCCGCCAGGACCTTGCGGTCGTCGGCGTCCATGGCCGCGGGGTCGCAGCGCTCGATGAGGTCGGGCCGGTACTGCGCGGTGCGGCGGAAGGCCTGGTCGCGGCGCCAGCGGGCGATCCGCCCGTGGTGGCCGCTGAGCAGCACCTCGGGGATGCCCCGGCCGCGCCACAGCGGGGGTTTGGTGTAGACGGGGCCTTCGAGGAGGTCGGCCATGGCGCCGGGGGCGAAGGAGTCGTCGCGGTGGGACTCGGCGTTGCCCAGGACACCGGGCAGCAGCCGGGCGACGGCCTCGACCATGACCAGGACGGGTGCCTCGCCGCCGGCCAGGACGTAGTCGCCGATGGAGAGTTCGCGCACCTCAAGGCGTTCGCCGTATTCGTCGATGACGCGGCGGTCGATGCCCTCGTAGCGGGCGGGGGTGAAGACCAGCCAGGGCCTGTCCGCCAGGTCGACGGCCGTCTCCTGGGTGAACGGCCGGCCGCTGGGCGTGGGGACGACGAGGGTCGGTTCGCCCTCGCCCGAGGCGATGATCGCATCCAGCGCCTCGCCCCACGGCTCGGGCTTCATCACCATGCCGGGGCCGCCGCCGTAGGGGGTGTCGTCGACGGTGTTGTGCCGGTCGTGCGTCCACTGCCGCAGGTCGTGGACGCGTACGTCGAGCAGGCCGCGGGCGCGTGCCTTGCCGACGAGGGAGACGTTCAGCGGTTCCAGGTACTCGGGGAAGATCGTGACGATGTCGAGCCGCATCAGGCCTCTTTCCCGCCGTCGTTCCCGCCGTCGTTCCCGTTCCGGCCGCCGCTCCGGCCCTCGCCGCCGACGCGGGGGCCGGCGATCTCGGCCCGGTCGTCGAGGAGGCCCGGCGGCGGGTCGATGACCGCCCGCTGTCCGGCCAGGTCGATCTCCGGCACGATCTCGCCGACGAAGGGGACGAGCACCTCGCCGCCGTCGGTCTTCCGCACCACGAGCAGGTCCTGGTACGGCAGGTGGGCGATCTCCTCGATCCGGCCGACAACCGTTCCGTCGCGGGTGACGACGTCGAGGTCGACGAGCTGGTGGTCGTAGTACTCGTCGGGGTCCTCGGGCCGTTCCTCCGGGTCCACCTCGGCGATCAGCAGGGTGTTCCGCAGCGCCTCGGCGGCGGTGCGGTCGTTCACGCCCTCGAAGCGCAGCAGCAGCCGCCCGCTGTGGACGCGGCCGCTCGCGATGGTCAGCGGGCCGGCGGAGGCGGGGTCGGTGGCCAGGACCGCTCCCGGAGCCAGCCGCACCTCGGGCTCGTCCGTCCGCACCTCCACCGTGACCTCGCCCTTGATGCCGTGGGCACGGCCGATGCGTGCGACTACCAGCTGCACTGCTCGTAACTCCAGGTTCCCTCGGTCACCGGCACGGGCCGGGAGCGGCGGCGCCGCTCCCGGCCCGTGCCGGTGCTCTTGCTGTTGTCTGCCGCGGCCCTCAGCGGACCTGGTCCACGTCCACGAGGTCGACGCGGACGCCCCGGCCACCGAGGGCTCCCACGACGGTGCGCAGCGCGCGTGCGGTCCGGCCGTTGCGGCCGATCACCTTGCCGAGGTCGTCGGGGTGGACCCGGACCTCCAGCACGCGCCCGCGACGCAGGTTGCGGGCGGCGACCTGCACTTCGTCGGGGTGGTCGACGATGCCCCTCACCAGGTGGTCGAGGGCCTCCTCCAGCATGGTCACGCCTCGGTCGACTCGGCGGCGCCGGACTCGGCCTCGTCCGCCTTCTTGTCGGCCTTCTTCGCCTTCGGGGTGATGGCCTCACCCTTGGGCTCGTCCGCGGACTCCTTGGCGGCGGCCTCGAACAGGGCGCGCTTGTCGGCCTTGGGCTCGGGGAGCTTCATCGGCTCCGGGGCCGGCAGACCCTTGAACTTCTGCCAGTCGCCGGTGACCTTCAGGAGGGCCAGGACCGGCTCGGTCGGCTGTGCGCCGACGCCCAGCCAGTACTGGACGCGCTCCGAGTCGACCTCGATGCGCGAGGGGTTCTGCACCGGGTGGTACAGACCGATCTCCTCGATGGCCCGGCCGTCACGACGCGTACGGGAGTCGGCAACGATGATGCGGTAGTGAGGCGAACGGATCTTGCCCATTCGCTTCAGCTTGATCTTGACTGCCACGGCTGTGGTGTCTCCTGGTCTTGGCGTGGTGGGACACGGCGGGATGCCACGTGGGGTGGTGGTACCCGAGTGTCCGATGGACGCGTCAGCCGGAGGAGAGAGGGGTCCTGTGCGGCTGTCGAGTACAGCCGCCCATTGTGCCACACCTCGCCGGGGCAGCCGGTCTCCCCCCTGCTGCCCCCTGGCCTCCGGCCGGTGCCGTCGCTCATCCCACCGCGACCGCCTCCGGGATGCGGAACGGCTGGCCGCAGGCCCCGCACATGATCGGCGCCTGGGCCAGCACGGACGGGACGACGCGGACGTTGCGCCCGCAGTCGCAGACCGCCTTGACCCGTACGCCACCGCCCGACGAACCGTGCCGCGCGGCGGGCCCGCGGAAGGTACGGGAGGTGTCGGTGGCGGTGGCGGCGCTGTGGGCGCGCAGGGCGCGCTGCAGGCGTTCGATGGTGGGCCGGTAGCGCTTCCTGGTCTCGGGCTTCATGACGACCAGCGAGAAGCCGCTGCTGGGGTGCGGCTCGTCGGAGTGCTCCAGGCCCAGCTCCTCGGCGATCGCCAGGAAGCGGCGGTTGTGGTAGCGGCCGGCACGCGAGGTGTCCCGGACTCCGCGCGCGGCGGCGATCCCGTGGACTGCCTCGTGCAGCAGCCTTTCGAAGGAGAGTTCGGCGCCGCAGGCGGACGACGACTCCCCGATCAGCGATTCGGGCGCGGCCAGGTCGGGCAGCTCCGGGTGGTGCCGTTGAATGTCGGCCCACGCGAGCGCCAGTTCGGCGGCAAGAACAGGTGGTGTCGTGCTCACGTCGTGAACAACGAGCCAGAGTGTCCCGGTGTTCCGATTACGGGGCATCCCAAATAATTTGCACGTACCAGTCAGTTCGGGGTCGATGCGCCCCGACGAGGGCGGGTGCACCGTAATCCAGAAGGATCCGTCCTACCCGTCCCAAGCCGGGACGCACCGACCCGTCAGTAGGTGTCTCGGCGGGCGGGGTGTCTCAGTAGGCGCGGGCGACCACGGCCAAGGTACCCGGGGCGTCGTCGGACTCCGGCACCGACCCGTCCTCGCCCACCAGGCACCGCACCGAGACGGCCTGCTCGGCGAGCTTCGCCTCGCCCTCGGGGCCGAGGTCGGCCCACGGGATGCGGGCCCAGCCGCCGGCGGTGGCGGCCTCGGCCGCCTCCGCCACGGTCCGCACGTCCGCGGTACGGGCCTCGCGGCGCTCGCGGGACTGCCGCAGCAGCAGCGCCTGGTCCTCCTCCAGCGCCTTGGGGCACAGCTCGACGAGGGCGTCGACCGCCACGGACTCCTTGCCGCCGGGGATCCGGCGGGCCAGCATCGCGGTGCCGTTCTCCAGGTCGCGGGGACCGATCTCGATGCGCAGCGGCACGCCCTTGAGCTCCCAGTCCACCGCGCGGCGGCCGAAGGGGGTGTCGGTGCGGTCGTCCACCCGCACCCGGAGCCCGGCCGCCGTGAGCCGGTCACCGATCTCGCGGACCTTCGCCAGCACCGCGTCGTCGCCCTTGATCGCCAGGACGACGACCTGGACCGGCGCCAGGCGCGGCGGGACGCGCAGGCCGTTGTCGTCGCCGTGCATCATCACCAGGGCGCCGATCATCCGGGTGGTCGAGCCCCAGGAGGTCTGCCAGACGTACTCCCGCTCACCCTCCTTGGAGAGGTACCGGGTGTCGAACGCCTTGGCGAAGTTCTGGCCCAGCTCGTGGCTGGTGCCCATCTGGAGGGCCTTGCCGTCGCCCATCATGCCCTCCAGGGTGAGGGTGTTGATGGCGCCCGCGAAGCGCTCCTTGGGGGTCTTGCGGCCCAGTACGACGTCCATGGCCAGGACGTTCTCCATGAACTCGGCGTAGACGTGCCGGTGGATGCGGGCCGCGAAGTCCCGCGCCTCCTCGTAGGTGGCGTGGGCGGTGTGCCCCTCCTGCCACAGGAACTCACTCGTCCGCAGGAACAGCCGCGGACGCATTTCCCAGCGCACCACGTTGGCCCACTGGTTGATCAGCAGGGGCAGGTCGCGGTAGCTCTGCACCCACTTGGAGAAGTAGTCGTTGATGATCGTCTCGGAGGTCGGCCGGACCACGACCGGCTCCTCCAGCTCCTTGCCGCCGCCGTGCGTGACCACCGCCAGCTCGGGGGCGAAGCCCTCGACGTGCTCGGCTTCCTTGGTCAGGTAGGACTGCGGGATGAACAGGGGGAAGTAGGCGTTCTCCACGCCCTGGGCCTTGATGCGGGCGTCCATCTCCCGCTGCATCCGCTCCCAGAGGCCGTACCCGTACGGCCGGATGACCATGGTGCCGCGCACCGGTCCGTTGTCGGCCAGTTCGGCCTTGTTGATCACGTCCTGGTACCAGCGCGGGAAGTCGTCCGCCTGGGGGGTGAGCACGGGAGCCTTTGCCATGACGGGCATGTTACGGCGCCCTGCTGCGGATGCGTGAATCAGGTTGTCGGGGCACCGTAGGAGTGCGCGCGGGAGGCGCGGGCGAAACGCCCCGGCGCACCCTCTGGACTCGGGGACAGATGCGCAGTTCCCTGGCTTTCGGGGACAGGGAGCTCTCGGGGGACGAGACGGCGGCCGGACACCCGGCGATCCTTCCACCGGAATGGGGATGTTGCGATGGCAACGACGCTCGCACAGCGGCACCTCCCGCGGCCCGCCCGTGACTGGGCGGAGATTCAGGAACGGATGCTGGTTCCGCTCTACGAGGCGGTCTACGAGCGGTTCGAGGTCGGGCGGCACACGCACGTCCTGGGCCTCGGCTGCGGTTCGGGGCTGGCCCTGGTGCTGGCCGCGGCCCGCGGCGCCACCGTCACGGGAACGGACACCGACGAAGCACGCCTGGAACTGGCCCGGCAGCGGCTGCTGCCGGAGCCGCAGTGGGGCGCGCGGCACTGGACCGCGCGGGTGCTGCCCTGCGGGCCGGACGGCGGACCGGACCCGGCGGCGCTGCGCGAGGGCCCGCCGCCCAATCTGGTGACCGCCTTCGACACCCTGCCCGACGCCGCCGTGCTCGCCCGCGTGGCCGAGGCGACCGAGCGGGACACGCCGGTGGTGCTGGCCGGCTGGGGACCGGCCGAGCGCTGCGCCGCCGCCCCCGCGCTGCGGGTGGCCGAGCGGCTGGCCGAGCCGCAGCGGGCGGCGGGCCGGTGCTGGCGGCCGGGCGGCCGGGACGACCTGGAGGACCTGGCCCGGCGGGCCGGGCTGCGGCCGGACGGCTCCGGGCGGGTGGCGTGCCCCTTCGGCTACGCCGACCTGGACAGCGCGGTACGGGGGCTGCTGTCGACCGGGCTGTACGACGCGGCCGTCCGGGCGACGGACGCGGTGCAGGTCACCAAGGAGCTGACGGAGGCGCTGCGCCCCCATGTGCGGCCCGACGGCACGGTGTGGATGCAGAACCTGTTCCGCTACGTCGTCGCCATGACGTGACGGACGCGCCGCGGCGGACCGGTCCGGCGGGCCGCCCCGGCCGGTTCGTCCGGCCGGGGCGCCGGGACGTCACTTCGGCGGGAGCAGGTCCTTGAACTCCTGGGGCAGCTCGAAGTCCTCCGGTCCCTGCCCCGCTCCGGGCAGTCCGAAGGCGCCCGCCTGCCCGGCGGCGCGGCGCTGGGCCAGGGCCTGCTCCTCGGCCTTGCGCTTCATCGGGTTGCCCGAGCGCTGCTTGCCCTTGGCCTTCTTCTGCGGCTTGCCCTTCTTCCGCGGGCCGCCCATCCCCGGCATGCCCGGCATCCCGGGCATTCCCGGCATGCCGCCCTGGGCCATCCTGGACATCATCTTGCGGGCCTCGAAGAAGCGCTCCACGAGGTTCTTCACCGCGCTGACGTCCACGCCCGAGCCGCGGGCGATGCGCGCCCGCCGCGAGCCGTTGATGATCGTGGGGTCGTTGCGCTCGGCCGGGGTCATCGACTTGATGATCGCGGCGGTGCGGTCCACGTCGCGCTCGTCGATGCTGTTGATCTGGTCCCGCAACTGCCCCATGCCGGGCATCATCCCCAGCAGCTTGGAGATGGAGCCCATCTTGCGGACCTGCTCCATCTGGGACAGGAAGTCGTCGAGCGTGAACTCCTTGGGCCCCTTGGCCAGCTTGGCGGCCATCTTCTCGGCCTCTTGCCGGCTGAAGGTCTGCTCGGCCTTCTCGATGAGGCTGAGGACGTCGCCCATGCCCAGGATGCGGGACGCCATGCGGTCCGGGTGGAACGCGTCGAAGTCGTCCAGCTTCTCGCCGTTGGAGGCGAACATGATCTGGCGGCCGGTGACGTGCGCGATCGACAGGGCCGCGCCGCCGCGGGCGTCGCCGTCGAGCTTGGAGAGCACCACGCCGTCGAAGCCGACGCCGTCGCGGAAGGCCTCGGCGGTGTTGACCGCGTCCTGGCCGATCATGGCGTCGACGACGAAGAGGACCTCGTCGGGGCTGACCGCGTCGCGGATGTCGGCGGCCTGCCGCATCATCTCCTCGTCGATGCCCAGGCGTCCGGCGGTGTCGACGATGACCACGTCGTACTGCTTGGTCCTGGCGTACTCGATCGAGTCCCTGGCGACCTTGACCGGGTCACCGACGCCGTTGCCCGGCTCGGGCGCGTAGATCCCCACGCCCGCCCGTTCGGCGACGACGCTGAGCTGGTTGACGGCGTTGGGGCGCTGGAGGTCGCAGGCGACCAGCAGCGGGGCGTGCCCCTGGCCCTTGAGCCAGCGGCCCAGCTTGCCCGCCAGGGTCGTCTTGCCCGCGCCCTGCAGGCCGGCGAGCATGATCACCGTCGGCGGGTTCTTGGCGAACCGCAGGCGGCGGGTCTCGCCGCCGAGGATGCCGATCAGCTCCTCGTTGACGATCTTGATGACCTGCTGTGCGGGGTTGAGCGCCTTGGAGACCTCCGCGCCCAGGGCGCGCTCCTTGACCTGCTTGATGAAGGCCCGCACCACGGGCAGGGCGACGTCCGCCTCCAACAGGGCGATGCGGATTTCGCGCGCCGTGGCGTCGATGTCCGCCTCGCTCAGACGGCCCTTGCCCCTGAGGTTCTTGAACGTCGCCGTGAGGCGATCGGAGAGAGTGTCGAACACGTCGGTCGCGGATCCTTCGCGTTGGCGGTGACGGCGGTCGACCTCCAAGGGTATCCGGCCGCCCGTGGTGCGGTCAGCCGCCCAGGGCCCGCTCCAGGTCCCGGGCGAGGGCGGCGGCCTCTCCGGGCGGCAGCGGGGCGCCGCCGGGCCCGGTGACGTAGAAGGCGTCCACCGCGTTGCCGCCGAGCGTGCCGACGCGCGCGCTGCGCACGGTGACCCCGGCGTCCTCCAGCGCCCGTCCGATGCGGTACAGCAGCCCGGGGGCGTCCTGCGCGCGCACCTCGATCACCGTCGCCAGCCGCGATCCGGCCGGGGCGACCGTCACCCGCGGCGGCGGGGCGCCCGGGCCGGGGCGGCGGGCGCGGCGGTGGGCGCCGCGCTGGGCGGCCTCGCGCTCGGCGAGCCGGGCGGGGACGTCCAGGGAGCCCTCCAGGGCGCGCACCAGGTCGGCGCGGAGCCGCGCGGCCTGCGGCAGCGAGCCGTACTCGGCGGCGACCCGCCAGTTCAGCAGCAGCACGGTGCCCTCGCCGAGGGGGTCCACGGCGCGCAGGTCCGCCGCGCGGACGGTCAGCCGGTGCAGGGCCAGGACGCCGGCCACGGCCGGCAGGACGCCCATCGCGTACGCGTCCGGGGGGCCCGCCGGGGGACGGCGGCCGGGTGACGGGCGGGACGGCAGCGCGACGAGCAGTTCGACGCCGACGGGTTCCGGGCCGGCCGCGGGGTCGCCCGGCGGGGCGGCGGGCGCCTCGGTCCGGGTGCTCAGGGCCAGCACCGGTCCGCCGGTGCGCCACGCCTCGGCGGCGAGCCGTTCGGCCTCGACGCTGGGCCGGGGGGCGGCGGAGGGCTCGGCGCCGGCGTTCCCGCCCGCCAGCACCGCGCCGACCCGCTTGACCAGGTCGGCCACGAGCCCGGCGCGCCACGCCGACCAGGCGGCGGGGCCGGTGGCCAGGGCGTCGGCCTCGGTCAGCGCGTGCAGCAGTTCCAGGGTGCCGGTGTCGCCGACCGCCCCGGCCACCGCCTCGACGGTGGCCGGGTCGTCCAGGTCGCGCCGGGTGGCGGTCTCGACCAGCAGCAGGTGGTGGCGGACCAGGGTCGCCAGCGTCGCGGTGTCGGCGGCGTCGAAGCCCATCCGGGCGGCCAGGTCCCGGGTGACGGCCTCGCCCGTGACGCTGTGGTCGCCGGGCCGTCCCTTGCCGATGTCGTGCAGCAGCGCGGCGACGAGCAGCAGGTCGGGGCGGCGGACGCGGCGGAGGTGCGCGCGGGCCCGGACGGCGGTCTCGATCAGGTGGCGGTCCACCGTCCAGCGGTGCACCGGGTTGCGCTGCGGGCGGCAGCGCACCTGTTCCCAGTCGGGCAGCAGCGCGGTGATCAGCCCCTCGGCCTCCAGCGCCTCCCACACCCCCACGGCGGCCTCGCCCGCGCCGAGCAGGGTGACGAACTGCTCGCGGGCCTCGGCGGGCCAGGGCACCGGCAGCGGAGGCGCGGCGGAGGCCAGCCGCCGCACGGCGGGCCGTGCGAGCGGCACCCCGGCCCGGGCGGCGGCCGCGGCGGCGCGCAGCGGCAGGACGGGGTCGCGTTCGGGGCGTGCGGTGCGGGCGAGCACCGCCTCGCCGTCCTGCTCCACGACGTTCTCGGCGAGCGGCGTGCGGGGGCCCGGCCGGGCGGTGCGCGCGCTCAGCACCCGGCCGACCTCGCGCCAGGTGACGTCGCCGGCGTACGAGATCACCCGGGCCGCCTCGTACACCCGGCGCAGCAGCGCGTCGGCGTCCGGCAGCGCGAGGGCGTCCGCGACCTGGTCCTGGTCCTGGAGGGCGAGCCGGTCGGTGGCCCGGCCGGTGGCCAGGTGGAGGGCGTCGCGGACGTCGAGCAGGGTGCGGCGGGCCTCCTCCAGCCCCTCGCGGGGGGCGTCGGCCAGCCAGGAGGCGGCGACGGCGCGCAGGGCGGTGGCGTCGCGCAGCCCGCCGCGGGCCTCCTTGAGGTCGGGTTCGAGGAGGAAGCGCAGTTCGCCGTGGCGGCGGGCGCGGGCCTCGACCGTCTCGCGCAGGCCGGCCAGCCGCCGGGGGGCGTCGGCGCGCCACTGGGCGAGCAGGCGGGTGCGCAGGGCGGCGGTGAGTTCCGGGTCGCCGGCGATGTGCCGCGCGTCCAGCAGGCCGAGCTGCACCTTGAGGTCCTCGGCCGCGGCCTGCCGGGCCTCGTCGGGGGTGCGCACCGAGTGGTCGAGGGCGATCCCGAGGTCCCACACGGGGTACCAGACCCGGTCGGCGAGGGCGGCGACCTCTCCCAGGGAGCGCCCGGTGTGCAGGAGCAGCAGGTCGAGGTCGCTGCGCGGGGAGAGCTCCCCGCGGCCGTAGCCGCCGACGGCGACGAGCGCGATCCCCTCCCCCGGGTCGCCGAGCAGGCCGGTGAGCCAGGCGTCGGTGAGTTCGGCCAGGGCGGCGCGGCGCGACGGCCCGGACCGCCCCTCCTCGGTGAGGAGGCGCAGCCGGGCCGCCGCGTAGCCGCCGGGTTCCGGGAGGGCCGGGAGGTCCGGGGGGAGCGTCCCGGTCATGCGGCCTCCCGCTCCGGCCGGTTCACAGGGCGTCCGGGCCGCGTTCGCCGGTCCGGACCCGGACGGCGGTCTCGACGGGCATGCTCCAGACCTTGCCGTCGCCGATCTTCCCGGTGCGGGCGGCCTTGACGATCACCTCGATGAGCTGCTCGGCGTCGTCGTCCTCGACGAGCACCTCGATGCGGACCTTGGGCACCAGGTCGACGGTGTACTCCGCGCCGCGGTACACCTCGGTGTGGCCGCGCTGCCGCCCGTACCCGCTGGCCTCGGTGACGGTGAGGCCCTTGACGCCGAACGCCTGGAGCGCCTCCTTCACCTCGTCGACCCGGTGCGGCTTGATGACTGCGGTGATGAGCTTCACGCGTCCACCTTCGTGTCGGGCGACGGGACCGTCGCGCTGTCGTTGGGGCGGCCGGTCGTGCCGGCCGCCCCGGCCGTGCCGCGGGACGCGGGCGAGCCGCCCACCGCGCTGAAGTCGTACGCGGTCTCGGCGTGGTACGCCTGGTCCAGGCCGGCGGTCTCGTCGTCCTCGTCGGCCCGGAAGCCGATGGTGGCGTCGACCAGCTTGGCCAGGATCCAGGAGACCACGAAGGAGAAGGCCATGACCGAGAAGGCGCCGACGGCCTGCTTGCCGAACTGGGTGAGGCCGCCCACGCCGCCGGTGGCCAGGAAGCCGACCAGCAGGGTGCCGACGACGCCGCCGACGAGGTGGACGCCGACGACGTCCAGGGAGTCGTCGTAGCCGAGCTTGTACTTCAGGCTGACGGCCCAGGAGCAGACCGCCCCGGCGACCAGGCCGATGACGATCGCGCCGATGGCGCCCACGTGCGCGCCGGAGGGGGTGATGGCCACCAGGCCGGCGACGGCGCCGGAGGCGGCGCCCAGGGTGGTGAAGGCGCCGTGGCGGACGCGCTCGTAGGCCAGCCAGCCCAGGACGGCCGCGGCGGTGGCGACCTGCGTGTTCAGGGCCATGGTGGCGGCGGTGCCGTTGGCGGCCAGCGCGGAGCCGGCGTTGAAGCCGAACCAGCCGAACCACAGCAGGGCGGCGCCGAGGACCACCAGGGGGAGGTTGTGCGGGCGCATCGGCTCCTTCCCGAAGCCGATCCGCCGGCCGACCACCAGGACCGCGGCCAGTGCGCCGATGCCGGCGTTGATGTGGACGGCCGTACCGCCGGCGAAGTCGATGACCTCCAGCTCGAACAGCCAGCCGCCCGGGGACCAGACCCAGTGGGCGACGGGGAAGTAGACGACCGTGGCCCACAGGGCGATGAACAGGGCCCAGGCGCTGAACTTCACCCGGTCCGCCAGCGCGCCGCTCATCAGGGCGGGCGTCAGGATGGCGAACATCATCTGGAAGAGGACGAAGGCGAGGACCGGGATGCCCTCGTCACCGCCGGTCAGCGCCCCGGCGTCGATGCCGCTCAGGCCGATGTGGTCGAGGTTGCCGATCAGTCCCGCGGTGTCGGTGCCGAAGGCGAGCGAGTAGCCGTAGAGCACCCACAGGACGCTCACGATGCCCAGGGAGACGAAGGACATCATGAGCATGTTGAGGGTGCTCTTGACCCGGACCATGCCGCCGTAGAACAGGGCCAGACCGGGCGTCATCAACATGACCAGCGCCGCGCTGATCAGGACAAAAGCGGTATCCGCGCCGTTCAATGTGGGCGTCTCCTCGCGTCGCGACCCGTGGGGGCGGATCTGGGGGTCAGGATGAGCCACAGGTTTTCCGAGTCCCGTTTCGGTCGGCGCCACGCGGTGTTTCACCGCCGTGACGAAGGCGCGTTCCGTGTTACGCCGGGATGAACGCGCGCCCCCGGCGGGAACCGCCCCGTTCCGCTCCCCCGTTCCCGTTCGCGCAGGTGCCGCACCACGCCGGCCGGCCGTGACGGGCCGGTCCGGACGCCCACCTCCTCCGGACCGGCCGTCACGGCCGGACGACGCCCTGGAGACGACCGCGAAACGGCCGGGAACCGACCGGACAACGGCCGCCCCGCCGGGGCCGTCAGACGGCGAGGGCGATCCCGCTCTCCGGCAGCTCGCTGGTGAGCCGCTCGGTGAGGGCGACGACCTCGGCGACGTCCCCGAACTCGCGGGCCGCGGAGGCCACGGTCTTGCGGATGCGGGTGTTGACCCGCTCCGAGCGCAGGCGCTTGGCCACGTCCAGGGCCTGGCCGGCCAGGGCGGCGCACTGCTCCGGCTCCCGCTGCAGCAGGTGGACGGTGGCCATCCCGGCGAGGTTGAGCGCGTACGACCGCTGGTGGCCGCCGCCCTCCTCCCCGCACTCGCTGCCGAACAGCTCCACGGCCTTCTCCATCACCGGCTGCGCGAGGGAGGCGTAGGCGGGGCTGCGGCCCGCCACATAGGCGAGGTCGCGGTAGGAGTGGGCGTTCTCGGCGTTCAGTTCGGCCTCGGAGAAGAACGCGATCCAGTCCGGGTCGGCGTCACCGGGCCCGGCCTCGGCGAAGGTGTCCTCGGCCATCCGCACCGCCCGGTGGCACTTGTCGGGCCGTCCCATGTTGGCGTACGCGCGCGCCTCCATCGCATACAGCATGGACTGGGTGCGGGGGGTGGCTCCCTCCCGACTGCCGTACTGCGCGAGGTGGATCAGTTCCAGCGCGTCCTCGGGGCGGCCCAGGTGGATCATCTGGCGGCTCATGTTGGACAGCACGTAGGAGCCCAGGGGCCGGTCACCGGCCTCCTTGGCGGCGTGGAGGGCGAGGACGAAGTACTTCTGCGCGGTCGGCTGGAGCCCGATGTCGTAGCTCATCCAGCCCGCCAGCTCCGACAGTTCGGCGGTGACCTTGAACAACCGCCGCCGCACCGGCTCGGGGTAGGAGTCCTGGAGCAGGTCGGTGACCTCGTGGAGCTGGCCCACGACGGCCTTGCGCCGCAGCCCGCCGCCGCACTGGGCGTCCCAGGTGCGGAACATCACGACGGTCTGCTCCAGCAGCTCCAGTTCCGGGCCGGACAGCCGGGGGCCGCGCCGCGCGCCGCGGTCCCCGTCGGACGCCGCCGGGGCGTCCGTCTCCGGTGCCCCGGCGGGGGTGGGCACCAGCCAGCGCTGCATCGGCTCGATCAGGGCGGGCCCGGCGGCCATCGCCAGGGAGGTGCCCAGGAAGCCGCGGCGGGCCAGCATCAGGTCGCTGCGCGAGAACTCGCCGATCATCGCCACGGTCTGCGGCCCCGTCCAGGGCAGGTCGACGCCGCCGGCGGAGGCGGTCTGGCGGCCGGTGCGCAGCCCCAGGTCCTCGACGGCGACCACGCAGCCGAAGCGCTCGGAGAACAGCTCGGAGAGGATGCGCGGGATCGGCTCGCGCGGCTGCTCGCCGTCGAGCCAGCGGCGCACCCGGGAGGTGTCGGTGCTGATGTGGTGGGCGCCCAACTGGCGGGCGCGGCGGTTGACCTGCCGGGCCAGCTCGCCCTTGGACCAGCCGCTGCGCGCGAACCACGACGCGAGCTGTTCGTTCGGGCGCTTTCCAGCGGTACCGGTGCCGCCGCTGTTGCCGTTGCCGCCCACTGGAACGCCCCCATCCCGGCCCGTACGCATCCCCCCCGTCCGCACGCCGTCGGTCGGCGTGCCTCAGGCACGGGCACACGCCGGGCGTCTTCCTTGTGATTTCCGCCACCGTGTGAACCGAAAGTAATCCTACGATCACTGACGTGGCGAGTGAAATTGCAAAACCGCCACCATTCGCCACCCCTTCGGATGAACCCAAGTCCCGCTTACCACGGTTCACTTGACGCAGAGCGACTGCGACCGGGCGGGGCGATGCGTACAGAGGGCGCGCGCTGTTCGCCGTGCTCCCTCCGGCAGCCGCCGTCGCTCCCCGCGTCCGCGCGGCCGCTCCGTAACCAGCAGCACACGGGACCCGTTGGAGGGGGCATGGGCTTCACCATCGGCAGCATCCGCGAGATTCGGGAGCTCCGGGAGCTGCGGTCCGGCGCCCGGCGCCGCAACCGCGCCCCGGTGTGCACGGCCGTGGCCGAGTACACCGGCCTGTGGGGCTGGGACGTCGTCCCCGGCGCCCGCGCCGCGCGCGGCGGCGGCCGTACGGAGTGCTCCTGCGGGGCCGCCGACTGCCCCTCCCCCGGCGCCCACCCCCTCGACGAGTCGCTCCGGGTGCCGGCCGGCGCGACCCTGGACGAGGCCACCCGGGCGTGGGAGGGGGTGCCCGGCGCGGCGCTGCTGCTGCCGGTGGGCCGCGCCTTCGACGTCATCGAGGTCCCCGAGGCGGCCGGGCGCCGGGCACTGGGCCGGCTGGAGCGGATGGGGCTGCCGCTGGGGCCGGTCGCCGTCACCCCGCACGGCCGCATCTGGTTCCTCGTCGCCCCGGGGGCCGCCGCCAGGCTCCCCGAGCTGCTGTACCGGATGGGCTGGGACGACGCCGTGCCGGACCTGCGCGGCCTCGGCCCCGGCGCGTACATCACCGCCCCGCCCTCCGACCTGGGCGGGCTCGGCCCGGTCCGGTGGCTGCGGCCGCCCACCCTGGAGGGGGCGGGCCGTCCCCCGCAGGCCCGGCTCCTGCTGGGCACCCTGGCGTACGTCTGCCACCGCGAGCCGCCCCGCGGCTGAGCCCCGCGCCGGGCTCCCGCCCCGGACCGGCGGCCGCCGACGGTGGCCGCCGGTCGCCGCCGGCGGCCGTCAGTCGCCGATCAGGGCGTCCACGAACGCCTCCGGCTCGAACGGGGCCAGGTCGTCCGCGCCCTCTCCCAGGCCCACCAGCTTGACCGGGACCTTCAGCTCGCGCTGGACCGCGATGACGATGCCGCCCTTGGCCGTGCCGTCGAGCTTGGTGAGCACGATGCCGGTGATGTCCACGACCTCGGCGAAGACGCGGGCCTGGATCAGACCGTTCTGGCCGGTGGTGGCGTCCAGGACCAGCAGGACCTCGTCCACCGGCCCGTGCTTCTCCACCACCCGCTTGACCTTGCCCAGCTCGTCCATCAGGCCGGTCTTGGTGTGCAGCCGTCCCGCGGTGTCGATGAGGACGACGTCCGCGCTGGCGGCGATGCCCTCCTTGACCGCGTCGAAGGCGACCGACGCCGGGTCGCCGCCCTCGGGCCCGCGGACGGTGCGGGCGCCCACGCGCTCGCCCCAGGTCTGGAGCTGGTCGGCGGCGGCGGCGCGGAAGGTGTCGGCGGCGCCGAGCACGACCGACTTGCCGTCGGCGACCAGGACGCGGGCGAGCTTGCCGGTGGTGGTGGTCTTGCCGGTGCCGTTGACGCCGACGACCAGCACCACGCCCGGCCGCACCACGCCCTCGGAGGAGACGCCGCCCTCGGTGTGGACCGTGCGGTCCAGGTCGGTGCCCACCAGGGTCAGCAGTTCCTCGCGCAGCAGGCTGCGCAGTTCCTCGGGGGTGCGGGTGCCGAGCACCCGCACCCGCTCGCGCAGCCGCTCCACCAGCTCCTGGGTGGGGGCGACGCCGACGTCGGCGGTGAGCAGGGTGTCCTCGATCTCCTCCCAGGTGTCCTCGTCGAGGTGGTCGCGGGAGAGCAGGGTGAGCAGGCCGCGGCCCAGGGTGTTCTGGGAGCGCGACAGGCGCTCGCGCAGCCGCACCAGCCGCCCGGCGGTGGGGGCCGGCGTCTCGATCCCGGGTGCGGCGGGCGCCTCGGGCGCCTCGGGCGCGGCGGTGTCCGCCCGCGGCAGGTCGACCTCTTCGATGGTGCGGCGCGGCTCGTCGCGCGGGGTCTCCGCCTCCTCGCCGACCCTGGGTTCGGTCGGGGGTGCGGTGATGGTCGGAGGAGCGGAGCGGTCGAGCGGCGGCGTCTTCTTCTTCCGGACACCGGTGACCACGAGTCCGCCGATCGCGGCGACGGCGACCACGGCGATGACGACGACGAGAATGAGGATGTCCATGGTTCCCTTTAGAGTTACCTGCGTCACGGGCAGGACCTGTCCGTCGCAGAGCCGGTCGGGGCCGAGCGAGAACCCCCTCGGTGGAGGCGTCGCAACGGGTCCAGTATCGGCCACCGACTCATGCGCGTACCGCTCCGGCCCGGGGACGGGCCGGAGCGGTACGCGTGGCGGGGGACGGACGGCCGGGGATCAGCCCATCTCCTCCAGCGCCTTGCCCCGGGTCTCCGGCACCCACTTGAGGATGAACGGGATCGAGAGCACCGCGAAGACGGTGTAGATGACGTACGCGCCCGACAGGTTCCACTCCGACAGGCTGGGGAAGGTGACGGTGATCAGCCAGTTGGCCACCCACTGGGCGGCCGCGGCGACGCCGAGGGCGGCGGCGCGGATGCGGTTGGGGAACATCTCGCCGAGCATCACCCAGACCACCACGCCCCAGGAGAGGGCGAAGAACAGCACGAAGCAGTGCGCGGCGACCAGGGCGACGGCGCCCTGGGCGTCGGGCAGGGAGATGTCCTCGCCGGTGCCGGTGGTGTACGAGAACGCCCAGGCGGCGGCGCCGAGCGAGAGCGCCATGCCGGCGGAGCCGACCAGGGCCAGCGGCTTGCGGCCGACCCGGTCCACCAGGAGCATCGCGATCACCGTGCCGACGATGTTGATGATCGAGGTCGTGAAGGAGTAGAGGAACGAGCTCTCGGGGTCGATGCCGACCGACTGCCACAGCGAGGCGCTGTAGTAGAAGATCACGTTGATGCCGACAAGCTGCTGGAACAGCGACAGGCCGATCCCGACCCAGACGATCGGCAGCAGGCCGAACCGGCCGCCCAGCAGGTCGCGCAGGCTCGGCTTGTGCTCGCTGTGCATCCGCGACTCTATCTCGGCGATCTTGGCGTCCAGGTCGGTGTCCTCGGGCTCGACACCGGCGAGCACCGCGCGGGCCTCGTCCGTCCGGCCCTGGGCGATGAGGTGGCGCGGGGACTCGGGGATGCGCAGGGTCAGCAGTCCGTAGAGGAGGGCCGGCACGGCCGCGACGCCGAGCATGAGCTGCCACGCCTCGACGCCCAGCAGGTGCCCGCGCTGCTCGCCGTCGGCGAGGTTCAGCAGGCCCCAGTTGACGAGCTGGGAGATGGCGATGCCCAGCACGATCGCGGCCTGCTGGAAGGAGGCAAGCCGGCCGCGGTAGGCGGCCGGGGCGACCTCGGCGATGTAGGCGGGGGCGATCACGGAGGCCATGCCGATGGCGACGCCTCCCAGCACGCGCCACAGGGCCAGGTCCCACATGGTGAAGGGGAGCATGGAGCCGACGCTGCTGACGGTGAAGAGCACCGCCGCGATCTGCATCACCCGGATGCGGCCGAGGCGGTCGGCGAGCCGGCCGGCGGTGGCGGCGCCGACGGCCGCCCCGATCAGGGCGGCGGCGATGACCTGGGCGAGAGCGCCCGAGCCGATGGCGAACCGTTCCCGGATGCCCTCGACGGCGCCGTTGATCACGGAGCTGTCGTAGCCGAAGAGGAAACCACCCATCGCCGCGGAGGCGGCAATGAAGACGACGTGCCTGAGGTCCTGGCGCCGTCCGCCCGGGGCGTCCGGGGCGTCCGGCCTCACCTGCGCGGTGCTGGTCACGGTGTAGTACTCCTGCGCTGCCCGGCGACGGTGCCGGGTGGGGGGCTGTGCCTTCCACGGGCATGCCACATGGAGCACCACCCTGTGAAGGCAAAAATGACTTTGCAGAGACTATGCCTTCAAGTTTCTAAGTCAACAGGTGGGGCGCAGTAAAAGCTGGGCCAAGTTGTGAATGCTTACCTTTGGGATGTGAAGCGAGCATGGAGCGGAAAGGCTCAGCGGAGCCGCTGACTGACGACTTTTGACACCCCGTCACCCTGCATCGAGACGCCGTACAGCGCGTCCGCGACCTCCATGGTCCGCTTCTGGTGGGTGATCACGATGAGCTGGGAGTTCTCCCTCAGCTCCTTCATGATCCCGATCAGCCGCTGGAGGTTGGTGTCGTCCAGGGCCGCCTCGACCTCGTCCATGACGTAGAACGGGCTGGGCCGCGCCTTGAAGATCGACACCAGCAGCGCCACCGCCGTCAGCGAGCGCTCCCCGCCCGACAGCAGCGACAGCCGTTTGACCTTCTTGCCCGGCGGGCGGGCCTCGACGTCCACGCCCGTGGTGAGCATGTCGTCCGGGTCGGTGAGGACCAGCCGCCCCTCCCCGCCCGGGAAGAGCCGTGCGAAGACGCCCTCGAACTCGCGGGCCGTGTCGTGGTAGGCCTCCGTGAAGACCTGCTCGACGCGCTCGTCCACCTCCTTGACGACCTGCAGGAGGTCGGCCCGGGTCTTCTTCAGGTCCTCCAGTTGCTCGCTGAGGAACCGGTGCCGTTCCTCCAGCGCCGCGTACTCCTCCAGGGCCAGCGGGTTGACCTTGCCGAGCTGCTGGTAGGCGCGCTCGGCCGCCCGCAGCCGCTTCTCCTGCTCGGCGCGGACGAACGGGACCGGCCGGTTGCGCGGGTGGTCGGGGTCCTCGGGCAGCTTCTCGCCCTCGGCGGGCGGGGACGGCGGCACGGGCTGGTCGGGGCCGTACTCGCGGATCAGCACGGTCGGCTCCACGCCCAGCTCCTCCAGGGCCTTGGTCTCCAACTGCTCGATCCGCAGCCGCTTCTCGGCCCCCAGCACCTCGCCGCGGTGCACGGAGTCGGTGAGCTTGTCCAGCTCCTCCTTCAGCTCCCGGCCCCGGTTGCGCTCCGCGACCAGCTCCCGCTCGCGCTCGGCCTTCGCCCGCTCGGCGGCCTCCCGCTCCTCCCGGGCCCGGGCCAGCGACACCTCCACGTGCGCCAGCAACTGCCGGGCGCCGGAGGCGACGGCCGCGGCGACCTCGGCCTCGTACCGCAGCCGGGCCCGCCGCCGTTCGGCCCGCGCCCGCGCCTCGCGTTCGGCGCGCGCCGCCCGGTCCAGCGCGTCCGCCCGTCCCGCGAGCCCCTTGACGCGCTCCTCGTGCGTACGGACCTGGAGGCGGGCCTCCATCTCCGTCTGCCGGGCGTTGGCGCCGTCGGCCGCCAGCCGGTCCCGCACGGAGGTGTCCGGTTCCTCCTCGCCCGGCTGCTCCTCGGCCACCGCCAGCCGCTCGGCCAGCACCTCGGCCTCCTCCCGCGCCCGTGCCAGCGCCTCCTCGGCCCGGGCGACGGCCGCCGCCGCGCGCTCGGCCTCGCCGGCCGCGGCCCGCGCCTGTCCTCCCAGCCGCCCCAGCCGTCCGGCGACCTGCGACTTCTCCCGCTCCGCGGCGCTGCGCCGCGCTCCCAGCTCCTCGACCCGGGCGGCGCACTCGCGCCGGCGCTCGCGGGCCCGGTCCCGCCGGACGGTCAGCTCCTCGCACCGGCCGTCCAGCTCCGCCAGTTCGGCGGCGGCCTCGTCCACCGACGCCTGCACCTCCAGCAGCGACGGCGCCCCCGCGGAGCCGCCCTGCGCGACGTGGGCGCCGAGCAGGTCGCCGTCGGCGGTGACGGCGGTCACCTCCGGGTGGGCCGTCACCAGCTCCACCGCGTCCTGGAGGGTGCCGACCACCGCGGTGCGGTGCAGCAGCCGCCGCACCGCGGGCATCAGGGCCTCCGGGCCCGTCACCAGGTCCGCCGCCCACCGCGCCCCGGGCACGTCCGGCACCTCCCGACCACCGCCGGTTCCCGGGTCGGGCGCGCCGCCCAGGAGCAGCGCCGCGCGGCCCGCGTCGTGCTTGCGCAGCAGGCGCAGGGCGTCGGCCGCCGTGGCGGGGCCGTCCACGGCGACGGCGTCCGCCGCGGCGCCCAGGGCGGCGGCGACCGGGACCTCGAAGCCCGGGGCGACGGTGAGGAGTCCGGCGGCCGGGCCGAGCAGGCCGGTGAGCCGGTCCCGGGCGCCGAGCAGCACACCGGTGCCGTCCTTGCGGCGCAGCCCCAGGGCCAGGGCGTCGCGGCGGGCGGCGGTCGCCGCGCGTTCGCGCTCGGCCGCGGTCAGCGCCTCGCGGGCCTCGGCCAGCGCCGCCTCGGCCTCGGCCAGCTCCCGCCTGGCCGCCTCGTGCTCCCCGGCCAGCTCCACGTCGTCCGCGTCCAGGCCCTCCACCTCGGCCCGCAGCGCCTCGTACTCCTCCTGGGCCGCCGCCGCGCGCTCCCGCGCCTCGTCCCGCGCGACGACCAGCCGGTCGATCTCGGCCTGGGCGGAGGCGGCACGGCCGCGGGCCGCGGTGACCTGGCCCTGGAGCCGGGCGAGCCCCTCGCGGCGGTCGGCGATGGCGCGGGCGGCGTCCTTGAGCCGCCGCTCCTCCTCGGCCAGCCGCCGCTCCAGCTCGGCACGGTGCGCGACGGTGTCCTCCAGCGCCCTGGCGGCCGCCTCCAGCGCGGCGGTGAGCTCCGCCTCCTGCTCGCGGATCCGGGCGGCCTCGCGCTCCATGTCCTCCGGATCGCGGCCCCGGCGCTCCTCGACGGGCTCGTCGGCGGCGCTCCTGACCCGGGCCTCGGCCAGGCTCACGGTGCCGCGCACCCGCTCGGCGAGCTGCGACAGCTCGTACCAGGTCTGCTGCGCCCGCTCCAGCCGCGGCGTGAGGTCCCTCACCTGCTGTTCCAGCTCGGCCTCGCGGCGCAGCGCCTCCCTGAGCTCGCCCTCCACCGCCTCCTTGCGCTCCTTGAGCGCGGCCTCGTCGGCGAGTTCGGCCTTCAGCGCGGCACGCAGGGTGACCAGGTCGTCGGCGAGGAGCCGCAGCCGGGCGTCGCGCAGGTCGGCCTGGATCACCGCGGCCCGGCGGGCGACGGCCGCCTGCCGTCCCAGCGGCTTGAGCTGGCGGCGCAGCTCGTCGGTCAGGTCCTGGACGCGGGCGAGGTTGGCCTGCATCGCGTCCAGTTTCCGCAGCGCCTTCTCCTTGCGCTTGCGGTGCTTGAGGACGCCGGCCGCCTCCTCGATGAAGGCGCGGCGGCCGGCCGGGTCGGCGTGCAGGACGGAGTCGAGCTGCCCCTGCCCGACGATGACGTGCATCTCGCGGCCGATGCCGGAGTCGGAGAGCAGTTCCTGGATGTCCAGCAGCCGGCAGGTGTCGCCGTTGATCTGGTACTCGCTGCCGCCGTTGCGGAACATGATCCGCGTGATGGTGACCTCGGAGTACTCGATGGGCAGCGCGCCGTCGGAATTGTCGATGGTGAGGGAGACCTCGGCGCGGCCGAGCGGGGGGCGGCCGGAGGGACCGGCGGTCCCGGCGAAGATGACGTCCTCCATCTTGCCGCCGCGCAGCGATTTGGCACCCTGCTCGCCCATCACCCAGGAAAGCGCGTCCACCACATTGGACTTGCCGGAGCCGTTGGGACCCACCACACAGGTGATGCCGGGCTCGAACCGCAGCGTCGTGGCCGAGGCGAAGGACTTGAACCCGCGCAGGGTCAGGCTCTTGAGGTGCACGTTCCGGACTTTACTCCCAGGCGCCGGATTCACGACCGAAGCGAGTTTCACCGCTGAACGGGTGGGGCACATCACACGGTAAGCGCCACCCCTGCGGGCCGAAAACGACGAAGGGACGCCGAAGCGTCCCTTGCACTTTTCACCAGCGGTATGGCGCTGCGGTTTCCTGTCCCGGCAGGCCGGTCAGGTGAGCGCAGGCTCCGCCTTGGATACGTCCATGCTGTCCAGCAGCGAGTCGCTGTGCCGTGCGGCGGCAGCCGACAGCGCGTCGTTCTCGGCCTGGATCCGTACGAGCTCGGATTCCAGGTCCTGAACACGCTGCTGCAGCCGTCGCATCTCGGCGAGGACTCGGGGGTCGGAACCGCCGACGTAACCGAGAAGCGCCTTTGCCATGATGGATGGTCCTCCACACTGAGTGACCGACCTGAACGGTGGTGGGTCGTGAGGGATTCGCTCCCGCGGTCCCTGTTGCGCCTTCATTCCCAAGGCCGAACAGTTGCGGGGCGCGGGGCTTCCAGCGTCTCACCAAAAGTTTTTACGGTCAACACGATCACGGCGCGCGCCCCGGCGGCCTTGACTCAACGGCACTCAACCTCGCTTGAGTTACCGGAGGGCTCGCAGGGGTCCTGGAGATCACCGATAGCCGCAGCCTTGCACGTCACACGGGGAAAGGCAACCGGTTTCGATCAACGGACCGAGAAGCCCCGGTACTCCCCGCGCGGAGTGCCCCAGATCTCGGTCACACCGTCCACCCGGCCCGGCGTATCACCCGTACGAAGCCACTCCAGCAGTTGCTCGCAGCGGTCCCGCGGTCCCTCGGCGACCACCTGGACCCGGCCGTCGTCGAGGTTGAGGGCGAAACCGTCCAGCCCGCCGATCCGCAGCGCGTTGGCCCGCGTGTACCAGCGGAAACCGACCCCCTGCACCTGCCCGCGCACCCAGGCCGTCATCCGCGCGGGCTCCCCCGCCCCTCCGGCCGGTCCGCTCCCCTTCTCCCCCGTGTCGTCGGTCCTCGCACCCATGGCACGCACGCTATCCGGACGCGGGCCGTTCCGGCGCCGCCTCACGCGCCCCTTCTTTGTGCTGTTTCCTCCGTCGGCACCTCCGTTCCGGATGGATGCCGTACAGTCACGCGACAACGATTCTCACTCGTTCGAGTGAAACAAGTGACGCCGATCACGTGAGGACTGCACCAGATGGGACGCCACCGCCGCGCCAAACCAGTTCCCGCACCGGCCCCCGTCACCCCGGCACCCGACACGGCGGGCGGACGCCATCGCAGTCCGCACCGCAGACGGAGCGCGGCTCCGGTCCGCACCGGGCTCCTCGGCGCCTCGGCGGCGATGGCGATGGGCGCCGTGGCGGTGGCCTCCGGGCTGATCCCGGGCCCGAACGGCAACTACACCATCGGTGGCCCCGCCGATTCCTCCGGGGTGCGCGCCGGGAGCCTGCCGGAGCTGCAGACCCAGGGCGCCGCCACGCCGTCCCCGGACGACCGCGGGCAGGGGCCCGCCGCGAGCCGCGGTGACGACCGCGGCGCCTCACCCAGCGCCACCCCCTCGCGCAGCTCCGCCAAGCCGGAGGCGACACCGTCGAAGAAGCCGGCCGAGCCGGACCCGTCGCGCAGCAGCGCCACGCCTCCGGCCGGCGGCACCGACACCTCCCGGACGCCCTCCGCCCAGGCCCCCAGGACGCCGAGCCAGTCCCCCTCCCGGAAGCCCGCGGCCCCGAGCGCCCCCTCCTCCCTCGACGCGGAGACGGCCGCCGAGGCGGAGGTGCTGAGGCTGGTCAACATCGAGCGGGCCAAGGCCGGCTGCCGCCCGGTCACCGCCGACCCCGCCCTGGCCGAGCTGGCCGGGGAGTTCAGCGAGGCCATGGCCGACCAGGGCTTCTTCTCCCACACCAGCCCCAACGGCGACACCCCCTGGGACCGTGCCGAGGCGGCGGGCATCAGCAACCTCGGCGGCGAGAACATAGCCCGCGGCCAGGCCAACGCCCAGTCGGTGATGGACGCCTGGATGGACAGCCCCGGCCACCGCGCCAACATCCTCAACTGCGACTACCGGACCCTGGGCGTGGGCGCGCACTTCGCCGAGGGCGGCCCGTGGTGGACGCAGAACTTCGGCTTCTGAGA
>NZ_DASQNP010000231.1:0-3198 GCF_035644915.1 Streptomyces sp.
GGGCAGCGGCCCGGCGCCCCGCGCCAGCGCCAGGGCGAGCGGCCGGGTGACCGGCGCGGCGGGCAGCGCCGCGACGCCGCGCCCGTCAACAGCGAGATGGCCGAGGCCCTGCGCCGCGCGGGCCTGCTCGGCCCCGGCCGCCGCTGAGGCGGCGCGGCGGTACGCGGCAGACGGTGCACGGTGGGGGCGGCGCGCGGCGCCGCCCCCACCGGCGCATGGCGCGGCTGTTCCCGTGACGCTGTTCCCATGACGCTATTCCCGTGCCGCGCTCTCCGGCCCGGCGACCACCACGGTGAAGCTCACCGCCCCGGCCCGCTCACCGCGCAGGGAGTCCGCGTCGCCGCCGACGTGTTCCAGCAGGTAGGTGGCCATCCGCTGGGTCAGCTCCGTGGGCGGCTCGACCCTGGCGCCCGGCGCCGTCCCGGGGTCGTGCCGGGGCAGGCCCACCACAGCGGACCGTCCGGGGACGAAGGGCTCCGCCGCGGCCGCCACCACCACCCGCACCCGCAGCGGCTCGTCCCACGCCCAGGGGTCGGCCGCCAGGGTGAGCCGCACGCCGCCCAGACCGTCGTCCATGCCCCACGGGAGCGTCCACTCCAGCACTCCGTCGATCGGTTCCACCACGGCCCGGTGTCCCCGTTCGCGTTCGCGCGCGACCAGCGTCCGGCACATCGCGAGGGCGGCCTCCAGGTGCCGCAGCACGTGCTTCTCCCAGGTGTCGAACATCACCGCTCCCCCCTCCGGCGGCACCGGGCCCGTTCCCCCTGGCGCGGTTCTTCCCGCCCGGCCGTCCCGCCGCTCCCCTCCCGCCGGCGGCAGTCCGAAAGGCGCCGGAAAACGACCGGCACCCGTCCGTCCTACCTGCTCACGGCGTCCGCCTTGCCTTTTCCCCGGACCATAACTTACGGTTTCGTAACCTACGAATCCGTAGGTAATCCTGCCCCCTTCCCCTTCCGTGGAGCCTTGATGACCCTCGCCCTCCCCCCTGCCCCCGGCTCGGAGCGGTGGACGGACGCACGCCTGCTGTACGCCCTGGAAGAGGTGGTGGGCAGAGAACTCGACCGGCACCTGAAGGTCGCCAAGGACTGGATGCCGCACGAGTACGTGCCCTGGAGCGACGGCCGGAACTTCGACGGCCCGCTGGACGGCGAACCCTGGGCACCCGAACAGTCCAAGGTCTCCGACATCGGCCGCATCGCCCTGGTGGTCAACCTGCTGACCGAGGACAACCTCCCCAGCTACCACCACGAGATCGCCACCCTCTTCGGCCGCGACGGCGCCTGGGGCACCTGGGTGCACCGCTGGACGGCCGAGGAGGGGCGGCACGGCATCGTGATGCGCGACTACCTGCTGACCTCCCGCGCCGTGGACCCGGTGCAGTTGGAGAACTTCCGGATGGCGCACATGTCGGAGGGCTTCACCTCCGACAACGGGCACTCGATGCTCCACTCGGTCGCCTACGTCGCCTTCCAGGAACTGGCGACCCGCATCTCCCACCGCAACACCGGCCGTCTGTCCGGTGACCCGGTCTGCGACCGGATGCTGGCCCGCATCGCCACCGACGAGAACCTGCACATGGTCTTCTACCGCAACCTGCTGCAGGCGGCCTTCGAACTGGCCCCGGACCAGACCATGGCGGCGGTGCGCGACGTGGTGACGGGCTTCCGGATGCCCGGCCACGGCATCCCCGGCTTCGAGCGGGCCGCCGCGCGGATGGCGCTCGGCGGCGTGTACAACCTGCGCATCCACCACGACGACGTGCTCCAGCCGGTGCTGCGCTTCCTGAAGGTCCTGGAGATCGGCGGGCTCGGCCCGGAGGGCCTGCGGGCCCAGGAGGAGCTGGGCCTGTTCCTGGAGGGGCTGGACGGCGAGGCCCGCAAGCTCGACGAGCGCCTGGCCGCCCGCCGCGCCCGCGCCGCGGCCCGCGAGGCGGCGGCCGGCTCCTGACGACCGGTCAAAGAGCGGCTTGAGACGGCCGGTTCCCGACGGTTTCCGTCCGGGGACCGGCCGTCGTCGCGCCATGGGGGCGGTCGGCCTAGACCATTGACATGTACCCTGTTGCTCTCGATTCCGAGAGCGCTCTCGAATCATGTGCCGCCGTGCCCCCGGGCAACGTCCCACACCGTCCGGGAGCGCCGTGGCAGGCACCTTCCCATGACCCCCACCAGGGAGAGCCCCGTGCCTCACACGCCACCCCCGCCCGCGGTCCGCCGCGGAATCCTCCGGCGCACCCGCTGGATCACCGCCACCTCCGCCGCCGCCCTGGCCGGCATCCTGTTCGCCACCTCCGCCACGGCCGCCCCCGTCACGGAGCACTGGGCCGGCACCTCGCCCTACTTCTCCCAGACCTCCGCCTCCGGCGGCACCGTCGGCGTCGTCTCGGCGAGCGGCGCCGACGACGGCAGCGCGCTCCGGCTCCAGCTCAACGCCCGTCCCGGCGTCGGTCCCGGCCGGGGCGTGGAGATCACCAGCAATGACAAGACGTACCGGTACGGCACCTACGGAACGCGCATCAGGACGGCGGACTGCACCGGACAGGGCCGCCTCGGCGTCGTCACCGGCACCTTCACCTACTCCTCCAACCACGCGGACGAGAACGGCAACGGCCTGCCGGACAACGACGAGATCGACATCGAGGTGCTCTGCGCCCAGCCGAACGTCGTCTGGCTGACCATCTGGACCGACTACGACGGGGCCACCAACGCCGTCCGCAAGATCTCCCGCGCCATCGACATGCGCACGGGCAAGGTCCTCCACAACTGCTACATGAACCAGCTCGGCGGCCCCTGCCAGCCCGAACTGCCCGGCGAGAACAGCCCGGCGAGCGTCACGCCCGTCCCCGACTTCAACTCCTCGACCCAGTTCCGCACCTTCATGTTCGACTGGCAGCCGGACTCGGTGACCTTCTGGGGCTACGACAACAACGGGAACAAGAACGTGCTCTGGGAGTACCGCGGCCCGGCCTCGCGCATCCCGGACAAGCCGTCGGCGTTCATGCAGAACGTCTGGCACACCGACGCCTGGGACCCGCTGGACGGCCCGGCCCGCCAGCAGCCGCAGACCGCGATCTCCGCCTACGTCGACTCCACCACCCTCCCCCGCTGACTCCCGCCGCACCCCGTGCGGCACTCAGGGCCGGGCCCGGCGAACCGCTCGCCGGGCCCGGCCCCTTACCTCATCGCCGCCTCATCGCGCCCG
>NZ_DASQNP010000232.1:0-33889 GCF_035644915.1 Streptomyces sp.
CGGCGCCGCGGGACTGCGGTCGGAGCGGATCGTCCCCACTCCCACCGCGATGTCCGTCGCCGCCTGATGCCCGCCGGGTCACCCGTACGGTTCCGCGGCCGGGTGGGCGGATACGCTGCCGGCAGCCCTGTCCGGTGGCGGGGCCTGGTACCGAACGCGCCGCCTCGTCCCCGGGCGCGCGAGGAAGGGAGGGTCCGCCCATGGGATACACCCTCGGCCGCCGCATCACCCACTGCCCGTACTGCGGGACCGCCTACCCGGCCGATGCCGGATGGCCCCGGGACTGCCCGGGCTGCGGCGAGACGAGCTGGGCCAATCCCCTTCCGGTCGCGGTCGCACTGCAGCCCGTCGTCACGGAGGCCGGCACGCGGGGGCTGGTGGTGGTGCGGCGGGACATCGAGCCCCAGCGCGGGCGGCTGGCCCTGCCCGGCGGTTACATGGAGACGGGCGAGACCTGGCAGCAGGCCGCCGTCCGGGAGCTGAAGGAGGAGACCGGGCTCGACGCCGACGCGGAGCGCGTCCGGCTCCTCGACGCCCGCAGCACGCCCGTCACCCTCCTCCTCTTCGCCCTGCTGCCCGACCGGGACGCCAGGACCCTGCCGCCGTCGTCGGCCACGGCCGAGGCGACGGAGTGGTTCGTGCTCGACGAGGCGGTCGAGCTGGCCTTCCCCGCGCACACCGAGGTCATGCGGGCGTACTTCGAGCGGGAGCGCCGGGAGCGCGCCGCGCTCGACGCGTAACGCGCGCCGGGCCGGCCGGGGTCAGCGGCTCCGGAACACCTCCTCGATCGCCTCCCCGAGGACGCGCGCCCTGCGGTGCGGAGGACTCCTCCTGGCCAGCGCGCTCATCCTCTGGGCCTCCTCCGTGGTGGGCAGGAAACCCACCAGCAGGAAGGGCAGCAGCAGGCGCCGCACGAGGAGTTCGTTCCCGGAGACGGCATGGGGTCGGCGCACGACCGAGACGTTGACCCGGATCGCGTGCTCGTTGCCCGGCGGGACACCGGGCCGGTCCGTCTCGACGGCCGCGTAGCGGAAGCCGTGGGCCAGGTCGCAGGGGCCGCAGCCGACCGGGCCGCGGCCGAGCCCGCCGCCGCAGCCGGGACAGGCCAGCCTGTCCAGGGCCGCGTCCACCACGCGCCAGTCGTGCCGGTCGGGTTCGTCCGCCACCATCTCGGCGACTGCCGCCTCCTGGTCGGCGCCGACGTCCCAGTCGTGCAGGAAGCGGCGCCACTCCTCCTCCACGATGCCGTCCACCCGGTCCCGGCAGGCGGCGCACGCGGGTGCCCCTCCGTACGCGTATCCGCCGCACTCCCCGCACCGGCGCGGCACCTCCCCCACCGCGGGTCTCATCGCCTCTCCCCTTCCCGCTTCCCCGTTCCGCCGTCGGTCCCGCATGGCCGCGGCACGTTGCCGCGGTGTGTCGCGGACGGTTCCGCAACGCCGCGCACAACCCGCGGGGAACATTGCCAGAAACGTTTACGAATCCTCCGGTTGACGCTACGTTGGATATCTGGGAGCGCTCCCATAGGCAGGCTGTCCGCAGCCGACGGGGGCGCCTCCGCGCATGGCTGCACATCCCGACGGCGGGTTGCGGTCGGCCCGTCCAGACGTCAACGGGTCGATGCCGCCGGTCACCCGTACTCCGAAGGAGACCCCCCCACATGGCCATACGACACACGGATCGGAGGAAGTCCCCGATCCGCGCGCCCCGCTTCTTGAGCGTGCTGGGAGCGGCGCTGTTCGCCCTCGTCACGGCGTTCGCGACCACCACTCCCGCGTCGGCCCACGGTGCCACCCTGTTCCCGGGCTCGCGCACCTGGTTCTGCTACCAGGACCTGGTCAGGAACGGTCACCAGACGCCGTCCAACCCGGCCTGTGCCGACGCGGTCCGGCAGAACGGCACCACCGGGCTGTACAACTGGTTCGCCGTGCTCGACTCCAACGGCGGCGGACGCACCACGGGCTACATCCCCGACGGCAAGCTGTGCAGCGGCGGCGACCGGGGCCCGTTCCAGTTCTCCGCGTACAACGCGGCCCGCACCGACTGGCCGAAGACGCACCTCACCTCCGGCGCGAACATCCAGGTCAAGCACAGCAACTGGGCGCACCACCCGGGCCGCTTCGACGTGTACATCACCAAGCAGGGCTGGTCCCCGACCAAGGCCCTGGCCTGGGGTGACCTGGAGAAGATCAACAGCGTGACCAACCCGCCGCAGTCGGGCAGCGTCGGCTCCGAGTCCGGTCACTACTACTGGAACGTCCAGCTCCCGCAGCGTTCCGGCCAGCACATCATCTACATCCACTGGATCCGCTCCGACAGCCAGGAGAACTTCTACTCCTGCTCCGACGTCGTCTTCGACGGCGGCAACGGCAACGTGACGTGGTGACACGGGGGTTCTGACACCCCGGGAACACGACGCGTTCGGGAACCCCGCCGGGCCCGGCCCGGCGGGGTTCCCCCGTTCCCGCCCGGCCGGTCAGCCCGTCCCGCGAACCCGCGGGGCCGGGTCCAGGCGGATCAGGGCGACGCCGTACGCGACGATCCAGACCACCCACATCAGCCAGCCGGCGAGGCCGAGGAGTCCGAAGGGGCCTCCCCGGTCGACGACCACGGGGGCGAGGGTGGCCGAGCCGAACAGCAGCGCGGCCGACAGCAGCCCCAGCCCGCCGTGCCACGGCCGGACGAGCCCGGCGCGCAGGCCGCCGACGGACAGGCCGGTGAGGGCGAGCGCCAGGAAGGTGCCGTTGAGGGTGAACAGCGCGTCGTGCAGCGCCCAGAGCCCCGGGACGGCGGTGTCGTCGTCCGCCGCCGTCGACGCGAGCGCGAGGCGGACCGCGACCACCCCGGCGAAGGTGGCGTTCTGCAGGACCAGGCCGGCGAACCCGAGCAGCGACCACGCCTCGCGCCGGTCGCACTCGGACCGCCACAGCGCGCGGACCGCCCCCGCGCCGAACAGCGTGGCCAGCACCCAGGCGGCGGGGGCGAGCGCGGACCCGGCGCCGACGGCACCGCCCTCGGCCCCGAAGAACGCCTCGGCCTCGGCGGCTTCGGCCCCGGTGGACGGGAGACCGGCGGGCACCATGATCACGTTGCCGAGGACGATCACGGCGGCGAAACCGAGGGCGGCGATGCCGCTGATCCGGGAGAAGCCCATGGCGGGCACCCCGGATGATTGACGTATCATTTATTCATTATAAGGCGCGTAAAGTTCCAGGGAGCGGACCATGGGTGCGGAGCCGGGCCGTCGTCGCTACGACTCGTTGCGCCGGACGACGCAGGCGCAGGAGACCCGGGCGGAGATCGCCCGCGCCGCCCGCCGGCTCTTCGTCTCCCGCGGCTGGGCGGCGACGACCGTGCGCGACGTGGCGCGCGAGGCGGGCGTCTCGGCGCCGACGGTCTACGCGGCGTACGGCAACAAGGCGGGGCTGACCCGGGCCCTGGCCGACGCGGCCGACCTGTCGGCCGACGCGTCGCGGATGCTCGCCGAACTGGAGGCCCCCGGGACGGACCCCGAGCGGCAGCTCGCGGCGATGGCCGCCTACGACCGGCGGCTGTTCGAGCGCGCGGGCGACGTCATCACGTTGGTGCGCGAAGCGGGCCGCACCGAGCCCGAGTTGGCGGCGGCCTACCGCGACGGCCGCAGGCGGGGCGACGAGACCCGCGTGCGGGTCTTCTCCTCCTGGCCGGACGGCGTCCTCCGGAGCGGCCTGGACGTGCGGTCCGCCGTCGACGTCTACGCGGCCGTGTGCAACATCGACGTCTACACCACGCTCACCGTCGAGCGCGGCTGGTCGCCCGAGCGGGTCGAGCGGTGGTGGAGCGGGGTGCTGGCCCGCGAACTCCTGGCCTGACAGCTCCCCTTCGCCCGCGCCGCGGGGCCACCGCGTTCCCGTCCCCCGGGGCACACCGGGTGCCGCCGGTGCCTCGCCGTGGTTCCCGGCCGGCCACGGCGATCACCCACGCCCCGTCAACCGGTCCCCCGGCCCGTCCGGTCGCCGCCGCCCGCAGGGCTCACAGACCGGCCTCGTCCAGCATCCGCATCAGCTTCCGCTTGCGCTTCTGGTCGGCGCGGAGGCCGGCGAGCCAGTCGGCGAACTCGTCCTCCGTTCCCAGGGTCCGGTGGCAGGCGCGGGCCGAGAGCAGGAGTTCCGTCATGCGCTCGTACGCCGCGTCCCCGGTCCTGCGCCGCAGCGGGGCGACGGCGCGGCGGTAGAGGGCGAGGGCGTCGGCCGGACGGCGGTCGCGGATGCCGTCGGCGACGCGCACCCACTGGTCCGGGGCCGCCCCGGTGTCGCGGGCGGCGGCGAAGGCGGCCTCGGCGTCCCCGTCGTCCAGCAGCGCGTCGATCAGCACGCGGTCGCCGTGGAGCAGGCGGAGGGCGGCCGGGCGCTCCCCGGACCAGCGGCCTGCCGCGCGGGCGGCCTCCCGCAGGCGCCGGTAGGCGCCGAGGGTGCGCCGGGCGCGGAGGTCGCCGCGCAGGACGCGGAGGGCGTCCTCATGGCGTCCGGCCGCCGTGTGACGGCGGACCAGGTACTCCACCAGCGCGGGGACGGCGGGGTACGGCTCTCCCGTCGCCTCGTCCGTCCCCCGCTCGGCCAGTCCGCGCTCGGCCCAGGCCAGGGCCTCGTCCGGGCGTCCGGCCGCGTCCAGCTCCCCGGCGATCCGCAGATGGGTGGAGCCGTCCGGGGCGAGGTCGGCGGCCATCTCCCCGATCAGCACGTCCACGCCGCCCTCGGCCCTGAGGACCTGTTCCAGCACGTACTGCTCCGTCCACCCCGACGGGCGGTCGCGGTGGGCCCGGCGGACCCGGCGGACCAGGGCGGCCCAGCCGGCTTCGCCGAGGACGTCGCGGTAGTCGGCGGGGTCGAGTTCCGGCAGGTGGCTGGTGTCGCCCAGGAGGTGCGAGGCGAGCCAGTCGGCGAGGCCCCCGGGGTCGGGGCGGGCGGAGCGGCAGGCCGCCAGGTGGGCGGCGGCGAGGTCGTCGGCGACCGGGGAGAGCCCGCCGTCGGAGTCGTCGACGCGTTCGGCGGCCTCGCCGAGTGCCGTGACGGCCTCCTGGGCGAGGGTCACCGCCTCCCCGGCGAGGGGCCCCGCGGCCAGGGAGCGTACGGCGGCCGCCGCCTCGGCCGCCTGGACGGCGTAGGCGGCGGCGTCGCGGTGGGCCACCACGCCGTACTGCTCGAAGGGCCTGGTGTCGAGCAGCCGCAGCACCCGGGCCCGTACGGCGGCCGGGCCCTCCCGGTCCGCCCGGTCCAGGGCGGCCCGCAGCTCCAGGCGGCGCCCGAACTCCGGGTCGGCGGCGAGCTGTTCGCGGACCAGGGCCAGCAGGCGTGCGCGGTCCAGGGAGTCCAGCCAGTCCTCCAGGGCCCGGGTGCGGGCCGCGGTCGCGGCCCGCACCCGGGGGAGTCCGTCGCCCAGGGCCAGGGTCCGCAGGCCGACGGCGACGCAGTGCTTGCAGAAGAAGCCGTCCCGGCCGTGGGGGCAGTCGCAGCGGCCGTCGAGTCCGGAGGGCGCCGGCCGCAGGGTCACGCGGTAGGTGCCGGTGCCGTACACCGTGGCGGTGATCCCGCCGTCGGTGGCGGCCAGGTCCTCGACGGCGGAGAGGCAGCCCCGGCCGCGTTCGAAGGACCGGTCGCCCGCGAGCGCGCGCAGGTCCTCCTCGGTGAAGCCGGGTGCGGTGCCGTCGGACTCGGATGCGGGGCGGCTGGTCATGGCCTTCTTTCCACGGGGCTTTCCACGGGATCTCGTGGGAGCTGCGCCGGTCCAGCGTTCCACGGCCCGCGGGCGGCGTCCACGGACCTCCGGCGGGGCGCCGTGTCCGGCTGGGGCGCTGAGCTGGGCGGGAGGGGCGCACGTCCATCCGTACGGAGCAAGGGGGGCGCCGGAGGGGCGCGGGGCGACACAGGGGCGCTGAGCTGGGATTTGGCCGATTCGGCGACTCTGTGTGATGAATTGCGAACGCATATGTACCGATTTAACGTGAATTGCGCGTGGTAGTGATCGGCCCGATACGGGCCGTGACGCAGTCCATGTGTCCCTTCCCCGGGCCCGGCCCCGCGCCGGGCCCTCCCCTCCCAGGAGGTTTCTCCGCATGTTCAAGTCCAAGCTCAGCAAGCTCGCCCTGTGCGCCGCCGGTGGCGCCGCCGCACTCGCCACCGCCGCCGGGCCTGCTCTCGCCGAGCCGCCCGCTCCCGTCACCGACCTCGGTCGGCCGAGCGTCGAGGCTCCCGCGAACATGACCGAGGGCGCCCCGAACACCGCCGAGGCCGCTCCGGCCACCACCGATGCCGTCCGCACCTACCTGGGCCGCGTCCTCGCCAGGAACGGGCTGAACGTCCGCGCGTACCCGAACACCCGCAGCAGGGTCATCCGCACCCTGCCGTACCGCTCGATCATCCACATCGAGTGCAAGGTGCGCGGTCAGCGCGTCGGCGGCAACCCGCTCTGGTACAAGCTGGACAGGCACCACCACCGCCACGACGGCTGGGTCTCCGCGCGCTACGTCGCCAACATCGGCCCGGCTCCGCACTTCTGCCACGAGCGCCACGACGACCGCAACCAGGAACGCAACTGAGTTCCGGCTCTGAGCGCATCCGAACGCCCCGCCCCCGGTGCCGTCTCCGGCCCCGGGGGCGGGCGTTCGCGCCGTCCGGCGGTCGCGGGGGCCGGGGAACGCGTCCCGCGCCCGCGCGAGCGGCACGGTCCGGCGCCCCACGCGTCCGGCCCGCGCGGGACCTTCGAGCGCCCCGGAGGACGACGGGAGGGCAGACCCTCCCGGGGCGCTCCCTCCCGGCGGGCCGGCCCGGGGCTCAGCCGCCGTCCGCCGCCCCCTCGGTCGCTCCCTCTGCGATGGCCTCGGCCACCTCCGCCGTGCGCGCCGCCTCCTCGGCCGCGAAGCGCTCGGCGTCCAGCCGCTCGGCCAGTTCCTCGTCCTGGGTCATCAGCCGGTCCAGGGCGGCGTCGCCCAGGTCGAACACGCCCATGTCCGCGTACGCCCGCTGCAGTCGCCCGCCCCACAGCCCGATGTCCCGCACGCAGGGGACGATGCGGCTGAACAGCAGCTTCCGGAACAGCCGCAGCGACGGCGACCCCTCGCAGACCGCCTCGGCCTCCCGCGCGGGGACGCCCAGGTTCTCCAGCACCTCGGTGCCCTTGAGGCGATCGCGCATCAGGTGGCAGCCCTCGATGACGAACTCCTCGCGCTCGCGCAGCTCCGCCTCCGACAACTGCCGGTAGTGGTCGCGCAGCGCCATCCGCCCGAAGGCGACGTGCCGGGCCTCGTCCTGCATCACATAGGTGAGGATCTGCCTGGGCAGTGGCCTGTCGGTGGAGTCGCGCAGCATGCCGAAGGCGGCCAGCGCCAGCCCCTCGATCAGGACCTGCATGCCCAGGTACGGCATGTCCCAGCGGGAGTCGCGCAGGGTGTCGCCCAGAAGGGTCCTCAGGTCGTCGTTGACCGGGTAGACCAGCCCGATCTTCTCGTCCAGGAAGCGGCCGTAGACCTCGGCGTGCCGGGCCTCGTCCAGGGTCTGGGTGGCGGAGTAGAACTTGGCGTCCAGATCGGGGGCGCACTCCACGATCCGCGCGGCGCACACCATCGCGCCCTGCTCCCCGTGGAGGAACTGGCTGAACTGCCAGGAGGCGAAGTGCCTGCGCGCCTCGGCCCGTTCCCGCTCGCCCATCCGGCGCCAGTGGGGCGTGTCGTACAGCGGAAGGGCCTCGTCGGGCAGGCCGAGGGGGTCGTACGGGTCGACCTCCAGCTCCCAGTCGATGCGCCGGGCTCCGTCCCACTGCTTGTCCTTGCCCTTCTGGTAGAGGGCGAGCAGCCTCTCGCGGCCGGGGCCGTCCTCCTGGCCGGGGTACACCGGCCCCCAGGCGAAGCGGGCCGCGCCGGAGGCAGGCACCTGCCAGTGCGGGTCGGCGGACCGGAGCGGGTCGGCGGGGGCGGTCGTCTGCGGTTCACGGTCGGGCACAGCGCCTCCTCGGCCATGCGGAGTCCCGCGAGTCCCGCGCGGGCGGTCGTCGGGCAGGGTCACACGGCCCCACCGCGGGGTCAACAAGGCGTGCACGGGGGATTGACGAGCTTGCTGACGAGTAGTCTCATAAGTGGCGACCCTGGTGTGACCGTCAGTAACACCCGACTGTGAGGTGGCCGTGCGATGACGACCGCGACCGATGCCGGACGGCTCCGGGACGCCCTCGGACTGCTCAGGGACCGCGAGCAGGTGGCCGAGCGCCTCCTCGAATCCTCGGCCCGGCACTCCTTCGACCCCGACAAGGAACTGGACTGGGACGCGCCCTTCGAGGAGGGCAAGTGGTTCTGGCCGCCGGAGCTGGTCTCGCTGTACGACACGCCGCTGTGGCGGCGGATGCCGGAGGAGCAGCGGATGGACCTGGCCCGCCACGAGGCCGCCTCGCTCGCCTCGATCGGCATCTGGTTCGAGATCATCCTGATGCAGCTCCTGGTGAGGCACATCTACGACAAGCCGCTGACCAGCGCGCACGTGCGCTACGCCCTCACCGAGATCGAGGACGAGTGCCGCCACTCCAAGATGTTCGCCCGTTTCATCCAGAAGGCGGGCACGCGGGCGTATCCGGTCACGCGGCTGCACCACAACCTCGCGCGGGTGCTCAAGACGGTCTCCACCACGCCCGGTTCGTTCACCGCGACGCTGCTGGGCGAGGAGATCCTGGACTGGATGCAGCGGCTGACCTTCCCCGACGAGCGGGTCCAGCCGCTGGTGCGCGGCATCACCCGCATCCACGTCGTGGAGGAGGCGCGGCACGTGCGCTACGCGCGCGAGGAACTGCGCCGCCAGATGGTGGACTGCCCGCGCTGGGAGGCGGAGCTGACCCGCATCAGCTCCGGCGAGGCCGCCCGGGTGATGTCCGTCTCCTTCGTCAACCCGCAGGTCTACACGGACGTCGGGCTCGACCGCCGCGAGGCCCTCGCGCAGGTGCGGGCGAGCGCCCACCGCCGCGAGGTGATGCAGACGGCCGCCCGGCGGCTGACGGACTTCCTGGACGAGATCGGGGTGCTGCGCGGGGTCGGCCGCAGGCTGTGGAGGAGTTCCGGCCTGCTGGCCTGAGGGCCGCCGGGGCGGCGGCGGTACGCTGCCCCCATGACCGCCCCGGCGTACCGCAGGCTCAGCGTGGAGGAGCGGCGCGGCCAGCTCATCACCACGGCACTCGTCCTCTTCGCCCACAACGCGCCCGAGGACGTCTCCCTCGACGACGTCGCCGCCGCCGCGGGCGTCTCGCGCCCCCTGGTCTACCGCTACTTCCCCGGCGGCAAGCAGCAGTTGTACGAGGCCGCGCTGGGCAGCGCGGCCGACGAACTGCGGCAGTGCTTCGACGAGCCGCAGACCGGACCGCTCAGCCGCAGGCTGTCGCGCGCGCTGGACCGCTACCTGGCCTTCGTCGACGAGCACGACGCGGGGTTCGCCGCGCTGCTCCAGGGCGGCAGCGTCGCCGAGACGTCCCGGACGAGCGCGATCGTGGACGGGGTGCGGCGGGCCGCGGCCGAGCAGATCCTGCTGCACCTGGGGGTGCCGGAGCCGGGCCCGCGGCTGCGGATGATGGTCCGCACCTGGCTGGCGGCGGTGGAGGCCGCCTCGCTGATCTGGCTGGACGAGAACAAGCAGCCGCCGCTGGAGGAGCTGCGCGACTGGCTGGTGGACCACTTCGTCGCCCTGCTCACCGCCACCGCCGCCGGCGATCCGCAGACGGCGAGGGTCACCCGGGCGGCGCTGGCGCTGGAGCACCCGGACGGGCCGGTGGGCCGGCTGGCCCGGCGCGTCGCCCCGGTGGTCGGCGACGCCCTCCCCCTGTCGTGAGGGCCACCGTGAGAGCCGCGGTGAGGGCCGGCGTGAGGGCCGCCGTGGCCGCGGGACCGGGCCGGGTCAGACTGGGACGGTGAGGAGCGAGGAGACGGTGTTCGTCGGCGGGCCCATGGACGGGCGGGTACTGCCCGTGCTGGTGGGGCCCACCGGACGGCCACCGAAGTACTACGAGATTCCCGTGCCCGATCCGTCGGGCGGCGAGCCGGTGGTCCACGTCTACCGGCTGGAGCCGGTCGCGGTGGGCCGGCGCCTGGCCCTGCCGCGCGGCTGGCGGTACGTCCACCTGCCGGAGGGCAGGCCGAGGAGCGGACCGCGGTGGCCGTGGGGCGGGCGGGGACGGCGGGGCGGACGCGGAGCCGGCGGGGACGGGGAGCCCGGCAGGCGCTGACCTCCCACAAGGCGCGCCGGCTCCGGGACACGGCGCGCGTTTGCGAAGGAATTCGGCAGGAACGGCGCATGTGAGGCTCTTCTCCCGCCCTTCCCCGCCCCGCGGCCCTAATCTGCCGCCCGTGACCCCAGGGATCGCCCGCCTCGGTACGGATGACCCCCGGCAGCTCGGCCCCTACCGGCTGCGCGGGCTGCTCGGCCACGGCACCGCGGGACCGGTCTACCTCGGCCGGGGCGCCGCCCGGCACGGCGGACGCAGGCGGACCGCCGCCGTGCGGGCGCTCCGCCCCGAACTGCTGCGCGACCGGCAACTGCGGGCCCGGCTCCGGCACGACCTGGAGGCGGTCCGGACACGGACGGCCGGCCCGTACCTGGCGCGGCCGCTGGACTGCGAGCTGGACAGCGACCGGCCGTGGGCCGCGGCGGAGTTCGTGCCCGGCCCCTCCCTCGCCCACCTCCTCGGCCGGTACGGTCCGCCGCCCGAGGCCGTCGTACGGGTCCTCGGCGCCGCCCTGGCGCACGCCCTGGCCGAGCTGCACGCCGCCGGGGTCGTCCACGGCGCCCTGCGGCCGACCGCCGTGCTGGTCACCGCCGACCGGCCCCGGGTCGCGGACTGCGCCCTCGCCCTGGACCCCCTGGCCGAGGAGCGCGGGCGGCCCGCCGACGACGTCTTCGACCTCGGCGTCCTGCTCGCCCTCACCGCGAGCGGCGGTCACCACCCCTTCGCGGGCAGCCTGTTGCCCTCCGCCCGGGAGGACCCCGACCTCACCGGCGTTCCCTCGGCCCTGCATCCGGTGCTGCTCGGCTGCCTCCACAAGGTGCCCGGTCACCGTCCGGCGGCGGACGCGCTCGCGGCCTGGCTGGACCCGGCGGGGACGGCGTGGCGTCCGGCCCGGGAGTGGCTGCCGCAGGACTGGCTCCCCGCCCTCGGCGCCTGGGCGGCGCTCGCCCGTGAGCTGGGCGGACGGCGCTTCCTGCCGTGGTGAGCCCGGGAGCCGGCGCGCGCCGCCGACCGCCGGGGGGCGGGCGGGGCCGGGACGGCCGGCGAGCGGGTGGAGAACGGCCCCAACTGATGTAGATCTTTCAGGAGTTGTAAGCGAACCTTAAATTGAGAGCGCTCTCTGCGAAAGGTCTTGACCTTTGGGGCCTCCCTTCATCACAGTGGCGACATCCGGTCGCTCCCCCATCCCCCTTTTCGGGCGGCGATCGGGCGCACGACCTCTTTTGTCGTGCTCATGCCACGCCCACGTCCCTCAGGAGATCCCCACCGTGGTGTCACGCAGAAGGTTCCTCGGCCTGTCCGCCGCAGCCGTCGCCGCTCCCGTCATCGGCTACGCCGCCACCTCCACCGGCTTCGCCTCCAACGCCTCCACGGCCAACGCGGCCCCGACCCTGAAGCTCGTCAACGAGTCCGGTCAGTCCGCCGCGTTCGCCTACCTCCACGCCGACTACCCCGGTGGCGGGCAGGGGTTCCTCAACCCCTCGACCGGTCAGCTCGACCCGATCCCCAACCCGGGCGAGCGGATGTACGACCTGAGCGGCTTCCTCTCCTCGCGCCGGCTCCCGTTCAACCAGGAGATCCGGCTGAACACCCACCTCACCGGCGCGCGGGTGTACTTCTCGCTCGGCCAGAGCGTGGCCTTCTTCGCCAACCCCAACGCGGGGGCCCCCGCGGGCGCCGTGGTCCAGCCGTCGGCCGCCAACACCGCCGACCCCTCGTACCGCACGATGTGGGACTACTGCGAGTTCACCTACAACCCCAGCGGGATCTGGGGGAACATCACCTGCGTCGACGGCGTCGCCCTCCCGATCGCCCTCACCCTCACCCCGGGCAGCGGAGCGGTGCAGCACGTCGGCGGCATGCCCGCCGGCGGCACCGCCCTGCTGGCCGAGCGGCTGAAGCAGGCGGGCGGCGACTGGGGCAAGTGCGCGCTGTACGACGGCGACCGGCTGGTGCGGGTCTCCAGCCCCGCCAAGCTCCCGGGCCTGGGCAAGGACGTGTTCGCCGGGCACTACCGCGGCTACGTCGACGAGGTGTGGCACAAGTACCGCGCCGACGGCGGCCAGGACCTGCGGATCACCCTCGGCGACGTCTGGCCGGGCAAGACGGTGGTCGGCCGGACCCACGGCGACCGGCTGGTCTTCGAGGGGATCACCGACGGCTCCCCCAACTCCTTCCCCAAGCCCGGCACGACCGGCACCACCGCCGAGGCCGACATCTTCGGCTGCGACGGCTCCCTCCACGGGATCAACGCCACCCAGCAGGGCCGCATCGCCGCGGTGCTGGGCGCCGCGTTCTGCCGCACCACGCTGGTGAGCAACCCCTCCCAGCCCGACGCCACCTCCCGGGAGTTCTACGTCCACGGGCCCCGGCACGAGTACGCGCGGCTGGTCCACGAGCTGGTGGCCGACCGCCGCGGCTACGCCTTCCCGTACGACGACGTCACCCCCACCCAGGAGAGCGACCTGGCGGGCGCGGTGATGTACACCGAGCGGCCCTCGGAGTGGGCGCTGACCGTGACGCTCAAGCGGCCCGTCTGACGGGGCCGGCGGGTCCTGCCCGCAGGACCGCGTCACCCGGCCGGCGTACGGATTGCGTCGATCGCCGCATCCGCACGCCGGTCCGGGAGGCCGGCCGCGGCCCCGCGTGCCACGATCACCGAGGACCCCCGGAAGGCACGGAGGTGGACCGGTGTCGCAAGCGCGGGGCCGCCTCGTACGGGCGGTACGGACGGCGGTGGCCGCGACGGTGCTTGCCGTCGCGGCCACCGCCGTGCCGGTGCCGCCCGCCGGCGCCGCCCACCGCGCCCAGGCCGCCGACGAGCCCGTCGGCGAACTCCTCACCCGGCTGCGGGACCTGTACCAGCGGACCGCGACCGAGGCCGAGGCGCACCGGGCCGCCGAGCGGAAACTGACGGCGCAGCGCTCCCGGACCGCCCGGCTCCAGCGCCGCCTGGCCGACACCCGCGTCCGGCTGGACGCGGTGCGCGACGAGGCCGGGCGGATCGCCCGGCGGCGGTACCAGGGCGTCGGGCCCTTCCCGCCCCACCTGCGGCTGCTCCTCGGCCGCGACCTGCGGGAGGTGCGGACGGTGTTCGAGTACGGGCGGGTGCTGGACCGGATGGCCGCGCGCCGGACCGCCGCGGCCGAGCGCCTGACCGCCGAGGAGCGGCGGCTGGACGCGCAGGCCACCCGCGCGCGCCGCGCCCTGGACCGGCAGCGGACGCTCACCGAACGGCGCGGGCGGCTGCGGGACGCCGTCGGGCGGCGGCTGGCGGAGGTCGAGCGGCGGCTCGCCTCGCTCACCGACCGGGAGCTGGACCGGCTGCGCCGCGCGGAGGGGACGTACGCGGCGCAGCCCCGCCCCGGCGGCCGGTGAGCGGGGCCGGAAGGGCGGGACGCGCGGGGCCGAACGGAGCGGGATCAGGCGGAGGCGGCGAGGCCCGCCAGGTACGCCTCCGCCTTCTCCGGCTCGTAGAACCAGTTCTCGAAGTCGGAGGGGTCGTTGAAGCCGTTGGCGAAGCGGTCGGCCAGCGCCTGGTGCTCCATGCCCGCGCCGATCAGCTTCAGGACGTGCTCCGGCGGCGGCGCCAGCATCGCGTTCGTCCACTTGGTGACGTGCCGGGCCGTCTCCCAGTAGCGGTCGAACGTGGCCTGCATCCACTCCTCGTCGAACGGCTTGTCGCCCCGCTCCAGGATCGAGTCCAGGTAGACGGCCGCGCACTTGGCGGCGGAGTTGGACCCCTGGCCCGTGATCGGGTCGTTGGCCACCACCACGTCGGCCACGCCCAGCACCGCGCCGCCCGAGGGCAGCCGGCCGATCGGCCTGCGGACGGTGGGCGCGTAGCGGCCGGCGAGCGTGGCGCCCGCGTCGGTCAGCTCCACCTTGGTGGCCCGCGCGTACTCCCAGGGCGTGAAGCGCTCCATCAGCTCCAGCGTGAGGGACAGGTGCTCCGCGGGGTCCTTGACGCCCTGGAAGACGTCCAGCGGGCCGCCCGGGATCCCCTCCCAGAAGAGCATGTCGCAGGGGCCGGAGAGGGTGTATCCGGGGATCATGAACAACTCGCCGACGCCCGGCACCAGGTTGCAGCGCACCGCCAGGGTGTCGGGGTGCTCGGGGCGCCGCTCCAGGCCGTGGACGTAGGCGACGGCCAGCGCGCGCTGCGGCTTGTCGTACGGGGAGCGTTCGGCGTCGCGCTCGAACATCGACACCAGCTCGCCCTTGCCCGCCGCGATGAGCACCAGGTCGTAGGCGCGGGCGAAGAAGTCCAGGTCGGAGACCGCCGCGCCGTGGATCACCAGCCGGCCGCCGCGCTGGACGAAGGTCTCCATCCAGCCCGCCATCTTCACGCGCTGGTCCACGGACTGCGCGTGGTCGTCGAGGCGGCCCAGCCAGTCCACGGGACGCGTCCCCTCGGGGCCGGCGACCGAGACGCCGATGCCCTCCACGCGCGGGCACCGGTCCGCCCAGAAGTCGATCCCCAGGTCGCGCTCGTGCTGCAGGGCCCGGTCGAACATGCACTGGGTGGACATGACGCGGCCGCCGCGTATCTCGTCCGAGGTGCGGTTGGACATCACGGTGACCTCGTAGCCGTGCGCCTGGAGGCCGAGCGCGAGCTGGAGACCGGACTGGCCGGCTCCGACGATGAGTATCTTCCGCATGGCGGATCTCCCTGTGGTGCCTGGATGGTGGTGCCCGGCACCGGCGCCGGTCCCCGGGAGCCGGAAGCCGGAGTCCGGTGCCGGATTTCGGTGTCAGAGCCTGCGCAGTCCGCTCAACACCCGTTCCAGCACCGCCCGGTCGGGGCGGTCGCCGGCGTACCCGGTGCCGTAGACCCGGATCAGCCCCTGGTCGGCGAGGTCGCTGAGCAGCACGCGCACCACGCCCAGCGGCATCCGCAGCAGCGCGGCCACCTCGGCGACCGACCGCATCCGGCGGCACAGCTCGACGATGGCCCTCATCTCGGGCATCACCCGGTCGCGCAGCCCCCCGGAGGTCAGCTCGCGGCGCTCCCCGGGCGCCTCGATGGCGGCGACGAGGGTCTCCACCAGCAGGACGTGGCCGAAGCGGGTGCGTCCGCCGGTCAGGGAGTACGGGCGGACCCGCGCGGGTCCGCCCGCGGGCAGCGGACCGCGGGAGGTCACCGCTCCGGCTCCAGCGACGCGCGCAGTTCGTTGCGGAGTTCGGGGGTGAGGACGTGTCCGGCGCGGCCGACGAAGAGGCCCATGTGGTACGCGACGGTGCCGGTGTCGCAGTCGGGCGCGGCGTGGACGCCGAGCAGCGAGCCGTCGCTGATCGACATCACCAGCAGGTTGCCCTCGTCCATCGCGACCATGGTCTGCTTGACGGCGCCGCTGTCCATCAGCTTCGCGGCGCCCTCGGTGAGGGAGCCGAGGCCGGAGACGATGGTGGCCAGGTCGGCGCTGGAGCCCTTGGGCCCGTGCTCCGACCGCTCGCCGCCCTTCCCCGGCGCGGCCTCCGGGCGGCCCGGATCGCCCGGGTCGGAGGACAGCAGGAGGAGCCCGTCGGAGGACACCACGGCCACGGACCGTATGCCCGGCACCTCCTTGACCAGGTTCTCCAGCAGCCAGCGCAGGTCGCGCGCCCGCTTGCTGGGGGTGTGTGCGGTGGTGGGCGCGTTCACGTCCGTGCCTCCTCGACAGTGCCGCCAGTGCCGCTGGTGTCTCCGGTGTCGCCGGTGTCCGTCGGCTGCTCCCCGGCCGGCCGGCCGGGGCCGTTCTCCTCCGCCTCGACCCCGGCCTCCGCGTCCCGGCGGCCGTCCCGGGCCCCCTGGTGGAAGCCGCCGAGCCGCTGCCGCAGCTCCTCGGCCTTCAGGCCGCCCGTGCGGGGCCGTGCGACACCGGCCGCCGCCTCCGCGGGCTTGCGCCGGGGCAGGCCCTTGGCGGTGACGGCCTCTCCGGCGGGGGCGGGCCGGGGGGCGGGTACGGCCCCCGGGACGGCCTCGGGAGCGGGAGCGGACCCAGGGGCGGGGGCGGGTGCCTCGTCCCGGGCGCGGGCGTGCTCGTCGGGCTCGACGAGGTACGGTCCCGCGACCCGGACCAGGGCGTCGCGCGCCGGGTCGGCCGCGGCCTCGTCGGCCGCGGCGACGTCGACGTCGGCCTTGGCATCGCCGCCGCTGGTGCCGCCGCCGGCGGTGGGCCCGGTGCCCACCGCGGGGATGCTCACGGTGTCGGCGGCCTGCTCGGGGGCGGCCGGCCCGGCGGTGGTCCGGTCGCCGGATCCGGTGTCCTCCGCGGCGGCCCTGCCCTCCGCGGTCTCCGCCGCGGTCTTGTCCGCGGCGGTCCCGTCCGCGGTCGCCTCGTCGGCGGCCCCGGTGTCCTCCTCACCGGCCCGGCCGGGCAGCGCCGGTGCCGCGGCCTCCTCCCCCGCCACGGGCTCGGCGGTGTCCTCGTCGTCCTCGTCCACCAGCAGGGCGTGCGGCAGGGTGACGACCGCGGCGGTGCCGCCCTGCTCCTGCGCGCTCAGCCGCACCCGGATCCCGTGCCGCGCGGCGAGCCGGGCCACCACGTACAGGCCCAGGCCCGACGCGTCGTCCTCCCCGGAGGGGCCCTGCGGCCGGACGGAGGGCTCCTGGGCACCCCACTCCTCCAGGCGGGCGTTCAGCTCGGCCAGCCGCTCGGCGGTCAGGCCGGTGCCCTCGTCCTGGACGGACAGCGTGATCTCGCCGCTCTCCAGCAGCCAGACCGAGAGCCGCACCCCGGCCTCCGGCGGCGAGTAGGCGACGGCGTTGTCCACCAGCTCGGCGATCAGGTGGCTGAGGTCGTCGGCGGCGGCGCCGGAGACCCGGGCCCGCGGGAACTCCGGGGCCAGCCCCACGCGCTCGTAGTGCTCGACCTCGCTGACCGCGGCGCGCAGCACGTCCAGCAGCGACACCGGTTCCCGGTGGCCGGCGGCGTCCCCGGCCCCGGCCAGGATCAGCAGGTTCTCGCTGTGCCGGCGCATCCGGGTGGCGAGGTGGTCGAGCTCGTAGAGGGCGGCGAGCCGGTCCGGCTCCTTCTCCTCGTGCTCCATGCCCTCGATGAGGGAGAGCTGCCGCTCCACCAGGTCCAGGGTGCGCCGCGTGAGGCGGACGGAGGTGTCCGGGGCGCCGCCGGAGGCGCCGGCGGGGGCGTCCTGCCGCTCCCCGGTCCCCCCGGCCCGTGCGGCGCGCTCGTGCAGCGCGGCGGCGGTGTCCCGCAGCCGGTTGACGGCGCGCACGACGTCGGCGAACTCGTCGTTGCGGCCCTTGTAGACCACCGGCTCCTCGCCCGCCGGGTCGGCGGCCACCCGCTGGCTGCCGCGCCGCAGGACGGCCAGCGGCCGGGTCATCGAGCGGGCGGTCTGCACGCTGATGCCGAGGGTGAGCAGGAGGCAGGCCCCGAGCAGGGCGGCGTTCAGCTCCAGCGCGGTGACGTCGTCGTTGCGCAGCTTCTCCAGCCGCTTCACCTCGGCGGTGGCCAGCGAGGACTCCATGCTGCGCATGCGGTCCACGCGGGCGGCCAGGGCGGCCGCGACGCGGTCGGCGTCCAGGGCCAGGTCCTGGTAGTCCAGCCGCGGCTGGTCGGTGAGGCGCGCGAGGTAGCGCTCGGCCCGGTGCACGTCGGTGCCGGTGACGGTCCTGGCGTACGCGTCGCGGGCGGCGGGCCGCGCCGTCTGGTCGAAGTCGGCGAGGGCGGCCTGTTCGCGCAGGTGCGCCTGCTGGGCCGCCGTGGTCAGCCGTTCCTGCTCGCCTCCGGCGGCGAGCGCGGCCAGCAGCAGCCCGCGGGCGGCGGACGCCCGCTCGACGGCGCGGCCGAGGTCGGGGAGCGCGTCGGCCGTGGCGTTCTCGGCGCGGCCGGGGAGGGCGCGGGTGGTGGCGGCGGTGATGCCGCCGAGGGACTGGATGACCTCGGTGTACGCCTCGTACGCCTCGGTCGCGTCGCTCTTCCCGGCGACGGCCTGCCGCCGGGTGTCGGGGAACGCGTCGAGCAGCCGCCGTACGCCGGCGGGCGCGTCGGCGCGCAGCTCCCGGATCCCGCGGTCCACGCGGGCGCTCTCCTTCTCGGGGAGGCCCTCGCCCCCGTCGGCGGCGCCTCCCGTGGCGATGAGACGGACGACGGCGTCGCGCTCGTCGGCCAGGGCGTGGGAGAGGGAGACGGCCCGCCGGCCCAGCTCGGCGCGGTCGACCAGCCGCTGGGAGTCGGTCAGGTCGCGCGAGGCCGTGGCCACGCCGGGCGCGCCCGCGGCGAGCACGGCGACGGCGCACAGGGTGACGGAGACGAGCAGCCGGTTGCGCACCCGTCCCCTGCGCGCGGACGTGGTGACCGTGGAGGTCGTGGTGCCCTGATGGTTGTTCTGCCGGCCGCCCCGGAGTCGCTTCTTCCCCACCCGCGCTCGCAATCTCGCTCAGCCGTCCCGGGTCCGCCCGGGACGCGACAGTCCAACGTGTGCGGCAAGGAACCGTATCCCGTCCTCCTGTGCCCACCTGCGGCGACCGACCATGTCAGCGCTGCCGTGGGGGCGGGAACCGTTCCCCGTGCCGGGCCACTCGAAGGAGTGAACATCACAGGGGAGTTGCCGAACAACTCCGGTCCGGGCGGCGGTTTGCCCACACACCGGTCATGAGCTGGAAATTCGCGCGCGGTTTTGGCAGGATGCCCGCCCGCCACTTCACGGATGCCCCGATTCCGGCAGAACTCCGGCGAAGTGCCACAGGCCGCGGCGGCGGCGCCGATCCGCCCGGCTCCTGTCGGCCCGGTCCGGCTTCCCCCTCCTCCTCCGCCGCCCCTTTCGCCTCCCTTTCGCCGCCCTTGCGGCCCGCTCCGGCCCCCTCCGGCCCACTCCGGCAGACTGGCGCGCATGCGGATCGAGATGGCGAGCGAGCCCGGCAGCCCGCGGATCCCCAACGAGGACTTCGCCTCGGTGGCACTGCCCGCGGCGGGGCGCGGCGGCGCACTGGTACTGCTGGACGGGGTGACTCCGCCGCCGGAGGACACCGGCTGCGGGCACGGCGTGCCGTGGTACGTGGCCCGGCTCGGCGGGGCGCTGCTCGAACTGTCCGGTTCGCGCCGGGATATGACGCTGGCAGAGTGCCTCGCGGCCGCCATCGAGCGGACCGCCTCCGCCCACGGTCCGGGGTGTGACCTTTCTCACGCCCGTACGCCGCAGGCCACGGTGGTGCTGGCGCGCTGGGACGAGTCGGTCGTCGAGCACCTGGTGCTCTCCGACTCGGCGCTGCTGGTCGAGGAGACGGACGGCACGGTGACACCCGTGCTCGACACCCGGCTGGACGGACTCCGGCCCGCCGCGCGGGCGTTGCCCCCCGCGGAGCGCGCCGCGTACCTGGAGGGCCTGCGCAACGCGGAGGGCGGCTTCTTCACGGCGGCGGCCGATCCCGCGGTGGCCGCCCGCGCGGTGACGGGCAGCACGCCCCGGGAGCGGGTGCGCGCGCTCGCCGCGCTGAGCGACGGCGTCACCCGCTGGGCGGAGACCTTCCGGCTGGGCGACTGGGCCGCGCTGGCGGCGGTGCTCCGCACGGAGGGGCCGCGGTCGCTCATCTCCCGGGTCCGCACCGCCGAGTCCGCCGATCCGGGCGGCACGGCCTTCCCGCGCGGCAAGGTCCACGACGACGCGACGGCGGTGCTGGTGGAGTTCCGGCCGGCCGGACCCTAGGCGCCGGGGTTTTGGGCGCCCGTCCGTCGGCCGCCCGGGCGGGCGGGGTCCTCGGGGCCGCCCAGGGTGTTCAACCGGTGCAGCAGCCGGGCCAGTTCGGCGATCTCGCCGCGGTCCCAGGAGGCGAGCTCGCGCATGTACCGGGCGCGCCGGGCCTCCCGGACCCGGGTGAACCGGGCGCGCCCCTCGGGGGTGAGGCGCACCAGCCAGGCGCGGCCGTCGTCCGGGTCGGGGGTGCGGGTGACCAGGCCGAGGGACTCCAGGGTCCGAAGCTGGCGGCTCATCGTGGCCTTGCCGACGCCGAAGTACCCGGCGAGGTCGGTGGCGCGCTGCGGTCCGGCGTCCGCCAGCCGCACCAGCAGGCCGTACGCCGCGGGCTCCATGTCGGGGTGGACCGCGCGGGCCAGTTCGCCGGAGGAGGCGCGGGCCCGGCGCAGGAAGACGGCCAGTTCGCGCTCCAGGGCGAGGAACTCCGGCCCGGGCGCGCCGGGTCGGGTCCGGTCCTCGCCCAGGTCTGCCTCCGGGTGGTCTCCGGGGCCGTGTGCGGTCCCGTGGTCGTGCACGTCAGCGCCCTTTCCGGGGTCTCGGCGACGGGGTCGCGCCGGCGGCGTCGGCCGCGGCCGACGCCAGTATTTCCCAGGAACGGACCACCGGCGGTCCCCGCCCCGCGCGGCGCGGGGCGGGGCGGGGACCGCCGGTGCGGGCATCCGCCCGGAGGGCGGCGCTCAGGCCGCGATCGGGAGGTCCGCCGCCGCGGGGGTCAGGGCCAGCTCCAGGACCTGGCGGACGTCGGAGACCAGCTTGACGTCCAGCTTCCGCAGCACCTCCTCGGGCACGTCGTCCAGGTCGGGCTCGTTGCGCCTGGGGATGATCACCGTGGTGATCCCCGCCCGGTGCGCGGCGAGCAGCTTCTGCTTCACCCCGCCGATCGGCAGCACCCGGCCGGTCAGCGAGACCTCGCCGGTCATCGCCACGTCCGGGCGGACCTGACGGCCCGACAGCAGCGAGGCCAGCGCGGTGGTCATGGTGATGCCCGCGCTCGGCCCGTCCTTGGGGATCGCGCCCGCCGGGATGTGCAGGTGGACGCCGCGCTCCTTCAGGTCGCCGACCGGCAGCTCCAGTTCGGCGCCGCGCGAGCGGAGGTAGGAGAGCGCGATGTGCGCGGACTCCTTCATCACGTCGCCGAGCTGCCCGGTCAGCGTCAGGCCCGAGCCGCCCGTCTCCGGGTCGGCCAGCGACGCCTCGACGTAGAGCACGTCGCCGCCCGCGCCGGTGACCGCCAGCCCGGTGGCCACGCCCGGCACCGCCGTGCGCCGCTCCGCCGGGTCCTGGGCGGACTCGGGGGTGTGGTGCGGGCGGCCGATCAGCGGGCGCAGGTCCTCCACGCGGACGGTGAACGGCAGCTCGCGCTCGCCCAGTTCGTGCTGGGTGGCGATCTTGCGCAGCAGCCGTGCGACGTTCCGCTCCAGGTCGCGCACGCCCGCCTCGCGGGTGTACTCCCCGGCCAGCTTGCGCAGCGCGGCCTCCTCGAAGGCCACCTCGTCCGCCGCCAGCCCGGCGCGGTCGAGCTGCCGGGGCACCAGGTGGTCGCGGGCGATGACGACCTTCTCGTCCTCGGTGTAGCCGTCGAGCCGCACCAGCTCCATGCGGTCCAGCAGCGGCTGCGGGATGGCCTCCAGGACGTTGGCCGTGGCCAGGAAGACCACGTCGGACAGGTCGAGTTCCACCTCCAGGTAGTGGTCCCGGAAGGTGTGGTTCTGGGCGGGGTCGAGGACCTCCAGCAGGGCGGCGGCCGGGTCGCCCCGGAAGTCGCTGCCCACCTTGTCGACCTCGTCGAGCAGGACGACCGGGTTCATCGAGCCGGCCTCCTTGACCGCCCGCACGATCCGGCCCGGCAGCGCGCCGACGTAGGTGCGCCGGTGGCCGCGGATCTCGGCCTCGTCGCGGACGCCGCCGAGCGCGACCCGGGCGAACTTCCGGCCCATCGCGCGGGCCACGCTCTGGCCGAGCGAGGTCTTGCCGACGCCGGGGGGCCCGACGAGGGCGAGCACCGCCCCGCCGGCCCGGCGTCCGCCGGGGCGCCGGGAGTCGTCCACCGGGGCGAGCCCGCGCTCGGCGCGGCGCTTGCGGACCGCCAGGTACTCGATGATGCGCTCCTTGACCTCGTCCAGCCCGGCGTGGTCGGCGTCCAGGACGGCGCGGGCCCCGGCGATGTCGTACGCGTCCTCGGTCCGCTCGTTCCAGGGCATGTCGAGCACGGTGTCCAGCCAGGTGCGGATCCAGCCGCTCTCGGGGCTCTGGTCGGAGGTCCGCTCCAGCCGGTCGACCTCCTTCAGCGCCGCCTCCCTGACCTTCTCGGGCAGGTTCGCGGCCTCCACCCGGGCCCGGTAGTCGTCGCCCTCGTCGCCGCTGTCGCCGTTCAGCTCGGCCAGCTCCTTGCGGACGGCCTCGAGCTGGCGGCGGAGCAGGAACTCGCGCTGCTGCCTGTCCACGCCCTCCTGGACGTCCTTGGCGATGGCCTCGGCGACGTCCTGCTCGGCGAGGTGGTCCCTCAACCAGCCCGTGGCGAGCTTCAGCCGCTCGACCGGGTCGATGGTCTCCAGCAGCTTCACGCGCTGCTCGATGCCCAGGAACGGGCTGTAGCCGGAGTTGTCGGCGAGCTGTCCGGCGTCGTCTATCTGCTGGATGCGGTCCACGACCTGCCAGGCGCCGCGCTTGCGCAGCCAGGTGGTCGCCAGGGCCTTGTACTCCTTCACCAGCTCGGCGACCGCTCCGGGGCTGGGGGCCCTGCCGTCGGGGCCGGAGGCGACCTCCTCCACCTCGGTGCCCTCCACCCACAGCGCGGCGCCCGGGCCGGTGGTGCCGGCGCCGATCCGCACCCGGCTCACGCCGCGGATCAGCGCGCCGGGGTCGCCGTCGGCCAGCCGTCCGACCTGCTCCACGCGGCCGAGCACGCCGATGCCCGCGTACGTGCCGTCCACGCGTGGCACCAGCAGGACCCGTGGCTTCTCCCCCTTCTCCCGCTCGCCGTCTCTCCCGGCGGACTGCGCCGCCGACTGTGCGGCCTCCACCGCGGCCCGCACCTCGGAGTCCGACAGGTCCAGCGGCACCACCATCCCGGGGAGCACGACCTCGTTGTCGAGGGGCAGCACGGGCAGGGTGAGCGTTGTGGGCGACAGAGCCATGATCTCTCCCTCGGCAGGCAAATTGAGCTAAGAAGACTCAATGCCTGTTCAATGCCCGGCCCGGGGTCACGTGTTCCCCGACACGTGTTCGCCGTGAGCGATCGGCGCCCACGGCCTTCGGCCCGCCGACGCCGTGCGATATGACCGTTTCGGCTTGTTTCCATCCTGCTCCTGCCCCCGTGCGGCATCCCGCGCGGCCCCGGCAGGATGGACGCATGCCTGCCTCGTACGAGACCGCCGGGCAGCCCCGGGTCCTGGACCGCCGCGACGGCCCCCACGGCGAGGTGGTGCTGCGGCGGCACGGGGAACTGCTCCAGATCATCGCCAACGGCTGTTTCCTGATGGACACCTCCGACGGCCGCTCCGAGCGGCGGCTGGTGCGGGCGGCCCTGGAGGAGCTGGACGCGCTCGGCGGCCGGCCCGCGCCCACCGTGCTGATCGGCGGGCTCGGCGTCGGCTTCTCGCCGGCCGAGGCGGCGGCCGAGCCGCGCTGGGGGCGGATCACGGTCGTCGAGCGGGAGGAGGCGGTCATCGACTGGCACCGTCGCGGCCCGCTCGGCGGGATGTCGGCCGGGGCCCTGTCCGACCCGCGCGTCCGCGTCGTCCGGGCCGACCTGCCGGCCTTCCTGCGGGGCGACGGCGAGTCCTGGGACGCCCTGTGCCTGGACATCGACAACGGGCCCGGCTGGACGGTCACCGAGGACAACGGCTCGCTCTACTCCCCCGCCGGACTCGCCGCGTGCGCCCGGCGGCTCACCCCGGGCGGGGTGCTCGCCGTGTGGTCCGCGCAGCCGTCCCCGGCGTTCGAGGACGCCCTGCGCGATGCCGGATTCGGGCGGGTGCGCACCGAAGAGATCCCCGTCGTCCGAGGCGTCCCGGACGTGGTCCACCTCGCGACCCGACCGGCGTAGCGCAGCCGCTCAACAGCCCTTTACGCTGCTGCAAGAAACCGACAGCAGGGCGAGGCGTATGGACCACAGGAACACGACTCAGACCCACGGCGGCGGCACCGCCGCGGCGGCCACCCCGGGCGCCCAGCGCCGGGTCCTGGTCGTGGAGGACGACCCGACGATCACCGAGGCGGTCGCCGCGCGGCTGCGCGCCGAGGGCTTCCAGGTCCGCACGGCCGGGGACGGTCCGGCGGCGGTGGAGACGGCCGAGGTGTGGCAGCCCGATCTGCTGGTGCTGGACGTGATGCTGCCCGGCTTCGACGGCCTGGAGGTCTGCCGCCGGGTGCAGGCCCAGCGGCCGGTGCCGGTGCTGATGCTCACCGCCCGGGACGACGAGACCGACATGCTGGTCGGGCTCGGGGTCGGCGCGGACGACTACATGACCAAGCCCTTCTCCATGCGGGAGCTGGTCGCCCGGGTCCACGTGCTGCTGCGCCGCGTGGAGCGGGCCACGCTCGCCGCGACCTCGCCGCGCTCGGGCACCCTGCGGCTGGGCGAACTGGAGATCGACCACGCCCAGCGCCGGGTGAGGGTCTCCGGCAAGGACGTCCACCTCACCCCGACCGAGTTCGACCTGCTGGTCTGCCTGGCCAACTCGCCGCGCGCGGTGCTCTCGCGCGAGCAGCTCCTGGCCGAGGTGTGGGACTGGGCGGACGCCTCGGGGACGCGGACGGTGGACAGCCACATCAAGGCGCTGCGCCGGAAGATCGGCGCGGAGCGGATACGCACGGTCCACGGCGTCGGCTACGCGCTGGAGGCCCCCGCACCGGCCTCCGACTGGGCGTGAGCGGACCGCGCGGGAGCGGCTCCCGCGCGGGCGGCTCCGGCGCGGGCAGACCGGGCGCGGGCCGCTGCCGTTCCCTGTGGAAGCGCTGCTGGGAGGGCCTGCGCCCCCTGGACCCCAACCGCTCGGTCAAGGCGGCGCTGGGCGCGCTGGTCATCGCCACGGTGGCCATCACCACGCTGCTGACCATCGTCGCGTTCCACTCGGCGATCGAGCTGCGGGTGATCGCCCTGCTCGCGGTGATCGCCTCCCTGGTGGTCACCCAGTTCGTGGCCCACGGGCTGGCCGCGCCGCTGGACGAGATGACGGACGCGGCCCGCTCGATGGCCCGCGGCGACTACAGCCGGCGGGTCCGCGTCGAGCGCCGGGACGAGCTGGGCGAGCTGGCCGACACCTTCAACCGCATGGCCGCCGACCTGGAGGCCGCCGACCGGCACCGCAAGGAGCTGGTCGCCAACGTCTCCCACGAGCTGCGCACCCCGATCGCGGCGCTGCGCGCGGTGCTGGAGAACGTGGTGGACGGGGTCTCGGAGGCCGATCCGGCGACCATGGACACCGCGCTGCGGCAGACCGAGCGGCTGGGCCGCCTGGTGGAGCACCTGCTGGACCTGTCCCGGCTCGACAACGGCGTGGTGCCGCTGCACGCCCGGCGCTTCGAGGTGTGGCCGTACCTGTCGGGCGTGCTCAAGGAAGCCAACATGACCAAGGGCGAGGGGCACTCCCGCACCGACGTCCACCTCCACCTGGACGTCTCGCCCCCGGACCTGGCCGCGTACGCCGACACCGAGCGGCTGCACCAGGTGGTCGCCAACCTGATCGACAACGCCGTCAAGCACAGTCCGCCGCACGGCCGGGTGACCGTGCGGGCGCGGCCCGGCCGGGCCCCGCTGAGCCTGGCGCTGGAGGTGCTGGACGAGGGGCCGGGCATCCCGGAGGCGGACCGCGACCGGGTCTTCGAGCGCTTCGGCCGCTCCGCCTCGGCCAAGGGCGGCGACGGCGGCACGGGACTGGGGCTGGCCATCGCGCGCTGGGCGGTGGACCTGCACGGCGGGCGGATCGGGGTGGCCGAATCCCCGCGGGGCTGCCGCATCCTCGTCACGCTTCCCGGCGACACCTCCGGCACGGAGTTGACGCAGAGGCCGACGTAAAGTCGGCGGGGAGGAACGCAACGGAGCGGTCCCGGAGGCCGTTCCGGCGGTTCAGTGTTGCCTGATGCAGGGCAAACGCGTGTGTTTCCCGCCCGGAACCGCGCCGAAACATACCGCCGGATGTGACATAGCTGACGCCAACCCCATGCCGACTGCACCGAACAGCCGCGGGGGCGTAGCCTTTATTTCTGCTGTCCACCCACACAGGTAAGCGGAAGAGGGCGGTTGCCGCCGTGTCGCCACAGGCCCCCAAGACTTCGAGCGTCTCGACCGAGCAGGACGGGCAGGGGAAGAGTCCCTCCGCCGGTTTCGGCCCCAACGAGTGGCTCGTCGACGAGATCTACCAGCAGTACCTCCAGGACCCGAACTCGGTAGACCGGGCCTGGTGGGACTTCTTCGCCGACTACAAGCCGGGGCAGGCCGCGGGAGGAGCCGCGGCCCCCACCGCGTCGAAGCCGACGGCCGAGACCCAGGCCCCTCGGACACCCCAGACCACCCAGGCTCCCCAGACCCCGCCGCAGCCGCAGCAGGCGCAGCAGTCCGCGCCGCCCGCCACGAAGCCGGCCCCGGCCCCGGCGCCCGCGGCGAAGCCCGCCGCCGAGCCGGCCGCGAAGCCCGCCGCCAAGGGCGAGCCGGCCGGCAAGGCCGCCCAGGCCCCCAAGGCCGGGCCGGAGGCGGAGGCCGGGGCGGAGTACGTGCCGCTGCGCGGCCCGGCCGCCGCGGTCGCCCGGAACATGAACGCCTCGCTGGAGCTGCCCACCGCCACGTCGGTGCGCGCGGTCCCGGTGAAGCTGCTCATCGACAACCGCATCGTCATCAACAACCACCTCAAGCGCGCCCGCGGCGGCAAGGTGTCCTTCACGCACCTGATCGGCTACGCCATGGTGAAGGCGCTCAAGGCGATGCCGTCGATGAACTACTCGTACGCCGAGAAGGACGGCAAGCCGACCCTCGTCAAGCCGGAGCACGTCAACCTCGGCCTGGCCATCGACCTGGTGAAGCCCAACGGCGACCGCCAGCTCGTCGTGGCCGCCATCAAGAAGGCCGAGACGCTCACCTTCTTCGAGTTCTGGCAGGCCTACGAGGACATCGTCCGCCGGGCCCGCGCGGGCAAGCTGACGATGGAGGACTTCACCGGCGTCACCGCGTCGCTGACCAACCCCGGCGGCATCGGCACCGTCCACTCGGTGCCGCGCCTGATGCCCGGCCAGGGCGTGATCCTGGGCGTCGGCGCGATGGAGTACCCGGCCGAGTTCCAGGGCACCTCGCAGGACACCCTGAACAAGCTGGGCATCTCCAAGGTCATGACGCTCACCAGCACCTATGACCACCGGGTGATCCAGGGTGCCGCCTCCGGCGAGTTCCTGCGGATCATCCACCAGCTGCTGCTGGGCGAGGACGGCTTCTACGACGAGATCTTCGAGGCGCTGCGCATCCCCTACGAGCCGGTCCGCTGGCTCAAGGACATCGACACCAGCCACGACGACGACGTCACCAAGGCCGCCCGCGTCTTCGACCTGATCCACTCCTACCGGGTCCGCGGCCACGTCATGGCCGACACCGACCCGCTGGAGTACAAGCAGCGCAAGCACCCCGACCTCGACATCACCGAGCACGGGCTCACCCTGTGGGACCTGGAGCGCGAGTTCGCGGTCGGCGGCTTCGCCGGCAAGTCGGTGATGAAGCTGCGCGACATCCTGGGCGTGCTGCGCGACTCGTACTGCCGCACCACCGGCATCGAGTACATGCACATCCAGGACCCCAAGCAGCGCAAGTGGATCCAGGACCGCGTCGAGCGCCCGCACTCCTCGCCGGCGCGTGACGAGCAGCTTCGCATCCTGCGCCGGCTGAACGCCGCCGAGGCGTTCGAGGTCTTCCTGCAGACCAAGTACGTCGGCCAGAAGCGGTTCTCGCTGGAGGGCGGCGAGTCCGTCATCCCGCTGCTGGACGCCGTGCTGGACGCCGCCGCCGAGGCGCGGCTGGACGAGGTCGTCATCGGCATGGCCCACCGCGGCCGGCTCAACGTGCTGGCCAACATCGTGGGCAAGTCCTACGCCCAGATCTTCCGCGAGTTCGAGGGCAACCTCGACCCGAAGTCGATGCACGGCTCCGGCGACGTGAAGTACCACCTGGGCGCCGAGGGCACCTTCACCGGGCTGGACGGCGAGAAGATCAAGGTCTCGCTCACCGCCAACCCCTCCCACCTGGAGGCCGTGGACCCGGTGCTGGAGGGCGTGGCCCGCGCCAAGCAGGACGTCATCGGCAAGGGCGGCACCGACTTCACCGTCCTGCCGGTCCTGCTGCACGGCGACGCGGCCTTCGCGGGCCAGGGCGTGGTGGCCGAGACCCTCAACATGTCGCAGCTCCGCGGCTACCGCACCGGCGGCACCGTCCACGTGGTCATCAACAACCAGGTCGGGTTCACCGCCCCGCCGGAGTCGGCCCGCTCGTCGATGTACTGCACCGACGTGGCGCGGATGATCGAGGCGCCGATCTTCCACGTCAACGGCGACGACCCGGAGGCCTGCGTCCGCGTGGCGCGGCTGGCCTTCGAGTTCCGCCAGGCGTTCAACAAGGACGTGGTGATCGACCTCATCTGCTACCGCCGCCGCGGGCACAACGAGGCCGACAACCCGCACTTCACCCAGCCGCTGATGTACAACCTGATCGACAAGAAGCGCTCGGTGCGCAAGCTCTACACCGAGTCGCTGATCGGCCGGGGCGACATCACCCTGGAGGAGGCCGAGCAGGCGCTCCAGGACTTCCAGGGGCAGCTGGAGAAGGTCTTCACCGAGGTCCGCGACGCCACCTCCTCCCCGGTGCCGGCCGAGGTCCCGGCCCCGCAGCCGGAGTTCCCGGTGGCGGTCGACACCGGTGTCAGCGAGGAGGTCCTCAAGCGGATCGCCGAGTCCCAGGTCAACATCCCCGAGCGGATCACCGTCCACCCCCGCCTGCTGCCGCAGCTCCAGCGCCGCGCGGCGATGGTCGAGGAGGACAAGATCGACTGGGCGATGGGCGAGACCCTGGCCATCGGCTCGCTGCTGATGGAGGGCACCCCCGTCCGGCTGGCCGGCCAGGACTCCCGCCGCGGCACCTTCGGCCAGCGCCACGCCGTGCTGGTGGACCGGGAGACCGGCGAGGACTACACCCCGCTGCTGTACCTGTCGGAGGACCAGGCCCGCTTCAACGTCTACGACTCGCTGCTGAGCGAGTACGCGGCGATGGGCTTCGAGTACGGCTACTCCCTGGCCCGTCCCGAGGCGCTGGTGATGTGGGAGGCGCAGTTCGGCGACTTCGCCAACGGCGCCCAGACGGTGATCGACGAGTTCATCTCCTCGGCCGAGCAGAAGTGGGGCCAGACCTCCGGTGTGACCCTGCTGCTGCCGCACGGCTACGAGGGCCAGGGCCCGGACCACTCCTCGGCCCGGATCGAGCGCTTCCTCCAGTTGTGCGCGCAGGACAGCATGACGGTCGCGATGCCGACCCTGCCGTCGAACTACTTCCACCTGCTGCGCTGGCAGGTCCACAACCCGCACCACAAGCCGCTGATCGTCTTCACCCCGAAGTCGATGCTCCGGCTCAAGGCGGCGACCTCCAAGGCGTCGGAGTTCACCACCGGCGGCTTCCGGCCGGTCATCGGTGACACCTCGGTCGACCCGGAGCAGGTCAGCAAGGTGGTCTTCTGCTCCGGCAAGATCTACTACGACCTCGACGCGGAGCGCAGGAAGCGGGGCGTGACCGACACCGCGATCATCCGGCTGGAGCGGCTCTACCCGCTGCCCGGCAAGGAGATCCAGACGGAGATGGCGCGCTACAGCGGTGCCACGAAGATCGTCTGGGCCCAGGAGGAGCCGGCGAACCAGGGTGCCTGGCCGTTCATCGCGCTCAACCTGGTGGACCACCTCGACCTGTTCATCGGGGCGGGGAAGGCGCCGAGCGCGGACCGGCTGCGCCGGGTCTCGCGCCCGTCCTCCTCGTCCCCGGCGGTGGGCTCGGCCAAGCGCCACCAGGCCGAGCAGCAGCAGCTCATCAGCGAGGTCTTCGACCTCTGAGGGCGGCGGCCGCCGTCCGCAGGCCCCGTGGGGTCCGCGCCGTCTCCGCGACGGTGCGGGCCCCACGCCCGTACCACCGACCAGGAGCATCCATGTACTTCACCGACCGCGGCATCGAGGAGCTGGCGCAGCGGCGCGGCGAGGAGGAGATCACCTTCGACTGGCTCGCCGAGCAGCTCCGGACCTTCGTCGACCTCAATCCGGACTTCGAGGTGCCCGTCGAGCGGCTCGCCACCTGGCTGGCGCGGCTGGACGACGAGGACGACTGACGACTGACGGCCGACGCCCGGTGCCACCGCCTCGCCCCCTCTCCCCGCCCGGCGGGGTGCGGGGGCGAGGTCGCTTCTTGACTTCCCCCTCCCGCGATATATCGTGTCCATCAAGAGACGCGATATGTCGTCGTACGCCGAAACAGGGAGGCCGTCGTGCCAGGCCGGTCGGAGTGGTCCGTGGGGGAGCCGCGCAGGCTCGCCCTCGACGGGACCGTTCACACAGTGCGGGTGCGCGTCGTGGGCGGCGCGGTCAACGTCGTCGGCACCGACGACCCGACCGCCCGGCTGGAGGTGGGGGCCATCGAAGGCCCCCCGCTGACCGTCGTCCTGGAGGACGGCACGCTCACGGTCGCGTACGACGACCTGCCCTGGAAGGGCTTCCTCGGCCTGCTCGACCGCAAGGGATGGCAGCGCGACGCCGACGTGTCGCTCGCCGTGCCCGCCGGGACCAGGGTCGAGGTCGGGGTCGTCGGGGCCGACGCGGTCGTCACCGGCATCCAGGGGCGCACGAGCGTCCGCGGGATCAGCGGCGGTGTCACCCTGGTGGGCCTGACCGGCGACGTGCGGGCCGAGACGGTCTCCGGCGGCGTCGAGGCGCAGGGGGTGACCGGCGACCTGCGGTTCAACTCCGTCTCCGGCGATCTGACGGTCATCGACGGCGGAGGCTCGTCGGTGAGGGCCGACTCGGTCAGCGGCGACATGGTGGTGGACCTCGACCTGGGGCGGACGGCGCGGCCCACGGACGTCCGGCTCAACTCCGTCTCGGGCGAGATCGCCGTCCGGCTGCCGCACCCGGCCGACGCCGTGGTCGACGCCAGCACCGCCGGCGGCAGCGTCTCCTGCGCCTTCGAGGACCTGCGGGTCTCCGGGCAGTGGGGGGCCAAGCAGATCACGGGCACCCTCGGGGCGGGCAACGGACGGCTGCGGGCCACCACCGTCTCCGGCTCGATCGCCCTGCTGCGCCGCCCGCCGGTGGACGGCGAGGAGCCCGACGCCCCCGGCCCTCCCGACGACACGGTCCCGCCGGCCGAGCCCTCCCTCCGTAAGGACGTGTGACATGCCCCCCGTCTTCGCCCACGGCCGACTGCGCCTGTACCTGCTGAAGCTGCTCGCCGAGGCACCGCGCCACGGCTACGAGGTGATCCGGTTGCTGGAGGAGCGCTTCCAGGGGCTGTACGCGCCCTCCGCCGGCACGGTCTACCCGCGGCTGGCCAAGCTGGAGGCCGAGGGCCTGGTCAGCCACACCACCGAGGGCGGCCGCAAGGTCTACTCCCTCACCCCCGCGGGCCGCACCGAACTCGCCGACCGGCAGGACGAGCTGGCCGAGCTGGAGGAGGAGATCCACGAGTCGCTGGCGGCCCTGGCCGCCGACATCCGCGAGGACGTCAGGGGCGCGGCCGGCGACCTGCGCCGCGAGGTGCGCGAGGCCGCGCGGCAGAACCGCAGCGCCGGGAACGGGGAGGGGAACGGGGAGGAGCCCGCCCCCGGCTGGGAGGCCGCCTGGAAGACCGCCTGGGAGGGCCCCTGGGCGGACCAGGAGGCGCTGCGGGCGGTGAAGGAGGAGATGCGCAGGGCCAGGGAGCAGTGGAAGGAGCAGGCCCACCGCGCCCGGCAGGAGGCCCAGCAGGCCAGGGTCCAGGCGCGCAAGGCCCGCCAGGCGCGGGACGCGGCCCGGGAGGAGGTCCAGCGGATGGCCCGCCGGCTCCAGGAGCAGGCGCAGGAGGTGCAGGCGCGGGCCCAGCAGGGCGACTGGCAGGGCGCGGTGCGCCTGGGCATGGCGGAGCTGGCCCGGCAGATGGGCAGTCTGGGCCGGATCACCGGCCACACCACACCCTGGCCGCCGTACGCCGAGCCCGATCCGGCCGGCGTGCCGACGCCGGAGTGGGCCGAGGAGAGCGCCTCCTCCGGTGATCCGCGGCGCGACCTGGAGAGGCTGCTGGACCGGTTCCGCGACGACGTGCGGGACGCGGCCCGCGACCACGGGATCAGTGAGGAGCAACTGGGCGAGGCCCGCCGCCACCTGTCCACGGCGGCGGCCCACATCGTCGCCCTGCTGCGCTCCCGGCGGCCGGAGTAGTTCCCCCGGGAACGGAGTGTCCCCCTTCGCCGGCCCCTTCGCCCTGCGCACCGCCGCGCGGGGATCCCGGCCGGGACCGTCAAGGCGTCAGACCGTCAGGACGACCTTGCCGAACAGGTCGCCCGCCGCCATCTTCTCGAAGCCCTCGCGGGCCCGGTCCAGCGGCAGGACGGAGTCGATCACCGGGCGGACGCCCTTGGCCGCGCAGAAGCTCAGCAGCGAGGCCAGCTCCTCCTTGGAGCCCATCGTGGAGCCGACGACCTTCAGCTCCAGGAAGAAGATCCGGTTCAGCTCGGTGGCGGGCGGGTTCGGTCCGCTGGTCGCCCCCGAGATGACCAGCGTGCCGCCGGGCTTGAGGGACTTCACCGAGTGGGACCAGGTGGCGGCGCCCACCGTCTCGATCACCGCGTCCACCCGGTGCGGCAGCCGCGCGCCGCTGGGGAAGGCGGCCTCGGCGCCCAGTTCCTCGGCGCGCTTGCGCTTGGTCTCGTCGCGGCTGGTGGCGAAGACCCGCAGGCCCGCCGCGGCACCCAGCACGATGGCCGCCGTGGCGACGCCGCCACCGGCGCCCTGGACCAGGACCGAGTCGCCGGGCCGTACACCGGCGTTGGTGAACAGCATCCGGTACGCCGTCAGCCACGCCGTCGGCAGGCAGGCAGCCTCCTCGAAGGAGAGCTCCTTCGGCTTGGGCAGGACGTTCCACTGGGGTACGGCGACCCGCTCGGCGAACGTGCCCTGGTACTTCTCGGTCAGGATCGACGGCCTCTCGCGCGGCCCGACACCGTGGCCGGTCGCGCCGACGACGGAGTGCACCACGACCTCGTTGCCGTCGGCGTCCACCCCGGCCGCGTCGCAGCCGAGGATCATCGGCAGCAGCTCCTCGTCCAGGCCGACCCCGCGCAGGGACCACAGGTCGTGGTGGTTGAGCGACGCCGCCTTGACGTCGATGGTCGTCCACCCGGGCGGAACGTCCGGCTCCGGACGTTCGCCCAGTTCGAGTCCGTTCAGCGGCTGATCGCGGTCGATACGCGCGGCATAGGCAGCAAACATGATCCGACCCTAGGACGAGCGGGGGTCGCGGCGGAACCGGGCGCCGGTGTGACGCACGCCGCTGGACGGCGGGCCGGCGGGCGGGAAAGCCGAAGGCGGTACGGATCCCGGGCCGGGATCCGTACCGCCTCGTCACCCCGGAAGGGGCTCGGGGACCGCTCAGAGGACCTTCGACAGGAACGCCTTGGTCCGCTCGTGCTGCGGGTTGGTCAGCACCTCGCGCGGGTGGCCGGCCTCGACGACCACGCCGTCGTCCATGAAGACCAGCGAGTCGCCGACCTCCCGGGCGAAGCCCATCTCGTGGGTGACGACGATCATCGTCATGCCGTCCTCGGCCAGGTCGCGCATGACGTCCAGCACCTCGCCGACCAGCTCCGGGTCGAGCGCCGAGGTGGGCTCGTCGAACAGCATCAGCTTGGGCTCCATGGCCAGCGCCCGGGCGATGGCCACCCGCTGCTGCTGGCCGCCGGAGAGCTGGGAGGGGTAGTGG
>NZ_DASQNP010000233.1:0-15383 GCF_035644915.1 Streptomyces sp.
CTCGCGCATCACCTCGACGTCCTCGTCGGTGAGGTCGGCGCGCCGCTTCCGCAGGATCGCCAGCACCTGCCGCCCCCGCTCCGCGCCGGCCCGGTCGGGCGGCGCCTCGTCCCGTTCGCCGGCGTCGCTCGCCGTGAGCCAGGCCCCCAGCTCGTTGGACGTCATGTTCACCACGCCGCGGAACTCCTCCCACAGCGCGTCCATCTCCAGTGCGGAGACGTCGGCCATGTCTGCACCTCCCGGGGTCTCGCGCCCCGGCGGGTGCCCGTGCGCGCCGCGGGGAAACCCGGCCGGCGGGTGCCTCAGCGGGCGGGCTCCGCCTCCGGTGTCCCCCTCGTCTCCTCCGCCTCCTGCGCCCCGTCCGGGTCGTCGGCCTCCAGCAGGTAGCGGGGGCCCGGTCCGTGCGTCCCGGCGATGTCGTGCGGGTTGTACAGGCGGCACTTGCGCAGGCTGAGGCAGCCGCAGCCGATGCAGCCGGTCAGCCGTTCCTTCAGCCGCTCCAGCTCGGCGATCTGCTCGTCGATCCGCCGCTGCCAGGTGCGGGCCACGGCGTTCCACTCGGTGGCGTTGGGCGCCCGGTCCACGGGCAGCCGGTCCAGCGCGGCGCGGACCTCCTCCAGGGACAGGCCGACCCGCTGGGCGGCCCGTACGAAGGCGACGCGGCGCAGCGTCGCGCGGGGGTAGCGGCGCTGGTTGCCCGTGGTCCGCTCCGAGTGGATCAGCCCCAGCTCCTCGTAGTAGCGCAGCGCGGAGGGGGCCACCCCGGAGCGGGCGGCCAGTTCACCGATGGCAAGGCGTCCGTCTCGGTCCGTCATGGCGCCGAGCATAGCCGCTTGACCTCAAGTCGGCTTGAGATTGCAGCCTGCTGTCCATGACGACGAGTTCCGCGACCGCCGCGACCGCGGCGCCTTCGCCCGCGACCGCCGCCCCGGGCGGCACCCACGGCCACGCCGACCTCCCGGGGCTGATGTCCCTGATGACCGGCGACGAGAAGCACGGCGCGGCCGCCACCTCCACCCTGGACGCCCTGTGGGTGCTCTACGACCGGGTGCTGCGGGTCTCCCCCGCCACCGCCGACGACCCCGGCCGGGACCGCTTCCTGCTCTCCAAGGGGCACGGGCCGATGGCGTACTACGCCGTCCTGGCCGCCAAGGGCTTCCTCCCCGTCGACTGGCTGCCGGGCTTCGGCTCCTACGACTCCCCGCTGGGGCACCACCCGGACCGGACGCTGGTCCCGGGCGTCGAGATCGGCAGCGGCTCCCTCGGGCACGGGCTGCCGCTGGCCGTGGGGACCGCGCTCGGGCTGCGCGCCCGGGGCCCGGCCGGCCCGCGGGTGTGGGTGCTGGTCGGGGACGCCGAGCTGGACGAGGGCAGCAACCACGAGGCCATCGACTTCGCGGGCGCCACCGGGCTCGACCGGCTGCACACCGTCGTGATCGACAACTCCTCCGCCCGCCACACACCGCACGGGGGCATCGCCGCCCGCTTCGCCGCCGCGGGCTGGTCGGTGGCGACCGTGGACGGACGCGACCACGAGGCGCTGTACGCCGCGTACACCCGGCCGCACCCGGGGCGTCCGCGCGCCGTGATCGCCCGCGTCGAGCCCAAGTGCGCCTGACCCGGCCCGGCCGCCGCCCGCCCGACCACCGAGAGGAACACATCCGCCGTGGACACCATGCGCGAGCGCTTCGCCTCCGTCACCTCCCGCCTGCTGGACGAGGACCCGCGGCTCGCGGTCGTCCTCGCCGAGATCGGCGCGGACGGCTTCCGCCGGGCCGCCGAACGGCACCCGGACCGGGTGGTCAACGTCGGCATCCGGGAGCAGTTGCTGGTCGGGGTCGGCGGCGGGCTGGCCCTGGCCGGGCTGCGCCCGGTGCTGCACACCTTCGCCTCCTTCCTGGTCGAGCGCCCCTTCGAGCAGGTGAAGCTGGACTTCGGGCACCAGGGGGTGGGCGGGGTGCTGGTGAGCGCCGGCGCCTCCTACGACTGGCCCGCCGGCGGCTTCACCCACATGGCGCCGGGCGACGTGGCGCTGCTGGACACCCTGGACGGCTGGACCGTCCACGTGCCCGGCCACCCCGACGAGGCCGAGACCCTGCTGCGGCACGCGTACGCGGCCGGGGACGAGAAGGTGTACGTCCGGCTGTCGGCGCAGACCAACGCCCGTCCCCGGTCGGTCACCGGCGAGGGCTTCCTCACCGTCCGGCGCGGCCTGCCCGGCGCGCCCGTGGTGATCGCGGTCGGCCCGCTGCTGGACGGCGTCCTCGCCGCCACCGAGGGGCTGGACGCCACGGTCCTGTACGCCGCCACCGTCCGCCCCTTCGACGGCCCGGCCCTGCGCGCGGCCGTCGCGGACGCGCCCTCGGCCGACGTCGTCCTCGTCGAGCCGTACCTGGCCGGCACCTCCACGGCCGCCGCCGGGGACGCCCTCGCCGACGTCCCGCACCGGGTGCTCGGGCTGGGCACCGCACGCGCCGAGCTGCGCCGCTACGGAACGATCGACGAGCACCTGGCCGCCCACGGCCTGGACCCGCGGTCGCTGCGGACGCGGATCACCGCCTTCGCCGGCCGCGTCACCGCCGCCGCCGGCTGACCCCCGGCCGGTGTCCCGCGGGACCGGGTCTCAGGTCCGCCTCCCGTGCTCCGGCGCGGGGACCCGGGCCCCGTGGGCCTCCACGATCCGGCGGGGCGCGGCCCGCCGCCAGGAGTCGGCGAGGATGCCGCGCAGCTCCCCGGTGCCCTCCAGGGCGGCCAGCCGCACCCGCAGCCAGGAGTAGCCGTCGTCGTGCCCGGGCCGCAGGAAGAACTTCTCCGGTTCCGCCGCGATCAGCTCCGCCCGCTCCTCGATCGGGAACTTGACCCCGACCGAGGCGTCGTCGTCCGACAGTGCGGCGAAGATCCTACCGCCCACCCGGAAGGTGGGCTGCCCCCAGGCCAGCCGTTCCTCGGTCTCGGGCAGGTCCAGCGAGATCCTGCGCACGTCCTCGGCGGTCACCGCGTTCTCCATGAGGCCTCCCGTCGTCCTCGTCCGTCTCCGTACGTCGCCGTTCGCTTCCGGTGCCGTCGCCGTGCCGCGGTCACCAGGGCCGCGGCACGCCCGTGACACCCGGTCCCGGACGGTGCCCCCTTCCGGGGGCGGTCACACGTGCCGGCCGTGCCGGGCCCGGCGGGTCCGCCCGGCCCCGTCGCGGCCGGTCCCGCCGGGGGTTTCGCGCCGGGTGTCCGCGTATGCCCGCCGGGACGCACCCCATGGCGTCAGGAGACCGGTTCTTTCCCGGGGTTGGCGGATTCCCTCCCGGAACCGGCGGACCGGGGGCGCGTCCCGGCGGCGGGAGACCCGGCCGGCCTCCGTCCCGCCGCGGGAGGGCCGTCCGGGGGCGGTGCGGTGCCCACGGGGCGCCGGAGGAAGCGGCGGCCGCGCGCCCGCCGGCCGCGCTGGCCGGGGGCCGGGCGCTGGGGGCGCGGGCACGCCGTCGGGCCCCTCGGTGACGTCCGCTCGCGGGATCACGTTCTCCGGTTCTTCTCTGACGACGGGTCGGAACGACCCTTCCCCACCGCGCGCCCCATTGAACGCCGGAGGACGGCGGCCTGAGTCTCTATCACGGGACGCGGTCCGCCGCAGGAGACCGATCACACCTCAGAGTGTGACGTCGGTAACACTGGGCCAACGTGTAACCGGGTTATGCCACTGGGTAGTGCTCCCGGGAATCCGTTCGGCTCATCATGCTCAACTCAATCCAGCACCCCGCAGAGGACGACTCCCGCATGACCGGCTTAGGCACCGGCGGCCCTTGCCGTCATGATCCTTGGGGTGATCTTGTTATGACTAACATGCTGGAGACGATGTCGGTGGTGTCCGCCACTCGGAACGGGGCCGCTGCAAACGCTCCAACCCCGCCTGGCCGACAGGCGGGGGCGTACCGCGGAAGAGGGCTCGTCATGGATCGTTACTTCGCTGACCAGCGGCACAGGGAACTACGCCGGCAGGTGCGGGAGTTCGCCGAGCGGGAGGTGAAACCGCGGATACCCGGGATGGAGGCGTCCCGGTCCGTCTCCCACGAACTGTCCCGTCTGATAGCCCGTCAGGGATGGATCGGGGTCACCATCCCCTCCGTCTACGGCGGCATGGGTGCGGGCCACCTGGCCAAGACCATCATCATCGAGGAGCTCGCCCGGGTGAGCGGCGCCATGGGCGCCATGGTCCAGGCGTCCCAGCTCGGCGTCGCCAAGATCGTCCACTTCGGCGACGAGCAGCAGAAGAAGCAGTGGCTGCCCGCCATCGCCGCGGGCGACTGCCTGCCGACGATCGCCGTCACCGAGCCGGAGTCCGGCGGCCACGTCCTCGGGATGACCAGCACCGCCGTCCGCGACGGCGACGACTACATCCTCAACGGCCGCAAGGTGTTCGTCGGCAACAGCCACGTCGGCGACCTGCACGGGGTCGTGGTGCGCACCGGGCCGGGGTCCAAGGGGCTGTCCGCCTTCCTAGTGGAGTCCGACCGCCCCGGCTTCTCCCTCGGACCCCAGAAGCCCGCGATGGGCCTGCACGGATTCAGTTTCGGAGAGCTGATCTTCGACAACTGCCGCGTCCCGGCGGCCAACCGGCTCGGTGAAGAGGGGGACGGACTGGCCGTCGCGTACTCCTCCAGCGTGCTCTACGGGCGCGCCAACCTCACCGCCGTCTCGCTCGGCATCCACCAGGCCATCCTGGAGGAGACCACGCGCTTCTGCACCGAGCGGCAGCGCTACGGCGCCCCGCTGGGCGAACTGGGCTCCGTGAAGCTGAAACTGGGGCAGATGCAGTCCCGGCTGATGACCGCCCGGCTGGCCGCGTACCACGCGGTGCACCTGCTGGACCGCGGCATGCCGTGCGACGCGGAACTGATGAACGCCAAGCTGGTGAACGTGGAGTACGCGCTGGACTCGGCGCGCGACGCCATGGAGATCCACGCCGCCGCCGGGCTGTTCACCGACCGCCCCATCGAGCGCTACCTGCGCGACGCCCACCACATCTTCGCCCCCGCCGGCACCTCCGACATCCAGCGGCTGCGGCTGGGCGAGGTGGCGCTGGGCACGGCGAAGGGCGAGTGGTCCGAGCGGCTCTCGGACCTGGTGCGGCTGGAGTCCGAGCTGTACCCCGAGCCCGCCGTGTGAACGCCCCCGCCCCACCGGCACCCCGCGGAGCCGGTCGAGCACGTCCGTTCCGTGAGCGCCCGGCGCTCACGGAACGGACGTGTCAGGCGCCCCGCTCCATCCGGTGGATCTGCTCCACCAGTTCGGCCGCCATCGTCTTGATGGTCTCCAGGCCCTGACGGCCCCACGGGCGCGGCTCCTGGTCCACCACGCACACCGTTCCCAGCGCCATGCCCGTGCGGTCGATCAGCGGCGCGCCCAGGTAGGAGCGGATGCCGATCTCGTCCACGACCGGGTTCCCGGCGAAGCGCGGGTAGTCGCAGACGTCCTCCAGCACCAGGGCCTTGCGCCGCACGATGACGTGCGGGCAGTAGCCGTGGTCCCGCGCCATCACGCGGCCGGGCTGGGCCGTCGGCTGGTTGGGGCCCAGTTCGACGGTCTGGTCGACGTCCGGGGTGTAGAGGCCGGCGAAGTACTGCCGGTTCTCGTCGATGAAGTTGACCATCGCGTAGGGGGCGCCCGTGATCTGCGCCAGCCTGCGCGCGAACTCGTCGAACTCCGGGACCGGGGCGTCCCCGATGCCCAGTTCCCTCAGCCGCGCCACCCGCGCCGGAGCGTCGTGGTCGTCGGGGGTGAGGAGCAGGTGGCTGGTGGGGTCATACGACGTGGGGGACATGGCCGCTCCTTGAGTCGATCAGATGCTGGACAAGGGATACGAGGACCTGTGTGCTGGAGCTGGCGTGCCGCGCGTCGCACGTCACCACGGGCACCTCGGGCTTGAGGTCGATGGCCGCCCGGACCTCCTCCGGGTCGTAGCGGTGGGCGCCGTCGAACTCGTTGATCGCGACGACGAAGCCCAGGCCGCGCCGCTCGAAGAAGTCCACGGCCGCGAAGCACTGGTCCAGCCGCCGGGTGTCGGCGAGCACCACGGCGCCGAGCGCGCCGTTGGAGAGCTCGTCCCACATGAACCAGAACCGCTCCTGGCCCGGGGTGCCGAACAGGTACAGCACGTGCTCGGCACTGAGGGTGATCCGTCCGAAGTCCATCGCGACGGTGGTGGTCCTCTTGTCCTCCACCCCCTCCAGGCTGTCCGTGGCGGCGCTGACCTGGGTGAGCAGTTCCTCCGTACTCAGCGGCTCGATCTCGCTGACGGCGCCCACGAAAGTCGTCTTGCCGACGCCGAACCCGCCCGCCACGAGGATCTTCAAGGCGGTCGGAAACGGATCAGAGTCGTTTACGGAGTCCATGCAGCACCGCCTCCAGCAGTTCTCGGTCGGTCGGATCCGCCCCCATCTGCAGGGGGGCCCGTGTGGTCACCGCGCCGCAGTCCACCAGGTCGGAGAGCAGCACCTTGGTGACCACCGCGGGCAGCCGCACATGGGCGGCGATCTCGGCGACGGTCATCGGACCGTCGCACAGGTTCAACACCTGGGCGTGGTCCGGTCCCAGATAGCTCTGCGGCTTGACGCCGGTGGCCATCACCATCGTCAGCAGGTCGAAGTCGGTGGTCGGGCGGGTGCGCCCGTTGCTGACGGTGTACGGCCGGACCAGGCGTCCGGCCGCGTCGTCCAACCACGGCCCCTCCTCGGGATCCGGCATCGGTTAGTGCCCCGCCGGTTGCCGAGCGGGGGTGGCCAGGTACGGACGGACACTCTTGACGAGCATCGCCATCTCGTACCCGAGCACCGCCGCGTCCGCCTCGCTGTCGGCGAGGACCGCCAGGCACGCACCGGAACCGGCGGTCGAGACGAACAGCAGGGCGGTGTCGAGTTCGACGACCACCTGCCGTACCTCGCCGCCGCTGCCGAAGCGGACTCCGGCACTGCGGGCGAGGGAGTACAGTCCCGAGGCCAGCGCCGCCAGGTGGTCGGCGGTGTCGGTGTCCAGGCCGTGGGCGGCCTTCACCAGACCGTCGGAGGACAGCAGCAGGGCACTGCGGGTGTGCGGCACGCGCTGGACGAGACCGGTCAACAGCCAGGACAGGTCCGTCGTCTGGCCGATGGGGGCTTCGCTCACCATGATCGCGTTCTTCTCCTTGGGGGTGAGAGGCCGGGCGCGGGGGCTAACGGGGGCTGTTGTCGTCGGATTCCTCGGCGAGGCTGGCTCCCCGGCGGAAAGCGGCCATCAGGCCCGGGGTGTGCTCTGCCTCGGCCGCGTCCGACGGTGCCCCGGCGGCCCGCGGGGGTTGGCGCAGTTCGGGGACGAGGTGCTCCTGCCGGCGTCGGCGGGGGAGCTGCGGTCGCTCGTCGCCCGATCCGCCGCCCGCTCCGGCAGGGGTCTCGGAGCGCGGAGCCGGCACGGTGTGGGATGCCGGGGCCGGCGGCGCGGCGGACGGTACGGGCTGGGGGGTGGGGGTGGGCCGGGGGGCGGGCGCGACGGGCTCGGGACCCCGGGCCACCGCGGGGGGCGGTGCCGGCCGCGCGGACTCGGGGGGCAGCGGCCGGTGGCCGTCGCCCGTCTCCGCCACGGCGGGGCGCGGCGCGTTCTCCTGCCCGTCGCCCAGGAGCGCGTCCGGCAGGATGAGCACGGCCTGGGTGCCCCCGTAGATGTTGGTCTGGAGCTGGACGGTGATGTTGTGGCGCCGGGCGAGCGCGGACACCACGAAGAGTCCGATCCGCCCGTCCTGGAGCAGCTCGGCGACGTCGACCCGGTCGGGGTCCGCCAGCAGTCCGTTCATCCGGTTCTGCTCGGCGGCCGTCATGCCGAGCCCGCGGTCCTCGACCTCCACGGCGAGGCCGGCGGTGACGCGCTGGGCGCGCAGCAGGACCTGGGTCTGGGGGGCGGAGAACACCGTGGCGTTCTCCACCAGCTCCGCGAGCAGGTGGATGACGTCGGCGACGGCGTGGCCGCGCAGGGTGCCCTCGATGGGCGGCACCAGCTTGACCCTCGGGTACTGCTCGACCTCGGCGATGGCGGAGCGCAGCACCTCGGTCATGGTGACCGGGCGGCTCCACTGGCGGCGGGAGACCGCGCCGCCGAGGACGGCGAGGTTCTCGGCGTGCCGCCGCATGCGGGTGGCCAGGTGGTCGACGTGGAAGAGGCCCTTGAGCAGGTCCGGGTCCTCGACCTCGTTCTCCAGTTCGTCCAGCAGCTCGATCTCGCGGTGGACCAGGGACTGGAGCCGGCGGGCCAGGTTGACGAAGACCTCGACCTTCTCCTCGCTGCCGCTGGCGTTGCTGCGCACCAGCGCGACCGCCTGGACCACGGCCAGCTCGGCGGCGCGCTGCGCCTGGGTGACGTCGTGGACCAGCAGGCCCAGGGAGTCGCCCTCCGGCTCGGGCAGCGGGCCGTGGACGGGCGGCCGCAGCCACTCGCCCTGTTCGAGCCGGTGGAGCATGGCCTGGATCTCGGCCTGGTGGTGGGCGGCGGAGCGCCGCAGCGCGGTGTACCGCTCGACGGTGGCGCGGGCCTCGCCGGAGGCGGAGAGCGCGGCGCCGACCACCACGGCGCTGCTGAGCAGCAGCGCACCGCCGATCACGCCCCACACGGAGGCGCTGTCGGCCTGCACTCCCCCCGGGGCGCGCAGCACGTAGGCGACGACCGCGGCGGCGACGAGCGCGATCAGGGCGGCGGGCAGGACGGACAGGCGGATCATCCGGCGGCGAAGGGCGGCGTCGAAGGCCGCTTCCCTCGCGGGCTGCCTGCCGCGCCGTCCCCCGTTCCGTGCGGTGCCGCCGCCATTCCGCCGCCTCCTTCCCCTCCCTGCCGCGGGCGGGGCGCTCGGAGCACCGCCGTCGAAGGCGGAGGGACCGGAGGGGCCGGGCGGAGGGGACGCGGCGGACATGGGAGTGGAACTTCCCCTTCCCTTTTGCACCGCGTAGCTCGGGGGTTCAGGCATCGCAGTCCTCGGAAATGGTTGAGGTCGTCTCGGCGGGCCGGTTAACGCACCGACTCTCGGCACCGCCGCAACGCTAGTCGTCACCCAGAGGAAGCGCAGGCGCGGTTGACATATTCGCCACCCTTCGCCAGCCCCCAACGAGTGAAAGCATCATGCGTCCTTGTGGACGGGTGGCACCGATCATAACCCTCAAGTGCCGGAGGCAAGTTACCGTGCCCGGACCGTGACGTTAACCCGTCCGCGCAGCCCCAGGGCGGGTGGTGCCGTGCCCGGCAGGACGCGCGGCACCCCGTGGTAGGCCAGCCGCGAGGGCCCGCCGAACACGAAGGCGTCCCCGCTGCGCAGTTCGACGTCCGTCCAGGGCCGGCCGCGGCCCTCGGGGTTGCCGAACCGGAAGACGCAGGTGTCGCCGAGGCTGAACGAGACCACGGGGGCGTCCGACCGTTCGTCACGATCACGGTGCATTCCCATCCGGGCCCGTTCGTCATAGAAGTTGACGAGCGCAATGTCGTACTTGACGGCGCACGGACCACCGCCGTGCGCCCCCTCCACGGCCCGTCGCGCCCACTCCCCCAGCCACGCGGGGAACGGCTTCACCGGTGATCCGTCGCCGTCCACCGCGGTGCGGGCGTAGCCGTAGGGGTACCAGTGCCAGCCGAGACCGAACTGCCGCACCGACATCTCGCCGCCTCCGGGCATCCGCACGGTGCGCAGCCCGGCGGGCGGCCGCGCCCACGCGCGGCAGGCGTCCAGCAGCTCCCGCTGCGCGGCCGGGTCCAGATGGCCGGGCAGGTGCACCGCCCCCGGGGCCACCTCGACCGCCGGACGCGCGAACAGCCCGTCGTCCGCTCCTTCCGGGAAGACGTCCATGCCACCACTGTTCCACGAGATCTCCACGCACGGAGTGATCGCTTCGGTGCTCACATGTCGTATGGTCGGCAGAGGTCCGCCCCAGGTGAGCGGCGTGCCCGGGCCGCTGCCGGCCGGGGCGGCCGGGGTCGCCGGGGATGCCGAGAGCAAGGAGTGCCCGTGACGTCCGAGACCGTGGAGCCCGTGCTGGTCGGGGTGCGCAACTTCCGCGACGTCGGCGGGCTGCCGACCGTCGACGGGCGGCGGGTGCGGCGGGGCGTCCTCTACCGCAGCGGCCACCTGGCGCACGCCACCCCGGAGGACGCCGCCTTCCTCGCCGGGCTCGGACTGCACACGGTCTTCGACTTCCGCAACGCCGCCGACCAGGCCCTGGAGGGCCCGGACGTGGACCTGCCGGGCGTGCGGAACGTCAACATCCCGCTGTCGGACCCCGCCGACGGCGCCGAGTTCTGGAGGATGGTCCGCGAGGGCGGCATCGAACAGTTGCGGGCCGCGCTCGCCGGCGGCCGGGGGGAGGCCATGATGACCGCCTCCTACCGGGCGATGATCACCGGCCGCACGGCCGAGCACGGCCGGGTGCTGCGTGCGCTGGCCGGGGACAGCGTGCCCGCGCTGATGCACTGCGCGGCGGGCAAGGACCGGGCCGGGCTGACGATCGCCGTGACGCTGCTGGCCCTGGGCGTGGAGCGGGAGGCGATCGAGGCGGACTACCTGGAGTCCAACTCCCCCCGCCACCGCTACCGGGTGTTCCGCTCCCCCCGGGCGGCCGACGGGATGTCGCCGGAGGTGATGGAGCTGCTCGCCCCCCTCTTCGACGCCCGTCCCGCCTACCTGCGCGCGGCGTTCGACACCATCGACGACCGCTGGGGCGGGGTGGAGGGCTACCTCGCCGAGGGCCTCGGCCTCACCCCGGACCTCCGCGAACGGCTGCGGGCCCGCCTCCTGGAGGCCTGACCCGCCCTCCGGGCACCCGGTTACGGCCGCGGCCCGGCACCCGCGCCGGGTGCCGGGCCGAGCCGGGCTCCGCCGGTCCGTGCCCCCGCGGGCGGCCGGACGGCTCAGCCCTCCCGGACGACGACGAAGTCCGCCAGCGCCGCGAACTGGTCGCGCACCCGGCCGGGCATGTCGACGCGCTCCAGCGCCCGGAGGGCGGTGGCGTGCTGGCGGCGGGCCTCCCGCGAGGTCCACTCGCGGCCGCCGGCCTCCTCGATCAGCTCCGCCCGCGCGGCGAACTCCGCCTCGCTGAAGTCCTCGAACTCCCGCTGGCTCTTGGTGGCGTCCTCCGCCAGCAGTTCCCCGAGCCGCCGCGCGGCCGGGCCGCCCGCCGCCAGAGCGGCGACGACCGGCAGGGACTTCTTGCGCTGCCGCAGGTCGCTCCAGGTCCGCTTGCCGGTCGCCTCCGGGTCGCCCCAGATGCCCAGCAGGTCGTCCACGGCCTGGAAGGCCAGGCCCAGGTGGTAGCCGTACGCCTCCAGGGCGTCGGCGGTGGCCTCGTCCGCGCCGCCGAGGACCGCGCCGATGGAGGTCGCGCAGGCCAGCAGCGCGCCGGTCTTGTTGCCCTCCATCTCCAGGCACTCGGCGACGGTGACCTTCTCGCGGTGCTCGTAGGAGATGTCCTGCGCCTGTCCGTCGATCAGCCTGCGGGTCGCCACGGTCAGGCGCCGGGTGGCCCGCGCGGCCTCGGCGGTGCCCAGTTCCAGCAGCACCTCGCCCGCCAGCGCGAACAGGGCGTCGCCGACGAGGATGGCCTGCGCGGGGCCGTGCGTCTTCCACACGGTGTCGCGGTGGCGCCGCTGCTCGTCGCCGTCCATCAGGTCGTCGTGGAGCAGGGAGAAGTTGTGGACCAGCTCGACGGCGACCGCCCCGGGGACGCCGACCTCGGGCGCGGCGCCCGCGGCCTCGGCCGACAGCAGCGCCAGGGCGGGGCGCACCGCCTTGCCGCCGTCGCCGTGGGCCGGGTTGCCCTGGACGTCGGTCCAGCCGAAGTGGTAGGCGGCGACGGCGTCCATGGGCGGGGCGAGCCGCGCCACGGCGGCGCGCAGCGGCGGCGTGGCGAGGGCGCGGCCGCGCTCCAGCAGAGCGATGACGCTCGCGGTGTCGAGGGCTGCGTTCGTCGGGATCGCCGGGGTCACGGGGTCTCCTCTGCTTTAGGTGTCGTGCTCACGCCGCCTCTTGGAAGACGTCGTCGTGCGGACGGCCGAGGGCGGCCAGCGCCTCCCGGGCCGCGGTCAGTCCGCTGCGCACGGCTCCCTCCATCGTCGCGGGCCAGCCGGTGGCGGTCCACGCACCCGCCAGCCACACCCCGGGCGCATCGGTGCGCGCCGCGGGTCGCAGCCGCCCGACGCCGGGCGCGGGGGCGAAGGTGGCGGTCCGCTCCCGGGTGACGAAGAAGTCGAGCACCCGCGCGTCGCGGGCGGCGGGCAGCAGACGGGTCAGTTCGGGGAGGTAGCGCTCGCGCAGGGCGGCCACGGGCAGGTCGATCTCGTCCTGCGCGGCGGACTGGGAGAGCGTCAGGTACTGGCTTCCCTTCCCCTCTCCCCACCCGTGCCCGTCCTCCGCCGCGCGCAGCCCGGACGCCTCGGTCCGGTCGAAGACCCACTGCACGGGGGTGCCGAGCGCGGCGAGGAAGGGACGGTCCAGCACCCTGCGGTCGTAGACCACGTGGATGCCCAGGATCGGCGCGGTGCCGATCCGCAGCAGCCGGTCCGGGTCGGGCAGCGCACCTTCGGGCAGCAGCCGGTGGGCCTCGCGCTGGGGCACGGCGAGGACCACCGTGCCGGCGGTGAGCGTCTCGCCGGCCGGGCCGGAGCGGTGCGCGCCGGTGTCCACCGCGACCTGCCAGGTGCCGTCCGGCTCCGGCCGCAGTCCGCGGACGCGGCCCTGCCGGAGCACGCGGACGCCCGCCTCCTCCAGCGCGGTGCCGGCGAGCGCGTCGTGCAGCCGGCCCAGCGGGACGCGGGACCAGCCGATGTCCGCGGCGCCGGGATCGGTGAGCAGGCCGGTGGTGAAGACCATCGCGGCCAGTCCGAGCGAGACGTCCGGCGCGCGGGCGTTGAGGGTGGCGACGCCGACGAGGTCCCACAGCGCCCGCACCGCGCGCGGCGACTGGCCCTGGCGGCGCAGCCAGCTCGCGAAGTCCTGGTCGTCCAGGGCGGGATCGGCCGGGTCGGCCGTCCCCAGGCGCCGCAGGGCGAGCGCGGCCCGCCCGGCCCGCAGCCGCTCCACGAGGGACAGGTGCGGGTAGGCGGCCAGGCCGGCCGCCAGGTGCAGCGGTACGGGCAGGTCCGCGCGCCACAGCCGTCCGAGCCTGCGGCGCGCGGCGTCGTACACCGGGATGTCCAGGCGCCGCTGGAGCGGGGCGAGCCCGCTCGCGCCGATGCGCTCCAGGAACCAGCGGTAGGCGGTGCAGCAGCGCAGGTGGACGTGGTGGCCGTTGTCGACGGTCAGCTCCCCCGCGCCGCCGGTGCGGCGGAAGGAGAAGGCGAGGCCGCCGAGCCGGGGCCGGGCCTCCACCAGGGTGACGCCGATCCCGGCGTCGGCCAGGCGCAGCGCCGCGGTGATGCCCGCCAGGCCGCCGCCGACGACGACCGCGCGGGGGGAGGCGTCCCGGCCGTCCCGGCGCCGGTGGGTCGGCGGGGCGGTCACCGGGGGTTTCCCGGGGCGGTACGGCCGGTGGTGCGGTGGGCGGCCCGGCGGGCGCCCTGCCCGGCCAGGCCGCGCAGGGCGACGTACGCCTTCTCGCGGGCGGGCAGGGAGACCCGGCCGCGCAGTACGGCGTGGGGGTCGCGGGCGATACGGGTCAGCAGCCGGTGGTAGATCCCGGCCATGGCCGCCACGCAGGCGGCGGAGCGGCGGTCGAGCAGCGGCAGCAGCTTCAGCCCCTCGGCGAACAGCGCGCGGGCGCGCCGCACCTCGAAGCGGACGAGCCCGGCGAAGTCGGCGCCGGGCGGCGGCGTCCCGTGCCGCAGGCCGGTGGTGCAGCCGAACGCGGCGAGGTCCTCGCGGGGCAGGTAGGTGCGGCCCTCCTCGGCGTCCTCCCGCACGTCGCGGAGGATGTTGGTCAGTTGCAGGGCGAGGCCGAGGGTGTCGGCGTAGTGGGGGGCGCGCTCGGCGCCGGGTGCGCCCGGCGCGGTGCCGAAGACCCCGAGGGAGAGCCGTCCGATGGCGCCGGCGACACAGCGGCAGTACTCCCTGAGCTCCTCCCAGGTCCCGTACGTCCGGCCGCGGACGTCCATCAGGACGCCGTCGATCAGCTCGTCGAGCCCGCCGAGCGGGATCGGGAAGCGGCGGGAGGCGTCGGTCAGGGCGACGGCGACCGGGTCGGTGGCGTCGTCGGGCACCTCTCCGGCGCGGACGCGGGCGAGCAGGTCGCGGGCCTCCGCCAGCCGGGCCTCCTTGACCGCCGGCTCCAGCGCGCCGTCGCCGATGTCGTCGATGCGCCGCGAGAAGGCGTACAGGGCGGACATCGCCCGGCGCCGGTCGGCGGGCAGCAGCCGGATGCCGTAGGCGAAGTTGCGGGCCTGGCTCCCGGTGACGGCCTCGCAGTAGCGGTAGGCGGCGAAGACCGGCGGCGAGGGGGGCGCCGTCCGCTCCGCCCGCTCCGTCCGTTCCGCGGTCCGGCTCATCTCGCCCTCCCCAGGGTCGCCGCCGTCTCGCGCAGCACCGCGATCCGGCCGGGGCGCGGGGTGGCGGCCAGGACGTCGTGTCCGGCGGACCGGATGGCGCGCAGGGCCGCCCGCCCGCCGCCGACGAACCCGGCGACGAGGAGTCTGAGCACCCCGGGGACGCTCGCCACCAGCGCAATCCCCTCGTCCAGCAGGGCGTGGGCGCGCTGTGCCTCGTAGGCGATCAGCGCGCGCACCGACGCGTTCGCGCTGGGGGCCGCGAGGTCGGCCTCGGTGACGCGGAAGCGGTCCAGGTCCTCCGCGGGGAGGTAGACGCGGTCGCGCAGCGCCAGGTCCTCGGCGACGTCCTGGAGGTGCTCGGTGATCTGCAGCGCGGTGCAGACGGCGTCGGAGAGGCGGACGCGCTCGGGGGTGGTGGTGCCGGTGACCGCCAGGACGAGCCGGCCGACGGGGTTGGCGGACAGCTCGCAGTAGCCCAGCAGCTCCTCCCAGGTGCCGTACCGGCGGACCTCCTGGTCCCGCCGGTTGGCCTCGACCAGGGCGAGGAACGGGTCGGGGGTCAGCGCGTGCCGGCGCACCGTCGGCACCAGGGCGCGCAGCAGGGGGTGCCGGGGCGCGGGGGCGCCGGGGTCCTCGGCGGCGCGGAAGGCCCGGCGCAGCTCGGCCTCGAAGGCGTCGAGCAGGGCCGGGCGGTCCCCGGCCCGGCCGGGGTCCAGGCCGAGCGCGGCGGCGTCGGCGCCGCCGGGGGCGAGGTCGCCGTCGCCGATGTCGTCCAGGAGGCGGACGCAGCCGTAGACGGCCATCAGGTCGTTCCGCCAGGCGCGGGGGAGGAAGCGGGGGGCCACGGGGAAGTTCTCGCGGGCGGCCTTGTCGAGGACGGCGCGCGCCTGCGCCTGTGGTGGCGGGGTCACCATGCG
>NZ_DASQNP010000234.1:0-65835 GCF_035644915.1 Streptomyces sp.
CGCCGCGGGTGCGGCGCCTGCGACGCGGCCTGCGCGGCTCCCCGGCTCCGGCGGAGTCCGCCGCCGTGGCCTCGGCGGCCTCGGCGTGCGTGTCCTCGCCGTGCGCGACGCCTTCACCCTCCTGCGCGCCGGTCCGGGCGCCGGCCGGGGAATCCGTCCGCACCGCCGCACCGCCGCGGGTGCGGCGGCGCCGGCGCGGCCTGCGGGGCTCGTCCGCCCCGGACTCCGTGCCGTCCGCCTGCTCCGCCGGCCCGGACTGCTCCGCCGCGGCGGAACCGTCCACGGCCGCACCGCCGCGGGTGCGGCGGCGCTGGCGCGGAGTGCGCTGCGGCTGCTCCTCGGCGGCCCTGCGGCCCCGGCCGCGACCGCGGCCCCCGGTCTCGCCCAGGTCCTCGATCTCCTCGGCCGCGAGTCCGGCGCGGGTGCGCTCCGACCGCGGCAGTATCCCCTTGGTGCCCTCGGGGATGCCGAGCGCCTCGTACAGGTGCGGGGAGGTGGAGTACGTCTCCGGCGGGTCGCTGAAGTCCAGGTCCAGCGCCTTGTTGATCAACTGCCAGCGCGGGATGTCGTCCCAGTCGACGAGCGTGATGGCCGTGCCCTTCCGGCCCGCCCGGCCGGTGCGGCCGATGCGGTGCAGGTAGGTCTTCTCGTCCTCCGGCGTCTGGTAGTTGATCACGTGCGTGACGCCGTCCACGTCGATGCCGCGGGCGGCGACGTCGGTGCAGACGAGCACGTCGATCTTGCCGTTGCGGAAGGCGCGCAGCGCCTGCTCGCGCGCCCCCTGGCCGAGGTCGCCGTGGACCGCGCCGGCGGCGAAGCCGCGGCGGGCGAGCTGCTCGGCGACATCGGCGGCCGTCCGCTTGGTGCGGCAGAAGATCATCGCCAGTCCGCGGCCCTCGGCCTGGAGGATGCGGGCGATCATCTCCGGCTTGTCCAGGGAGTGCGCGCGGAAGACGTGCTGCGTGGTGTTGGCGACGGTCGCGCCCTCGTCGTCCGGCGCGGTGGCGCGGATGTGCGTGGGGTGCGACATGTAGCGGCGGGCGAGGGCGATGACCTGGCCCGGCATGGTCGCCGAGAACAGCATCGTCTGGCGCTTGGCGGGCAGGAGCTGGATGATCTTCTCGACGTCCGGCAGGAAGCCCAGGTCGAGCATCTCGTCGGCCTCGTCCAGCACCAGCGTGCGGACGTGCGCCAGGCTGAGCTTCTTCTGCCCGGCCAGGTCCAGCAGCCGGCCCGGGGTGCCGACGACCACGTCGACGCCCTTCTTCAGCGCCTCGACCTGCGGTTCGTACGCGCGGCCGCCGTAGATCGACAGCACCCGGACGTTGCGGACCTTGCCCGCGGTGAGGAGGTCGTTGGTGACCTGCTGGCACAGCTCGCGGGTGGGGACGACCACGAGCGCCTGCGGGGCGTCGGTGAGCTGCTCGGGCGTGGCCCGGCCCGCCTCGACGTCGGCGGGGACGACAACGGACTCCAGGAGCGGCAGGCCGAAGCCCAGCGTCTTGCCCGTGCCGGTCTTGGCCTGGCCGATGACGTCGGCGCCGGCGAGGGCGACCGGCAGGGTCATCTCCTGGATGGGGAACGGGGACGTGATGCCGACGGCTTCCAGGGCCTCGGCGGTCTCGGGGAGGATCCCGAGCTCTCGGAATGTGGTGGTCAGGATGCTTGCCTCTTCCGTGAGACGCGGGACGGGGGGGAGCGAGGGCGCACCCCAGCGGAGCAGGGCGGGTCGTACCGCGCCGGACGTCGCCAGCCGCTCGGGCTGTCGTACGGCCTCGCGGCGCGGGACCACGGGCTCTCGCTCAAGCGCTCGTACCGCGCGAGCGGGCCCCTCACCGCGGTCCGTGCGGAACGCGCGGCTGCTGCCGCGCTTCCGCACACGGTCCGCGTGGAGGGCGGTCGTGTCGGAGCCGATCGGGCCACCGACCGGGCATCCGCTGCGGGCCCGGGGAACGTCCCAGGGCCCAGAGAACACAGTATGCGTTGAACCCGCTGTCAGGAAGCGGGCCCAATATCACTGTACCCCCAAACCGCGCATGTTGTACCGGGGAGATTGCGGGCCGGGGGGCGCCCGCGTCCCGGCCCGGGCCGCCCTGGACGCTTCCCGGGCAGGTGGAGCGGACTATTGTGCGCAGCATGGAGACGTCTGACACATCCCCCGACCAGCCCGAGGGCTTCGCCGCCCAGGACTGGGCCCAGGCCTCCGCCGACCCCCAGTACCGGGCGGCCGTCGTGGACCTGCTGGGCGTGCTCGCCTACGGCGAGCTGGCCGCCTTCGAACGGCTCGCGGAGGACGCCAAGCTGGCACCGACCCTTGCGGACAAGGCGGAACTGGCCTCGATGGCGTCGGCGGAGTTCCAGCACTTCGAGCGGTTGCGGAACCGGCTGTCGGAGATCGACGAGGACCCGACGGCGGCGATGGAGCCGTTCGCCGCCGCACTGGACGACTTCCACCGGCTGACCGCGCCGTCGGACTGGCTGGAGGGCCTGATCAAGGCCTACGTCGGCGACTCGATCGCCTCGGACTTCTACCGCGAGGTGGCGGTCCGCCTCGACTCCGACACCCGCGCCCTGGTGCTGGCGGTGCTGGACGACACCGGACACTCCGGCTTCGCGGTGGAGAAGGTGCGCGCGGCCATCGAGGCCGATCCCCGCGTCGGCGGACGGCTCGCCCTGTGGGCCCGCCGTCTGATGGGGGAGGCGCTGTCGCAGGCCCAGCGGGTGGTCGCGGAGCGCGACGCGCTGTCCATGATGCTGGTCGGCGGGGTCGCGGCGGGCTTCGACCTGGCGGAGGTCGGCCGCATGTTCTCCCGGATCACCGAGGCCCACACCAAGCGCATGGCCGCGCTGGGACTGGCGGCCTGACCGGTCGGCCCGACCGGTTTCCGGCCGGACCGGACGAGGTGCGGGACCCGCGGCGGTACGGCTCAGGCCGCGCCCACGCGCGGGCGGCCGCGGACGGGGGCGCCGCCGCGCGGGCGGACCAGCAGGGAGAGCAGGGCGGCCGCGACCAGGACGGCGACCGCCAGCGTGGGAAGCGGATGGCCCGGGCCCAGGACCACATGGGTGATCACACCGCCGCCGAAGGCGGCCGCCGGCCCTGTGGCCAGTACCAGGGGCCGGTTCCGGAACCGGTCAGCGAAGCGGTGGACGGCCACGAGGGCGACGGCGAGGCCGAGGAGCGCGGAACCGAGTACTTCCCAGAGCAATGGGTCCTCCCGCGGGCCGGTGGGGTGCACATCGGGCTACTCGGTCCTACCCCGCGGGCCCGGAGCACGAAACGGCGGCCGGGCGGTTTCCCGCCCGGCCGCCGTGTCCGGTCCTCGTCGGCGGCGTCCTCCGGTTCCGGTTCCGGTTCGCGCCCGGCGCCGTGCGCCGGTGTCGCGCGCCGGTTCGCGCCGGCCGTCGCGTCAGATCGTGCCGAAGCCCACCTTGCGGCCGCTCGGCTCGCCGATGTCCACGTAGGCCAGCCGGTCGGCCGGGACGACCACCCGGCGGCCGCGCTCGTCCACCAGGCTGAGCAGCCGCGACTTGCCGGTCAGAGCCTCGGCGACGGTGCGCTCGATCTCCTCGGCCGTCTGCCCGCTCTCCAGAACGATCTCGCGGGGCGCGTGCTGCACGCCGATCTTGACCTCCACGGCTATGTCCCTCCGAACGGTGTGTGCTTCCCCCTGGCGGAGCCGGGGCGGAGTGCGCGGCCAGCCGCGCCGTACCCAGCCACATTAGCCCGCCGCGGGACACCGGGCCGCCCGGGGCCGCACGCCGACAGCGAACACCGGGGCCGGACGGGCCCGGCGGTCCGGCGCTCCTCGCGGCGCCGTCCTACCCGTGCATCGGGAAGCCCGCGATGCCCCGCCAGGACAGCGACGAGATGAGCTTCGTCGCGGCGTCGCGCGGGATCTTCCGGCCGTTGCCCAGCCAGTACCGCGCGGTGATCTGCGCCATCCCGCACAGCCCCACGGCGAGCAGCATCGCCTCGTCCTCGGGCAGGTCGGTGTCCTCGGAGATGACCTCGCTCACCGCCTGCGCGCAGTCCAGGCTGACCTTGTCCACGCGGTCGCGCACGGCGGGCTCGTTCGTCAGGTCGGACTCGAAGACGAGCCGGAAGGCGCCGCCCTCGTCCTCCACGTACGTGAAGTACGCGTCCATGGTCGCCGCGACCCGCTGCTTGTTGTCGGTGGTCGAGGCCAGGGCCGCGCGCACCGCCTGGACCAGCGCCTCGCAGTGCTGGTCCAGCAGGGCCAGGTACAGGTCGAGCTTGCCGGGGAAGTGCTGGTACAGCACCGGCTTGCTGACGCCCGCGCGTTCGGCGATGTCGTCCATGGCAGCGGCGTGGTAGCCCTGGGCGACGAACACCTCCTGTGCCGCACCGAGCAACTGGTTGCGTCGGGCCCGGCGTGGCAGGCGTGTGCCACGCGGGCGTGCCTCGGTCTGCTCGATGGCTGTCACGCTCGCCTCCTGGGATCTCCCTGCGGACGCCCTCCGGGCGGGGCCCGGGCGGGCACCGGGGGAGGAGTCGTTCCGCGCGCGGTGTGCGCTGCGCTCGCCATCGTACTTTTGGGTAAACCTCCCGTGCGCGGGGCGAGCACAGAAATCCGTGCTTCGAACGCGTGATGTAACGGTTTAGCGGTAATCGTCCTCGTCGAGTTCGACCACCCGGGCCTGCTCCGCGGCGTCCGCGGGGTCCACCTCCGGGGAGTCACGGCCGATCAGCGGCACGTCCCGGTGGCGGAACACGTCGGCGCGCTGTTCGGCCGCGTCCACTTCCGGAGCTTCGACGCCGAACCGCTCGGCCGCGGGCTGCTCGGTCTCCTCGTCCTCGAAGGTGTCGGGGTCGGTGGGATCAACAGGCATGACGGTCCTCTTTCCACGGTGAGGGGATTCCACACGAGCCTAGGAGAGGTGATTTCCCGGAGCGAAGCGGGTGTGACTCCGAACACGTGAGGGGGGCAGTGATCGTCTCGTAACATTGCCTCCATGTCATCGACCGAGCAGTCGGGTTCGCGCGCGGCGGCCCCGTACGAGGTCCCCCCCACGGGGCGGTCGCGGGCCGGGGAGGGCGAGACCCTGCGGTCCGTGTCGCTGCCAGGACTGACGCTGTCGGTGCGCGGCCGCCCGGCCGCGCGCGCGGGTCTGCCCGCGGCGCTCTACGTCCACGGCCTGGGCGGCTCCTCGCAGAACTGGTCCCTGCTGATGCGGGAGCTGGCCGACGCGGTCGACGGCGAGGCCCTCGACCTGCCGGGCTTCGGGCACTCGCCGCCGCCCGACGACGGCAACTACTCGGTCTCCGGGCACGCGCGGGCCGTCATCCGCTACCTCGACGCCTCCGGACGCGGGCCGGTGCACCTGTTCGGCAACTCCCTGGGCGGGGCGATAGCCACCCGGGTCGCGGCCGTCCGCCCCGACCTGGTGCGCACCCTCACCCTCGTCTCGCCCGCCCTGCCGGAACTGCGCCCGCAGCGCACCGCGATCCCCACCGCCCTGCTGGCGGTGCCGGGGGCCACGGCCGTCTTCGGGCGGCTGACCAGACACTGGACCGCCGAGCGGCGCACCCGCGAGGTCCTCGCGCTGTGCTACGGCGACCCCGCCTCGGTCTCGCAGGAGGACTTCGAGGCGGCCGTGGCGGAGTACGAGCGCCGGCTGGCGCTGCCGTACTTCTGGGACTCGCTCGCCCGGTCGGCGCGGGGCATCGTGAACGCCTACACCCTCGGCGGCCAGCACGCGCTGTGGCGCCAGGCGGAGCGGGTGCTGGCGCCGACGCTGCTGGTGTACGGCGGGCGGGACCGGCTGGTCTCCTTCCGCATGGCGCGCAGGGCGAGCGCCGCCTTCCGCGACGCCCGGCTGCTGGCGCTGCCGGACGCGGGACACGTCGCGATGATGGAGTACCCGGAGGCGGTGGCGGACGCCTTCCGGGAACTGCTGCGGGACACCGAGCTGCAAGACATCGACACGGGCAGGGGTTGACGAGGCGTGGGACGTCACAGCCGCCGGGGCCGGCCGAACACCGGCAAGCCGACGACCACGGCCGCCGGGAGGCCCCCCGTCGTCCAGCCCGTCGTTCAGGAGGAGGCCCCGCGCCCCCACCCGGCGCCGGCCCCGGCGCAGGAGGTGCCGCAGGGCGTGCCGCACCACGGCGCGCCGGTGTACGCCGGGGCCGACGCCCGGGCCGTCCCACCGCCGTACGGAGCGCCCCGGGTCCGCGGCGGCCACCCCGAGCACCGCGAACCGGGCGGCGCCTGGGGGATCCCCCCGCAGCGCGGCCCCGTCCCGGACGCCGCGCGCGGCCCGGCGGGCGGACCGCCGCAGGGGGTGGTGCACGGAGCCGGGCGGATGCCGCGGCAGGAGTACATCGACGCCTTCGACGACGACGTCTTCGCCGCGGCCGGGCGGCGGACGCCCGTCACCGGCCCGCCGGCCGGCGAATACGGCGCCGGGGGTGTCGCGGCGCCCCCCGCGCCCGGCGAGCCCCGGGAGGCGGAGCCCCGGACGGTCCGGGACGGCGGGAGCGAGCAGAACAGCGAGCGGAACAGCGAGCGGAACGGTGAGACCGGCGCGGGCGCCGGCGGGGACACCGGCGCCGGAAGCCCCGGGACCGCCGGCGGGAGCAGGAAGGACAGGGGCGGCCGGGGCCGCACCTTCACCGGGATCACCGCCGCGGCCGTGACCACCGTGCTCGCCGTCGTGGTGGCCGGGCAGGTCACCGACGCCCGGAGCGGCGCCGAGGGCCTGCCGGGCGCGGGCGGCGAGAACGAGCGCATGAGCGCCCAGGACTCCTCCCGCTCCGACGCCCGCCCCACGCCCTCGAAGGCGTCGGCCCCGCCGGCGAGCACCGCCCCCGTCTCCTACGCCGAGCGGATGGACCGGCTCTTCGACCTCAGCCCGGACTTCAAGGGCACGGGCAGGCTCGTCCCCGTCCCCGGGCGGGACGGGGCACCCGGGCGCGGACCGGTCGTCCGCTACCGGGTGGACGTCGAGGAGGGGCTGCCGCTGGACGGCCGGCTGTTCGCCGAGGCCGTCCACCGCACGCTCAACGACGAGCGGAGCTGGAGCCACGGCGGCGCCCGCACCTTCGAGCGGGTCTCCGGCGGCGACGCCGACTTCGTGATCACGCTCGCCGGCCCGGCCACCACCGCCGAGTGGTGCGCCAGATCGGGCCTGGACACCACGATCGACAACGTGTCGTGCGACTCGGCCGCGACCGAGCGCGTCATGATCAACGCCTACCGGTGGGCGCGCGGCGCGGAGACCTTCGGCCCGGAGCGGATGCGGGAGTACCGGGAGATGCTCATCAACCACGAGGTGGGCCACCGGCTCGGCATGGGGCACGTCGGCTGCCCCGAGGACGGCGCCCTGGCGCCGGTGATGATGCAGCAGACGAAGTACCTGACCACGGGCGGGGCGACCTGCCGCCCCAACGCCTGGCCCTTCCCGGACGCCTGAGGCACCCCACCGAACGGCCGAACGTTCAACCGGGCGAAAAGTCACGGTAGTTCACCCCTTCCGGTGGTGTGGCGGACAACCGTCCACCATGCCGCCCCATCCCGCGCATAACGTCTTCCCGCGACGCCACGGGGACGGCCGGTGGCCAGGAGGAGGAGCGGGGGTGAACGCGTGCGCATCGCACTGCTCACGGAGGGCGGCTACCCGTATCCGGGCGGTGACTCGGTCGTGTGGTGCGACCGGTTGGTGCGCGGGCTGGGGGGCCACGAGTTCGAGGTCTACGCGCTCGGCCGCGGCGAACGGCAGCGGGCGGGCGCCTGGCCCGCCCTGCCGGACAACGTCCGGCGGGTGCGCACCGCACCGCTGTGGGGTCCCGCTCCCGGGGACGGTCCGCGGGGCGGCTCCGGCGGATACGGGCGGCGCGAGAGGCGGCGGTTCGGCGAGCACTTCGCCGACCTGGCCGGAGCCGTCTGCGCGGAACCGGGGGAGGAGGCGGCCACCGCCGAGGCGGACCGTTTCGCCAGCGGGCTCCACGGGCTCGCCGACCTCGCCCGCGAGCGCGGCGGACTCGCCGCCGCGCTCCGCTCCGAACAGGCCCTCCGCCTGCTGGAGGCGGCCTGCCGGGCCCCCGGCGCACTCCGCGCCGTGCGCGCCGCCGCGGTGACCGACCTGCTCACGGTCACCGGGGAGCTGGAACGGGTGCTGCGGCCCCTCTCCCTGGACTGGTACGGCGAGCCCGGCCTGGCGACGGCGGACGTCTGCCACGCGGTGGGCGGCGGCCCCGCCGCGCTGCCGGGACTGCTGGCCGGGCGGCTGTTCGGGACGCCGCTGCTGGTCACCGAGTACGGGGTGCGGCTGCGCGAGCACTACCTCGCCAGCGCCGCGCACGCCGTCGCCCCGCACGCCGTGAGCGCGCCCGTACGCGCCCTGCTCGCCTCGTTCCACAGACGCCTGGCGGGCGAGGCGTACCGCCGGGCGGACCTGATCACGTCCGGCAACACCCACGCCCGCCGCTGGCAGCAGAGGTGCGGGGCGGACCGGAACCGGCTGCGCACCGTCCACCCGGGGATGGACGCGTCGCCGCTCACCGGGATCGAGGAGGACACCGGGGAGGAACGGCCCGACCCGCTGCTGGTGTGGACCGGGCGGATCGAGCCCGCCAGGGACCTGGTCTGCCTGCTGCACGCCTTCGCCGGGGTCCGCCGGACCGTGCCCGGCGCCCGGCTGCTGATCGCCGAGCACCCCGGCGGGCCCGCCGCGGCGGACGGGAGGGAGGCGGAGGCGTACCTCGCGCACTGCCGTGCGCTGGCCGCCCAGCTCTTCCCCGACGAGGCGGCCGACGCCCTGAGCGTCGGCGACAACCCCGTCCGCTTCGCGCGGATCGGGGACCCCGAGGTGCCCCGGCTCGCGGACGCGTACGCCGCCGCCGACGTCGCCGTGCTCTCCAGCGTCGTGGAAGGCCTCCCGATCCCGCTGGTCGAGGCGATGTTCGCCGGGCGGGCCACGGTTTCCACGGACGTCGGCGCGGTGCGCGAGGTCATCGGCGGCACGGGGCTGGTGGTGCCGCCGCGCAACCCCCGGGCCCTGGCGGACGCCTGCGTCGCCCTGCTGGGCGACCCCGCCCGGCGCGCCCGGCTGGGCGCCGCCGCCAGGGCCCGGGCGCTGGAGCTGTTCACCGTCGAGCAGAACGTCGCGGCGTTCCGCGGCATCTACCTGGAACTGCTCTCCCGCCGCCCGGAACCCGCCAGGGGGACCGCCGGGGCCCGGCCGTTCGCCCGTCCGCCCGAGGCCCACCTCCCCGTCCACCGGGCCGTGCTCACCGACCGGGCCGGCGGACGGGCCGGACGCGGCCCGAGCTGGGCCCGTACGGCCCCCGAGCCCCGTGCCGCCCCCGGCACGGTCCCGGCGGGCGCGCCCACCGGGGCCCGGGAGGGGCGCCGATGAGCCGCCCGCCGGGACCGCACCGGCCCGCCGACCCGGTGCGCACCCTGCTGCACCGGCACCGGGAGCTGTGCGAACGGGCCGTGGACCCGCTGGAGATCGCCGCGGCCCTGGAGGCCCGGGGGATCACCGACCGCACCGCGGCGCGCTACCGGCACCGGGACGTGTTCTCGCTCGCCGAGGAGCTGTACGCCCGGACGCCCCGCGCCGGCGGACCCCTCGACGGACCCCTGACGGCGCCGCCCGCGCCCGCCCCGCCCGCCGGACCGGACGCGCCGCGCCGCCGCGGCGCGCGGTGGGCGCGGGCTACGCGCGTGGCGCTGCTCCCGCTGCTGCCCGGCGCGCTGTGCGCGGCGACGCTGTACGTGCCGCACGCGCCGGCCCCGGTGGGGAGCGCCCCGCCGTCCGTCCGGATCGCCGCTACGGCGGTGGGCGCGTTACTCGTGCTGCTGTCCGCGTGGCTGTGCCTGCGCGCGACGGTCCCGTCCGGCACCGCCCCGACCCGGGCCACCGTGCTGGGGAGCTGCTGGCTGCTCGGTTACGCCCTCGCCGGCGACCGGTTGCTGGCCTGGTGCCTGGGCGACGGGGTGCGGGCGGCGCCGCTCCCGGCCGAGCGGTGGACACCGCTGGCCCTGGCCCTGGCCGTCGCGCCCGCCGTGTGGTGCGCGCGCTGGTTCGCCGCGCGGGCGCGGCGGCGGCTGCGCACCAGCCGGGACCTGGCGGAGTTCGCGGCCCGGACGCGTCCGCTGCTCGCCGCGGCCGTCACGCTGTTCACCGCGGCCCTGTCGGCCGTGGTGACCGCCGCCCACCTCGCCCTGGACGGCGCGGCCCTCCCGGGCCCCCTCCCGCTCGCCGCCGTGACCGCGCTCGGCACGCTGCTGTTCACCGCGGTGCTGCTGACCGCCCACGGCTTTCCGGCCGCCGCCGCCCGCGGACTCGCCGTGGCCTGCGTCCTGGAGGCGGCGGCCCTCGCCGCCGCGTCGGCCGCCCGGCGGCCCGGCGCGGCGCACCTGGGCCGCCCCGTGGAGGCGCTGGTGGACGCCTGGGGGCCGGCCGCCGTCCCCGCCGCGGCCTGCACCGCCGCGGCCCTGGTCCTGCTGGCCTCTGCCGCCGGTTCCCTCACGGCCGCCTCCGCCCACCGCCGGGACGGGCCGTGACCCCCGCGGCCGGGCCCCGCCCCCGATCCACGCCGGCGCACGAGACCGCGTGCGCCATGCACCACCGATGAAGGAGCACACCCCATGACCGTTCCGTGCGCCACCGGCGTCACCGCACCTGTGCGGGAGGACGTCCGATGAGAGTGCTGCTGATCGGAGCCAACGGATACCTCGGCCGCCACGTCGCCGACCGCCTGCTCGCCGACCCGGCCGTCCAGCTCACCGCGCTCGGCCGGGGCGACGACGCCGACGTCCGCTTCGACCTGTCCACCGGCAGCCCGGGGGCGCTCACCCGCTTCCTCGACGCGGTGCACCCCAGCGTCGTCATCAACTGCGCCGGCGCCACCCGCGGCGGCGCCCGGGAGCTGATCCGGCACAACACCGTGGCCACCGCCACCGTCTGCGAGTCGCTGCGCCGCAGCGGATGCGGGGCCCGGCTGGTCCACCTCGGCTGCGCCGCGGAGTACGGTCCCTCCCCGGCCGGCTCCTCGACCGGCGAGGACGCCGTGCCGCGCCCCGGCAGCCCGTACGGCGTCAGCAAGCTGGCCGCCAGCGAACTGGTCCTGGGCTCCGGCCTGGACGCCATCGTGCTGCGGGTCTTCTCGCCGACCGGCCCCGGCACCCCCACCGGCTCGCCGCTGGGGCGGCTCGCGGAGGCATTGCGCCGGGTGATGCAGCAGGGGGAGGGCGAACTCAGGCTCGCCGGGCTGGGCGTCCAACGCGACTTCGTGGACGTGCGGGACGTGGCGCGGGCGGTGCACGCCGCCGCGCTGTCGGCCGCCCAGGGGGTGGTCAACATCGGCACCGGACACGCGGTACGGCTGCGGGAGGTGGTCTCCGTGCTGGCCCGGACCGCCGGCTACCCCGGCCCGGTGCACGAGCTGGACGAGGTGCACCAGACCGCCGGCGGCCCGCCGGCGCCCCCGCCGTACCCCGACGGATGCGGCCCCTGGCAGCAGGCGGACGTCCGCAGCGCGCGCGACCGGCTGGGGTGGCGGCCCCGGATCGGTCTGGAGGAGTCGCTGGCGGACATCTGGATGGAGGCGGCGTGCCGTATCTGACCAGCTCCGGCAGACGGCTCCCGGCCGCCGGCGCGCCCGGCCGGACCGGCGTCGGGGTGCCCGGCTACGCGCATCCGATGGTGGCGCCCGCGGAATGGGCCGAACTGGCCCGCCCGGGCGCGCCGGTGCACTGGGCGGTGCTCAACGTGGCGCGCGGGCCGGGGGCGTGCGCCGACCCGTACTGCGCGGCGGCGGTGGCCGGGCTGCGCGGCGCCGGGGTGCGGGTGCTCGGCCACCTGGACGCGCGCCACGGTCACCGCGACCTCGCCGCGCTGGTCCGTGACGCGCACCGCTTCCTCGACTGGTACGGGGTGGACGGCTTCTTCCTGGACCGCTGCCCCGGCGACCGCGCCGCCCTGCCGGAGGTGAGCCGGGTGGCGATCACGCTGCGCGCCCTGGCCTGGGACGCCCACCTCGTCCTCGGCCACGGCACGCACCCCTTCCCCGGCTACGCGGAGGTGGCCGACCAGCTCGTGACGTTCTCCGGGCCGTGGACGGACTACCGCTGGTCGCAGGCGGCGGAGTGGACGGCGGACCATCCGCCGGATCGCTTCTGCCACCTGGTGCACGGCGTACCGCGCACGCACCTGGAGGAGGCGGTGCGCATCGCCCGCTGGCAGGGAGCGGGCACCGTCTGGTTCACGGACCGCACGCGCCGGGGGCGCCGGGGGGAGGACGCGGACCCCTGGGAGACGATGCCCGGCTACTGGGACGAGATCGTCTCGCGCCTCGGACCGGGTGTCTCGGAATGAGATCCCGCGTGGCAGTGTTACGAGAGGAACAACCGTCCACCGACCAACCTGTTGAGGTCTCCGTGTCGCTGCCACCCCTGGTCGAGCCGGCCTCCGAACTCACCGTCGACGAGGTCCGCAGATACTCGCGTCACCTGATCATCCCGGACGTCGGGATGGACGGGCAGAAGCGGCTGAAGAACGCAAAGGTGCTCTGCGTGGGAGCGGGCGGTCTCGGCTCCCCGACCCTGATGTACCTGGCCGCGGCAGGTGTGGGCACGCTCGGCATCGTGGAGTTCGACGAGGTCGACGAGTCCAACCTCCAGCGCCAGATCATCCACAGCCAGTCGGACATCGGCCGCTCCAAGGCCGAGTCCGCGCGGGACACGGTGCTCGGGATCAACCCGTACGTCACGGTCAACCTCCACCAGGAGCGGCTGGACTCCTCCAACGTGATGGAGCTGTTCGCCCAGTACGACCTGATCGTGGACGGCACCGACAACTTCGCCACCCGCTACCTGGTCAACGACGCCTGCGTGCTGCTGAACAAGCCGTACGTGTGGGGCTCGATCTACCGCTTCGACGGCCAGGCGTCGGTCTTCTGGAGCGAGCACGGACCGTGCTACCGCTGCCTGTACCCCGAGCCCCCGCCGCCCGGCATGGTCCCGAGCTGCGCCGAGGGCGGCGTGCTGGGCGTGCTGTGCGCGTCGATCGGCTCGATCCAGACCACCGAGGCGATCAAGCTGCTGGCGGGCATCGGCGAGCCGCTGGTCGGCCGCCTGATGATCTACGACGCCCTGGAGATGACGTACCGGCAGGTCAAGGTCCGCAAGGACCCGGAGTGCGCGGTCTGCGGCAAGAACCCGACGGTCACCGAGCTGATCGACTACGAGGCGTTCTGCGGTGTGGTCTCCGACGAGGCCCAGCAGGCCGCGGCGGGCTCGACCATCACGCCGAAGCAGCTCAAGGAGTGGCTGGACGCGGGCGAGAACATCGAGGTCATCGACGTCCGCGAGCCCAACGAGTACGAGATCGTCTCCATCCCGGGCGCCCGGCTGATCCCGAAGAACGAGTTCCTGATGGGCGATGCCCTGAGCAGGCTGCCGCAGGACAAGCGGATCGTCTTGCACTGCAAGACGGGTGTCCGCAGTGCGGAAGTGCTCGCGGTGCTGAAGAACGCGGGCTTCTCGGACGCCGTCCACGTCGGCGGCGGCGTCATCGGCTGGGTCAACCAGATCGAGCCGGAGAAGCCGGTCTACTGAACCTTCCCTGTGGCGGGGTGCGACGACGGGTCGCACCCCGCCACCGTGCTGCCGGGACGCGGTCGTCGCCTGTCGTTGTCGGTCGTCGTCGGCCGACCTCTGACGGCCCACGGACGGCCCGCGTGCGTCCCGTTGAGCCGCCGGCGCCGGCGGCCCGCTGATGCAGACCCCGGAACCGGCCCGCCAAGAGCCCTTCGGGAGGGGCGTGCCCGAACCGCTGTCGGGCCGGGCCGTGTCCGTCCCCGACTCCGCCCCGGGGAGAAGCAGCGAGGAGTGGCCCACGGCCGCGAGTCCCGATGCCTTCCGCGGGGAACCGCCTGCCGCTTGTCGTCCGGGAGGACATGAACCGCTTTCCAGTCCGAAGGCACCCCGGGAACCGCCTTCGACCCGGGATGCGACACCAGGGGAAGGACCCTCGTACGGGACCGGGGAGGGGCCTCCAGCCCGTTCTGCCGGGTGGGGGCCTGAGCCGGACGAGCAGGGCTACCGCCCACTGCCGTCCAGCGGTTGCCCTTGCCTTCCCGGCCGTCTTCCGGTGGAGAACGGGCCGTCGAGGACGAGTGGTCACCTCGAAGCTCCCGGCACGCGTCTCCGGCCGACAACTGCTGATCGAAAAATCATATGCATCAGCAAGATCACCATCCGCTAGGCTCAACGCGCCCACCATGAGCCCGCCGGGGTCCTTCGGACGAAGGAACGGCCGGACTCGGACGACGAAGAAGGGGGAACCAGGTGAAGCTGAGCAAGGCGCGAGCCGCCGGCGTCACACTGTGCGCGTTCGCTTTGGGGCTGGTCACGGCCAACTCCGCGTCCGCCGCGTACTGGAGCTACGGAGCCTACGAAGGCGGCGGGTACGGCATCTGGAACTACGACCCGGGCCCCGACCCGATCGGCTACGGCGACGCGCCCGGCGACGCGATCGCGGCCTGTGATTCTGCTGCGGACGGCTGGGGCATCGAGGTCCGGCTCGACATCGGCCGCGACGGGGACATCGACCGCAAGGTCAGCACCCGCGGGCAGCATTCCCCGTACTGCTCGGACTACGCGACCGGCGACATCACCGAAGGAACTCCCGTCCGCGTGTGGGTCGTGAAGGTCAACGGCACGACCGACTACCGCCCCGTCTACAAGGACGGAACCGCGTAGATTCCGACCACTCCGGACGGCATGACCGTCAGGGTGTTCCGGCGGCCTCTCCAGCTCTGGTGGACATGGGGCGATGGCCAATAGCCGGTACGGTCCACTGAACCTCCCCTGTGGCGGGGTGCGACGACGGGTCGCGCCCCGCCACGGTGCTGTCGGAGGCTGCCGGAACGCGGCCGTCGCGGGCCTTGAGTCTCCAGTGGGTGGAGGGTCCAGACTTCCCGGGTGAACGAGGAAGAACCCCTGCTCACCATCGGGCAGCTCGCCGGCCGGACGGCCGCGAGCGTCCGCAGCATCCGCTACTGGTCGGACATCGGCGTGCTCACACCGGAACGGCGCTCCGCGAGCGGGTACCGCCTGTACGGGGCCGACGCCGTCGTACGCCTCGACCTCATCCGCAGCCTCCGGCAACTGGGGCTGAGCCTGGAGGAGGTGCGCCGCGTCCTGCGCCGTGAGATGACGGTCGCGGAGGTGGCCGCCGGCCACGTCGCGGCCGTGGACGCGCAGATCCGCGCGCTCAAGGTGAACCGGGCCGTCCTGTCCGCGATCGCGCGTCGCGGATCCACCGCTGAGGAGACAGCGCTTGTGAACAAGCTGGCACGGCTCTCGGCCGACGAGCGTCGGAAGATCATCGAGGACTTCATGAAGGAGGTGTCCGGCGGGCTGGAGGGCGCGCCGGACATGGACGAACGCCTGCGGCGCTCGCCCGTCGAGCTGCCCGACAACCCCTCCGCCGAGCAGGTGGACGCCTGGCTCGAACTCGCCGAGCTCATCTCGGATCCCGGCTTCCGCACGCGCATGCGGCGGATGCTCGAACTGAACACGCCCGGGCGGCCCGGCTCCTCCATCTGGTTCACCGGGCATGTCGTACAGGTCGTCGGCGAGGCCCGCGCGAGGGGAGTGGACCCGGAGGGACGCGGGGCCTCGGCCGTGCTGACCCGGCTGTTCCACGACGCGGACAGGGCAGAGGTCCTCGAAGCCCTCCAGGCGGGGTTCGCCGCGGACGCCCAGCGCTTCCGCCGGCTGCTCTCCCTCGTCAAGGGCCGCCGGCCACGCCTCGCGCCCCGGGAGGACTACCTCTGGCTGGAGCGGGCGCTGCGGGCGGACCTGCGGCGCGGAGCGCCGTGAGACGTCCCGGGGCGGGGACGCTCAGCGGGAGTGGCCCAGCCAGCGGCCGCGCAGGGCGACCAGGACGCCCGCCGCCACGGCGAGCAGCAGCAGGGAGACCGAGGTCGCGGCGGCCGGGTCCTGCTGGAGGAGCAGGTAGACCTGGAGCGGCAGGGTCTGGGTGGTGCCCGGGAGGTTGCCCGCGAAGGTGATCGTCGCGCCGAACTCGCCCAGCGCCCGCGCCCAGCACAGCGCCGCGCCCGACGCCAGGGAGGGCATCACCATGGGCAGGGTGACGTGGCGCAGCGTCTGGGGGAGGGTCGCGCCCATGGTGGCGGCGGCCTCCTCGTAGCGCGGATGGATGCCGTTCAGGGCCCCCTCCAGGCTGATCACCAGGAACGGCATCGCCACGAAGGCGGCGGCGACCACCGCGCCCGCGGTGGAGAACGGCAGGGTCACCCCGAGCGCCTCCAGCGGCCCGCCCAGCAGGCCGCCCCGGCCGAAGCCGCGCAGCAGGGCGACGCCCGCGACGGTCGGCGGCAGCACCATCGGCAGCAGCACCAGGCCGCGCACCAGCGACCTGCCGCGGAAGTCCACCCGGGCCAGCAGCCACGCCAGCGGCACGCCCAGGACGAGCGAGAGCAGCAGGGCGAGGCCGGAGACCAGCAGGGACAGCCCGAGGGCCCGGGCCACGGCGGGGGAGGAGAGCTGCCCGGCGAGGTCGGGCCAGGGCGTGTGGGCCAGCACGCCGGCCAGCGGCACGGCCAGGAAGGCCAGGGCGAGCGCGGCGGGCAGGGCGAGCGCGGCCGGCGGGCGCGTACGGGGGGCGGGACGGCGGCTCACGGCAGCAGGAAGCCGGCGTCCCGCAGGAGGCGGCGGGCCGGTTCGGTGCCCAGCCAGGCGATGACGTCGGCGGCCTCCCCGGGGTGCGCGGCGTCCTCGAGCACGGCGGCGGGGTACCGGACGACAGGGTTCCGGTCGTCGGGGAGGGGAACGGCGTCGACCCCGTCCCCGGCGGCGACGGCGTCCGTGGCGTACACCAGGCCCGCGTCGGCCTCGCCCAGCTCCACCTTGCTCAGCACGGCGCGGACGCTCGGCTCCCGGGAGACCGGCCGCACGGTGACGCCGTACCGCTCCAGGAGCCGCTGCCCGTACCGGCCGGCGGGGACCTCGGGGGCGGCGAGCACGACCGCGACGTCCTCGCGGGCGAGGTCGCCGGGCGAGTCGATGCCCAGGGGGTTGCCGGGCGCGGTGGCGACGGCGAGCCGGTTGCGGGCGATCACGGTGGGCGGGCCGGTCTCCTCCCGCAGCGTGTCCATCGTCGCGGTGTCGGCGGTGACGATCAGGTCGGCGGGCATGCCCTGGCGGACCTGCGCGGCCAGCTCCTGGGAACCGGCGAAGGAGAAGCGGAGCCGGACGCCTGGGTGCTCCTCCTCGTAGGCCGCGCCCGCCGCGGTGAGGACGTCGGTGAGGGAGGAGGCGGCCAGCACCGTCACGGTCGTCCGCGCGCCGTCCTCGTCACCGCCCGCACGGCCGAGCGCGCCGCCCGTACAGGCGGCCGCCAGACAGGCCAGGACGGTCAGCAGGGCGGCGGCGAGCCGGACGCGGCGGGGCAGACGGGGCAGACGGGTCGGGTGGATCACGGCCGGCCGCCTCAGACCCGGTCGACGTGCACGTTGGTGGCCTTCACCCGGGCCACGGCCTCCATGCCGACCGCCAGCCCCAGCTCCTCGACGGCCTCCCGGGTGAGCAGGGAGACCAGCCGGTGGGGCCCGGCCTGGATCTCGACCTGGGCGGCGACGTCGCCGAGCCGGACGGCGGTGACGATCCCGGGGAAGGCGTTGCGGACGCTGGTGCGGGGCTCGTCCTCCTCACCGCCCGGGCCGCCCGTACCGTCGGCGGCGAGCGCGACGGCGAAGGCGGCGAGGTCCTCCCCCTCCACCAGCCGACGGCCGCTGTCGTCCCGCCGCGTCGGCAGCCGCCCGGCGTCGGCCCAGCGGCGCACCGTGTCGGCGCTGACCCCGAGCAGACGCGCCGCCCGGCCCATGGAGTAGGAAGGCATGTGCCCGACGGTAGGGCGTACGGGCTGGCAGGTGCAAGGCGGAACCGGATTCTCCCCTGGCATCCGCGCATCTCGTGCGCGGGCCGCGGGGCGCGCCGGGCGGAACCGCCCGGCGCGGACGGCACGTCACCCCGTTGTCACCCCCGTCGCCCGTGCGCCCCCGCGTGCGGGGCTCCCTGGAGGTCCGGACCGTGCAGCACGCCCGTGTACGGCGCGCCGTTCTCGCCGCGCTCGCCCTCGTCCCGCTCGCGGCCTGCGACCGGGGCGGCTCCCCGGCCTCGTCGTCGGGCCCGCCGTCGGTGTCGTCGCCGGGCCCGTCGTCCCCGTCCGCTGGGGCAGGGGAGCCGTACCTCCGCGAGTTCAGGAGGCTGGAGGGCGAGTTCGACGCGCGGCTGGGCGTCTACGCCGTCGACACCGGCACCGGGCGCGAGGTGGCCTACAACGACGGCGAGCGGTTCGCCTACGCCTCCACGTTCAAGGCGCTGGCCGCCGGTGCCGTGCTGCGGAAGTACTCCCTGGACGGGATGGACCGGGTGATCGAGTACTCCAGGGACGACCTGATCCCCCACTCCCCCGTGACGGAGAAGCACGTCGAGGACGGGATGACCCTGGGCGAGCTGTGCGAGGCCGCCGTCCGCTTCAGTGACAACACCGCGGCCAACCTGCTGTTCGACGTGCTCGGCGGGCCCCGGGGCCTGGACGCCGTGCTGGAGGGGATCGGCGACGACGTCACCCGGATGGAGCGCCGCGAGCCCCGGCTGAACCGGTGGGCGCCGGGCTCCACACGGGACACGAGCACGCCGCGGGCGCTGGCCGGGGACCTGCGGGCGTTCGTCCTCGGGGACGCCCTGGGCGAGGGGGAACGCGCACGGCTCGCCGGGTGGCTGCGGACCAACACCACCGGAGCCGGGCTGATCAGGGCCGGGGTGCCCGAGGACTGGGTGGTCGGCGACAAGACCGGAACCGGCAGCGACTACGGCGCCCGCAACGACATCGCCGTGGTGTGGCGCCCCGACGCCGCCCCCGTCGTCGTGGCGATCATGTCGAACCGCGACGAGAAGGATGCCGAGCACGACGACGAACTGATCGCGGAAGCGGCTTCCGTGGTCGCCGACGCGCTGTCGTAGCCGTCGGGGCCGCCGTAGCCGTCAGGGCTGTCACAGCAGGAGGAACGCGCCGCGGGCGGCCGGTCACGGCGGCCACGGCGGGACGGTACGCCTAGATCGCTTCCTTGCGCGTCAGGTGGGTGAAGGACAGCCAGCCGGGGAGGACCGGGAGCCAGAAGGTCATCAGCCGGAAGAGCAGGACCGCCGGAGTGGCGATCTCCTTCTCCAGGCCGAAGGCGATCAGGCCGGCGATCAGCGCCGCCTCCACCGCGCCCAGGCCGCCCGGGGTGGGCGCGGCGGAGCCCAGCGCGTTGCCGGCGAGGAAGACGACCGCGATGCTCGCGTAGCTCAGCTCGCCGCCGAAGGCGCGGATCGAGACGTCCAGGCACATCACGAACGAGACGGTCAGCAGCAGCATGCCGCCGATGCCGCTGAGCAGCTTCTGCGGGCGCTGGACGACGTCCAGCATGCGCGGGACGACGCCCGCGAACAGCGCTCGCACCCGCTCCACCACGAACTTCCGCAGCACCGGGATCGCCGTCACGATCAGGGACAGGACGGCCGCCGTCAGCAGCCCCGCGATGACCGTGCGGGACGGGGAGAGGGTCGGGGTGCGCTCCGTGCCCGTCAGGTAGCCGAAGGTCAGCAGCAGGATGACGTGGCAGCCCAGGCCGAAGAGCTGGGACGCGCCGACGCTGGCGACCGCGTGGCCGGGCCGGACCCCGGCGCGCTGCAGGAAGCGCGTGTTGAGCGCGACGCCGCCGACCGCCGCGGGCGCGACCAGCTTGACGAAGGAGCCCGCCACCTGGGCGATCACCGTGCGCAGGAACGGGACCTTCTCGGGCACGAAGCCGAGCAGGCTCAGCGCCGCCGCGAAGTACGTCAGCGCCGAGAAGAGCAGCGCGGCGGCCACCCAGCCCCAGTTGGCCCCGCCGATGACCTGCCGGAAGTCCACATGGGTGAGCTGCGACAGCAGGAAGTAGGCGGCGAAGGCGCCCGCGACGAAGCTGATCACGGTGCGCGGCCGGACCCGTTCCAGACGGGCCGGCTGCATCGGTGCCTGCGGGCGGATCAGCAGCACCTGCTGGCGGATCTGCGAGAGCAGGTCCTCCTCGCGCACCTCCTCCAGCGCCTCCATGATGGCCCGCTTCTCGGCCCGCTCGGCCTGCTTCCCCGACCGCGACGGCCTGCGGTCGCCCGCGGCCGAGGCCTGCTCCTCCTCGGCGTGGCGCGCCTCCCGGCCGGCGCGCGACGCCTCGATGGCCGCCTCCCGCTCGCGCTGCGCCCGCTCCTTGGCCAGCCTGCGCAGGGTGGCGCGGGTGCTGCGGCTGAGCGCGATCGGCTGGAGCAGTGGGAGGCTGTCGGCCACCGCGTCCGGGCCGAGCACCGCGACGGCCGCCGCGACCGAGCGTTCGGCGCCCACGCGCAGGCCGAAGGTGGTCAGCAACTGTGCGACGTCCATCCGCAGCACGAGGTCGCCGGCCGCGATCTCGCCGCTGCTGAAGTCGGTGAGGAACACCGTGCCGGAACGATCCACCAGCAGCGCGTCGTCCTCCAGCCGCCGGTGGGCGATGCGCCGCGACTGGAGCGCCTTGACCTGCCGCCAGACCGCGCACATCAGCTCGTCGGTGATCTCCTCGTCCGGCAGGGTGTCCAGACCGCGCCCGTCGATGTGCTCGTAGACGAGCATCACCGCGTCGGGGCCCAGCTCGGAGGTGGCGATCAGCCGGGGGGCGTTGGCCCCGGCGGCGATGGCCGCGTACGCCAGCAGGGCCTCCTGCTCCAGGGCCTGGCGCAGCGACTGGAGGCTGCGGCGCTGGGTGATGCCGCGCAGCGCGAAGCGGCGCCAGACGCGGTAGAAGAAGCCGTGCGCCTGCTGCTCGCGGTCCACGACGGTGACGTCCAGCGGCGGGCCGTCCTCCAGGGTGACCAGGTAGCGGCGGCCCCGGTCGTTCTGCTCGGGCCGCTCGCCCTCGGTGTCCTCGCGCAGCGCCCGGACCGGCTTGAAGCCCACGTGCCTCAGCCCGGCCAGCAGGTGCTGGCCGGTGGGGCGGACGTTGGGGGAGCCGACGGCGTAGAGCGTGCCGTAGGCGATGGTCCAGCCGATCAGCACGGTGACCAGGATCGAGAACGGCGTGGTGTAGCCGCCGACCAGCACCGCGAAGGCGTCCAGCAGCAGCACGCACCACAGCAGGACGCGCCAGCGGGGGCGGCGGGCCATGCCGACGGCCGTCATATAGGCGATGACCGGGGCCAGGTAGCCGTGCACCGGATCGGTGAGGCCACCGCCCGGAGCCGGGTTGACCAGCGCGTCCCGTACGGAGGGAGGGGCCTGCTCGGCGACCCACAGGTCGGTGGCGAGCGAGGCGCCGTGCGCCAGGACGGCGGCGAGCACGCCGTCGGCGATCCGCAGGCCGTCCCGTTTGATCAGCCGTTCGATGGCGAAGGCGACCGGCACGATGAGCACGGCGACGCTGGAGGCGAACCCGGCGAAGCGGATCAGCAGCAGCGGCGCCTGGCCCGCGCCCTTGTCGATGTCCTGCTCCAGCCCCGCGGTGGTGCCGTGGGCGAAGGCGGCGATGGTCAGGACGACGGCGATGCCGAGGATGCCCAGCAGCAGCCGCACCAGGTCGGAGGGGCGGTGCACCCGGGCGGGGAGGATCGGCTCGTCGCCCTCCAGGTGGTCAGGGCCCGTACCGTCCGCGTTCCGCAAGGGGGCATCGGGACGGGGGCCCTCCCCCGGAGGACGCCCGCCCTGCTCTTCCGTCTCTTTTTGCTCTCGTATCACCTGTCACCGCCGGGACGATGGTGGCACGAGGGGGCGACGGGGGGACGCACGAGGGCACATTTCTCCACGGATAGCGGATTTTGTGCGTGTCGGGAGCGTTCCCACACATCCGGCCGCCGTGCCGGGGCGGCCGCACCGGGCCCTGGGGGCGGTGCGGGCTGTCGGTGGCATGGGGCACCATGGCCGCCATGACGGGGCCCGTCGGCGAGCTGCCGGAGTACGCGGAGAAGGTGCTGGCCGTGGCGGAGGGCATTCCGCCCGGCCGGGTGATGACGTACGGCGACATCGCCGAATGGCTCGGGGAAGGGGGGCCGCGGCAGGTGGGCCGGGTGATGGCCCTCTACGGCGGCGCGGTGCCCTGGTGGCGCGTGGTGCGGGCCGACGGGGTGCTGCTGCCCGGGCACGAGCTGCGGGCGCTGGAGCGCTACCGCGAGGAGGGCACCCCGCTGCGGGGGACGGCCGGGAGCGTGCCGGGCCGTGCCCCGGAGGGCGTGCGGATCGACCTGCGCCGGGCCCGCTGGGACGGGGACGCGGACGGCCCCGACGCCGGCCGCGGCGGCGGGGATCGCGTCTGACGCCCCTCGCATAGGACTCCTCACACGTACCAGCTTCCGTCATGGCGTCGCCGTACCCGAGGCGAGCCGTCCGGCCGGGATGCGCATGAGACGTGCTGCGCCTCGGCTGCCGACTGGCGTACCGTCTGCATCATCCAGAACAGCGACCAGGACCGGCGATCCACGTGAGTTCCTCCCACACATCCGATACGTACCGGTTGGTGCGTACCCCGCCCGGTCCGGCGAGCCTCCCTGCCTTGGACGCACGACAGCGCGCGGTGGTTGACCACGGGGACGGACCGCTGCTCGTCCTGGCCGGACCGGGCACCGGGAAGACCACCACCCTGGTGGAGTCCGTCGCCGAGCGGGTGCGGCGCGGGGGCGACCCGGAACGCATCCTCGTGCTGACCTTCAGCCGCCGGGCGGCGGTGGAGCTGCGGGACCGGATGGCGGCCCGGCTGACGGGGTCGGCCCCGCAGGCGACGACGTTCCACTCGTACTGCTACGCGCTGGTCCGCGCCCACCAGGACGCCGACCTGTTCGCCGAGCCGCTGCGGCTGCTGTCCGGCCCCGAGCAGGACCTGCGCATCCGCGAGCTGCTGGCCGGGCAGGCCGGCCTGGAGAACGCCGGCCGGAGCCGGATCGAGTGGCCCGGGGAGCTGCGCGCCTGCCTGACCACGCGCGGCTTCGCGGACGAGCTGCGGGCGGTCCTGGCCCGCAGCCGGGAGCTGGGCCTGGGCCCCGAGGCCCTGGACGCCTTCGCCCGCCGCGCCGGGCGCCCCGACTGGCGGGCCGCCGCCGCCTTCATGGCCGAGTACCTCGACGTGCTGGACCTCCAGGGCGTGCTGGACTACGCCGAACTGGTGCACCGCGCGGTGCTGCTCGCCGAGCGGGACGAGGTCGGGGCGCGGCTGGCCGCGCGGTACGACGCGGTCTACGTCGACGAGTACCAGGACACCGACCCGGCGCAGGTGAGGCTGCTGCGCGCGCTGGCGGGGGACGGGCGCACGCTGGTCGCCTTCGGCGACCCCGACCAGTCGATCTACGCCTTCCGCGGCTCCGACGTGAACGGCATCCTCGACTTCCCGCACACCTTCCGGCGGCGTGACGGCTCCCCGGCCCCGGTGGCGGTGCTGCGCACCAACCGCCGCTCCGCCTCGGCGCTGCTGGAGGCCACCCGGCGGCTCACCCACCGGATGCCGCTCACCCGGCTGCCCGCCGAGGCCGTCCGGGCGCACCGCGAGCTGTCCGCGGTGCGCGAGGGCGGCCGGGTGGAGGTCTATACCTATCCCACCCCGGGCGCCGAGCTGGCCAACATCGCCGACCTGCTGCGCCGCGCGCACCTGGAGGACGGCGTCCCGTGGCGGGAGATGGCCGTGCTGGTGCGCGCCGGCCACCGTACGATCCCCGCCGTGCGGCGGGCGCTGACCTCGGCCGGCGTCCCGGTGGAGACCGACGGCGACGACGTCCCGCTGGCCCGGGAACCCGCCGTGGCGCCCCTGCTGACCGCGCTGCGCGTGGTGGCGCGGGCGGCGGCGGCCGACACCGAGGCCGAGGCCGGCACCACCGAGACCGAGACCACCGACACCGCGGACGACACCTCCGACACCGCCGCCGGCTCCGGCGGGCGGGAGGAGTCCGGGCGGTCCGGCGGCCCTGCGGCCTGGATCGACGTGGAGACCGCGCTCACCCTGCTGACCTCCCCGCTCGGCGGCCTGGACGGCGCCGACCTGCGCCGCCTGGGCCGCGCGCTGCGCGAGGAGGAGCGGGCCGCGGGCCGCGCCGTCCCCCGCCCCTCGGACGAACTGCTGGCCGAGGCGCTGTCCGAACCCGAACGGCTGGTCGCGCACGACCCGTCCTACGCGCGCGGCGCCCGGGAACTGGGCCTGCTGCTGCGCAAGACGCGCGAGGCGCTGGCCGGCGGCGCCACGGCCGAGGAGGCGCTGTGGATGCTGTGGAACGCGGGCGACGGCAGGTGGCCCGAACGGCTGAGGCGCACCGCCCGGCGGGGCGGCGCCGCGGGCCGCAACGCCGACCGCGACCTGGACGCCGTCTGCGCGCTGTTCGCCGCCGCCGCGCGCGCCGAGGAGCGCGTCGGCGGGCGCGGCGCGCTCAACTTCCTGGAGGAGCTGGACGCCCAGGACATCGCCGGCGACACCATCGCCCCCCGCGCGCTGCGCCCCGACGCCGTACGGCTGATGACCGCGCACCGCTCCAAGGGCCTGCAGTGGCGCCTGGTGGTCGTGGCCGGGGTGCAGGAGGGGCTCTGGCCCGACCTGCGGCGGCGCGGCTCGCTGCTGGAGCCCGACCGCATAGGCCGCGACGGGCTGGCCGAACCCCTCCCGCCCGGCGCGCTGCTGGCCGAGGAGCGCCGGCTGTTCTACGTGGCGGCCACCCGCGCGGCCGACCGCCTGGTCGTCACGGCCGTCAAGGCCGCCGCGGAGGACGGCGACCAGCCCTCCCGCTTCCTGACCGAACTCGGCGTCGATCCCAGGGACGTCACCGGCCGGCCGCCCCGCCCGCTGTCGGTGCCCGCGCTGGTGGCCGAACTGCGCGCCACCACCGTCGACCCCGCCGCGTCCCCCGCGCTGCGCGAGGCCGCCGCACGGCGGCTGGCGAAGCTGGCCGCCCTGCGCGACGACGACGGCAGCGCCCTCGTCCCCGCCGCGCACCCGCAGCGCTGGTGGGGGCTGTACGAGCCGACCCGCTCGAAGGTGCCGCTGCGCGACCGCGACCAGCCGGTCACGCTCTCGGGCAGCGCCCTGCACCAGCTCGCCTCCACCTGCTCCCTCCAGTGGTTCCTGGGCCGCGAGGTGAAGGCCGAGCCCCCCGCCACCGCCGCCCAGGGCTTCGGCAACGTGGTGCACGTCCTGGCCGACGAGGTCGCCTCCGGCGGCACCCCCGCCGACCTGTCCGTGCTGCTGGAGCGGCTGGACTCGGTGTGGGACTCGCTCGCCTTCGAGGCGCCCTGGAAGTCGCGGCAGGAGCGGGAGAACGCCCGCGCCGCGCTGGAGCGCTTCCTGCGCTGGCACGTCATGGAGCGGGACGCCGGACGCGAGACGGTCGCCACCGAGCACGGCTTCGACGTGACGCTCCGGGCGGGCGACCACAGGATCCGCGTCCGCGGCACCATGGACCGCGTCGAGCGCGGGCCGGACGGCCGGGCGTACGTCGTCGACTTCAAGACCGGGAAGAACAAACCGACCGCCGAGGAGGTCGAGCACCATCCCCAACTGGCCGTCTACCAGCTCGCGGTGCGCGAGGGGGCGCTCGACGGCACCGACGAGCGGATGGAGCCGGGCGGCGCGGAGCTGGTCCAGTTGAGGATCGGCGCGCCGAAGAAGGAGGGCGGCGACGCGCTCCCGGCCGTACAGCGGCAGCAGGCCCTGCCGCCGTACGGCGGGGACGGGGACTGGATCGGCGCCCTGCTGGCCGACGCCGCGGGCCGCGTCCTGGACGAGCGGTTCACCCCTTCGCCGGGGCGGCACTGCGGCACCTGCTCCTTCAAGGGGGCGTGCAGCGCCCGGCCGGAGGGGCGCCACGTCGTGGAGTGACGCCGGGGCGGACGGCGCGCGGCGGACGGGACGGAGCGCCGCGCGGCAGGCCACCGAAGATTTCCGGCCATCCCCGGAACCGGGTCCCGGTGTCCGCAGTCCCAACAGTCCGGACGGCAAGCGCACGTGACGAGAGGTACCGAGAAGAGTGGCACGCAAGAAGAGCATCCTGGCGGCGGCCGTCCTCACCATGGCCGCGGGACTGGTGGGCTGCTCCGGCGGGAACGGCGGCGCGGACGCCGACGACGGCGCCGCCGGGAAGACCGCCACGACGGAACTCCAGGGCAGCTCCCCCCAGGAGATCGCCGAGAAGACCGTCGATGCCATGAAGGCGGCCGAATCCCTGCGCGTGAAGGGCCGGATGACCACCGACGGCAAGCAGCTCGACGTCGACATGGCGCTCACCGAGGGAGGCAAGTGCACCGGCTCGATGGCGATGGACGGCGGCACCGCCGAGGTGATCGGCACCGGCACCGAGACGTACATCAAGGCCGACGAGCAGTTCTGGCGGAACCAGAGCCAGGGCGAGCCGGAGGCCGAGACGATCGTCCAGATGCTCAAGAACCGCTGGATGAAGGCGGGTGCGCAGGACGCCGGCGCCGGGGCCGGCGAGTTCTGCGACCTCGACGCGCTGCTGGCGGACATGGACGCGAACGACACCGGGGCGGCCACCAAGGGCGAGGTGACCGAGGTCAACGGACAGCCGGCCATCCCGCTGACCGAGAAGGAGGACGGCGGGACCACCACCGTCCACGTCGCCAACGACGACGACAAGCCCTACATCCTGCGGATGGAGAACAAGGGCGGCGACGAGCCCGGTGTGATGGACTTCACCGACTACGACAAGCCGGTCGAGATCGAGGAGCCGGCCCCGTCCGAGGTCGTCGACCTGGAGAAGCTGCGCCAATCCGGCGCCCGGTGACGGGAGTTGACCACCGGGCGCCCGCCGCCCGGTGACGCGCCGGCCGCTCCCCGCCGCCGACCGCCCCGCGGCGGCTGTCGGCGGGGAGCGCTAGCGTCTTGCGGGTGCCCGCACAGCTCACCGACCCCGACGACCTCAGACGGCTCCTCGGCATCCCCTTCACCGCCGAGCAGATGGAGTGCATCACCGCCCCGCCCGCCCCGCAGGTCATCGTGGCCGGAGCCGGCTCGGGCAAGACGACGGTGATGGCCGCCCGCGTGGTCTGGCTGGTGGGCACCGGGCAGGTCGCGCCCGAGCGGGTGCTCGGCCTGACCTTCACCAACAAGGCGGCCGGCGAGCTGACCGACCGCGTGCGCACGGCGCTGCACAAGGCCGGGGTGCTGGACCCCGACCCGGCCGACCCCGACCACGCGCCCGGCGAGCCGCGGATCTCCACCTACCACGCCTTCGCCGGGCAACTGCTGACCGAGCACGGCCTGCGGCTGGGCCTGGAGCCGTCGGCCCGGCTGCTCGCCGACGCCACGCGCTACCAGCTCGCCGCCTCGGTGCTGCGCACCGCGCCCGGCCCCTTCACGGCGCTGACCAAGTCCGTCGGCGAACTCGTCCGGGACCTGCTCGCGCTCGACGCCGAACTCTCCGAACACCTGGTGGAGCCCGAGCGGTTGCGGGAGTACGACACCGAGCTGCTGGAGCTGCTGGAGAGCGGCCGGGTGAAACTCACCAACGCCGCCCTGCGCAAGGTGCCCGAGACCGTGCGGGGCCGGCTGGAGCTGCTGGGACTCGTCGAGGAGTACCGCAGGCGCAAGCGCGAGCGCGAACTGATCGACTTCGGCGACCAGATGGCCCTGTCGGCGAAGCTGGCGCGCGACGTCCCCGAGGTCGGACGGGTCCTGCGCGAGGAGTACGCCGTGGTGCTCCTGGACGAGTACCAGGACACCTCCGTCGCCCAGCGCGTCCTGCTGGCCGGGCTGTTCGGCTCGGGCACCGGCCACGCGGTCACCGCGGTCGGCGACCCCTGCCAGGCGATCTACGGCTGGCGCGGCGCGTCCGTGGCCAACCTCGACGACTTCCCCGAGCACTTCCCGCACGCCGACGGCACCCCCGCCCGCCGCCACGCCCTGAGCGAGAACCGCCGCAGCGGCGGACGGCTGCTGGAGCTGGCCAACACCCTGGCCGCGCCGCTGCGCGCCCGCCACGCGGGAGTCGAGGCGCTGCGCCCCGCCCCCGGCGCCGAACGCGACGGCCTGGTGCGCTGCGCGCTGCTGCGCACCCACGCCGAGGAGATCGCCTGGCTGGCCGACTCCATCGCCCACCTGGTGAACACCGGCACCCCGCCCGGCGAGATCGCCGTGCTGTGCCGCACCGCCGGCGACTTCGCCGAGATCCAGGGCGCGCTGGTGGCCCGCGAGGTGCCGGTCGAGGTCGTCGGCCTGTCGGGACTGCTGCACCTGCCGGAGATCGCCGACCTGGTCGCCATGTGCGAGGTCCTCCAGGACCCGACCGCCAACGCCGCCCTGGTGCGGCTGCTCACCGGCCCGCGCTGGCGCATCGGCCCGCGCGACCTGGCCCTGCTGGGACGGCGCGCCCGGCTGCTGGTGCCCGGCGGGCCGCGGACGGAGGACGGGGCGGTGGACGTCGGGAAGCGGCTGGCCGCCGCCGTGGAGGGCACCGACCCGGCCGAGGTGGTCTCGCTGGCCGACGCCCTCGACACCTTCCTGGAGCCCGGCGGCCACGAGGACTCGCTGCCGTTCTCCCCCGAGGCCCGGGTGCGCTTCGCCCGGCTGGCCGCCGAGATACGGGAGCTGCGGCGCTCGCTCGGCGACCCGCTGATGGACGTGCTGCACCGGGTGCTGTCCGTCACCGGCCTGGAGGTCGAACTCTCCGCCTCGCCGCACGCGCTGGCCGCCCGGCGCCGGGAGACGCTGGGCACCTTCCTGGACATCGCGGCGGGCTTCGCGTCGCTGGACGGGCAGTCCACCCTGCTGGCCTTCCTGGGCTTCCTGCGCGCCGCCGCCGAGTACGAGAAGGGCCTGGACAGCTCGCTGCCCGGCGGCGAGAACACCGTGAAGGTGCTCACCGCGCACAAGTCCAAGGGCCTGGAGTGGGACGTGGTGGCCGTACCCGGGCTGGTCGCCAGGCACTTCCCCAGCGAGCAGGCCCGCGAGTCCTGGCTCGCCCAGCCCAGGGTGCTGCCGCCCGCGCTGCGCGGCGACGCGGCGACCCTGCCGGAGCTGGCGGGCTGGACGGCCAGGGACCGCAAGGACTACGACACGGCGGTGAAGGAGCACCAGTACACCGAGGAACTGCGACTGGGCTACGTCACCTTCACCCGGCCCCGCTCCCTGCTGCTCGGCTCGGGCCACTGGTGGGGGCCGAACCAGAAGACGCCGCGCGGCCCCTCCTCGTTCCTGCACGCCCTGCGCGAGCACTGCGAGGCCGACCCGCGGCACGGCGAGGTCGAGCACTGGGCCGAGCCGCCCGGGGAGGACGAGGAGAACCCGGCCCTGGCGGAGGCGGCCGAGGAGCGTGCGTGGCCCCTGCCGCTGGACGAGGAGGCCCTGAGGCTCCGCCGCGAGGCCGCCGCCCGGGTCATGGCCCACCTGGACGGGCGGGACGCGGCGGACGGGCCGGGCGCCCCCGGAGAAGCGGACGGAACGGACGGGCGGCCGGCGGGCCGGGTGCTGCCCCGGCCCCGGGAGGCGCCGGCGGGGGAGTCGTCGCCGGGGGAGTCCGCCGGGCCGGACGGGCTGACCCCGGAGGAGGCGCGGCTGGTGGCCTCCTGGGACCGGGACCTGGACGCGCTCACCGAGGAACTGCGGCGCACCCGGTCGGGCGTACGGGAGGTGCCGCTGCCCGCGTCCCTGTCCGCGACCCAGCTCGTGCGCCTCGCCGCCGACCCCGAGGGCTTCGCGCGGGACCTGGCCCGGCCCATGCCGCGCCCGCCGCGGCCCGCCGCCGCCCGCCGTGGCACCCGGTTCCACGCCTGGCTGGAGTCCCGCTTCGAGGAGCTGGAACTGCCCCTGCTCGGCCCCGAGGAACTGCCCGGCGGGGAGGAGGGGGACGCGTACCCGGGGGCGACCGCCGCGGAGATCGCCGACGAGGAGGACCTGGCCGCGCTCAAGGAGGCGTTCGGCCGGACCCCCTACGCCCACCGCACCCCGTACCGGATCGAGGTGCCCTTCCAGATCGTGCTCGCCGGGCGGGTGATCCGCGGCCGGATCGACGCGGTGTACCGGGACGAGGACGGCGAGGGCTTCGAGATCATCGACTGGAAGACCGGCCGCTCCCGGACCGCCGACCCCCTCCAGCTCGCCGTCTACCGCCTCGCCTGGGCCGAGCGGCACGGGCTGCCGCCGGCGGCCGTGCGCGCCGCCTTCCTGCACGTCCGCAGCGGCGAGCTGATCCGCCCCGCCCACCTGCCCGGCCGGGCCGAGCTGGAGCGGCTGCTGCTGCACGGACCGCAGGAGCCGGCGGGGCCGGAGGAAAGCGGCGAACCGGCGTACGGCGGACAGGACGATCCGGAAGTGCCGGACGACTCCGGCGGGCCGGGGCCCCGGGAGGGCGCGGCGGCCGATTCCGGGACGGGCGGGGCGGCCGGATAGGCTCGGGCGCATGAGCACCGCCCCGGCCGCTCGCGGACACCGCCGTCCGCGCGCACCCCGCTGGCCTGCCCCCCGCCCGCGGGGGTCCCGGGCGTCCCGCGTCCCCCGGAGCCGGGAGGCGGAGGCGGAGGGAACGGCCGTGCGCGAGCGGTGCCGCCGGCGGCGGGGGAGGGGGCTTCCACCACGCCGGGAGAACGCGGAACCGGCCGGCGGCCGACGGGTCCGCGCGTGCCGGTCCGGCCGGGCACCGGCCCGCAGCCGTACGCACACGAACCACCGTTCACGCCGCAGGGGAAGTGGGAAGCAGCCGTGATCACCTGGCCCGACCGCACCGACGCCCACCGTCCGATCACGCTCACCGCCACCGGCGGCATCGACCGCGCCGCCCACCACCGGCTGGACGAGGCGTGGCTCGCGGCGGCCTGGAGCCACCCGACGACCCGCTGCTTCGTGGTGTCCGGCGGGCAGGTGCTGATCGAGGACACCGGGGACGGTCGCGCCGAGCTGGTGACCATGCCGTCCTTCGACGCCCCGCTGACCGAGGCGCACCGCTACTTCCTCGGCGTCGACGGGGACGGCGTGCGCTACTTCGCCCTGCAGAAGGACACGCTGCCGGGCCGGATGGACGACGCGGCCCGCCCGGCGGGGCTGCGGGAGGCCGGTGCCCTGCTCTCCGAGCGCGACGCGCAACTGATGGTGCACGCGGTGGCCCTGGAGAACTGGCAGCGGATGCACCGCTTCTGCTCGCGCTGCGGCGAGCGCACGGTCATCGCCGCCGCCGGCCACATCCGCCGCTGCCCGGCCTGCGGCGCCGAGCACTACCCGCGCACCGACCCCGCCGTGATCATGCTGGTGACGGACGCCGAGGACCGGGCCCTGCTGGGCCGTCAGGTGCACTGGCCCCGGGGGCGCTTCTCCACGCTCGCGGGCTTCGTGGAGCCGGGGGAGTCCATCGAGCAGGCCGTCGTCCGGGAGGCGGGCGAGGAGGTCGGCGTCACGATCGGCGAGGTGGAGTACGTCGCCAGCCAGCCGTGGCCCTTCCCGTCCAGCCTGATGCTGGGCTTCGTGGCGCGCGCCACCTCCACCGAGATCCGGGTGGACGGCGAGGAGATCGAGGAGGCCCGCTGGTTCTCCCGCGACGAGCTGCGCGCCGCGTTCGCCTCGGGCGAGGTGCTGCCGCCGTCCGGCATCTCGATCGCGGCCCGGCTGATCGAGCTGTGGTACGGCGAGCCGCTGCCGCGGCCGTGACCGCCGGCCGTCCCGGGTGCCCCGGGCGTCCGGCCCGCCGCCGTGGCACGCTGCACGGTGTCAGGACAGTGGCGGCACCCACCGGAAGGGGCGGACGTTCCGTGGACGACACGACGTTCCTCGACCACGTCGCGGACCGGCTCGCGGGGCTTCCCGGCGTCCGGGCGGTGGCCCTGGGCGGCTCCCGCGCCCAGGGGACGCACCGGCCCGACAGCGACTGGGACCTCGCCGTCTACTACCGGGGCGCGTTCGACCCGGAGGACCTGCGGGCGGTCGGCTGGCCCGGAGAGGTCTTCGGGATCGGCGCCTGGGGCGGCGGGGTGTTCAACGGCGGCGCCTGGCTGACCGTGGACGGCCGCCGGGTCGACGTGCACTACCGCGACCTGGACGTCGTGGAGCACCAGATGGCCGAGGCGGAGCGGGGGCGCTTCCACTGCGAGCCCCTGATGTTCCACCTGGCCGGCATCCCCAGCTACCTGGTGGTCGGCGAACTGGCCGTCAACCGGGTGCTCCGCGGCGAACTGCCCCGTCCGTCCTATCCGCGGGCGCTGCGCGAGGCGGCCGCCGGGCGCTGGCGGGACACCGCGCGCCTCACCCTGGCCTACGCCGGGGCCAACCACGCCCCGCGCGGCCGGCTCACCGAGGTCGCCGGGGCCGTCGCCACCGCGGGCATGCAGGCTGGGCACGCCGTCCTCGCGGCCCGCGGCGAGTGGGTGACCAACGAGAAGACGCTGCTGGCGCGGGCCGGACTGCGCCGCGTCGACGGCATCGTCGCGGGTCTGGAGGCGTCCCCCGAAGCGCTGTCGGCGGCCGTCGACGGCGCCGGGGCGCTGTTCGAGGAAGCGTTCTGCGCGGCGTTCGGTGCGGCGTTCGGCGAGGGGTCCGGGAGGGCGGGGACGTCCGGGGAGGCGCCCGCCGCGGCGGACTGACGACCCGTCCCGTCCCGCCGACCGCCGTCCCGCCGCCCGCCGGTCGGCCGGCGCGGAACGCGCCGCGGGGCGGCCTCCGCGGTCACCGGACCGCGAAGACCGCCCCGCGCACGGGTACTCAGGCGCCGATTCTCTCCTTGACCTGGGCGATCGACGGGTTGGGGAGGGCCGAGCCGTCGGGGAAGAGCACGGTCGGGACGAGCTGGTTGCCGTTGTTGACCTTCTCGACGAAGGCCGCGGCCTCCGGGTCCTGCTCGATGTTGACCTCGGTGTACGCGATCCCCTCGCGGTCCATCTGGCTCTTGAGCCGGCGGCAGTAGCCACACCAGGTGGTGCTGTACATCGTCACCGTTCCCGCCATGAGTGCTCGCGCTCCTTACGTCCTCGTCTCGGCAGTTGGCACTCGTGGAACGTTCAACCGGCCGGCGGCATTCCCGCTCCCCTCCCCTCCGCCCGGGAGGCCGGTCCGAAGGCCGCCCCGGGGCCGTCCCGGAAGCCGCCGGTGCGCCCGACGGCGTCCGCGCGGCGTGCCGCCCCCGCCGGTCCGAACGACTCCGGCCGCCTGTGGACAACGGTGACGGGCACTCCCGCCGACCTGGCAGCATGGCGGGGTGACAGCAGCAACGTCCTCACCCCTGTTCCCATCCGTCCCCGACTCGCCGGACGCCGTGCTCGACGGGCTCGACCCCGAGCAGCGCGAGGTCGCGACGGCACTGCACGGTCCGGTGTGCGTGCTGGCGGGGGCCGGTACGGGCAAGACCCGGGCCATCACGCACCGGATCGCGTACGGGGTGCGGGCCGGGGTGTTCCCGCCCGCGAGCGTGCTGGCCGTCACCTTCACCAACCGCGCGGCGGGGGAGATGCGCGGGCGCCTGCGCCAGCTCGGCGCGGGCGGCGTCCAGGCGCGCACCTTCCACTCCGCGGCCCTGCGGCAGTTGCAGTACTTCTGGCCGAAGGCGGTCGGCGGCGAGCTGCCGCGCCTGCTGGAGCGCAAGGTCCAGCTCGTCGCGGAGGCCGCGGCCCGCTGCCGCATCCGGCTCGACCGCAACGAACTGCGCGACGTGACGAGCGAGATCGAGTGGGCCAAGGTCACCCAGACGGTGCCGGAGGACTATCCGGCCGCGGTGGCGAAGTCCGCGCGCGAGGCGCCGCGGGACGCGGTCGAGATCAGCCGGATCTACGGGCTCTACGAGCAGCTCAAGCGCGAGCGGGCGGTGATCGACTTCGAGGACGTGCTGCTGCTCACGGTCGGCATCCTGGAGGAGCGGCCCGACATCGCCGACACCGTGCGGCAGCAGTACCAGCACTTCGTCGTGGACGAGTACCAGGACGTCAGCCCGCTCCAGCAGCGGCTGCTGGAGCTGTGGCTGGGGGAGCGGGACACGATCTGCGTGGTCGGCGACGCCAGCCAGACGATCTACTCCTTCACCGGTGCCACCCCCGACCACCTGCTGAACTTCCGCGCCCGCCACCCCCACGCCACCGTGGTGAAGCTGGTGCGCGACTACCGCTCCACGCCGCAGGTGGTGCACCTGGCCAACGGGCTGCTGGCCCAGGCGCGGGGCCGGGCCGCCGAGCACCGGCTCGAACTGGTCTCCCAGCGCGAGCCCGGGCCCGAGCCCGTCTACACCGAGTTCCCCGACGAGCCGGCCGAGGCCGAGGGCGTCGCCCGCCGCATCCGGGAGCTGATCGACTCCGGGGTCCCCGCGAGCGAGATCGCGGTCCTCTACCGCGTCAACGCCCAGTCCGAGATCTACGAGCAGGCCCTCGCCGACGCGGCGGTGCCCTACCAACTGCGGGGCGCCGAGCGCTTCTTCGAGCGGCCCGAGGTGCGCGAGGCCGGTCTCGCCCTGCGCGGCGCCGCCCGCGCCGGGGGCAACGACACGCTGCTGGCCGACGTGGTGGACCTCCCCTCCCAGGTGCGGGCGGTGCTCGGCGGCACCGGCTGGACACCCGAACCCCCGGCCGGATCGGGCGCGGTGCGCGACCGGTGGGAGTCGCTGGCCGCCCTGGTGCGGCTCGCCGAGGAGTTCGCCCGGGCCCGACCGCAGGCGACACTGGCCGACTTCGTGGCCGAACTCGACGAGCGGGCGAACGCCCAGCACGCCCCCACCGTCGAGGGCGTCACCCTCGCTTCGCTGCACGCCGCCAAGGGCCTGGAGTGGGACGCGGTCTTCCTGGTCGGACTGACCGACGGGACGGTACCGATCACCTACGCCAGGACCGACGAGCAGATCGAGGAGGAGCGCCGGCTGCTCTACGTCGGCGTCACCCGCGCCCGGCGCCACCTCTCCCTGTCCTGGGCGCTGTCCCGTTCGCCGGGCGGCCGCGGCGGGCGCCGTCCGAGCCGATTCCTGGACGGGCTGCGCCCCGGCTCGCCGGCGGCCGGCGGCCGGGCCGGCGGTGGTGCCGGAGGCGTCGAGCGCGGCGGCGCGGGCCGGACGCGCAGGCGGCGCGGGCCGGTGCGGTGCCGGGTCTGCGGGCGCACCCTCACCGATCCGGGCGAGATGAAGCTGATGCGCTGCGAGGACTGCCCCTCGGACCTCGACGAGGAGCTGTACGAGCGGCTGCGGGAGTGGCGGTCGGTCCGGGCGCGGGAGCTCGGCCAGCCCGCGTACTGCGTCTTCACCGACAAGACCCTCATGGCGATCGCCGAGACCCTGCCCGACAACGAGGCGGAGCTGGCGCGGATCCCGGGCGTGGGCGGACGCAAGCTCCAGCGGTTCGGCGCCGAGGTGCTGGCCCTGTGCGCGGGCGAGGAGATCGGCGAGGACGCCGCGGACCAGCGGGAACAGGGGGACGAAGAGCCGAACGAACAAGCGGATGGAGGGGCTCCGGAAACTGTCACAGAGGCTGTTACGAATCCGCCGGAAAAATAGTTTGCGCGCGCCGTGTAAAGCCTCATAGCCTTCCGGGCATGGACGAGGCGAGGCCTTCCCGCCCCACTCCGTCCATGCTGTACTGATTTCCGAACACCCGGATCGACACCGGTCGATCCCCAAGACGCCGAGAGGAGGCGAGCTTCGATGACCAGCACGATCACGAGGGAACTGATCGGTCACGAGGCCATTGCCTCCTGCCTGCTCGGCTCCCGCCTGTCCGGCACCGGTGTCTCCGGTACCGCGGCCGTGCGTTTGGTGTCCCTCGCGGTCCCGTCGACCCGTGAGCGCGCCGGCGAGCGACCGACCCAGGCACCTGCGGCAGCGGTGGCGGCACAGGCGGATGCCTATGCCTTTACCGGCGCGGCCAATGGTGCCGGCAACGGACAGAAGCAGTCGCAGCACCACACGATGTGGGCCTTCCGTGGGCTCGAACCCTGGAGAGATCCAGCCTGATCGGCACGATCAGGTCGGCACCTTCCAGGGCCGCGGAACCCACACCGGGATCCGCGGCCCTTCTGTTTTCCCCAAGCGGCCCGGCCACCAGCCGGGTCGAAGAGACGACACAGACGAGGAACTCACCGCCGTGCACATCCCAACGCACGCCCCGTCCGTACAGCCCGACCCGATCCGACCGTCCGACCCCACGGAGGAGTCCTTGACCGCCCTCACCACGCTCACCGAGCTGGACGACGCCATCGAGCGTCTCGGTGTGGCCGTGCCCTGCCGCAGCTACGACCCGGAGGTCTTCTTCGCCGAGTCGCCGGCCGACGTGGAGTACGCCAAGTCCCTCTGCCAGACCTGCCCGCTGCGCGAGGCCTGCCTCGCCGGGGCGAAGGACCGCCGCGAGCCCTGGGGCGTCTGGGGCGGCGAGCTGTTCGTCCAGGGAGTCGTCGTGCCCCGCAAGCGGCCCCGTGGCCGCCCCCGCAAGAACCCGGTCACGGCATGAAAACCGCCGGCACGATCGACCGACCCGCGACGCACGGTCCCGCGCTGCGTCCCTTCCCGGAACGGGAGCCCACGATGACCCTCCACACCGAGAACCACGCCAGCAATCAGCCCGACACGACCGCCTCGCGTCAGAACAGGACCCGTGACATGCAACTCATCCCAGAAGCCCTGGCCCGTGCCCATATGCACGAACGCATGAGGGAGGCCAAGGCCGACCAACGGGCCCACCGGCTGCTCGTCGCGCGCCGCATGCAGCGCCGCGCCGAGCGGGCCTCCCTGCGGGCCCGCCGCGCGCTGGCCCTGGCCGTCATGCAGTGACCGGTGAGCGACCGGTGAGCAGTCGGCGAGCGGCACCACTGACGTGACGGCCGGTGCCGACGGCCCGCACCGACACCGTGCGCCGACGAACGGCGCCGGCATCCGCCACCGGCCATCGGCGCCGGGAGACCGGGGAACCGGGGCGAACACCGCCCCGGTTCCCCTCTTTTCAGGGCTTTCCACGGCTCCCGCGGCCGTCCCGCTTCAGCCGGGGGACCGGCTCAGGCGGAGGTCTCCGTCACCTCCACCTCGTCCTCCACGTCCCCGTAGTCCTCCTCTTCCTCCTCCAGGAAGCCCGGAACCCAGTCCTCCATCTCCTCCCGCATCCGGACCTGCGCACCGAGCTGGCACAGCACTCCGATCGTGCTGAGCGTCACCCGGTGGATCAGCAGGTAGGAGGGAGGCAGGTTGAGCTGCTTGCCCAACTGGTACGCGGGTGAACGCGGATCCGCGAGCCGCGCCGCCTGCTCCCGCATCCACCCCCGGGAGAAGGTGAACTCCTCCACCTGGGCGGGCTCGATGATCGGCAGGAGGTAGTCCAGCACCGCCTCGGGATCCAGCTCGACCGTCGGCTTGATGAACCCCTCGTCGCGCAGCAGCTCGTACACCGCTTCCGCGTCACCGTCGAGCGCCATCCGCAGCGCGGTGCCGATCGTCGGCGGCAGCCCCTCCGGAAGCCGGTCGACCGTGCCGAAGTCCATCACGCCCAGCCGCCACTCCTCCGGAGGGCCGTCGGGGGCGTCGCCGGTCAGCAGCCGGAAGTTCCCGGGGTGCGGATCGGCGTGCAGCAGCCCCGTACGGGCCGTGCCGGAGAAGAGGAAGCGCGCCAGCAGTTGCCCGGCCCGGTCCCGCTCCTCCTTCCGCCCGTTCCTGATCACCTCGGCCAGGGGCACCCCCTCCAGCCACTCGGTGACCAGCACCTGGTCGCACTGGTACACCACGTCCGGCACCCGTACGTCCGGGTCGTCGGCGAACTCCGCCGCGTACGTCCGCTGGGCCTGCGCCTCCAGCTCGTAGTCCAGCTCCTCGGAGACCCGGTCGCGCAGCTCCGAGACCAGCGGCTTGATGTCCATGCCCGGGATGAGCGGCCCCAGCAGCCGGACGAAGCGCCCAAGCTGGTTGAGATCCGACAGCAGCGCCTCGCCGGCGCCCGGGTACTGCACCTTGACCGCCACCGGGCGCCCGTCGTGCCAGACCCCGCGGTGCACCTGGCCTATCGAGGCCGCCGCCGAGGGCTTGTCCTCGAACTCCTCGAACAGATCCCGCCAGTCCTCGCCCATCCGCTCGGCCAGTGCGGTGTGCACGGTGGCCACGGGCATCGGCGGCGCCGCCTCCTGGAGCTTGGTCAACGCCGCGCGGTAGGGCCCGGCCACCTCCTCCGGGAGGGCCGATTCGAAGACCGACAGCGCCTGGCCGAACTTCATGGCACCCCCCTTCAGCTCCCCGAGAACCTTGAAAAGCTGCTCGGCGGTGCGCTGCTGCAGTTCACTGCCCACCAGCTCCGCGGAGTATCCGCCGATCCGCTTGCCCAGCCCCCAGGTCGCCCGTCCCGCTATCCCCAGCGGCAGCGCGGCCAGCTTGGCGGTACGGGTGACGGCCTTGCGCGGAAGATCCGACATGTGCCCCTCCAACTTCCCGACAGCACGACCAGGTGGCAGCGCCGAGGACAGCGGTCATGTGGCCATTGTGGACCGCTGGGCCCCATCCGCCGAGGGTGGGCGGCCACCGCGCACGGAAGCGGCACCGCACGGACACTCCGCGTGCGGACGCACCGGCTCGGACTCGGGGCGCAGATCCGGCAGCACCCAGTGCTGCCGGGCGTCCGTGACACAGCTCCCGTCCCCGTCCAGGAAGCGCAGCGCACAGGCGGCGGCAGCCCCCGCGACCACCGTCGCCAGCGCCACGTCGCAGGCGGGCACGCCCGACCGCCGTGCCGACCGCCACTGCGCCACCACCAGCGGCCAGGCCGGCTCCCGCTCCGAGCACCCCCGCATCAGACACTCGGCGCACGCCGTCGCCCCCGGCAGTACCAGCGGCCCCACGAAGCCGGTGCCCTCCACCACCCCGGCGTACAGGTGCGGCTGTCCGCCGCCGACCAGCTCCCCGGCCGCGACAGGATCCGGGGCGTAGGCGGCCAGCCCGTCGCGCGGCGCGAACACCACCAGGCCGAGCCCCGGATCGGCCTCCCCCGTGTCGGGGCGGGGCGGCCGGAACCCGGGAGCCGCCCGCCGCACCGCCTTGCCCGCCGCCGAGACCCGCCGCTCCCCGGCCTGCTCGGGCGCGATGCCTCCCGGTGCGGTGTCCCACGGCGCCACACAGCCCCCGTCCACCACGTCGACCCGCCCCACACCGGCCGCCGACAGCAGCGCCGCCAGCGTCGCCCCGACCCGGCCCGCGCCGCGCACCTGGACCCGGGCCGCCGCCCGGGCGGCCAGCCGCCGCACCCCGCCGCCCGGTTCCGGCCGGAGCACCGAGAGCGAGCCCAGGTCGGGGCGCAGCCGGTCGTCCACCCGGGCGGCGGCCCGCCGGTGCGCGGTGGCGTCGTCCAGCAGCCCCGCGGCCGTCAGCCGGGCCACCAGGGCGTCGGCCGCGTCCGCCCCGAGCCCCATGGCCTCCGCCGCGTCCCTGAGCTGCGGCAGGCTGCGGGTGCCGTCGAACAGCTCCAGGAAGCTGCCGGTCGCGGTGTCCACCGGGCCCAGCAGCACCGCGTGCGCGGGCGTCACCCCGTACCGCACGGTGTGCCGGTCCCGCCAGGCGCGCCGCAGCGCCGGTTTGACCATCGGATGCATGCCAGACCCCCTGAAGCGCGCTGAGAGCACGGACGGCCCCGGCCGGAAGCCCGGCCGGAGCCCGCCGAACGCGGACGGACCCCAGCATGCGCCTCCGCCGCGGACGGCGCGGAAAGTTGTCCACAGGCCGCGGCATTCGTCATACCGGTGCCGGGCCGACGGCGATCCGGGGGCGCTCCCCGGGGCGCGCGGGCGTCCCGCGCGGCGGGGTGCTTCTCCCGGAAGCCCGCCGGAGGCAGGACTTCCGCCGGTGTCAGCGGGTAACGTCGTGACGTGCCCGCCAACCCGCTGAACAGCACCGAACCACCGCACCAGGGATCCGAGCCGGACGGTGCGGCGGCCGGGACGGTGCGGGCACCGGGCGCGGTCGAGGTCCGCCGCAGTTCACGCCGCCGGCGTACGGTCTCCGCCTACCGCGAGGGCGACCGCACCATCGTCCTCATCCCGGCCCGGATGTCCGAGGACGAGGAGCGGCGCTGGGTGGACGTCATGCTCGACAAGCTGGCCGCCCAGGAGAGCAGGAGGAGGCTCGACGACGGCGAGCTGGCCGCCCGCGCGGCGCGGCTCTCCGAGCAGTACCTCCAGGGGCGCGCCCGCCCGGCCACGGTCCGCTGGGTCACCAACCAGAACACCCGCTGGGGCTCGTGCACCCCCGCGGAGGGCAGCATCCGCCTCTCCCACCGGCTCCAGGGCATGCCGGAGTACGTACTGGACTACGTCCTCCTGCACGAACTGGCGCACCTGCTGGTCCCCGGCCACGGCCCGCGCTTCTGGCGGCTGCTGGACGCCTATCCGCGCACCGAGCGGGCCCGCGGGTTCCTGGAGGGCGTGGTGGCCGCCGACCGGCTGCCGCATCCTCCCTGCGCGCAGGACGAGTGAGGGCGACAACGCACCCGTTAGCCTGACGCAACGCAATTCACGCATCGGATGGGGGACGGTCGTTACGCATGGCCAGGGAATTCCAACGCGGCCACAAGGCCAGGATCAGCGATCTGACAGCCGGGACGGATCTGTACGTGGGGGTGCGGATCTCGGGCCCCGGGATGTCCTTCGACATCAGCTGTTTCGGCCTGGACGCCGATGAGCGGCTCTCGGACGACCGCTACTTCATCTTCTACAACCAGTCCACGTCGCCGGAGGAGTCGATCCGGCTCCTGGGCGCGCAGGCGGGCGACACCGAGTCCTTCAGGGTGACCCTGGACCGCATCCCCGCGAACATCCGGAAGCTCTCCTTCACCGCGACGATCGACGGTGCCGGGCAGATGTCCCAGGCCGATCCCGGCTACCTGCGGATCGTCGCGGGGGGCGAGGAGGTCGCGCGGTACGCGTTCGACGGCTCGGAGTTCACCACCGAGCGGGCCGTGATGCTCGGCGACTTCTACGTCAAGGACGGCTGGCGCTTCGCGGCGGTCGGGCAGGGCTTCGACGGAGGACTGGAGGCGCTGCTGAGACACTTCGGCGGCGAGGTCCTCGAGGAGGAGTCCGCGCCCGCGGCCCCCGCCGCCGCGGCACCGGGCTTCGCCCCGCCCCCGGGCCCGGCGCCCGGGTTCGCGCCCCCGGCGGCTCCGCAGCCGGCTCCCGCCCCCGCTCCGGCACCGCAGGTCCCCGCTCCGGTCCCCGCTCCTGCTCCGGCTCCGCAGATCCCCGCCCCCGCACCGCAGCCGGTTCCGCCCCCCGCACCGATGTCCGTCCCCGCGCCGGCCGCCCCGCCCTTCGGCCAGTCGCAGTCCCCGCAGCCGGGACAGCCCGCCCCGCCCCCGTACGGAGGCCGGCCGGAGACGCCGACCCAGCCGGGCCTCCCCGGGCAGGCGGCCCCGCCCGTCCCGCCCGCGCCGGCCGCCCCCGTGCCCCCGGCCCCCACGGTGCCCGGCGGACTTCCCGGCCAGCCCGTGCCCAACCCCTTCGCGCAGCCGCCGGCTCCCCAGCAGCCCTTCGGGCAGGTCCCCGGCCATCCCGGCGCCCAGCCGGTGCCCCAGGGGCCCGCGGCGGGGATCGGCGCCGCGCTGGAGAAGTACCGCGAGGCGCCCACCGGCCGGCGCTGGACCCTGCAGAACCCGGCGCTCATCCGGGCCGACCTCGGCCTCGACGGCCAGGGCGTCCTCGCCCGTCAGGGCAGCATGGTGCTCTACCAGGGCAAGGTCGACTTCTCCTACAAGAGCGCCGGATTCGCCGGCCGGATCGTCGGCAACGCCACCGGCCAGGAGATGCAGCTGATGCGCTGCACCGGCCGGGGCCAGGTGTTCTTCGCCGAGAACGCCGCGCACGTCCACCCCATCGAGCTCCAGGGCGACGCCGTGTGCGTCTCCGCCGAGAACGTGCTCGCCTTCGACGAGGGCCTCCAGTACGAGGTGCGCCGGATCGAGGGCCACGGCATTCCCGGCGGCGCGCTGTTCACCCTGCAGTTCCAGGGCACCGGCACCGTCGTGGTCACGACGCGGGGCACCCCGGTCGTCCTGCCCGTCACCCCGACCACCTTCGCCGACTGCCAGGCCGTCGTCGCCTGGTCGGCCGGCGCACAGGTGATCATCTCCAGCCAGGTGCGGCTGCGCCGCAACGCCTATCCGGGACACAGCGGGGAGACCGTGAACCTCCAGTTCCGCGGCGCGCCCGGCAACTTCATCGTCGTCCAGCCCTACGAGGTCTGAGGGAGCCCGTCATGAACCAGCCAGTGATCTCGGGCTACACCCCGGCCCCCGTCACCGCCCGCATGGAGAACCACGGCGCGCACATGGTGAGGATCGCCATGGCCAGCGGCCAGGACGTCTTCGCCCGCACCGGATCGATGATCGCCTACGAGGGCTTCGTCCAGTACGAGGCCAACCCGCCGGCCGTCCGCCAGATGGCCTCCCAGTGGCTCACCGGCGAGGGCGCCCCGCTGATGAGGTGCAGCGGCGACGGACTGCTCTACCTCGCCGACTACGGCGCCGAGGTCGTCTGCCTCAACCTCGCCAACGAGGCCGTCTCCGTCAACGGCACCAACCTCCTCGCCTTCGACGCCCATCTCCAGTGGGGCGTCGAGCGCGTCAAGGGGCTGGCGAAGTTCGCCGGACAGGGCCTGTTCAACGTCGGGATCTCCGGCACCGGATGGGTCGCCCTCACCTCCCGCGGCACGCCCGTCGTGGTGGACTGCGGACGCGGCGAGGACGAGACGTACGTCGACCCCGACGCCCTCGTCGCCTGGTCGTCCGGCCTGAGGATGAAGGGCAAGCGCACCATGAAGGCGGGCGCGCTGATCGGCCGCGGCAGCGGGGAGGCGTACCAGATCGCCTTCTCCGGCCAGGGGTTCGTCGTCGTACAGCCCAGCGAGGACAGCACCGACCGCCTGCGCGTCCGGGGCTGAGGGGGGAAGGAAGAAGCATGCAGAGTCCGCTCTTCGGCTACACCGAGGTCCAGAGCCAGGACCGCTACGTCCTGCAGAACCCGCAACTGCTGCGGGTCCAGCTCGGCGGCCAGGACGACGTGCTCGCCCGCAAGGGCGCGATGGTCGCCTACCAGGGGCTGCTGGAGTTCGACGGCGAGTACCAGTCGCGCGAGCAGCGCCGCAGGCAGGCGCGCACCGGCGAGAACCTGGAGCTGATGCGCTGCTCCGGGCAGGGCACGGTCTACCTGGCCAACCTCGCCCAGTACGTCCACGTCATGGACGTGGAGCCGGAAGGCCTGACGGTCGACAGCTCCTACGTCCTGGCCCTGGACTCCTCCCTGCACTGGGAGGTGATCGCGGTGGACAGCCAGTTCGGCATCTCCGGATCCGGCGCCTACAACCTCAACATCACCGGCCGGGGCAAGGTGGCCCTGATGACCTCCGGCCAGCCGCTGGTTCTCCAGGTCACCCCCCAGACGTACGTCAGCGCCGACGCCGACGCGGTGGTGGCCTGGTCCGGCTCGCTGCGGGTGCAGATGCAGGCGCAGACCAGTTCCCAGAGCGTGTGGCGGCGGCGCGGCAGCACGGGGGAGGGCTGGGAGCTGAGCTTCATGGGCCAGGGGTACGCCCTCGTCCAGCCCAGTGAGCTGCTCCCCCCGCAGAACGCGGTGGTCGGCCAGGGGCTGGGGGCGCAGTACGGCATGGGCCGGCACGGCGCATACGGCCAGAACCAGGGCAACCGCTTCGGCTGACGCGCATGAGCGGGCGCGCGGGCCATGCCCGCGCGCCCTGCCTCACAGCAGTGCGCGGATGCGGTCCACCAGCCGTACCACGGAGTCGTCGGCCACGGACGCCACCTCGTCGTAGGCGAACCAGCGCAGCTCCAGGGACTCCTCGCTGACCGCCTCCAGCGCGCCGTCAGGGGCCAGGACGGCGTACTGCACGTCCAGGTGCCAGGCGCAGGGGGTGAGGTGCCGGTCCAGCCGGGCGGGCCCGCCCGGCAGCAGGGTGAGCCCGGCGATGCCCGACTCCTCGGTGGCCTCCCGCAGGGCGGCACCGGCGAGCGTGGCGTCACCGGGCTCGCAGTGCCCGCCCGTCTGGAGCCACATCCGCAGCTTGCGGTGGTGGGTGAGCAGCACGCGTCCGCGGCGGGGGTCCACCACGAGCGCGCTCGCCGTGATGTGCCCGTCCGCGCAGGACTTCCACACCCCGTCCGGGTGGGCGGCCAGGTGGTCGCCGTACGCCTGCCGCAGCGCGTCCTGCGCCGCGTCCGGCGCGGGCCACTCCGTGAGGACCCGCACCGCGTCCTGGTGCAGGCTCACCGGGCGCCGCCGGTGCCGTCCCCACCGTCCCTGCCGCCGGTGCCGCCTCCGCCGCCGGTGTCGTCCCCGTCGCCTCCGCCGTCCCCGCGGCCCTCCTCCGGGCGCGGTCCGCCCTCGCCGGCCCCGTCCGCGCCGTCCTTCAGCAGCCCCTCCAGCTCCGAGAAGTCGAGCTGCTCGCGGTGGACGAAGCCGTCCGGGTCGTCGAGGTCCTCGGCGGTCGGCAGCATGTCCGGGTGGGACCACAGCCCGTCGCGGCCGTCCACCCCGCGGGCGTCGGTGAGCGAGGCCCACAGCCGGGAGGCGTCGCGCAGCCGCCGGGGCCGCAGCTCCAGGCCGATCAGCGTGGCGAAGGTCTGCTCGGCCGGACCGCCGCTGGCGCGGCGGCGGCGCAGCGTCTCGCGCAGCGCGGAGGCGGACGGCAGGTGCGGTTCGGCGGCGGCGTGCACCACCGCGTCCACCCAGCCCTCGACGAGGGCGAGCGCCGTCTCCAGCCGGGCCAGGGCCGCCTTCTGCTCGGCGGTGTCCTCCGGCCGGAACATGCCCTCCTGCAGCGCCTCCTGGAGCTCCTCCGGACGCGTCGGGTCGAGCTGCCCGACGAGGTCCTCCAGCCTGGCGGTGTCCACCCTGATGCCGCGCGCGTACCCCTCGACCGCGCCGAACAGGTGCGAGCGCAGCCACGGCACGTGCGCGAAGAGCCGCTGGTGCGCCGCCTCGCGCAGCGCGAGGTACAGCCGCACCTCGTCCAGCGGCACGCCCAGGTCCTTGCCGAAGGCGGTGATGTTGATCGGCAGCAGCGCCGCCCTGCCCTTCGGGCCCAGCGGCAGCCCGATGTCGGTGGAGCCGACGACCTCGCCGGCCAGCACGCCCAGCGCCTGCCCGATCTGGGAGCCGAACATCGCGCCGCCCATGGAGCGCATCATGCCGATCAGCGGGCCCGCCATGGCCTGCATCTCCTCGGGCAGCACGTCGCCCATGGCCGCCCCGACCCGTTCGGCCAGGGGGTCCACCAGGTCCTTCCACACCGGGAGGGTGGCCTCCACCCACTCGGCGCGGCTCCAGGCGACCGCCGAGCCCGCGCCGGAGGGCAGCGAGGTCACGCCGTCCAGCCACAGGTCGGCCAGGCGGACGGCCTCCTCCACCTCCCTGCGCTCCTGCGGGCCGACACTGGCGTCCTTGGTGCCGTCCTGGGTGCCCGCGGCGACGGTCTGCCGGGCGATGTCCTTGGCCATGTCCCAGTTGACCGGCCCGCCCTCGTAACTGAGCATCTGGCCGAGCCGCTGGAACGCGGCGCCCAGGTCGTTGGGGTTGACGCCGCCGGGGCCGCCCAGCGCGCCGAACATCGCCGCGAAGGGGTTCTCGGCGTTGCCCTGGCCGCTGCCGAACCCGAACGGGTTCGGCCCCTGACCGCCCTTCTTCCGTCCGTCGTCGCCGTCCTCCGGCTCCTCCGGCGGAAGGCCGAATCCGAATGGGGTGTCACTCACGGGGGTTCCTCGGCTCTGGTGGATGGGACGGTGGGATGGTGTGCGATGGGGTGGGCTTTACGTCCAGCCTAGACACCTCTCGTGCAGGATGGATCCTGCGCACGTCGTACCAGAGACAACCGCGGGAGACACCCGGTGAGTTCCCAGGAGCCAAACGTTCGCGGTCCGCGTAACGGAGCCGCGCGGCGCACCATCGCGGTCACCGGCGCAGCGTCGGGGGTCGGCGCGCTGCTCACCGAGAGGCTGGTGGCGTCCCCGGAGGTGGACCGGGTGATCGCCCTCGACGAGCGCCGCGGCGAGGTGGAGGGGGCCCAGTGGCACGTCCTGGACATCCGGGACCCGGCCATCGCCGACCGGCTGCGCGGCGACGGCGACCCGGTGGACGCCGTGGTGCACCTCGCCCTCGACCTGGACCTGGAGACCGACCCCACCGCCCGCACCGCCTACAACGTGCGCGGCGCCCAGACCGTGCTGACCGCGGCCGCGGCCGCGGGCGTGCGCCGGGTGGTGCTGTGCACCTCGGCGATGGTCTACGGGGCGCTGCCCGACAACGACGTGCCGCTGGCCGAGGACGCCGAACTGCGGGCGACCGCCGAGGCCACGGGCGTCGGCGACCTGCTGGAGATCGAACGGCTCGCCAAGCGCGCTCCCCGGGCGCACCCCGGCCTGAACGTCACCGTGGTGCGCCCCACCGTCCTCGTCGGCGGCACGGACACCGCCCTGACCCGCTACTTCGAGTCACCGCGCCTGCTGGTCGTGGCGGGCTCCCGGCCCTGCTGGCAGTTCTGCCACGTCGAGGACCTGGCCAGCGCCCTGGAGTACGCGGCGCTGGAGAAGGTGGAGGGCGAACTGGCGGTCGGCTGCGACGGGTGGCTGGAGCAGGAGGAGGTCGAGGAGCTGTCCGGCATCCGCCGCATGGAACTGCCCTCGGCCGTCGCGCTCGGCGCGGCCTCCCGGCTGCACCGCCTGGGCCTGACCCCCTCGCCGGCCGGTGACCTGGCGTACACCATGCACCCCTGGGTGGTCAGCGGCTCCCGGCTGCACGAGGCGGGCTGGCGGCCGAAGTGGACCAACGAGGAGGTGCTGGCCGAGCTGCTGAAGGAGGTCGCCGGGCGCCGCACGGTCGCCGGACGCCGCCTGGGCCGCAAGGACGCCACCACGCTCGGCGCCGCGGGTGCGACCGTCGCCCTGGTGGGCACCGCCGCCCTGGTCCGCCGCGCGCGCAAGGCCCGCCGCCGGATGTGACGCCGCCCGGCAGGCGGCCGCTCCCCCGGCCCCCCGGGGGCGTACGGCACCATGGGCCCATGGCACAGACGTACGACCACCCCGGTGAGCGGGCGGGCGCCGACCCGATCCGGCTCCTCGCGATCCGTGACACCCCGCTCTCCGTGGACGAGGTCTTCGCGGCCGTCGGCGACTCCGCCGCGGGCGGCACCGCCCTGTTCGTCGGCACCGTGCGCGACCACGACGGCGGCGCCGACGTGGCCCGGCTCGGGTACTCCTCGCACCCCACGGCCGAGGCCGAACTCCGCCGCGTCGCCGAGAAGGTGGCCGCCGACTTCCCCGTACGGGCGCTCGCCGCGGTCCACCGGGTGGGCGACCTGTCGGTCGGTGACCTGGCCGTGGTCGTCGCCGTCTCCTGCCCGCACCGCGCCGAGGCGTTCGAGGCGTGCCGCCGCCTGATCGACGACCTGAAGCACCAGGTCCCGATCTGGAAGCACCAGACCTTCACGAACGGCACAGAGGAGTGGGTCGGCGCGTAGCGCCGTCCTTGAGGGGTGGTGGTCGGGTGGCGGGTGGGCGGGGCGGCGCGTAGCGCCGTCCTTCGGGGGGTGGTGGTCGGGCGGGTGTGCCATGCCCGCGGGGGGAATGCCGGGGCGGCTGCCGGGAACAGTCCACGCAGGGCCGGCACCGAGGAGCGGGCGGCTTCCGGGTTGCGGAACTCGACCCTTGCCGGAACCGTTGCCCTTCCGGGATCTAGTCTGCTCATAGGCCGGTTTCGGCGCATTCGAGGGATCGGGAGGTCACTGTGGCGGCACTCGCCTGGTTGCTGATTCCGTTCGCCGCCACGGTGGGGGCGGCCGTGTGGGCCGTGTGGGTCTCGAGGAAGCCCAGCGGCTCCGGGGACGCCGAGGGAGTCGCCGGGTACGAGGCGTTCCGCGCCGCCATGGAACGCCCCCACGGCCACGGACACCGGCGGGAGGAGGGCGCCGATCCCCACCGCGCGACCACCGCCGTGCTCCGCGCGGCTCCGGACGGACGGGCCCCCGCAGCCGACTGACGGCCGGTCCCGTACTGTCGTGGCATGCCACGCCGGACCGCGACGATGCTCACCTCCACCCTGCTGCTCATAGCCGTGCTCTGCGCCGGTGTCCTGATCAGGGTGCCGTACGCCGAGATGTCCCCGGGGCCCACGGTCAACACTCTCGGTGAGCACGGCGGCGAGCCGGTGCTGAGCATCGAGGGCAGGAGGACGTACGAGACGTCCGGCCACCTCAACATGACCACCGTCCGGGTCACGGGCGCCGACTACCGGATGAACCTGGTGGAGGCCGTCTACGGCTGGCTGGCGGACGACAGCGCGGTCGTCCCGCACGACACCCTGTACCCCGACGACAAGTCCGCCGAGGAAGTGCGGGAGGAGAACGCCGAGGAGTTCAGCCAGTCGCTGGAGAGCGCCAAGGTCGCCGCCCTGCGGGAACTGGACATCCCGGTCGGGGAGAGGGTGGTCGTCGCCTCCGTGGTCAAGGGGGGTCCGGCCCAGGGCGAACTGCACGCCGGGGACGTGATCAGGGCCGTGGACGGCGAGCCGGTGAAGCAGCCGGACGACGTCGCCCGGCTGGTGACCGAGCACGAGCCCGGCGAGGACGTGGTCTTCACCGTCGTCCCGGCCAAGCAGGCCCGGGCGGCGGAGAAGAAGGGCGAGGAGCCCGCCGGGAGCCGGGAGGTCACCGTCACCACCACCGCGGCCGACGACGACAAGCGCGCGATCGTCGGCATCCAGGCGGGGCTCGACCACACCTTCCCGTTCGAGATCGACATCCAGCTCGCCGACGTCGGCGGTCCCAGCGCCGGGCTGATGTTCGCCCTCGGCATCGTGGACAAGCTCACCCCGGAGGACCTCACCGGCGGCGAGTTCGTGGCCGGTACCGGCACGATCGACGGCGAGGGCGAGGTCGGGCCGATCGGCGGCATCCAGATGAAGACCATCGCCGCCCGGGACAAGGGCGCCGAGTACTTCCTCACCCCCGAGGACAACTGCGCCTCCGCGCTCCGCGACGTCCCCGACGGCCTGACCCTGGTGAAGGTCGGCACGATCGACGACGCGCTGGACGCCCTGGGGGACATCAGGAAGGGGAACACGGCCGGTCTGCCGCGGTGCACGGCGGACTGACCCGTTCCCGCGCGTCCGGCGCCCGTCCGGTCCCTCTCCCTCCGCGGCTTTCCGCGGCCTCGCGGAACCTTCCGCAACCTTCCGCGGTGCTCCGCGGTCCTCCGCGACTCCTCCGTGACCTCCCGCGGCCGGCCGCGGGAGGTCGGCCCACCGTCAGTCGGCGAAGGTGGCGGCCAGGGCCTCGGTGAGGCCCGGGACCAGGTCCGGTCCGGTCAGCACCTCGGTCGGCGAGTCCTTCTCGCGCAGCCGCAGCGCCGTCTCGCGGGCGCCGTCCCGCAGCACCGCCACGGTCATCCGCACCTCCTGGCGCTCGGGGTGCTGGGCCACCCACTGCGCCAGCCGCTCCTCGGCGCCCTCCTCCTGGAGGCCCTCGGGGACGGACGCCTCCGCCGACGGCGGCAGCATCAGCCGCTCCACCGTCATGGCGCACCCGGCCACCGTGTCGGGCCAGGCGATGGTGCCGAGGAACTCGTCGAGGGGGATTCCGGGGGGCAGCTCGTCCTGCTCGACCGGGGTGAGGGAGGCGGGGGAGGGGGCGTCGTCGCCCTCGCCGCCGAGGCCGAGCTGCTCGGCCAGGGCGGGTTCCTCGGCGCGCAGCCGGTCGGTGTCGACCAGGGCGAACAGGCGGGCGGGCTGGTCCCAGCCCAGGCCCGCGGCGTACTCGTCGATCTCGAGCACGGCACGGGTCAGCGGGCTGGCGGCGAGAGGTGTGCCGTCGATGGGGAGGTTGTTCATCCTCATATCGTGCCGCCGAACACCCCGGAAACGGGAACCGGGTAAAGGTTGAGTAAGTTGCATGGGTGGGGCCCTAGCATTCGGGGGCCTGCTTTCATCCGCTGCGACTCTTCGAGGTGCGCACCTTGGCTTTCCAGATGCCGGACCGGGGCCCGGGCGGGCCCACCGGACCACGGATCAGTGTCGGCAGGCCCTCCAGGCGCGCCAAGACCCTGCTGATGACAGCGGGCGTGCTCGCCGTCCTGGCCATGCTGTTCGTCATGTTCGCGGGGTTCTGGACCGACTGGCTGTGGTATCGATCGGTCCGCTACACCACCGTCTTCACCACCACGTTGTGGACCAAGATCGGCCTGTTCGCCGTCTTCGGTCTGCTGATGGCCGCGGCCGTCGGCTTCAACATCTGGCTGGCCCACCGGCTGCGGCCCCCGCTCAGCGCGATGTCGCTGGAGCAGCAGAGCCTGGACCGGTACCGGATGGGCATCGCCCCGTACAAGAAGTGGGTGCTGCTCGGGGTCACCGCGCTGGTCGGACTGATCGCCGGCGCCTCCGCCTCGGGCCAGTGGCGCACCTGGCTGATGTGGATCAACGGCGTCCCCTTCGGCAGCGAGGACCCCCAGTTCGGCAAGGACGTGTCGTTCTACGCGTTCGACCTGCCCTGGTACCGCTTCCTGCTGAGCTTCGGCTTCGCGGCCACCGTGCTCTCCCTGCTGGCCGCCGCGCTGGTGCACTACCTCTACGGGGGGCTGCGGCTCACCACCCCGGGCGCCCGGGCGACCTCCCAGGCCACCGGCCACCTCTCGGTGCTGCTCGGGATCTTCGTCGCGCTCAAGGCGGTGGCGTACTGGCTCGACCGCTACGGCCTGGCGGTGAAGTCCGGCGACTTCAAGGCGACCGACAACTGGACGGGCCTGCGCTACGTCGACGCCAACGCGTACCTCCCGGCGAAGACGATCCTGTTCTTCATCGCCGCCATCTGCGCGGTGCTCTTCTTCGCCACCCTGTGGCGGCGCACCTGGCAGCTCCCGGTGATCGGCTTCGGCCTGATGGTCCTCTCGGCGATCCTGATCGGCGGGCTCTACCCGGCGATCGTGCAGAACTTCCAGGTCAAGCCGAACGAGCAGGCCAAGGAAGCGCCGTACATCGAGAAGAACATCAAGGCCACGCGCGAGGCCTACGGCATCGACGACGCCAAGGTCTCGAACTACGAGGGCGAGAGCGAGGCGAGCAACGAGGAGCTGCGGGCGGCGGCTGAGAGCACCGCCAGCATCCGGCTGCTCGACCCGAACGTCGTCTCGCCCAGCTTCCAGCAGCTCCAGCAGGTCCGCAGCTACTACCAGTTCCCGGCCACCCTGGACGTGGACCGGTACAGCACCGAGGACGGCGAGGAGCAGGACACCGTCGTCGGCCTGCGCGAGATCAACATCAACGGCATCACCGAGCGCAACTGGATCAACGACCACTTCAAGTACACCCACGGCTTCGGCATGGTGGCCGGCAAGGGCACCTCGGTCGCCGCGAACGGCGTGCCCGACTTCGTGGAGAAGGACCTCCCGCCGGAGGGCGAGTTCGGGAACTACGAGCCGCGGATCTACTACGGCGAGAAGACCACGCAGTACTCCATCGTCGGCGGTCCCCAGAAGGAACTGGACTACATCTCCGGCAGCGAGGAGAAGACCTACAGCTACAAGGGCAACAGCGGGGTGGACCTGTCCAACCCGGTCAACCGCGCGGCGTACGCCGTGACCTTCAACGAGCCGCAGATCCTGTACTCGGGCGCGATCGGCGAGGGTTCGCGGATCCTGTACAACCGCACGCCCAAGGAGCGCGTCGAGGCGGTCGCCCCCTGGCTGACCATCGACGGCGACCCGTACCCGGCGGAGGTGGACGGCCGCATCCAGTGGATCATCGACGCCTACACCACGACGAACCAGTACCCGTACTCGTCCCGCACGACCCTGGGCGACACCACGGCCGACTCGCTGACCGACGGCCAGCGTTCGGTCATCGCCCAGCAGAACCGGGTCAACTACATCCGCAACTCGGTCAAGGCCACCGTGGACGCCTACTCGGGCGAGGTGAAGCTGTACCAGTGGGACACCGAGGACCCGGTGCTGAAGACCTGGATGAAGGCGTTCCCGGGGACGGTCGAGCCGCGCGAGAACATCGGCGACTCGCTGATGGACCACCTCCGCTACCCGCAGGACCTGTTCAAGGTCCAGCGTGAGCTGCTGGCGCGCTACCACGTCACCAGCGCGGGCCAGTTCTACAGCGGCAGCGAGCGCTGGCAGGTGCCGGACGACCCGACGCAGAAGGGCAGCGCCAACGCGGTCCCGCCGTACTACCTCAGCATGAAGATGCCGGACCAGGAGGAGCAGACCTTCTCCCTGACCACGACCTTCAACCCCAGCGGGCGCGAGACGCTGGGAGCCTTCATGGCGGTCAACGCGGACGCCCGCAGCAAGGACTACGGCACGATCAGGATCCTGAAGCTGCCGTCCAACACCACGGTCTCCGGCCCGCAGCAGGTGCAGAGCCGCTTCAACTCGGACACCGAGATCGCGAACGAGATCAACATCCTCCAGCGCGGTGACTCGGAGATCGAGTACGGCAACCTGCTCACCGTGCCGCTGGAGGGCGGGCTGCTCTACGTGGAGCCGGTCTACGTCCGCGGCGCGGGCACCAACTACCCGCTGCTGCGGAAGGTGTTGGTGACCTACGGCGAGAAGACCGCCTTCGAGAACACCCTCGACGAGGCCCTGAACGTGGTCTTCGGCGTGGACGGTCCCCGGGAGGACGAGGACCGCGGCGAGGAGCCGCCGGCGGAGGAGGGCGCTCCCACGCCGCCCCCGTCCGGGGACGCGACGGTGCAGGAGGCCCTCCAGGACGCGCAGGACGCGTTCGAGGCGGGCCAGGAGGCGCTGGGCGAGCAGGACTGGGAGGCCTACGGCAGGGCCCAGCAGGACCTGGAGGAGGCGCTCCAGCGGGCCGCCGACGCCGAGCGGGCGGCCGGCGGCGACGGAAAGAACAGCCAGGACGCCGGCAACGGCGGCAACGACGGGGGACGCAAGGAAGAGTGAACCGGTGGTGAGCAGGCACCTCCCGCGCCGTGCTAAGATTGAGAACACAACGGCGCGGGGTGGAGCAGCTCGGTAGCTCGCTGGGCTCATAACCCAGAGGTCGCAGGTTCAAATCCTGTCCCCGCTACTGAATGGGAAGGGCCCGGAGTCAATGACTCCGGGCCCTTCCTCATGTGTGGGAGCCGCGATTGAGGGGGGCGCTCGACAGCGCTCCGCGTTTGGGTGGTAGCTGTATCGGGAAGTCGACAAAACGCTGTAGTGACTTCCCTGGCGGCTGTATACCAGGTGTACGCGGGTTGCGGGTGGTGCGACGATGGGCCTCATGGGGGACAAGGCAAGGTTTGAGGGCATGGGTGGTGGTGTGAGCCGTACCGAAGCCCGCGACACCCGCGACATCGACGCCATCAGCGCGCACGGCGCCCGGCTGCTGCGCCGGGGCGACCTGGACGGCGCCGAGCCGCACCTGCGCGCCGCCACCGCCGCCGGGGACCGGGCCGCCGCGAACAACCTGGGGGTCCTGCTCCACCAGCGCGGACAGGTCGAGGAGGCCGCAGGCTGGTGGCGTGTCGCCGCCGTCGCCGGATCGGCCGCGGCGGCCCACTCCCTGGGCCGCTACCACCGCGAGCGCGGCGACGAGACCGCCGCCGAGTACTGGCTGCGGCAGTCCGCGGAGGCCGGTCACCCCCTCGGCGCGTACGCCCTCGCCGACCTCCTGGAGCACCGGGGCGAGGACGGGGCCGAGGAGTGGTTCCGGGCCGCCGCCGAACGCGGCCACCGCGAGGCGGCGTACCGCATCGCGCAGATCCTGATGCGCCGTCCGGACGCCGCCACCGCCGAGGCCGAGCAGTGGTACCGCCAGGCCGCCGCACGCGGCCACCGGCGTGCCGCGCTGCGGCTGGGCACGCTCCTGGAGGAGCGCGGCGAGCTGCAGGAGGCGGCCCGCTGGTACCTGACGGCCGCCAAGGACGGCGAGGCGCGCGCGGCCTGCGCGCTGGGCTTCCTGCTGCGCGACGCGGGGGACACCGAGAGCGCCGCCGAGTGGTGGCGCCGCGCCGCCCAGGACGGCGACGGCAACGCGGCCAACGCGCTGGGCGCGCTGCACGCCGAGCGCGGTGAGCGGCAGTCGGCCGAGCGCTGGTACCGCGTCGCGATGGAGGCGGGCGACATCAACGGCGCCTTCAACCTCGGGCTGCTGTGCGCCGCCCAGGGCCGCACGGCCCAGGCCGAGCAGTGGTACCGCCGCGCCGCCTACGCCGGCCACCGGGAGGCCGCCAACGCGCTCGCGGTCCTGCTGCTCCAGCGCGGTGACGCGGCGGGCGCCGAGCCGTGGTTCTCCAAGGCCGCCGAGGCGGGGAGCGTGGACGCCGCGTTCAACCTCGGCATCCTGCACGCGAGCCGCGGCGAGGAGGCGGTGGCCAGGCAGTGGTACGAGCAGGCCGCGGCGGCCGGCCACACCGAGGCCGCCCTCCAGGTGGGCATCGCGCTGCTGCGCGAGGGCGACACGCACACCGCCGAGCGGCACCTGCGGCGGGCGGCGGGCGGCGGGAGCGTGGAGGGCGCCTTCCGCCTCGCGGCGCTGCTGGAGCGCCAGGCCCCGACGGCGGGCGCCGTCGTCGCGCACGGCCCGCCCGAGTACGAGGAGTGGTACGAGCGGGCCGCCGAGCAGGGGCACCGCCGCGCGCAGGTCCGGCTGGGCATGTGCGCGGCCGCGCGCGGCGACGTGGTCCGGGCCGCGCACTGGTACCGCCGCGCCGCGGAGGCGGGCAGCCGCAACGGCGCCTTCAACCTCGGGCTGCTGCTGGCCCGCGAGGGCAGCGAGCCGGAGGCCGCCCTGTGGTGGACCCGCGCGGCCGAGGCGGGCCACGGCCGGGCCGCCCTGCGGCTGGCGCTGCTCAGCGCCCGGCGCGGCGACCTGACGGCGGGCCGGCACTGGTGCGCCCGTGCGGTCGAGCTGGGGCCGCCGGAGGTCGCCGAGCGGGCGGCCCGGCTGAGCGAGGCGCTCCACGAGGAGCTGTCGGCCTGAGGGCGCTCCGGTGCCCCGCACCCGGTGTGACCGGTGTGATCGGTGGTGCCGGGCCGTCCTCGGCCCAGCCGATTTGCGCTGGTAGAGGGAACGGGTTAATCTTGAGAACACAACGACGCGGGGTGGAGCAGCTCGGTAGCTCGCTGGGCTCATAACCCAGAGGTCGCAGGTTCAAATCCTGTCCCCGCTACTGATGAGGCTGTGGCCCGAATCCTCAGGGATTCGGGCCACAGCCTTTTCGTCTGCTCCGCCCGCTGTTCCGGCTGTGCGCGGTGCAAGCACCGGGTACGGGCGGGCCGATGAAGTCCGGCCGGGCGCGGAGGGTGCCACCGGACGCGCGGGTCACCGGGACGCGCCGGCGCCCCGGACGTACGGGTGGGGCCGGGGCTACTCGGCGGCGCAGGAGGGGCAGATGCCCCGGTAGGTGACCGTCGCCTCGGAGAGGGCGAAGCCGAAGCGCTCCTCCTCGGGGAGCAGGGCGAGCGGGTCGCCGGAGGGACGGACGTCACGGATCACGCCGCACCGCGAGCAGACCAGGTGCTGGTGGGAGTGGTGGGCGTTCGGGTCGTACCGCTTGGCGCGGCCGTCCGTGCTGACCTCGATGACCTCGCCGATCGAGACCAGTTCGCCGAGGGTGTTGTAGACGGTGGCGCGCGAGATCTCCGGCAGCTTCTCGACGGCGCGCGCATGCACCTCGTCGGCGGTGTAGTGGACATGCTCACCATCGAGGACCTCGGCGACGACTCGTCGCTGGGCCGTCAGACGCCAGCCGCGATCCCGGAGACGTTGAAGCAGGTCACTCATACATCCACCTTAGCAGCGCGCGTCCATGGTCGGATTCAGTACGGTATTTATCTTCTTCTTGACTTAGACATTGTCCAATGTAGGATCTCGTTCGGCTTCGGCCAAGGGGACAGGACAGACTCAGGAGGCGCACGTGACCGTGCAGAGTGAGACCAGCGGACCGATGACCACGGAGGCCGGTGCTCCGGTCGCGGACAACCAGAACAGCGAGACCGCGGGCGTCGGCGGTCCGGTCCTCGTCCAGGACCAGCTCCTGCTGGAGAAGCTCGCCCACTTCAACCGCGAGCGCATCCCGGAGCGGGTCGTGCACGCCCGGGGTGCGGGTGCCTACGGCACCTTCACCGTGACCGCGGACGTGACGAAGTACACCCGGGCGAAGTTCCTCTCCCAGATCGGCAAGGAGACCGAGGTCTTCGTACGCTTCTCGACCGTCGCGGGCAACCTGGGCGCGGCCGACGCGGTGCGCGACCCCCGCGGCTTCGCGGTGAAGTTCTACACCGAGGAGGGCAACTACGACCTCGTCGGCAACAACACCCCGGTCTTCTTCATCAAGGACGCCATCAAGTTCCCGGACTTCATCCACACCCAGAAGCGCGACCCGTACACCGGTTCGCAGGAGCCGGACAACGTCTGGGACTTCTGGAGCCTGAGCCCGGAGTCCACCCACCAGGTGACCTGGCTCTTCGGCGACCGCGGCATCCCGGCCTCCTACCGCCACATGGACGGCTTCGGCTCGCACACCTTCCAGTGGAACAACGAGGCGGGCGAGGTCTTCTGGGTCAAGTACCACTTCAAGACCGACCAGGGCATCAAGTGCCTCACCCAGGAGGAGGCCGACATCCTGGCGGGCAGGGACCCCGACAGCCACCAGCGCGACCTGCGCGAGTCGATCGAGCGCGGCGACTACCCGAGCTGGACCCTCTACGTCCAGATCATGCCGGCGGCCGAGGCGGCCAACTACCGCTTCAACCCGTTCGACCTGACCAAGGTCTGGCCGCACGGGGACTACCCGCTGATCGAGGTCGGCAAGATGGAGCTGAACCGCAACCCGCAGAACATCTTCGCCGAGGTCGAGCAGTCGATCTTCTCGCCGGCGCACTTCGTGCCGGGCATCGGCCCGTCCCCCGACAAGATGCTCCAGGGCCGCCTGTTCGCCTACGGCGACGCGCACCGCTACCGGGTGGGCATCAACGCCGACCACCTGCCGGTGAACCGTCCGCACGCCACCGAGGCCCGCACCTACGGCCGGGACGGCTTCATGTACGACGGCCGCCACGGCGGTGCGAAGAACTACGAGCCCAACAGCTTCGGCGGCCCGGCCGAGACCGGCCGCCCGCTGTGGCAGCCGGTCCCGGTCTCCGGGGTCACCGGTGACTTCGCCGCCCCCTCCCACGCCGAGGACAACGACTTCGTCCAGGCGGGCAACCTCTACCGGCTGATGACGGAGGAGGAGAAGGAGCGGCTGGTCAACAACCTGGCCGGCTCGATCTCGAAGGTCTCGCGCGAGGACATCGTCAAGCGGGCCATCGAGAACTTCCGCCAGGCCGACGAGGACTACGGCAGGCGGCTGGAGGCCGCGGTCAAGGCCCTGCGCGGCTGACACCGGCCGTTCGCCGTACCAACCCGGAGGGACCGGAGCCCCGGGGCTCCGGTCCCTCCGGCGCGCCCGGGGGAGGGGACGGGCGCGGGGGACGGACCGCCGTCGGACCGCCGTCAGGCCGCCCCGGCCGTCGCGGCGGCGGGCGCGGGCACCCCGTGCGCGGGCGCGGACGACCAGCAGCGGACGATGTCGCGGACCGACACCACCCCCACCGGTTCGCGGTCGTCGAGCACGATCAGGTGGCGGAAGCCGCCGCGCGTCATGGCCCGGGCGGCGTCCTCCAGGGTCCAGCCGGGGGCGGCGAAGACCACGTCGGTGGTGGTGTGCAGGTGCGCGAACTCCCGGTCGGGGTCCTGGCCCGCGCCCACGGCGTTGAGGATGTCGCGTTCGGTGAGGATGCCGATCCCGCTGGTGTCGGGATCGAGGACGACCGCCGCGCCGACCCGGCGGGCGGCCATCAGGCCGGCGGCCTGGCGGAGCGTGTGGGCGGGACCGATGGTGAGGACCACTGTGCTCATGGCGTCACGGACGAGGGTGGGCATGGCGATGGTGCCACCTCCTTGGGGAACCCCTCCCAAGAGAAGGAATTCACAAGCTCACAAGCGGGGGGATTCTCATGTTCACATGCCGCACGAACCACAACAAGGGGCGCGTGGGGCCGAGTTGACCGCCCACCGGCCGTGCCCGGCGTGCTCCGGGGCGTTCGCCGCCGTCCCCCGTACCGTCCGCTACCCGCCCAGGTAGGCGAGCAGCTCCTCGTGCAGCAGCCCGTTGGAGGCCGCCGCGTCGCCGCTGTGCGGGCCCTCGCGGCCGTCCAGGCCGGTGAAGGTGCCCCCCGCCTCCTGCACGATGATCGCGTTCGCCGCCATGTCCCACAGCGACAGCTCCGGCTCGGCGCACATGTCCACCGACCCCTCGGCCACCATCATGTACGGCCAGAAGTCGCCGTAGCCGCGCGTGCGCCAGCAGGCCCGGGTCAGGTCGAGGAAGCCGCCGAGCTTGCCGCGCTCCTCCCAGCCGCTGAGCGAGGAGTAAGCGAACGACGCGTCCTGGACGCGGCTCACCCGGGAGACCGACAGCCGGGTCGCCGAGGACAGGCTGCGGCCGGTGTACGCGCCGACGCCGCGCGCCGCCCACCAGCGCCGGTTCAGGGCCGGGGCCGAGACCACGCCGACCACCGGGCGGTCGCCGTCCTCGCTCCGCTCCATCAGGGCGATCAGCGTGGCCCACACCGGGACGCCGCGCACGTAGTTCTTGGTGCCGTCGATCGGGTCCACCACCCAGCGGCGCGGGCCGTGCCCCTCGCTGCCGAACTCCTCGCCCAGCACCGCGTCGCGCGGCCGTGCCCGCTGCAGGGAGGTGCGGATCAACTCCTCCGCCGCCTTGTCGGCCTCGCTCACCGGCGTCATGTCGGGCTTGGTCTCGACCTTGAGGTCGAGGGCCTTGAACCGCTCCATCGTCGTGGCGTCGGCGGTGTCGGCCAGTACATGGGCAAGGCGCAGGTCATCGTGGTAGTCGGGCATGGTCGAACAGTATCCAGCGGTTCCGGGAACCGGCCACAGGGGAGTGGCCAACCGGGTGGCCCGGCCGCGCGCCCTGCGCCGTACGGTGGAGACCGGACGGCGCGCACGGCGCCTTGACACCCTCTGTCACCGCCCCGATGCTGTGCGGCAACCCGCCGCGTCCGGGGAGGCGTTGATGTCCTCAGCGATGCCCTCAGCGAAACCCACAGCGCGCCAGTGCCTGCTGCACGCCGCCCGTGACGCCCTCGCCGACCGGCCCTGGCCCCGCATCCGCATGGTGGAGGTCGCCGCGGCGGCCGGGGTCTCCCGCCAGACCCTCTACAACGAGTTCGGCTCCAAGGACGGGCTCGGCGCCGCCCTGGTCGCCCGCGAGACGGACGCCTTCCTCGACCGCGCCGCGCACGCCGCGGCCCGGGCGGCCCGTGACGGCGCCGACCCCGTCGCGGGGTGCGCGGCGGCGGCCTCCTGGATGGTGCGCACGGCCCACCGCGAACCGCTGGTCCGCGCCGCCCTCACCGGCTGTTGGGAATCCCGGCTGCCCCTGCCCGGCGTACCGCCGGACCGGCTGGCGGCACGGCTGCGCGACCGTACGGTCGCCACCCTGGCGGGCGCCCCGGGCGCGCCCGACCCCGCCCTGCGCCGCGCGTGCGAGGTGGGGCTGCGGCTGGCGCTGTCCTACGTGGTGGCGCCCTGCGACGGCCCGCCCGAGGCCACCGAGGACGCCGCGGGCGCCCATGTCGTCCAGGTCCTCAGGGCGCTGCTGGACCGGGCGGACGGAGCGGAGCGAGCGGGCTGAGCCGCAGGGCGGCGGGATTCCGGGCGGGCCGGTGCCGTAACCGGTCAGTCCCCCTCGCGGCGCTCCCGGGCGGCCAGCAGGCGGCGCAGGGAGTGCAGCCGGGCGGGATCGGCGTGGCCGTCGGCGACCCACGCGTCCAGCGCGCAGTCCGGCTCGTCGTGGCTGCACGCGCGCGGGCAGTCGGCCGTGCCCGGCTCCAGGTCGGGGAAGGCGAGGATGACGCGGGACGGGTCGACGTGGTGCAGTCCGAACGACCGCACGCCCGGGGTGTCGATCACCCAGCCGCCCCGGCGCGGCGGGGGGAAGGCCACCTCCCCGGGCAGCGGCAGCGCCAGGGCGGAGGTGGTGGTGTGACGGCCGCGTCCGGTCACCGCGTTGACCTGCCCCGTGGCCCGCTGGCGGTCCGGGACGAGCGCGTTGACCAGGGTGGTCTTGCCGACCCCGGAGTGGCCCACGAAGGCGGTGATCCGGCCCAGCAGCAGTGCGCGCACCCGCTCGGCGCCGCCGTCGGCCAGCTCCTCGCGGCTGGTCACCACGTGGCGCACCCCCAGCGGGGCGTACGTCTCCAGCAGCGGTTCGGCCGGGGCCAGGTCCGCCTTGGTGAGCACCAGCAGCGGCTCCAGGCCCGCGTCGTAGGCGGCCACCAGGCAGCGGTCGATCAGCCGGGGCCGCGGCTCGGGGTCGGCGAGCGCGGTGACGATGGCGAGCTGGTCGGCGTTGGCGACGACGACCCGCTCGTAGGGGTCGTTGTCGTCGGCGGTGCGCCGGAGCACCGAGCTGCGCTCCTCGACCCGCACGATCCGCGCCAGGGTGTCCTTGGCCCCCGACAGGTCGCCGACGAGCGCCACCCGGTCACCGATCACCACGCCCTTGCGGCCCAGTTCGCGGGCCTTCATCGCGACGACCGTGCGGTCCCCGACCAGGCAGGTGATCCGTCCCCGGTCCACGGTGACGACGAAGCCCTCGGCGGCGTCCTCGTGCTTCGGCCGGATGCTGGTGCGCGGCCGGCTGCCCCGGCGGTTGGGGCGGACCTTGATGTCGTCCTCGTCGGTGTGCTTGCCGTAACGTCGCATGACGGCCGGCCTCTTACCCTCTCTCCCCGTCCCCTTCGAGCATGGCGGTCCACAGGTCGGGGAAGTCGGGCAGCGTCTTGGCGGTGGTGGCGACGTTCTCGACCTCCACCCCCTCCACCACCAGGCCGAGCACCGCGGCCGCGGTGGCCAGCCGGTGGTCCTCGTAGGTGTGGAAGACCCCGCCGCGCAGCGGACGGGGACGGATGACCAGGCCGTCCTCGGTCTCGGTGACGTCGCCGCCGAGACCGTTGATCTCCTTGGTGAGCGCGGCCAGCCGGTCGGTCTCGTGCAGCCGCAGGTGCGCCACGCCCCGCAGCCGCGACGGGGAGTCGGCCAGCGCCGCGACCGCCGCGATGCCGGGGGTCAGCTCGCCCACGTCGCTCAGGTCCACGTCGATGCCGTGGATCCGGCCGCTGCCGGTGAGGGTCAGCCCGCGCTCGTCGAGCTCGCACCGGCCGCCCATCTCGGTGAAGATCTCCCGCAGCGCGTCACCGGGCTGGGTGGTGTGCTCGGGCCAGTCGGGGATGGTCACCCGGCCGCCGGTGACCAGCGCGGCGGCGAGGAAGGGCTGGGCGTTGGACAGGTCGGGCTCGACGACCAGGTCCCGGCCGAGCAGCGCGCCGGCCGTGACCCGCCAGACGTTCGGCTCGCCCCCGGACTCGGGGGTGTCCACCTGGGCGCCCGCGGCGCGCAGCATGTCGACCGTCATCCGGATGTGCGGCATGGACGGCAGGGGGCCGCCGGTGTGGCGCACCTCGACACCCTGGTTGAAGCGGGAGCCGGAGAGCAGCAGGGCGCTGACGAACTGGGAGGACGAGGACGCGTCGATCTCCACCCTGCCGCCGGTCAGGGAACCGCTGCCGTGCACGGTCATCGGCAGCGAACCGCGCCCGTCGTCGTCGATGCGGGCGCCGAGCGCGCGCAGCGCGTCGATCACGCCGTGCAGCGGGCGCTCGTGGGACCGCCGGTCGCCGTCGAAGTGGACCGGGCCGTCGGCGAGGGCGGCGACGGGCGGCAGGAAGCGCATCACGGTGCCCGCGTTCCCCACGTCCACGGTGGCGGGGCCGTGCAGCCCGGCGGGGATGACGCGCCACGCCTCCCCGGTGCCCGCGGGGGCGCCGGGGACGGGGGCGGAGCTGGAGGAGACCGTCTCCTCGATGCCCACTCCCATGGCCCGCAGGCCCTCGGCCATCAGCAGGGTGTCGCGCGAGCGCAGCGGGCGGCGCAGCCAGCCCGGCTCGGAGGCGAGGGCGGCGAGTACCAGACCGCGGTTGGTGACCGACTTCGAGCCGGGCACGGTGACGGTCGCGTCGACCGCGCCGGACGCGAGCGGTGCAGGCCAGAGAGCGGTGTTGTCGGTCATGGCCCCAACTTTAGTGGCTCGGGCGGGGCGGGAATCCCGATCGAACACCGAGAAATACGGCCGGAAGCACGACCGCGAAGCGACAGCACCGGGCGGCTGTGGACGACGTACCGCCGGCGGCGCACAACGGCGCAGGGCCGACGCACGACGGCGCACAGCGGCACCGCGCGGGGTCAGAGCCCCAGCAGCCACCGTCCGCCGCCGGTCAGCGAGCACAGGGCGACGGCGTGGAAGAGCAGCAGCCACAGCGCCGCGGGCGCGTTGGTCAGCCGCGCGAGCTGGTCGGCGTCGGAGTCCGGCGCCTCGCCCCGGCGCCGCTTGGCCTGGAGCTCGACGACGGGCCGCACCCCGCCCAGCAGCAGGAACCACACCACTCCGTAGGCGAAGGCCCCCTGCACCTCGGTCCCGGCGAACCACGACACCAGGAAGAACGTCCCGCCGGTGAGGACGACGGTCAGCATCCCGTAGGCGTTGCGCACCATCACCAGCATCGCCAGCAGCAGCGCCGTGGCGCCCCACAGCAGCGCGGTGACGCGCCCGTCGGCCAGCAGCCACGCCCCGGCCAGTCCGAGCAGCGGCGGGGCGGTGTACCCGGCGGCGGACGTCAGCACCATCCCGATCCCGGTCGGCCTCCCCCGGGAGACGGTCAGTCCGGAGGTGTCCGAGTGCAGCCGTATGCCCTCCAGCCGCCGTCCGGTCAGCAGCGCGACGAGGCCGTGCCCGCCCTCGTGGGCGATGGTCACCGCGTTCCGCGTCACCCGCCACACCCCTCGCGGCGCCACCACGGCCAGGGCCACCAGCCCGGTGGCCACGACGACCGGCAGCGACGGATCGGGTTGCGTCCCGACGACGCGGTCCCACACCTCGGCGATGCTGTCCGTGCCCATGCCCCGGCCGGCTCCTTCCTCCGTGTTCCCCTGCGTTTCCCCTGCGTTTCTCCCGCGTTTTCCTCCCGCGTCCCCCTCCGCTCCGCGGCCCCGTTCCCCCGCCGCGGGCCGCGGGCGGCGTGTCGCAGTGTGTCACGGACGTCCGCCGGCCGTGCCGAGTGTCGGTGGGACGTGGCAGGGTGGCAGCATGTGCGGACGGTATGCGGCGAGCCGTGGGCCCGAGGAACTGGCCGGGCTGTTCGGCGTGGAGAAGTGGGATCCGGCCGAGACCCTGGCGCCCGACTGGAACGTGGCTCCGACCAAGCAGGTGTACGCGGTGCTCGACCGGCCCCTGAAGGACGGCGAGGACAAGCGGCCGGTACGGCAGCTCCGGCCGCTGCGCTGGGGGCTGGTGCCCTCCTGGGCGAAGTCCCCGGACGTGGGCGTGAAGATGATCAACGCACGGGCCGAGACCGTGCACGAGAAGCCCTCCTACCGCCGGCCCTTCGCCGCGCGGCGCTGCCTGCTGCCCGCCGACGGCTACTACGAGTGGGTCACCGGGAAGGCCGAGCGGCAGGAGGAGGAGAAGGGCAAGCGGAAGCGGCCGCGCAAGCAGCCGTACTTCGTGACGCCGGCCGACGGCTCGGTGATGGCGATGGCCGGGATCTACGAGTTCTGGCGAGACAGGACGCTGCCCGACGACCATCCGCAGGCGTGGTGGGCGACGTGCGCGGTGATCACCACCGCGGCGGAGACCCGGCCGTTCGCGGGAGCCGGCGGCGCGGACGGTGACGGGGGGCCCCGCGCGCTCGCCGACATCCACCCGCGGATGCCGCTGGTGCTCACCCCCGACCGGTGGGACGCCTGGCTGGATCCGGCCCGCACCGACGTGGACGGGCTGCGCGAGCTGCTGGCCCCGCCGCCCCCCGAGGCGGTGCGGGCCTATCCGGTGAGCACCGAGGTCAGCAACGTGCGCAACAACGGGCCCGAACTGCTGACGGAGCTTGACGGGCCCGAGGCCGGGACGCTGTTCTGAGGACCGTGATCGACGACGGAACGGCCGGAACGGCCGCGGCGACGGGAACGGCGGGAACGGCGGCCGGAGCGGTGCAGACGGTGGACACCCCGGCCGGACCGGCGCGCGTCACCTGGCACCGCGCGGCCCGGGCGCGTCTGGTCCTGGCACTGGGGCACGGCGCCGGGGGCGGCATCGAGGCGCGGGACCTGCAGGCCCTGGCCGCGGCACTGCCCGGGCACGGGGTCTCCGTCGCCCTGGTCGAGCAGCCCTGGCGGGTGGCGGGGAAGAGGCTGGCGCCCGCGCCCAGGACCCTCGACGCGGGCTGGCGGGCGGTGTGGCCCGTCCTGGCCGGGGAAGGGCTGCCGGTCGTCTCCGGCGGGCGCAGCGCCGGAGCGCGCGTGGCCTGCCGGACCGCGGGCGAACTCGGGGCGCACGCCGTGCTCGCGCTGGCCTTCCCCCTCCACCCTCCCGGCAGGCCGGAGCGGTCCCGGGCCGGGGAACTGCGCGCGGCCGGGGTGCGGACCCTGGTCGTCCAGGGCGGGCGCGACCCCTTCGGGCGGCCCGCGGAGTTCCCCGGGGACACGGAGGTCGTCGAGGTGCCCGGGGGAGACCACGGCTTCGCCGTGCCGAAGAGGGGGACGTCCGGCCCGGACGCCCAGGAGGCCGCGCTCCGTGTGATCACCGACTCGGTGCGGGAGTGGCTGGACCGGGAATGACTCCCCGGGCGGGTGCGTTGCCGTCTGTGCAGGACACGCACGGACAGAGCACGTACACGCCAGGAGAGGGAGTCCACCCACCATGGGTTCGATCGCATGCCCGTCCCGCCCGGTGAGCACACCATCGACGGCGGCGGACGTGGACTGGGCGACGCTGAGGCTCGCCGGACTCGCCGGAGATGTCCCCTTCCGGGCGGCGCGGGGAACGGGGCGTCGTCTATTCTCCGATGCGAGTGGGTCCGCCCTTGGACTCGCAGCCGCATCGGAGGAGGTGGGTCCGGTCACCGGGACCGACGACGCTGCGCACCAGGAGCCCGTGGAGACGGAAGCCGAGCGGAACGCGCGCTTCGAACGGGACGCCCTCGCCTTCCTGGACCAGATGTACTCGGCGGCGCTGCGCATGACGCGCAATCCCGCCGATGCGGAGGACCTGGTCCAGGAGACGTACGCCAAGGCCTACGCGTCCTTCCACCAGTTCCGCGAGGGCACCAACCTCAAGGCGTGGATGTACCGCATCCTCACCAACACCTTCATCAACTCCTACCGCAAGAAGCAGCGCGAGCCCCAGCGCAGCGCGGCCGAGGAGATCGAGGACTGGCAGCTCGCCCGCGCCGAGTCGCACATGTCGACCGGGCTGCGCTCGGCCGAGGCACAGGCACTGGACCACCTGCCGGACTCGGACGTGAAGGAGGCCCTCCAGGCGATCCCGGAGGAGTTCCGGATAGCGGTCTATCTCGCGGACGTCGAGGGATTCGCGTACAAGGAGATCGCGGACATCATGGGGACGCCCATCGGCACGGTGATGTCCCGTCTGCACCGCGGTCGCCGCCAGCTGCGCGGCATGCTGGAGGATTACGCCCGCGAGCGCGGACTGGTTCCGGCGGGCGCGAACGGCGCCGCCGCGTCCGACGAGTCGCACGACCGGAAAGGCTCGGGCTCATGAGTTGCGGAGAGCCGCACGAGACGGACTGCGCCGAGGTCCTGGACCATCTCTACGAATACCTGGACCGCGAGATGCCCGACGGGGACCGCACGAAGTTCGAGGTGCACTTCGAGGAGTGCGCCCCGTGCCTGGAGAAGTACGGACTGGAACAGGCCGTGAAGAAGCTGGTCAAGCGGTGCTGCGGGCACGACGACGT